>CAYRDN010000026.1:0-46065 GCA_964423065.1 uncultured Oleiharenicola sp. | reverse complement strand
CGTTCGGCCCCGTATGCTGGGGCCACGGCGACCCCGCCGTTGACAAACCGCCCGCCGCAGCGGGGTCGCGGCGGCTCCAGGTTGGCCACCCCGCGCCTACAGCTTGCGGAAAACCAGGGCGGCGTTCTGGCCGCCAAACCCGAGATTGTTGGTCAGGACGGTCCTCACATTGGCGCTGCGCTTCACATTGGGGACGTAGTCGAGGTCGCAGTCCGGGTCGGGCGTCTCCAGGTTGATGGTCGGGGGCACCTCGCCGGTCTGGATGCTCTTCACGCTGACCACGGCCTCGACTCCGCCGGCGGCACCGAGCAGGTGGCCGGTCATCGACTTGGTCGAGCTGATCAGAACCTTGCGCGCATAATCGCCGAAGACCTTCTTGATCGCGAGCGTCTCGAACTTGTCGTTGTAGGGCGTGGAGGTGCCGTGGGCGTTGATGTAGTCGATGTCGGTCGGCGTCACCCGGGCGTCGCTCAGGGCGCGGCTCATGGCCAGCGAGAGCCCCTTGCCCTCGGGATCGGGCGAGGTGATGTGATAGGCGTCGCAGGTGGCGGCATAGCCGGCGATCTCGCAGTAGACGTGGGCGCCGCGCGCCAGGGCGTGTTCGAGGCTCTCCAGCACGAGGATGCCCGAGCCCTCGGCCATGATGAAGCCGTCGCGGTTGAGGTCGAAGGGCCGGCTGGCCTTCTGCGGGGCCTCGTTGTTGGTGCTCATGGCCTTCATCGAGCAGAAGCCGGCGTAGGCCAGCGGGGTGATGGCGGCCTCGGCGCCGCCGCAGACCATCACGTCGGCCTCGCCGCCGCGGATCATCCGGAGCGATTCACCGATGGCATGGGTGGCCGTGGCGCAGGCGCTGACGATGGAAAAGTTCGGCCCGCGAGCCCCGAGCTCGATCGCGACCAGGCCGCTGCACATGTTGCTGATCAGGGCGGGAATCATGAACGGCGACACCTTGCGCGGTCCGCGTTCCATGAGAACCTTGTGCTGGTTCTCGATCGTCCACATGCCGCCGATGCCGGAGCCGATGATGACCCCGACGCGGTCGGGATCCTCCCGCGTCATGTCAAGCTTGGCGTCGGCCGTCGCCTGCTTGGCCGCACAAAAGCCAAAATGGGTGTAGCGATCGTTGCGGCGGACCTCCTTGGGATCCATCTGCGTGGCCGGATCGAAACCGCGGACCTCCGCGCCAATCTGGCAGGTGTAGTCCTTTGCATCGAACAGGGTCACCCGGTCGATGCCGCATTTGCCCGCGAGCAACGCCGACCAGAAATCCTGCACGTTGTGGCCGAGCGAGGCGATGACGCCCATCCCGGTGACGACGACGCGCTTGTGGGGGGAAACAGTTTCCATCTTAGATGAGGGGCCGGAAATGAAAAAGCGTCCTACCGGGCCAGCCTGGGGCCAGACGGTAGAACGCTTTGTTCAAAAGCCAAAATTATTTCTTTCCCGCCTTCGCTTCGATGTAGGCGGTGACGTCGCCGACGGTCTGCAGCTTCTCGGCATCGGACTCGGGAATCTCGCCCTTGATCTCGTCCTTGAACTCCTCTTCAAAAGCCATGATCAGCTCCACGGTGTCGAGCGAATCCGCGCCAAGGTCGTCGAGAAACGAGGCCTGGGGTGTGATTTGCTCCTCGTTAACATTCAGTTGGTTAACGATGATTTCTTTGACGCGCTGGTCGATGGTTTTCTGGTCAGCCATGTTGATAAATTGGGTCGCAAACGTTGGTGAAGAGGCATCACATCACCATGCCGCCGTCAACGGTAAAAACTTGGCCCGTGATGTAACCCGCTTCCTCCGAGCAGAGAAAGGTCGTCATGTGCGCAATGTCAACTGCTTCACCCAGCCGCTTGAGGGGAATGATCGAGGTGATCTTCTCCGCGGCCTCCGGCGGCAGCGACGCGGTCATGTCCGTCTTGATGAAACCCGGGGCGACGGCATTCGAGGTGACGCCGCGGGCGGCAAATTCCTTGGCGATGGCCTTGGTGAAGCCGATCAGGCCGGCCTTGGCCGCGCAGTAGTTGGCCTGGCCGGCGTTGCCCATGATGCCGACCACCGACGTGATGTTCACGATGCGGCCCCAGCGCTTCTGGGTCATCGAGCGCCCGATGTGCTTCGTCCAGTGGTAGCAGCTGGTGAGATTCGTCGCCAGGACCACGTTCCAGTCCGCCTCGGACATGCGGAACAGCAGGCCGTCCCGGGTGATCCCGGCGTTGTTGACCAGGATGTCGATCTGGCCGAACTCGGCCAGCAGGTCGGCGCTGGCCTTGGCCACGGCCGCGCCGTCGGCCACGTCCACGGCGAGGGCCTTCGCCTTGCCGCCGGCCCCGATGATGGCGGCGGCCGTCGCGCCGCAGCTGTCGGCGGACTTGCTCACGCAGATCACGTTCACGCCGTTTTGCGCGAGCTCTTCCGCGATGGCTTTGCCGATGCCGCGGCCCGCGCCGGTGACGAGGGCGGTGCGATTGGTAAACGTCAGGCTCATGGGGTGGGCCGCTATGGGACCAGAAGCCGCGCCCCCCGCAAGCGCGAAAATCCCGCGCCGGGACGAACAGGGATCATTCGTCTGACCGTGGGCCAGCGAGCTTGCTCGCGCTCCCTGGGCGCACGCCAGCGGGCTGACCTACCGTCGCTCTTTTCCGTTTGGCCGGCTTTGCGGAGAGTCAGGGCGCGCAGTCCGCCACTGCATTCGCTCAGTAGACGTCGCGCTGGTAGCGCTTGTCCTTCTTCATCTGCTTCACGTACTCCGCGGCCGCCGCCGGCTCCAGGCCGGCCTGCGCGGCGATGATCGCGTGCAGCGCGGCGTCGACATCCTTGGCCATCCGGTGGGCGTCGCCGCACACGTAGAAGACCGCCCCGCCCTGCAGCCAGGCCCAGAGCTCGGCGGCGGCCTCGCGCATCCGGTCCTGGACGTAGACCTTCTGCGCCTGGTCGCGCGAGAAGGCCAGGTCGACCCGCGCCATCTTCCCCGCGGCGAGCAGCTGCTTCCATTCGTCGCCGTAAAGATAGTCCGTGGCCTCGTGTTGGTCGCCAAAAAACAGCCAGTTGCGCCCGGGCGCGCCGGTGGCCACCCGCTCCTGCACGAAGGCGCGGAACGGCGCCACCCCGGTGCCGGGCCCGACCATGATGATGTCCTTGGCCGGGTCCTCGGGCAGCCCGAAATGCGACTCGGCCACGAAGACGGGAATGAGGGTCTTCCGCCGGATCACGCGGTCCGCGAGGTAGGTCGAGCAGACGCCGTAGCGCCGGCGCCCGTTGGACTCGTAGCGCACGGGCGCGACCGTCAGGTGCACCTGGCCGGGATGAAGCACCGGCGACGAGGCGATGGAGTAGAGTCGCGGCATCAGCCGCCGCAGGTGGTCGACCAGCTCCTGCGGCGCCAGCTTCGCGCCGGGAAACTCCTCCAGCAGGTCAAGGTATTCCCGCTGCCCGAGAAACGACTCGCGCGCCTCCTCGGCGCCGGGCGCCAGCAGGGCGTCCAGCCGCGCCTTCTCCGCGGGATCGGCGGTCTTCGCGGCCAGGGTCTCGAGGATCTTCCTCGTCGGCCCGGCCAGCGACAGCTTGCTGGTCAGCGCCTCGCGCAGGCTGACGGCGGCCGTCAGTCGCGGGGGCAGCACCGGCTCGTTGCCGGTGGCGCCGAGCAGCCCGATGATCTCCTCGACCAGCTGCGGCCGGTTCGAGGCGAAGACCCCGAGGGAGTCGCCGACCTGGTAGGTCAGGCCGCTGCCATCGATGTCGACCACCAGGTGGCGCGTGTCCTTGCCGGAGCCGTCCCGGTTGAGCACGCGGTTCTCGAGCAGCTTGGCCGGCAGCGGATTGTCCTTGGTGAAGGCGTTGAACGGCGGCGTGGAGAGATGCATGAACGGGAAGGAATGTAGTCCGGCAGGAAGAGGGCATGGCAAGCCTCCTTTCGCCATCGTGAATCTCGTTGCGCCCCCCTGCGCCGCATGCCATGCAGCCGGCTCGCATGGAACTCGTCCGCATCCAGAAATACATCGCCGAGGCCGGCCTCTGCTCCCGGCGCGCCGCCGAGGCCGCGATCGTCGCGGGCGAGGTCTATGTGAACGGCGAGAAGGCCGGGCTCGGCCGCAAGATCGAGCCGGGCGCCGACAAGGTCACCGTCCGCGGCCAGGCCGTCCGCGCCCGGGCCCAGCCCAAGCTCGCCCTCGTCATGCACAAGCCCCGCGGCGTCGTCTGCAGCAACAGCGACCCGCACGCGGAGCAGACCATCTTCGACCTCCTCCCGCGCGAGTGGGCCCGGCTGCGGCTCTTCTGCGCGGGCCGGCTCGACAAGGACAGCGAGGGCCTCGTCATCCTCACCTCCGACGGCGACCTCGCGCACCGGCTCATGCACCCGTCGAACCTCGTCGTGAAGCGCTACTACGTCTCGCTCGAGGCGCCCTTCCCCGCCGGCCGGCTGCGCCAGCTGCTCCGCGGCGTCGTCATCGAGGGCGAGCACCTCAAGGTCGAGCGCGCCCACCTGGTCAACCCGAAGCCCGACCGCGCGTCGACCGAGCTCGACGTTCACATGCACCACGGCAAGAAGCGCGAGATCCGCCAGCTCTTCACCGCCCTCGGCTTCGAGGTCCGCCGCCTCCGCCGCTACCAGATCGGCGCGCTCCGGCTGAAAGGAATTCCTTTGCGCGGCGTGAAACAACTTTCTAGTAAGGAAATCCAATCCCTCTTCGCCGTCCCCCCCTCCCACTACCGCCAACCGGCGGGCTTCGCCCAAGATGAAAACTAACCCCGCCCTCCCCGTCCCGTCGCGCCTTGCCCTCGCCGCCGCCCTGCTCCTGGCCGCCGCGCGGCTCGGCGCCGACACGCTCGCAGCCGACACCGCCGTGTTCAGCCAGACCGACCCGAAGGCGCCCGTCATCGCCCACCTGAAGGCCGGCACCACCGTCACCCCCGTCGGCGACGCCCCCCCGGGCTGGCGCCGCATCGAGGTCGGCGGCACCTTCGAGGCCTATGTCAGCAACCGCGACCTCACCAAGGGCCTCGAGGTCCGCCCGGGCGCGAGCATCTACGCCGCGCCCCGCAAGGACGCGCCGGTCATGACCGTCGCCGCCAAGGGCGACAAGACCGAGATCACCGGCCTCCACGGCGACTGGACGCAGATCCGGCTCGAGAAGAAGCTCCAGGGCTTCATCGCCGTCGGCGAGACCGCCAACACGCCGGGGGACGCCGCCCCCCTCCCCAGCGTCGCCTCCGCCCCCGTCCCGAGCGACGCCGCGACCGCCCCCGGCCGCCCCGTGCCGCTCACCGGCGACACCGCCGAGATGCCCCGCCTCTTCGCCGGCCGGCTCGTGCTGGCCCGCCGCGCCTTCATCAATCCGAACCCGCCCTATGACTACCAGCTCGTCGACGTGTCCGGCCGGCGCTTCGCCTACGTCGACATCCGGCGCCTGCTCATTTCCGACCGGATCGAAACCTACGTCGACCGCAACATCACCATCACCGGCACGGTGCGAAACACCGTGGACGGCAAGGATCTCGTCGTCGCCGCGGAAACCATGCAGTTGAAGTGATTCACTGCCCATGGAACTCATCGACGGCAACAGGATCGCCGCGGAAATCATCGCCGAGCTCAAGGCCGAGACTGCCGCCTTCACCGGCCGCCGCCCCTGCATCGCCCTCGTGCGCGTCGGCGAGGATCCCGCCTCTGTCTCCTACGTCACCAAGAAGCAGAAGACCTCGGCCGAGATCGGCATCGAGAGCCGGCTCATCCTGCGGCCGGTCACGATCACGCAGGACGAACTGTTCGCGCTCGTCGACGGGCTGAACCAGGATCCCGGCGTCGACGGCATCCTGGTCCAGTCGCCGCTGCCCAAGCACATCAACGAGGTCGCCGTCTTCCGCCGCATTTCCGCCGACAAGGACGTCGACGGCTTCCACGTCCTCAACCTCGGCAAGCTCGCGCAGGAGGACGACACCGGCTTCGTCGCCTGTACCCCGGCCGGCATCATGGAACTCCTCCGCCGCTCCGGCGTCACCCTCGCGGGCCAGCACGTCGTCGTCCTCGGCCGCAGCCTGATCGTCGGCAAGCCCGTCGCGCTGCTCGCCCTGCAGCGCCACCCCTGGGCCAACGCCACCGTCACCGTCTGCCACTCGCAGACCGTCAATCTCCCCGCCTACACCCGCCAGGCCGACGTGCTCATCGCCGCCATCGGGAAGGCCGAGTTCGTCACCGCCGACATGGTCAAGCCCGGCGCGGTGGTCATCGATGTCGGCATGAACCGCGTCGCCGACCCGTCAAGGAAATCCGGCTTCCGCCTCACCGGCGACGTCCATTTCCCCACCGTCGCGCCGCTCTGCCGCAAGATCACCCCCGTGCCGGGCGGCGTCGGGCCGATGACCGTTGCCCTGCTGATGAAAAATACCGTAAAAGCGTACCGGCAGAACGTCCTCCAAGCTCGCTGATAAATAGAACTTTAAGCCGCAACTGATACTTGCCTCCCCCGGGCAAACTCACTTCGCTCCCCCTGTGGCAGCCCCAAAGATTCTCGTCGTAGATGATCAGCCAATCAACGTCCAGCTGCTCAAGCGCAAGCTCGAGCGCGAGGGCATGGCGGTGGCCACCGCCTACTCGGGCCGCGAGGCGCTCGACCTCGTCGCCGCGGACAAGCCCGACCTGATCCTCCTCGACGTCATGATGCCGGAGATGGACGGCATCGAGGTCTGCCAGCGCCTGCAGTCCGACTCGGAGACCAAGACCATCCCGATCATCTTCATCACCGCCCGCACCTCCAAGGAGGGCAAGATCGAGGGCCTCGGCGTCGGCGCCGTCGACTACATCACCAAGCCCATCGACCTCGACGAGACCCTGGCCCGCGTCCAGACCCAGCTTCGCTTCGTCTCGATCAACCGCGAGCTCGTCGACCTCCAGCGCCGGCTCGGCGAGTCCCGCCGCTCCGCCACCATCGGCGCCGTCACCCAGGGCATCGCGCACAACCTGAACAACCTCCTCGGCGTTGTCATCGGCTACGTCGACCTCATCAAGGCCTACAACGAGAAGCCCGAGCTCGTCCGCAAGAACGCCCAGCATCTCGAGGACGCCGTCAACCGCATCGTCTCCATCATCAAGCAGCTCACCGGCCTGGTGGTGAAGAACCGCCCACCCCTCATCCGCGTCAGCCTCCCGCGCATGATCGACAGCGGCATCCGCCGCTACCAGATCGAGTACAAGATCGACGTGCCCATCACCGTCGAGAACCCCGCCGGCGACGCCCTCTTCGAGACCAACGTCGAGGTGTTCGAGGACGCCCTGGCCAAGCTCCTGATCAACGCGTGGGAAAGCTACCACGACGAGCCGGACGAGAAACGTCTCATCAACATCCGCACCGAGATCATCGAGCGGCCCGACGAGGGCCGCTTCGCCCTCGTGCATGTCGAGGACCGCGGCCGCGGCGTCGACCCCGAGATCCGCGACCACGCCTTCGAGCCCTTCACGAGCACCAAGCATACCGTCGGCGTCGGCATGGGCCTGACCGTCGCCCGCCATGCACTGCGCAACCTCGGCGGCGAGGTCACCCTCACCGACCGGCCGGGCGGCGGCTCCATCGCCACCCTCCGCCACCCGCTCGACCGGAAGCAGAAAGACCGGTCCTGAGCCCGGCCACCCCGGGGCGAGCGCGCATGACCTCTCCCAAGCTCGCCTTCATCGGCGCCGGCAACCTCGCCGCCGCGATCATCCGCGGCCTGCTCGCCCGGCAGGCGTGGTCCCCCGCCGACATCGCCGGCACCAGCCGGACCGGCATCACCGCCCAAAAGCTCGCCGCCGCGACCGGCATCACGCACGAGCCCGACCTGGCCCGGCTGCTCGGCCCGGCGGACGTGGTCGTCATCGCCTTCAAGCCGCAGTCGCTGGCCGCCGCCGATCCGCGCCTCGCCGAACTCACGGCGGGCAAGCTCGTCATCTCCGTCCTCGCCGGCAAGACCCTCGCCCGACTTGGGCAATCCTTCCCCCAGGCTCGCAACCTTGTCCGCACGATGCCCAACACCCCCGCGGCCGTCGGCGCCGGCCTGACCGCGTACTGCGCGCAGCGTCCGCTCACCGCCGCCGACCGGGCCGTGGTGGAGAAATTCCTCGGGGCCTTCGGCAGGTTTGTCGCGCTGGAGGAGACCGGCATGGATGCCTTCACCGCCCTCGGCGGCAGCGGCCCGGCGTTTCTCTGCGAGTACGTCGCCGGCATGCGCGACGCGGGCGTGGCCGCCGGCCTGCCCCCGGACGTCGCCGCCCTCGCCGCCCTCGAGACCACGCTGGGCGCCGCCCGCCTGCTCGCCGCCGGCCCGGAAACACCCGAGGCCCTGCGGGACAAGGTCACCTCGCCCAACGGCACGACCTTCGCCGGCCTGCAGGTGCTCGCCGCCAAAAATTTCCGCGGGACGATCAAGGAGACCATCCTCGCCGCCACCAAGCGCGCCGGAGAATTGTCGAAAGACTAGGTCGAATAGGCCAGGTTTCTCGTTATGGGCGGGATGCCCTGAGCAACATGAGGCGTGGCTTCAAATTGGATTTGTGGGCCAGCGAGCTTGCTCGCGCTTCATCCGCGCCCGCAAGCGGTCTGCCTACCGTGGCTTGATCGGCCATAACCAATTTTTTAAGAAACGCCTAAAGAGAACCGGCCGATGCTCGTCAGGCCTACCCACCCTACCCGCCCGGCCGCGCGAACGTTCCCGGCGGGATCGGCGCCGGGTTCGCCTCCAGCTTGTCGATGAGCATCACGTACAGCGTGCGGCCGTTGGCGGTCGTCTCGACCCGGAACGGCTGCAGCACGCCGCCCACCGGGCGGAAATCCTTGAAGAAGGTGTCCACCGCCACGCGCTGGGTGTCGAACTGGCGGTAGACCGTGCGCTTGACGACCTCGGAGGTGCCGGCGTCCACCCACAGGAAAAAGATGTCGTCGCTCTTGCTCATCAGCAGCAGCTTGTAGGCCTTGCGGCCCTCGAGCACATCCTCGCCCGCGTAATCCACCGAGTAACCCTTCGCGGCGTAGTTCATCAGCGGGCCGTCGAAGTCGGCGTTGGCAATGAAATCCTTCGCCTCCGCCGCAGTCATCTCCTGCGGCGCGCCGGCCCGGACGTCGGATTGCGTGGTCCAGGGCGCACCGACGCCATCATACCCCTGCACCACCCGTCGTTGCGCCGTGAAGCTCTCCACCCGCAGCCGGTCCGGCCGCTGCGCGACGAGGATGAACGGCAACACCTCGTCGCCGATGAACATCCGGCCCTCGGCCCGGAGCGCGGTCAGCGCCGCCAGCCGCTCCCCCGCCCGGGCCGCGTGCTTCGCGGCGATCTCGTGCCCAAGCTGGGCATGTCCGCTGACCGCCATGGCCAACGGGATGAACAAACCAATGACCCAGTTCATGGCGAACATTTGCCTGCACATTGTAAGCGCGGACATGAAGTGGCAAGTGACAGGTGACAAGGATCAAGATTGCCGCCCTGCAAGTCCGCCACTTGGCACTTGTCACTTGTCCCCTGGCGCCTTCCCCTCGCCCCATGGAATTTGGCTGGTGGCAAAAGGATGACGAGGGCAGGAAGCACCAGGTGTGCGTCGAGATCTTCGGCAAGAACATCAACTGGACGAGGAAATACGGCCACAACTCCTCGTGGGAGCCCTTCGCGGCGCCGCCGAGCGAGGCCGACTGGGACAAACTCATCAGCGAGGCCGAGCGCCGCGTCCCCCGCCGCCTGTTTTCCCAAAAACAGTTCGAGTTCATCCTGAGCCAGCGGCCGAAGTGAACGCGGCGTCATGGGAGCCAGTTGGTGTAGCCGGGGTCGCTGACTCCGGACCTTTTCGGAACCGGCCTCAGCGAGGCCGGCTACAACCAAGCCGAAGCAAGCTTCAGGGCATTTGACCCACGGGCAATAAACTGCCCATACTCGCCCGATCCTCATGACTTCCGACGCCCAAGCCCTGGCCGGGATCGTCCTGATCACCTGCTGGATTGTTTTTCTGGCCGTCTGGCTGGTCTCGGCTTTTTTCACCAAGCGCACCGCCTTCCGGCAGGACCTGGTTGGGTCCGTGGCCTACCGGGTGCTGGCCGTGGCGGGCTTTTTCCTGCTTGTCCGGGGGGCAAGATTCTCCCCGGCCCTCGGCCTGCGCTTCGCGCCGCCCTCGGCTGTCTTGGCGTGGCTGGCCGCGGCGTGCGGGATCATCGGACTGGGCATCTGCCTCTGGGCGCGGCTCACCCTGGGCCGGAATTGGAGCAGCGTGGTCACCGTGAAGGAGAACCATGAGCTGGTGCAACACGGCCCCTACCGGTTTGTGCGGCATCCGATCTACACCGGGATTCTCACGCTGTTCACCGGCAACGTCCTGCTCGACGGGCGCTGGGGCGGCATCCTGGGCGACCTCCTGCTGCTGCTCAGCTTCTGGATCAAGCTCCGGCACGAGGAAGCCCTCATGCTGAAGGAATTTCCCGGCGAATATCCGGCGTACATGCAGCGCGTCCGGCGGCTGGTGCCGTATGTTTTTTAGGACGGTGGCGTCGGGTGCCGGGCTGTAGCCGGGGTCGCTGACCCCGGTGCCCGGACCGGCCTCAACGAGGCCGGCTACAAGGCTTGCCCTACAACATCGCTTTCGCCCGCGGCCAGATGAACCGGAAGGACGGGGCCAGTTCCTGCGGGCGCTCCGCCACCCAGCGGTCGATCTCGGCCGGGGTGAACCAGCCGCCGCCCTGGATCTCCTCCGCCTGCAGCGTGAACGGCCCCTCCGCCTCGACGCGGTACACCCACACGAATTCCTGCCCCGTCTCCTCACGCGCCCCGATCTTGAACAGCGGCCGCGGCGGCCACTCCGGCCGGCAGCCAATCTCCTCCGCCAGCTCGCGCCCCGCCGTACCGTCGTAGTCCTCGCCGGCGCCGACGTGGCCGGAGGCGGACGAATCCCACACGCCGGGATGCAGGTCCTTCGCCATCGAGCGTTGCTGGAGGAAGACCCGGCCGGCCCGGTTGACGACCAGCAGGTGCACGGCCCGGTGCCGCAACCCGCGCGCATGGACCTCGCGCCGCGGCCGCTGCCCGGTCACGCGGTCGTTTTCGTCCACCACATCGAAGAGTTCGTCGAGGTTCTGGCCCACGAAACAGACGAATGGTCACGAACGCGGCGATGTCGAGCCCGACGTCCGGCAGGGTGATTCCGGTGGGGTTATTCCCTTTGGGATCAATACCCCAAGAGTTTCGTCTTGGTTGGAATGCAGGAGACAAGCCTGCTTGCAGGCGATTCAGGATATAGTTCGGCGACGGGCGCACCCAATCGCCTGCCTCCTACAATTGCATGCCCCCGCCTCACGCGACGAACGAGTAGTCGTAGGGCTTGCGCATCTCCCGGGCGAGATAGGTGTTCGCCTTGGCCGCGTGGAAGCCGGTGAACCGCTCCGCGACGGGATCCCAGGTGAGCTTGTTGCCGGTGCGCAGCGCGATGGCGCCGAGGTGGCACATCGTGGCGGAGCGGTGCCCCGTCTCGACGTCGCAGATCGGCAGCGCGCGCGAACGCACGCAGTCGAAGAAATTCCCCATGTGGTTGTTGCTCACGTAGAGATGGATGGCGTTCTCGGGCAATGGCGTCCGCAGCAGCTCCGGATCGCTGGCCTTGATCTCGTCGCGGTTGACCCAGATCCAGCCCGTCGTGCCCTCGAAACGGATGCCGTTGCGCTGGCCCTGCGGGTTGAGTTTCTCGCCGTAGATGGAATCGTCCTTCGTCGTGTTGATTTGGAGGCCGACGCCGTTCTCATAGGTGTAGTTCACCTCGTACTCGGAGAAGGTGGTGTAGCCGCCGGGGATGGGCTCGGCGAAATGCTGGGCCTCGACCTTCGTCGGCGCCAGCAGGCCGATCGCCCAGTAGGCGATGTCGTTGTGGTGCGCACCCCAGTCGGTCATGGTGCCGCCGGAATAATCGTACCAGAACCGGAAATTGCCGTGGCAACGCTGGGTCACGTAGTCGGTCGCGGGCGCCTGGCCCTGCCAGAAGTTCCAGTCGAGGCCGTGGGGGATGAGCGACGAGGCGAACGGGCCGTCGCGCAGGCCGGCGGGCAGCCAGACCCGGGCCCGCTGCAGCTTCCCGAGGCGGCCGTTGCGCACGAGCTCGCAGGCCATCCGGAAGCGCTGCGAACTGCGCTGCTGCGTGCCGGTCTGCAGCACCACCTTGTTCTCGCGCACCGCCGAGATGACGTGCCGCCCCTCGTCGATCGTGAGGGTGAGCGGCTTCTCGCCGTAGATGTCCTTCTTCGCCCGGGCCGCGGCGATGTTGACGAGCGTGTGCCAGTGGTCGGGCGTGGTGTTGACGATGATGTGAATGTCATCCCGGTCGAGCAGCTTGCGGAAATCATGGTAAACCGCCGGCACCCGGCCTTCGACCGTGAAGCGCTGGGCGAAGTCCGCGGAGCGGTTTTCGTCGACATCGCAGACGGCGAGGATGTTGCCGTAATTGGCGGCGTTGGTCGTGTCCCACTTTCCCTGCCCGCCGCAGCCGATGACGCCGATGCCCGGCCGATCATTGGGCGTGGGCAGCTTGGTCTCCTCGGCCGCCTCCAGCTGCTGGCGCTGGATGAACCAGAGTGGCAGGCCGGTCAGGGCGGCCAGCCGGACGCAGCGCGACATGAAGGTGCGGCGCGTGATGTTGAACGGGGCGATCGGGGCGCTCGCCGCGGAATCGCGGTGGGGGTTCGATGATTTCATTGGGGTAGGATAGGCCGCCGGAGGCAGCAACGTGGGGATGGCGGGAAAAGTAGCACGAACAAGCCCGGGAGGCTAATAGGATTTCCGCGGGGATGTCAGGCCGGGAGTTCGCCTTTCTGGAAAACCCGATCCGGCATGTTTGTTTCGCTTTTGTGTTTTTTTGTATGCCGGCTACGCATCCGCGAAGTTGCCGGGCACCGCCACACCTGCGCCCGGCAGGTAAGGCTTGGCGGGGGCCGGCCAACGCTTATCTTTGTGCTTCGGCCGCCATCTGCCCGCCATGTCCCCACCCCGTTGCTCCCTCGTCATTCCCTTCTTCCAGGAAGCGGGCAATGTCGCGTCCGTCGTCCCGGCGGCGTGCCGCGTCCTGGCCGGGATCGATCCACATTTCGAGGCGGTGCTGGTGGACGACGGCAGCACCGACGGCACCGCACGGGAGCTGGCCCTGGTCGCCGCGACCGACCCGCGCTGCCGGATCCTGACGCGACCGGAAAACCGCGGCCAGGCCGCGGCCCTGCTCGCGGGGCTGCAGGAGACGCAGGGGGAAATCATTTTCACGATGGATGGCGACGGACAGAACGATCCGCGGGACTTCCCGCGCCTGCTCGCCCGGCTCAACGAGGGCAAACTCGACCTCGCCTGCGGCTGGCGCACGGACCGGCGCGACCCCGCCCTGCGCCGGATCATGTCCCGGCTCGCGAACGCCCTGCGCCGCCGCCTGCTCCACGACGGGTTGCACGACGCCGGCTGCCAGCTGCGCGTGTTCCGGCGCGCGGTCATCGGGGCGCTGCAGCCATCGCCCCTGCTGCAGGCCTTCCTGCCCGCGATGGCCGTGGCGGCAGGCTGCCGCATTGGCGAGCTGCCGGTGCAGCACCACCCGCGGCTGCACGGCGTCTCCAAATACAGCCTGCAGAATCTCTGGTGGCGGCCGTTCGCCGAGATGCTCCGCCTGCGCCGGGCGCTGCCCCGTCCGGTCCGCGCCCGATGAACGCGCCCGTCTTCAGCCACGAGGCCATGGCCACCACGTTCCAGATCTTCGTGGCCGGCCGGCCGGAGGATTATGCGCGGCAGGCCGCCGCCGCCGCGTTTCGCGCACTCGACCGGCTGGAGCTCGAGCTCAGCCGCTTCATCGAGACCAGCGACATCGCCCGCGCCAACCGGCTCGGGCCGGAGGAAAGCCTGATCCTCGGCGAGGACGCCCTCCAGTGCCTGCTCGGCGCCGCGCAGATCTCCGCGCTCACCCACCGGGCCTTCGATCCGGCCTATGCATCGCCGCGCGTGGCCGGCACGGACGAACCGCTGTTCGCGCTCGATCCCGCGACGCACACCCTGACCTCGCTGACGGCGCGGCTCCAGCTCGATCTCGGCGCCGTGGGGAAGGGTTTCGCGCTCGACCGCATGGCGGAAACCCTGGCCGAGTGGGACATCAACGCCGCCTGCCTGCAAAGCGGCGGGAGCACCGCGCTCGCCCTCGACGCCCCGCCCGATGCCGCCGGCTGGCCCATCGGCGTCGCGGACGAAGTGCGGCTCTTCACCCGGCGCGCGGTCAGCGGCTCGGGCCTCGCCGTGCAGGGCGAGCATCTCATCGATCCCCGCACCGGCGCCCCGGCCCGGCGCACCCGACGTGTCTGGTCCTTCGCCGGCAACGCCGCCGACGCGGACGCCCTGTCCACCGCGTTTTTTGTGATGGCCGATCAAGACATCGTCGAATTCTGCCGGCAATATCCCGGCCACGGCGCGGTCTTCACCCGTCCGGACGGGACGCGGACGGTGGCAGGTGGGATCGGCGACGTGGGCTGACCATGTGGGCCAGCGAGCTTGCGCGCGCTCCATCCGCACCCGCAAGCGGGCTGCCTACCGTGGTTTGATCGGGCCAAGCGTATTTTTTAAGACACGCCCTACTCCCCCCACCCGCGTGAACACCACCAGCACGAACCCTGGCCGGAGGCCGAGAAAACTTTCGCGGTAATCGCCGTGCAGCCGCGCGCGCACCGCCGCGGCCTGCTCCGCGTCCGCGAACACCAGCGGCCCGTCGCAATCCGCGGGCGGCTCCGGCCAGTAGCCCGTCTCGGGCCGGCGGCGGAGATACCAGGGCAGCGGCCAATATTCCCGGCTGATGACCTTCACCGGCCCGGCCGGGGCCGCGGCGGCGAGCGCCGGCACCTTCAGCATGTCCGGCGCCGTGTGGACATATGCGAACGGATTGCGCGGGTCCGCCGGTCGGAGAAAGACCGCCTGCCGGGTCTGCCAGCCCAACGCCAGCACGACGATCAGCCCCGCCAGGATTCCCGTCACCCGCTGCAGCTGAGCCAGCGCCAGCGCCGCCAGCGCGCACAGTCCGGGGATGACATTCACGACCAGCCACGGGGTCTTGTAGGGCGTGGCGGAAAGCACGAGCGCGATGATCGTCGTGTACGCCGCCACGAACCGGGGCAGCCCGCGTTGCCGCCAGGCCACGATGCCGCCGGCCAGCGCCGGGAGCAGGAAGAGCGTCTGGTCCCAGAGGTAGCCGCCGTTGCGCTGCCAGAGGAAAAGCCACGCGTAATACCACCACGGTTTCTCGTGTCCCGAAACGCCCCCGGTCGCGCGGCCGAGCAGGGTCCAGGGAGAAAGCAGCGCATCGCGCAACCCGGCGGGATGGCGGCCGAACGAGGAATAGAACAAGGCCGCGACGCCCAAGGCGGCGGCCGCGGCCACGGCCGCATCGCGCCCGGGATGTTTTCCCGCGCACCCCGGCCGCCGGCTCACCACCAGGGCCGCGCCGGCCGCGGCGGCGAAGACCAGGGCGCTGGATTTGGTCGCGAGCATCAGGCCGAAGCAGAGCCCCGTGGCCGCGGCCCACGGCAGTCCGCCGCGCCGCCACCATTCCCGGCCGCAGACCAGCGCGCCGAGGGTGAACGTCACCAGCAGCGTTTCCTGGATGAAATACCGGCTGTAATACACCGCCGCGGGCGACACGGCCAGGAAGAGCGCGGCGGAGAAAGCCGGTCCGCGGCCCCAGGGCCGCACGAGCAGCCAGAGCAGGCCGACGGCCGCGACCCCGGCCAGCGCGGGCGTGAGCCGCACCGTGGTCTCGGTCAGGTCCGCGAGGGTGGATTCGCCGCGCAGCCACGCCGGGACCAGCCCGAGATAATAAAGCGTGGGCCCGTGGTGGTCGTGCGGATCAAAGGCATAACTCCCGCCCGCGAGCATCTGCCCGAGCTTCACGGCCTGGTTGGCCTCGTCCGCGTGCATGGGCCGCGCGGCGAGATCGTACGTGCGCAGGCCCAGCGCCGCGAGGAGCACGAGCAGGAGCAGCAGGCGGTCGCGTCCGGTCCCGCGCCAGCCGTGAATCTCCCCGTTGCCCGTGGTGGGGTTCACGGCGGTGGACGGCTACTTCCGGCCGTAGACTTCGACCTCCACGTAATGGTTGAGGTCGCTGGTGGTGTTGCCGTTGCTGTACAGCCGCACATAGCGGGCGCGCGTGCCCTTGGCGTCGATCAGCCGGCCCTCGGCCGTCTCGATGTAGGCCATGTCCTTGCCCGCCCCGAGGTGGGACTCGTTGTCGATATCATTGTTATAGAGGGTCGTGACGCCCTGCTTGAAGGCCGGGTCGTCCGAGACCTGCACGATCACGTCGTGATAGACGCGGGCCTGGGAATGGAAATGCCAGCAGACGATCGCGTACAGCGTGGAGGTCTGGCCGAGGTCGATCTGCACCCATTGCAGACCGGGGCCAAACTCCACATAGGTCCCCTCGGAGCCCTCCTTCTCGCCGTCGGTGACGAAGGTGGCGTCGCCGATGACAGGGAAGGTGTCGCTGGCGGTGACCGGCTTGCCGCGCGCAAGGTTCACCGTGCCGGGCGGGGCGAGGAACGGCGGACGCTTGGTCGTGCTCGGCTTTTCCAGGTTCGGCACCTTGATCGGCACCGGGGTGCCGACGAACAGCGGCTTGGGCAGTTCGAGCGGGATCGGCACCATGTCCTGGGCGCTGAGCGCGGACGCGGCGATGAACACGAGGGCGACGGGAAGGAGGCGGCGGATCATGGGGGGGAAGATTATCATGTTGCGGAAATCAGCAAGCCTGCGCCCCGGCGGTGGGTTGGCCGGGAAGGGGGTGCCGGTGCGCACGGGCCGGGCTCAGGCGATGAAATCCTCCGGCGCGAAGGTCAGCATCTGGCGGGCGGCGATGGCCTCGTTGACCTTGAGGATGGTGACGGCGGTGGCAAAGGCGCTCTCGCCCGGGCAGTTGAGCTGCGCCTTGCCGCGAATGGCGTCGAAGAAGTTCTCCAGGTGCGGCTGGTGGATCGCCTTGTCCAGGGTGACGGGCATCTCCCAGGAGGAGAGGGCCGCGGTCTCGCGCACGTCCACGACGCTGGTCCGGGCGGGGGTGCCGAAGTGCGGGCGGGGCTTCTCCCAGGGCAGGAGCTTCTCGGCGCCCTCGTCGGGCGTGCCGGGCTTGCGGACGACGCCGCGGGCGACCCACTGGTCCCATTCGGGCGCGCGGGCCTCGCGGAAAAGTTTCGTGTAGGCCGGGTTCTCGGACATCCGGAGCGAGCCGTCGGTGCCCAGGAAGGACTCGTTGTAGCCACCGCCGGCGCTCGTGGTGGTGAGCACCTCGTAGAATGCCCGCACCATGCCCTGCGGCGTGGGGAATTCATAGATCGTCATCACATTGTCGTACCACTCGTGGGTCGTGTAATAGTCGACGCCGCCGCCGGCCAGGACGGAGCCGGGGTTGGTGCCGAGGAACCAGTTGAAGACGTCGATCTGGTGCGCGCCGAGGTCGGAGATCGGGCCGCCGGCATATTTCTTGAACCAGCGCCAGTTCCGGAACTGGTGCATGTCGGCGAAACCGTACTTCTGCAGGTAGTCCTCCGCCAGGGCGTACTTCGCCGGCCAGCCGAGGTCCTCGCTC
Source organism: uncultured Oleiharenicola sp. (assembly GCA_964423065.1). GTDB lineage: Bacteria > Verrucomicrobiota > Verrucomicrobiia > Opitutales > Opitutaceae > Lacunisphaera. The sequence goes on along the minus strand of CAYRDN010000026.1, from coordinate 28,492 downwards.
ACGCTGCGGTTCCACTGCCCGTTGATGTTGGTGATGCGGCCGAGGAGCTTCGCCTCCCGGATGACCCGGTTGAGCGCGAACTGGTAACGGGGATTGCTGCGGCGCTGGTGGCCGATCTGCAGGAGTTTCCCGGTCGCGCGTGCGGCCATCACCATCGAGCGGGCGTTGGCGACGGTGTTGGCCATCAGCTTCTCGCAGTAGACGTGCTTGCCGGCGTGGAGGCAGGCGTTGGTGTGCTCCGCGTGCCGGAAGTCGGGCGTGGCGACGATCACGGCGTCGAGGTCCGGCACGGACGCGAGCATGTCCTGGTAGTCCTGGAACGGGCGGGCCTCGTGGCCGAATTTCTTCAGCAGGCGCTCGCCGTAGGTCCGGTTGTAGGGCCAGATGTCGCAGACGGCCTGGAAGCGGATGTCGGGGATCTTGAGCGCGGCGCTCAGCAGCACGCGGCCCTGCTCGCCGCAGCCGATGAGCGCGACGTTGAGCGAGTCCCGGGCGGGTGTCTGGGCGCGGGCGATGTAGGGTGCAACCAGGACGGCGGCGCCGAGCTTCAGGCCGGTCGAGAGGAAGTCGCGGCGGGTCAGCTCCGCGGGGTTGGACGCGGGCGCGTTAGTCATGTTGGTCGGGCCAGATGGCGAAACGATTGTAGCGCACCAGCACGAGGGCCGCGACGATGAGGGCGAGGTAGACGCCGAGCCAGGCGACGCCGTCGCCCTGCTGCACGGCCATCAGCCCGAAGGCCAGCCCGGTGTAGAGCAGGCCCATGACGATGAGGGTGAGCCGCGTCTTCAGGCCCAGCAGCAGCGCCACGCCGAGCACGAGCAGGATGAAGCCCAGCGGCATCGCGAAGGCGCGCGTCGCCCACAGCGGGAGGAACGACGCGCCGGTGATCCCCGCGGCCATGTGCCCCATGTTGGACTGGTAGTTCGCCATCGAATAGGTGCCGCCCAGCTCGAATTTTTCGGCGGTGGACATCAGCGCCCGCAGGGCGAGGAACAGCCGCAGCAGCAGGAACGCCGCGGTCAGTTCGCAACGACCGGGCGCGGGAGTGGGGGTGGTTTGGGTCATGGGAAGGAGGAGGTCAGACGCCGAAGCCGGGGCGGTATTCCGTGGTGAGGTACTGGTTCGCGTACGGCAGGTTGGTGACCTTCATCGCGGCGGCGTCCCAGTCGATCGGCCGGCGGGCGCGCACGGCGACGTTGCTCAGCAGGCACAGCTCGGTCAGCCGGGAGGCGTAGGCGAAGTTCGAGCCGGCAGCGGGCCCGCCCTTGCAGGCGCGGATCCACTCGGCGAAGTGGCCGCCCTCGACGCGCGGGAGCGTCCTGGGGGGCAGCGTCGGGATCAGCTCCTGCATGCGGGCCTCGGGCACGATGCGGATGCTCTCGTAATAGGTGGGCGCGAGCACCGTGGCCTTGCTGCCGATGATCAGCGTGCCGTTCTCCGGGAAGGGTTTCTCGTCCGGCCAGAATGCCGGCAGGTTCGGCTGCAGGCCGCCGTCATACCAGGTCCACTTGACGGCCGGCCGGCCGCCCCGGGCGGCGAAATGATACACGATCATCGCGGACGTCGGCCCGCTGAGCTTGTTCGAGCGGCCGCTGATCGCCTCGACCCGCACCGGCGCCTCGAGCCCGAGCGCGTAGAAGGCCCCGTCCATGATGTGGCAGCCCATGTCGCCGAGCGCCCCGGTGCCGAAATCCCAATAGCCGCGCCAGTTGAACGGCATGTAGGCCGGATCGTAGGGCCGGTCGGCGGCGACACCCAGCCAGAGGTTCCAGTCGAGCGTGTCGGGCACGACGGGGATGAATTTTGAGTGATCCGGCAGCTTCACCCCCTGCGGCCAGATCGGCCGGTCCGTCCAGCTGTGCAGCTCGGCCACCTCGCCCAGCACGCCGGCGTCGTACCACTCCTTGAGCAGCCGCGTCCCCTCGTGGGCGTGGCCCTGGTTGCCCATGATGGTCGCGACCTTTTTCTCCGCGGCGGCCTTGGCCAGCTGGCGGGCCTCCCAGATGGTGTGGGTCAGCGGCTTCTCCACCATGACATGCTTGCCCAGCGACAGGGCCGCCATCGCGATCGGGAAGTGCATGTGGTCCGGCACGGACACCGTGACGGCGTCGATCTTGCCGCCCAGCTTGTCGAACATCTGCCGGAAGTCGCGGAAGCGCGGCACGTCGGGATAGGTGGTGAAGGTTTTCGCGGCGCGCTCGTCATCCACGTCGCAGAAGGCCACGAAGTTCTCCTTCTTCAGCCCGTCGACGGCCGCCTCCCCGCGGCCGCCGACGCCGATGCAGGCGACGTTGAGCCGGTTGTTGGGCGTGGGCGTGTCGGGCGTCTGGCCCTTGAGCACATGGGGCATGATGATGGCGGCCGCCGAGGCGAGGCCGGCGGTGCGGATGAAGGAACGGCGGGAAACGGGGGTAGGGTTCACAGGCGCGGGGGTTTGGCAAAAAGGACGGCGGATAAGGGGGGCAGCTGCAAGTCAGAAGCAGTGACCTCCATGGCAGATATGCCCCGGAAGCAAAACCTCCAATTCCGTCCCGCTCGAAATATGAACGGGGGAAATTCAGTGGATAACCTGCCGTTCTGCGCGGCCGCGCGGAATTATGCCGTCTTCGTGTTTGTCATCCGGGCCCAACCGTGCAATCCGTGGCCCTCCTCATTTTCCCATGGCCAAAATCGAAGTCAGTCAGGTCGCCGAGATCCTCAAGAAGCACAAGCTCGACCCCTCGCTCCTCCGCGAGATCGTCGAGGAACTCAATTTCGTCACGCAGCCCGATGCCGATGACGAGCTCAAGCCCCCCGCCCCCAAGAAACAGTTCGTCATCCTGCTCTCCGACCCCGCGGGCAGGCTCCCGCCCAAAGACCTGACCGGCTGGGTCGTCCAGATCCCCGAGGACGCCAGCCCCTACTCGACCACCGACCGCGTCTTCAAGGGCGCCTACGACTTCAACGCGTCGAAGCGCGGCCGCCTGCTGCCCGTCAAGTCCGTGGGCGAGGCCCTCGAGAGCGGCAGCGCCAAGTACTTCAAGGAATCGGAGCTCTGGGTGAAGACCAAGCTGCCCGTCGCCGTCGTCGTCACCGACAACGTCCTCCCCAAGGACGAGTTCAAGGTCGAGAAGGTCGACCGCCGGCGGAAAGAAGAGGCATGATGACGGGCGACAGAGACCGGGTCGAAAACCGCCCCCGAGATCGGGCATTGAAAATGCCTGCATGATCGCAACCATCGGGCGATGATCTTCGATCCGTTACCGCGATTGATCCACCGCATTCCCGCCCGGGCGCGGCCGGTGGTCGTCACGGTCATCCTCGGATTGGCGGCCGGGCTGGCGGCGGTGCTGTTCCATCTGGCGATCCATGTCGTTTATCAGCACGGGCTGGAGGCCCTGACCCACCGTTCGCGCACCACCTTTCTCGTCGGCAGTTTCCTGATCGTGGCCGGCTCCGCGGCGGCCTCGGGCTGGCTGCTGACCCAGTTCTGCCCCGCGGCCGCGGGGAGCGGGATTCCCCAGGTGAAACTGGCCTTCTGGAAGGATTTCGGGTACATCCCGTGGCGGGTCGTCTGGGTCAAGTTCCTCGGCGGCGCCCTCAGCGTCGGCGGCGGCAGCAGCCTCGGCCGCGAAGGTCCCTCGGTGCAGCTCGCGGCGGGCCTGAGCTCCCAGCTATCTGGCTACCTCGGCACGGCCAAGAACGAGCGGCGCGCCGCCTCGGCGGCCGGCGCCGCGGCCGGGCTCGCCGCCGCTTTCAACACCCCGATCGCCTCCGTCACGTTCGTGCTCGAGGAAATCATCGGCGACCTCAACAGCCGGATGCTCGGCAGCGTCCTGCTGGCGGCCGTGCTCGGGGCGCTCGTGGCCCACGGCATCCTCGGCGCGCAACCCGCGTTCACCCTGCACGGCCAGGGCGCGCCGGGCTGGCTGGCCTTCGCCCTCACGCCGCTGGCCGCCGCCCTGTCCGCGGTGGCCGGCTGCTGGTTCCAGCAGATGACCCTGGGGCTGCGGCTCTTCAACCGCCGCCCCTCGCCGCTCCCGCCGTGGGTGCGCACCATGCTGGGCGGCATCGCGGTCTGGGTCATCGGCGCGGCCGTCTTCGTCACCACCGGCCACAGCGGCGTCTTCAGCCTGGGTTACGACGACCTCTCGCTCGCCCTCGACGGCCGGCTGCTCTGGCACATCGCGGCCCTGCTGCTCGCGGCCAAGCTGCTCGCCACGGCCGTGTGCTACGGCCTCGGCGGCTGCGGCGGAATCTTCGCCCCCACCCTCTTCTTCGGCGGCATGGCCGGCGCCGCCCTCGCCGGGATCGCCGGACTCGTGCTGCCGCTGTCCGGCGCCGACCACGTCACCCTCGCCGTCGTCGGCATGTGCGCCTGCCTCGGCGCCGTCGTGCGCGCGCCGGTGACGGGCATCCTCATCGTGTTCGAGATGACCCATGAATTCGCCCTCGTGCCCGCGCTGATGATCGGGGCGCTGATCAGCGAGATGATCAGCCGGAAGATGAACCGGGAGAGTTTCTACGAGACGGCGCTCGCGCAGGACGGCCAGCACGTCGAGCGCCTGGTGCCCCCGCGCAGCCTCCGCACGTGGATGGAGCTGCCCGTGTCCCGCATCGCGAACTTCACCCCGGCGCTCGTGCGCGACCTGGCGCCCGCGGCGCTGTCGGAATTCCTCGCCGTGGATCCGCACGACCGTTTCCCGGTGCTGAAGGACGACCGGCTGGCGGGCGTGCTGACCCGGCGCGAGGCCCTGGCCGCGCTCAAGGCCGGCCGGCCGCCGGAACTGGAACCCGCGACCGCCTGCCGGCCCAGCACCTCCCTGCGCGAGGTCGCCGACCTGATCGTCAGCTCGCCCAGCGGGCTGCTCGTGCTCCAGGACGAGGTGGGGCCGTCGGGCCGCGTCATCGGCGTGATGACGATGCACGACATCCTGCGGGCGCAGAAAATGTTCGCCCGCGACCAGCAGGACTGAGCCGCCGGGATGGCGGCACGCCGACCGGCCGGTCATTGCCCCGGCTCTTCCAGGGCCCCGGACTTGAGGCCGCGGGCGCGCAGGGCGGCGGCCACGGCCGGCAGGTCCAGGCTGGCACCCGGTTTCACGCCGGACTGTTGGAACCAGCCCTGGTTCATCTCGAGGCAGTATTGGATGCCGCGGCTGTGCGACGGCACCGGACGCTCGTCGAGCGGATACATCGGGTAGATTTCCTTCAGCTCGCCGGCGGCGTCGAAGTAGCCGATGTCCAGCGGCAGGACGGTGTTCCGCATCCAGAAGCTCTGCGGCTGCGGGGCCGCGAAGACAAAGAGCATGCCTTCCTCCGGGCCCATCGTCCGCCGGTACATGAGACCCTTCTGCTGCTCGGCCGGGAGGGCGGCGATTTGCAGCTGCACGGTGCGATCGCCGACCCGGATCGCGAAGCGGTCGTCCACCGACTTGTCGGCCGCCGCCGGGCCGGGGTCGGCGCGGCCGCAGCCTGCGAACATGACCACCGCGGCGAGCAGGCACAGGCCAGGAAAACGGGAACGGGAAAACATTTTTGCGTTTTGGGTGCGATTCCTAGCTAATGCGCATCCCGTACAACTCAACCCATCTCTGCCCGTGCGCCAATCCTCCCCCGCCCCGCTCCTTTACGCCGACACCCACGCCAGCGCCGACATGCTTTATTTCGGCCGCGTCGAGGTCCACGACCCGTTCATCGCCCTCGGCGTGCGCGGGAAGAAGGTCACCGTGCAGAGCGCGCTGGAGCTGGGCCGCGTCCGCCGGACCGGGGCCTTCGACCTCGTGCTGGCGCGCGAGACCTGGCTGGACCGCGCCCGGGACCTGTACGGCCCGAAGGCGGGCGTCGCCGAGATCATCGCCACCCTCGCGCACCATTACCGCCTGCGCCACTTCCGCGTGCCCGACGACTTCCCCGCCGCCCTCTACGTCAAGCTGACGAAGCTGGGCCTGAAGCTGGGGTTCGCCGACGGCCTGATGTTTCCCGAGCGCGAGATCAAATCCGACTGGGAGGCCGCCTGCATCCGCGAGGGCAACCGCCTCTGCGCGGCCGGCTTTGCCGTCGCGGAACAGGTCCTGCGGGCCGCGAAGATCAAGGGCCGCCGGCTGGTCTGGCAGGGCCGGCCGCTCACGTCGGAACGGCTCCGTTTCGCCCTCGAGACCGCGATCCACGAGCAGGGCGGCAACCCCCAGGACACCATCGTCGCCGGTGGCGACCAGGCGTGCGACCCGCACGAACGCGGCTCCGGCCCGCTGCGGCCGCGCGAGCTCATCATCATCGATGTCTTCCCGCGCGTGGTGCGGACCGGCTACTTCGGCGACATGACCCGCACCTACCTCAAGGGCCGCGCGTCCGCGGCGCAGCAGCGGCTGGTCGCCACCGTCCGCGAGGCCCAGCTGCGCGCCACGCGGGTCATCCGCGCCGGCGTGGACGGCCGGCTGGTCCACCGCGCGGTCACCGACTGCTTCGCGGCCGCCGGCTACGAGACGAAGCACGGCAAGCACGGCTCCGTCGGCTTCATCCATGGCACGGGCCATGGCCTCGGGCTCGCGGTGCACGATCCGGGCCGCATGTCGGCGCTGGTGGAATATCCGCTCAAAAAAGGCTCGGTCATGACCGTCGAGCCCGGGCTCTATTACCCCGGCCTCGGCGGCTGCCGCTGGGAGGATGTCGTGCAGGTCACGGCCACGGGCAGCAGGCCGCTGTCGCAGCATCCGTATGTTTGGGAGATCCGGTGATTTTCCGGAGCCCCGGTGACCCTCGCGGATCGTTCGCGGGCGGGGTCGCCCGTGATACATTATAACCAACCCATGCCCGAGCTCGCCGAGGTCGAATTTTTCCGCAGGCGCTGGAGCGCCGGGCACGGGGCGAAGGTGTCCGCCGTCCGGTTGCATGAGGGCAAAAAGGTCTTCCGCGGCTGCGATCCCCGGTTGCTGGCGCGCAAGCTCACCGGCGCCACCCTGCTCGAGTCCGAGACCGCCGCGAAACAGATGCTCTTCCGCTTCCGCGGCGGCGGCCTGTCCCGAGCGGAGTCGAGGGGCTGGCTCGGCCTGCATCTCGGCATGAGCGGCGAGCTGCGGGTTGAGCCACCCGGTTATGAGCCGACCCGGCACGACCATCTCGTGCTGGTGCAGGCAAAACGTCAGCTGGTCTTCAACGATCCGCGGATGTTTGGAAGTGTGCGGTTCCACGCCGGCCGGACGCCGCCGGCATGGTGGACCCGGATCGCGCCGGCCATCCTCGCCCCGGGGTTCACCGTGGCGGCCGTCGCGGCCTTTCTCCGCCGCCGCGGCCGCGCGCCGGTCAAGGCCGTCCTGCTCATGCAGGAGCGGTTTCCCGGCATCGGGAACTGGATGGCCGACGAGATCCTCTGGCGCGCGGCGATCCATCCCCGGCGGCCCGCCGGCTCGCTCACACCGGCCGAGGTGCGGGCGCTGCACCGCGAGTGCCGGCAGGTGTGCCGGCTCGCCCTCGCCACCATCGCCGGCCGGGGGCGCACCCTGCCGCCGGACCTGAACGCGCACATTCCGCAATCCTGGCTCTTCTGGCACCGGTGGGCGGACGGCGGGCGCTGCCCGCGCACCGGCCGGCCGCTGGTCCGCGAGGAAATCGGCGGCCGCACTACATGCTGGTCGCCGGCCCGGCAGCGGCTACGCTAGGCCCGTGCCCAACAAACAGCGTCTGGACGAACTCCTCGTCGCCCGCAGCCTGGCCCCCACCCGGGCGCAGGCCAAGGCGCTCATCATGAGCGGCCGCGTGCGCCACGGCACCGAGCGGCTGGACAAGCCGGGCAAGGTGTATCCCCCCGGCTTCGAGGTCACGATCGACCAGCCGCCGCGTTTCGTCAGCCGCGGCGGCGAGAAGCTCGCGGCCTTTCTCGACCGGTTTCCGACCGACCTGACCGGCCGGAACGTGCTCGACGTCGGCGCCTCGACCGGCGGGTTCACCGACTGCGCGCTGCAGGCGGGCGCGGGCTCGGTCACCTGCCTCGATGTCGGCTTCGGCCAGCTGCACGAGAAGATCAAACGCGACCAGCGGGTGACGAACCTCGAGAAGGTCAACGCCCGCCACCTGCAGCCCGGCGCGCTGCCCCGCGCGGCGTACGAGGTGATCGTGATGGACCTGGCGTTCATCTCGCTGAAGAGCGTGCTGCCCGCGGTGTGGCCGTTCCTGCCGGCCGGGGGCACGCTGATCGCGCTGGTGAAGCCGCAGTTCGAGGCCGGCAAGGCCGAGGTGGACCGGGGCCAGGGCATCATCCGCGACGACGCCGTGCGCCAGCGCGTGCTGGCCGAGGTGAAGGAGTTCGCCCGGCGCGAGCTGACCGGCGCCACCGTGCGGGGCGAGATGGAATGCCCGGTGCACGGCACCGACGGCAACCGCGAGTTCCTGCTCGGGCTGGACCGGGCGGGGGCCGCGCCAAAGCCGGATGAACGCGGATAAATTGATATTCCAATATCCGTGTTTATCCGCGTAATCAGCGGGGAACCCACCATGCATCCGTTCCGCCGACTGGCTTTTGTCTACAACTCGGAAAAACCGGGCGCCGCCGGGCTCGCGCAGGAGCTGATCGACATCGCCCGCCAGGCCGGCGCCCGGAAGGTCCGGCTGACCGGCGAGCGCCAGCTGCCGCGCGGCTTCTTCCAAGACTGCGACGCCTGCTGTGTCATCGGCGGCGACGGCACCCTCCTCGGCGCGGTGCGCGGCGCCACGCGCGCGGACATCCCCATCATCGGCGTCAACCAGGGCAGCCTTGGCTTCCTCACCACCTTCTCCGCGGACGAGGCCCGCGCGCAGTTCGCGGCCCTGCTTGGCGGCGACTACCGCATCGCCCGCCGCGCCCTGCTCGACTGCCGGACCGGTCCGCGCCACCGCGACATCGCGCTCAACGACGTCCTGATCAAGAACGCCACCAACTCCCGGCTGGTCCGGCTCGAGGTCTTCGCCAACGGCAAGCTGGTGACCGACTATTACTGCGACGGCGTCATCTTTTCCACGCCCACCGGCTCGACGGCCTACAATCTCGCGGCCGGCGGCCCGATCATCCACCCCGCTTCCGGCGTGATCGCGATGACCCCCATCTGCCCGCACACGCTGAGCAACCGCACCATCATCTTCCGCGACGACGTGAAGCTGAAGGTGTTCAACCGCAGCGAGGACTCGCTCCTGCTGGTGGCAATGGACGGGCAGCGCAACACCGTCATGGCCGAGGGCTCGCCGATCGACATCACCATTTCGCCCCGCACGCTCGCGCTCGCCCAGCGGCGAGACTATTCGCACTTCGAGGTCATGCGCGCCAAGCTCAAGTGGAGCGGCGGCTTCCTGGAGAAGAAGTAGGCGGGCGGCGATGGCCGCGCAAACCCGCAGGCGGGTCGCCCGCGCTCCAGAAACAGGCCCCGGCGCTGGGGCCGGGGCCTGGGATGCTCAGTCGTGGGCGGCGGCGGTCACTTGCCCTCGGCGTCCTTCGCCGCCTTCTTGGCTTCCTTCTCCGCCTTCCTGGCCTCCTTGGCGGCCGCCTCGTCGGCCTTCATCCGGGCCTTCTCGTCGTCGTCCAGCTTGCCGTTCTGGTTGGCGTCATATTTCGCCAGCGCCTGTTTCAGGTGCTCCTCGCGCGTGAGCTTGGCCTTGGCGGCGGTGTCTTCCTTCGCCCTGGCCTTTTCCTCGTCGCTGAGCTTGCCGTCCTTGTCGGTGTCGTACTTTTCCTGCGCCTTGGTCAGTTTCTTTTCCGGAGCCGTCTCCTCGGCGGGGGCGGCCAGCGGGACGAGCAGGAACGAAAGCGCCAGCAGACCCGGCGCGAGTATCAGGATGGAACGTGTGGCTTTCATGGCGCGACAAAACTAGGCGCGGCCATTCCGGGCCGGCAAGGAGCGGCCTCAGCCTAAATTCAGGCACTAAAAACCTCAGGGTTTCACTACGAGTTGGACTCGACTCGCGCGCTGAAAATATCTCTGCGCGAACGCCTGGATCGCGGCGAGGGTGACCGCGTCGATGCGGGCGTCATAGGTGCGCCCGTCGTTGACCGGCAGGCCGTACACGGCGTTGAGGGAGGCCTGCATGGCGCGCGCGGAGTTCGTCTGCATGCCCATGCGCCGGCCCGCCTTCAGCCGCGTCTGGCAGCGCGAGAGCTCCGCGGCCGTCACCCCGCCGGCCTGCACGCGGGCGATCTCGAGGTCGAGCTCGGCGATGACCTCCGCGTGGCGCTGCGGGCTGGTGCCGGCGTAGAAATAGAACATGCCGGTGTCGAGGCCCACGATGCGGCTGGAGCGCACGAAGTAGGCCAGGCTCTTCTCCTCGCGCACGCGCTCGAAGAGGTGCGACGACATGCCGCTGAACAGCTCGTCGGCGACTTCGCTGACGTTGTAGTCGGGGGCGAGGATGCCCGGCCCGGGAAACGCTTGGAAGACGATCGCCTGCTGGCGCGGCTGGATCTCGGTGAAGTCGCCGGCGGCGACGTGCAGCGGCACCTTCGGCGCCGGCGCCGCGCCCTGCGGCAGTTTCGCCAGGAAGGCCCGCAGTTTCGGTCCGAGCTTGCCCGGGTCGAAGTCACCCGCGACCGCCAGCACCGCGTTGCCGGCCACCAGCAGCCGGCCGTGGCCGGCGCGCAGGTCGGCGGCGCGGATGGCCTTGAGGCCGGCCTCGTCGCCGCCGCTCTCGGTGGCGAAGGGATGGGCACCGAAGAATTTCGCGCGCAACTTCTTCCGGCCGACGGTCACGACGTCATCGAGGCTTTCCTTGAGCGCGGCCAGGGCGGACGCGCGCTCGATCTCGAGCTGCGCGGGCCGGAACGCCGGCCGCAGCACGGCGTCCGCCATCAGGCCGAGGGCGAGGCCGGCGTCGCCCGGCAGCACCTCCGCCGCGAGGCCGAAGCTGTTGTTGCCGGAAAATTCGTGGAACGAGCCGCCGACCTGCTCGATGGCGCGCGCCACCTCCTCGGCCGTGCGGCGCGCGGTGTCCTTGGCCAGCAGCGTGGCCATGAGCGCGGTGAGCCCGCGCCGGCCGGGCGGCTCGAACATCGGTCCGCCGCCGAAGGCGAGCCGCAGGTGCAGGTTCGGCAGCTGGCGGTTGACCTGCAGCAGCAGGCGGGCGCCGTTGGGCAGCGCGATCTCGTCGAAGTCGGGCACGGCGGCCGCCCGCGGGGCGGCCGCGCCCGCGCCGCCCCCCGCGCCGGCCGGGTTGGACGAGACGACGGTGAGCCGCTCGGGCACGAGCCAGGTGTGCATCACCCGCCGGAGCCCGGCGGGGGTCAGCGCTGACAGCCGTTCGAAATACCGGCGGGTGTAATTGATGTCGCCCACGACCACCTCGCCGGCGCCGAGCCGCGAGGCCTGGCCGGACATGGTCTTGCGCATGTTGACCTCGGAAGTCACGGCCTGGCGCACGGCCTTGGCCAGGGCCGGTGCGCTGAGGCCGCGGTCCGCGAGCCGGGCCAGTTCGCGCAGGATGGCCTGCTCGGCCGCCACGCGCTTGTCGGGGTCGGCGAGATAGGAAACATAGAACAGGCCGCTGGTGCCGGGGCTCCAGGCCATGGCGTCGATCGTGTGGACGAGGCGCGCCTTTTCCCGGAGGCTCTGCCACAGGATGGAGCTGTCGCCGTGGCCGAGCACCATCGCGAGCATGTCCAGCGCCGGGGCGTCGGGATGGGTGAGGCCGGGGATCTGCCAGCCGAGGCCGGCGCGGGCGACCTGGACGTCCTCCGCGAGATGCAGGTCGCGGCGGGAAAGTTGGGCGGGTTCGTCGGGCACCAGCACGGGGGCGAGCCGCACGCGCGGGGCCGGGCCGAAGTGTTCCGTGATGGCCGCGCGGGTCGCGGCCGGGTCGAAGTCGCCCGCGATGACGAGCACGAGATTGTTGGGCACGTAGCGGGCGCGGTAGTAGGCCACCAGGTCCTCGCGCGTGTTGGCGGCGAAGACGTCGCGGTGCCCGATGATGGGCTGGCGGTAGGGATGCGTGCGGAACGCCGTCTCGAAGAGCGCCTGCGACAGCCGCTGGTCGGGATCGTCGAGGCACATGTCGATCTCGCGCAGGATGACTTCCTTTTCCTTGGCGACCTCATCCGCCGGCAGGGTCGAGTGCAGCACGGCGTCGGCGAGCAGGTCGATGGCCACGGCGGTGTGCTCGGCCGGCATGTCGATGTAATAGACGGTGCGGTCGAAGGTCGTGTAGGCGTTGATGTAGCCGCCGTGGGCCTGCACCGTCGCGGAAATGTCGCGGCCCGCGCGGCGCGCCGTGCCCTTGAAGAGCATGTGCTCGAGGTAGTGCGACAGGCCCGCGCCGAGGGCGGCGCCCTCGTGGATGCTGCCGGTCTTCACCCAGACCTGCACCGAGCTGACCGGCGCGGCGGGGTCGCGCTTGAGCAGGACCGTGAGGCCGTTGGGCAGCGTGAAGCGTTCGACGGGGTCGCGCCAGAGTTGCTCGAGCAGGGCGAGATCGCGCGGACGGGCGGGCATATGCTTGGGCATGAAGGAGGGATGGTGGGAATCAGCCGCGGGATTTAAAGCAGATTGTCATCCGGGCCGGACGGGGCGGAGACGACCGGGCGGCGGTGGCGCGGGAGCGGCCGGACGGCGGGCGCGGCCACCGCCTCATCCCGTGCCGATCGTGCCGCGGGCCCGGCGCGGCCGCCCGGGAGCAAACGGCTTCACGAACGCCTCGTCGAAATCATAGAGATCGGTGAAGTCCTCGCGGCGGTCATTCTCCGTCTTGCTGAAAACATTATACTCGATGAGATTGAAGACGATGTCACCGAAGTCGGTGCAGCGCCCGACGCCCCACTTGTTCAGCACGGTCTTGGTCAGCGGGCCGTATTGATCGAGCGCATAGGTGCGGATGCCCTGCAGCAATTCGGCCCCGGTCACGTGCTGGGACTTGCCGGTGCGATCCGGATTTTTGCGCTTCAACTCCTTGACCGTGTTGTCGAGCGCCTGTCGCACGAAGTTGTAGGCCTTGCGGTCAAAACGTCCGTCCTCCTTGCAGATCAGCCCGACAATTTCGCTAAATTCAAGGTCTTGCATGAAATTCAGAGCCAATGGCTAGCACAGCCGGGGATAGTCCGCAACCACTCAACTGGTCCCTACTGGGGTGCTTCGCTGGCGCAGAATTAATGAATTTAATTTAAAACACCGGGAAAGTGCCAAATAGGTAAACTTCCACTCGCAATCATAGAGGATTACTGCATTATCATGCCTACATGATCGCTGCCACCCAGTCCAACCACCCCTTGGCCGCAGCTAATACTGGCAACTCGGCTGATTCAGCTTTGAACGAGGCGCGGGCCCGCATCCGGAACGCCCAGATGCGCATCACCAAGCCGCGGGTGGCGATCATCGAGTCGCTGCTCCAGCACGAGGGTCCCATCAGCATCGAGCGCATCCATCAGGACATGGGCACCGGGGTGTGCGACCTCGTCACGGTTTACCGGTGTCTGGCCGCGTTCGAGAGTCTCGACATGGTCCGGCGCAGCTACCTGCACAACGGCACCTGCCTTTACGAACTCACCCTCGGCAAGCAGCGCCACTATCATATCGTTTGCAAGACCTGCGGCCAGACCGAGCGCATCGACTATTTTCCGGTCGAAGGCATGGAGCGCATGCTGGCGAACCGCGGTTACACCGAGATCAGCCATGTGGTCGAGTTCTTCGGCGTGTGTCCCTCCTGCCAGAAGGTCGCCCCGGCACGCAACAACCTCATTGCGGTCCCCGAGGCGCACCGCTGAGGATCGGTTGCCTCCCTGGTTTCTGCCGCGGCCCCGGCCGCGCCTTTTTTATTTTCGCAGCGGCTGCACGGCCCGCACCCACTCCGCGACCGGCACGCCGCCCTCGAGATGTTCGGTCCGGATGCGCTCGAAGCGCTCGGGGGTGACGGAGGAATACCAGATGCCGTCCGGATAAACGAGCAGCCACGGACCTTCCGTGCACCGGCGGAGGCAAGCGGCTTTCGTCCGCAACGCCGGCACGCCGTGGGCCGGCAGCGATGCCTTCATGTGCTCCCAGGTTGCCAGGCCCTGCTGCGGCGCGCAGCAATCGGGCCCGACACAGAGGAACAGGTGGTGTCGGGCCGCCGGCAGGCCGATTTCTTCAAAGGTTTTACCCATGGGCGCAAATCCAACCGGCCAAGGCCGCGGCAAACGGGACCAGCCTCAATCGCAACGCGGCCCCACGCCACCGCGGCCTCAGGTGCGCCGTCATCCGGTCAGCCTTTCACCGCCGCGGCATGGTTTGCCTCGACCTGCGGCCAATTGACGACGTGCCAGAACGCCTGGATGTAATCGGCGCGGCGGTTCTGGTAGTGCAGGTAATAGGCGTGCTCCCAGACATCGAGCCCGAGCAGCGGGGTCAGGCCGTCGCTCAAGGGTGAATCTTGGTTGGCAGTCGAGTGGATCAGCAGGCTGCCTTCCGGCTTCAGGCTCAACCAGGTCCAGCCGCTGCCAAAACGCTTGAGGGCGGCATCGGTGAACTGCTTTTTGAAATCCTCCGTCGAGCCAAAGTCCTTCGCGATGGCCCCGGCCAGCACCGCGCCGGGCTCCCCGCCGGCGCCGGGTCCGATCACCTGCCAGAAAAAACTGTGGTTGACATGGCCGCCGGCATTGTTGCGCAGGCCCTGGCGGATTGGCTCCGGCAGGCTGGCGAGGTCGCGGACCAGAGCCGTCGGCCCGCGCGCGAACAGGTCCGGGTGGCCCTCGAGCAGATTCTTCGCATTCGTGATGTAGGCTTGGTGGTGCTTGGTGAGGTGGATCTCCATCGTCCTCGCATCAAAATATGGCTCCAACGCATCGTAGGCATATGGCAGCTTCGGCAGATCCCAAGTCAGGCGGGCGGGCGCAGTCGCTTCGGCCGCCGTGACCCGGCCGAGGCCCAGCCCGGCCACCGCCACCCCGGCGCCAAGTATCTTCAAGACGTCACGTCGGGTCATGGCGTGCTCATTGTCCCCGCGTTTCATGACGGCAGCGTAGCCAGATGACCGGCCAGTGCAAGTCCCGGGAGATGATTGGCCCGATGCCCAGCCCGGGCTTGTTTTATCCCGCGAACAGCGCTAGCAGGTTCCCGTGCCATTGTTCGACCGGATTCTAGACTTCAAGGAAAGCCTGGCCCGGCAAAAGGAGCAGCGGCGCGAGCGGCGCTACCCGCCCGGCCGGAATTTCCCCCTCCAGGCCACGATCGACGTCGCGGGCGAGCCGCGCATCGCCCGGCTGCTGGACCTCTCCCCCGGCGGCGCCGGCCTGCAGGTGGCGGGACCCTCGTACACCGTCGGGGCCGATGCCAAGCTGCACCTGATGATCGACGACCTGTGGATGGAGTTCCCCTGTAGGATCGCGCACCTGAAAACCCTGCCGGTCGGCTGCCGGCTGGGGCTGATGGCGAAATTCGAAAACCTCGAATCGGAAAAAGCCTTCCTCCAGCTGCTCCAGCCCATCGTGCTCGGCAGCGCCCTGCGGCCCGTGCCGCCCGAGGAGGTCCCCCAGGATGATCCCACCATGTTCAAGCTGGCCTTCACGGGCACGCCGGGCACCTCACTCCTGGTCTGGCGGCAGTATGATGCGACGGGGGACCTGGCCAGCTTCCTGTGGCTGATGGATGATTTTGCCGTGCGCGGTGACACCACCGTGGGCGTGATGCAATTGTCGACCCGCCAGCAGCTGGAGCACCCCGGCAAGGGCAAGCGCGCCCCGACCGGCCGGCTGCGCGGCGCGATCGACGGCGAGATCCGCCAGCTCTTCCGCTGGACCATGCTCAACCTGCCCAAGGAGGTGCCGGGCGACATCCGCACCTTCCTGCAGGGCTTCCTCGATTGACGGCCCGACAACCTTGATCCCGTGCAGATTTTCCGGCGGCTGTTCAATTTCAAACCGGAGCAGGTGGTCCGACTCGACCACCGGCTCAACCGGCGCTACACCCCCGGCCCGGCCTTCCCGCTCCGGGCCACGCTGAACCTCGGCGGCCGAGAATGTCGGGGCGTGATCCAGAACCTCTCCGGCAACGGGGTCGGCCTCCTGCTCGGCCGCGAACACCCCGTGACCGCCAGCCAGTCCGTCCGCGCGCGGTTCGAACTGGACCGGCACCGCCTGGACATCCCGGCCCGCCTCGCCCACCTCCTGCCCCGGGAAAATGGCCTGTATTGCGGCCTCGGGCTGGCTTTCGACGATTTCCCGCTGCAGAAGGCCTACCTGCAACTCCTGCAGCCCGTCGCCATCGGCCAGTCGCTGCAGCCGGTGCCGGCGGAACGGATCGTCCAGAACGAGCCGCAGTTCATCAAGCAGGTCTACCGCGGCGACTCGGACTCCGTGCTGACCGTCTGGCTGGCCATGACGATGGGCACGCCGTTGCACAGCTTCGAATTCCAGCTGGAGGATTGTTTCTGCCGGGCCATGACCGCCACCGGCGTGCTTGAGGCCTATACGCTCGAGCCGGACCCGGAGCATAAGGCCCGGCTGACCCATCCGGTCCTCGACCCCACGGGCGGGCTGCAGGATGAGATGCGCCAGCTTTTCCGCTGGATCGCGCCCAACCTCTCCCCGGCCGTGCCCGACGACGTCCGCGCGCTGCTGCTGCGGTTCGCGACGGCGGGCTAGGCATATTAACCCAAACGATGCAGTGGAGGTCAGGTTTTAGTGAGCAAACGCTGGGCGATTCTCGACTGCATGGCAGTTGGGAACGGGGCTGAGGATCTTCTCCCAGAGCCGGGACCACCAGTCGTGTTCGCGGGGTGGCACGGCGAGTTTGATCGTGGTCTTGCCGGCAGGATGAGCGATGATGCCGGGTGAGCGGAACAGCCAGAAGCGCAGGGAGTGGATGGTGACCTTGGTCTGCCAGCCGAGATGCCGCTGGAAGAGGACGGTGAGGTTGTAGGTGAGTGTCGCCAGCGACAAGGCCGCCTCGGTGGCCCAAAACGACGCCAGGCAGAGCGTCGGCAGGGCAAAGCCTTGCTGGAGTTCCTTGATCACGTTTTCGCAGTCGGCCCGGCCGTTATAGTCCCGCCAGACGCTGAGCGCGCCTTGGTGGCGCGGGAGGCTGGTGACGAGGACTTGGTACACATAACCGGGCAGCTCGAAGAGCTTTTTGCCGCCGGCGTCCGGACGTTCCGCCAACCGGTGCCGCAGCAGGATCAGCCGCCGGGGGTGCGGCCAGCCGAAGGCCTGATAGTCGCACTCGGCCACATCGAGTCCAAACACTTCACTCGGCTGCCAGACCAGATCGTAGCGCAGCAGGCTTTGCACCGGTCGCGTCAGTTTGCCGACGACGATATAGGGCAGGCGCAATCGTTCCCACAGCTCCAGCAGCTCGGGCGTGCAAAAACCGCTGTCCGCCCGGACCACGCGCAGCCGCAGGTGTCGTGGCCAGTTCGTCCACAGTTCCTGGAAGAACGCCACGGCGTTGCTCGCACAGGGCGCGTTGCCCGAACGCAGCCACAGTTGCGCCACCAGGCGCACCTCGGCAATGACGGCAAGCAACGGATGCAGACAGGGCCGGAGTCCTTCACGGGTGTAGCCGACGCAGACGCCTTGCTGACGTTCCCCGTCGTGGAGCAGTCGGGTCGAGTCCAGATCCAAGGCATAACCGCCCTGCCGGCTTGGTAATCGCTCCAGTCCCCAGCGCCACAACGGTCGGAAACAGGCCAGGTTCGCTCCCGCTGAGCGAAACCCGGCGAAGAAACGCGACAGGGTCGACTGGCTGGCCACCCGGCGGATGCCCAAGAGTTCCGGCACCAGGGGATCGCGCCGGAAATACGCCACGTGCGTGAGCTTGCGCGCCTCGCCCAACAGGCCGTGGACAAAAGCCAGCGCCTTCTCCCGCGGCTGGAGACTGTTGTTGGACTGCGGCGGCGGGTGCGGCAACGCCGCCGCCAACTGTGCCCCCCAGCGTTTGCCATGCAGCCAAGCCCAGAAAGTCGCCGTCCGGCGTGGGCACTGAGCTGCTGCTCGGTAAACTCCACCGCGATTGCTTTCCCGCCACTTTTGAACTCAAATCCCGCGGTCACCGTTTGGTGGAGCGGGCCGTCGCCTACTGATTGGATTGTCTTCATTAACACCAATCACTTCCCAGACGGTGACCCTTTTTCAACTGCATCGTTTGGGATTAAATAATAGTGTAGCCGATTGCTGCAGGGCTGCACCTTGGTGCAGCCGCTCCTCGCCCTGCCAGCCCAGACATGACTGGACCAAGTCCAGCCCGACCCAGGAAGAGCGATTGGCCATGATATTAATTGATATGCCCTGGTTAGCTGGGGCCGGCCCGCGGGGCGGCCCCACCGCGGGGTTGCCGGGGCGCCAGCATGTCTACCCGATCTGCCGGCGGACGGTCTCGTCGACCAGCTTGGGGTTGGCCTTGCCCTTGGAGGTCTTCATGACCGCGCCCTTCACGGCGTTGATCGCCTGTTCCTTGCCGGCCTTGAATTCGGCGACCGCCTTGGGGTTCGCCGCGATCGCATCCGCGACCCATTTTTCCAGTTCGCCGGTGTCCGTGGACTGCCTCAGGCCCAGGCGCTCGACGATCACCCCGGGCATCTCGCCCGATTGGAACATGGCGTGGAAGACCTCCTTCGCCCCGGTGCTGGACAGCACGCCCGCCGCGACGAGCTGCACGAGCGCGGCGACGTGCGCGGGACGGACCTTGCTGGCGGCCAGCGGCGCCGCCGCCACCGCCAGCTCGCGGAGCAGGTCGTTGGCGATCCAGTTGGCCGCCGCCTGGGGCTGGCCGCACAGCGTGGCCGTTTCCTCAAAAAAATCGGCCAGTTCCCGCTCGGGCACGAGCACCGCCGTGACCGTGTAGGGCAGCTGGTATTGCTCGAAGAACCGCCGCTGCCGGTCGAACGGCAGCTCGGAGATCGTGGCGCGGATCCGCGCCTGCCACGCCTCGTCCACCCGGACGGGCATGAGGTCGGGATCGGGAAAATACCGGTAGTCGTGCGCCATCTCCTTCGAGCGCATCGCGGTCGAGGTGCCGGCCTCGCCGTCATACTGGCGGGTCTCCTGGATGATGGTGCCGCCGGCCGCGAGCACCGCGGTCTGCCGGCGGATCTCGAGGGCGATGCCGTCGCGGACAAACGAGATGGAATTGAGGTTCTTCAGCTCGACCTTGGTGCCGAGCCGGGTTTCACCGGCGGGTCGGATCGAGATGTTGGCGTCGCAGCGCAGCTGGCCCTTCTCCATGTCGCAGGCGGAGATGCCGCCCTGCACGAGCGTCAGGCGCAGCGAGGTCAGGAAGGCGAACGCCTCCTCGGCGCTATGCAGCGCCGGCTCCGACACGATCTCCATCAGCGGCGTTCCCGCGCGGTTGAAGTCGACGAGCGACTCGTGCGCCCCGTGGGTGAGCTTGCCGACGTCCTCCTCGAGGTGGATGCGCGTGAGCGGGACCTGCCGGTGCGCGCCCATGACGTTGCGCGCCGCGCCGGGCAGCTCGATCTCCACCGCGCCGCGCAGGCAGATGGGCTGGTCGTATTGGGAGATCTGGTAGTTCTTCGGCGAGTCGGGATAAAAGTAATTCTTCCGGTCCCATTTGCAGACGGGTGCGATGTCGCAGCCAAGCATGAGGCCGGCCTTGATGATCAGGTCCAGGGCCGCCTGGTTCATAACCGGCAGGGCGCCGGGCAGCGCCAGCACCACGGGGTCGGTCAGGGTGTTCGGCGGCTCGCCATACCCGGCGGCCACGCGCGTGAACATCTTGGACGCCGTCGTGAGCTGGACGTGGACCTCGAGGCCGATGACCGCTTCGTAGTTCATGGTGAGGAAAGTAGCGAGCCGCGGGTAGCGGGTGGCGGGTAGAGATGGTCGCTCGGGTGGTTTTGTTTATTCATGCTCGCTACTCGCTACTCGATGCTCACTACGTCACAGTGCCGGATGGCGCTGTGACCACCCGTGGCCCTGCTCGTAGGCCTGGGCGATCGCGAGCAGCCGGGCCTCCTGGAACGGCTGGCCGATGACCTGCAGGCCGATCGGCAGCCCGCCCGTCGTGAATCCACAGGGGATCGAAATCGCGGGCAAACCCGCGAGGTTCACGCCGATGGTGTAGATGTCGTTGAGGTACATCGCGAGCGGGTCGGCGACCTTCTCGCCGAGCCTGAACGCCGCGGTCGGCGCCGTCGGCGACAGCAGGGCGTCGCAGTCCGCGAAGACGCGCAGGAACTCGCCGCGGATCAGCGTGCGGACCTTCTGCGCGCGCAGGTAATAGGCGTCGTAGTAGCCGCTGCTGAGCACATGCGTGCCGAGGATGATGCGGCGCTTCACCTCCTCGCCAAAGCCCTCCGCCCGCGACCGCGCATAGAGGTCGATGGCGTCGGTCGCCGCCGCCGAGCGGTGGCCGTAGCGGACGCCGTCGTAGCGCGCGAGGTTGGACGACGCCTCCGCCGTGGCGATCAGGTAGTAGACCGCGATGGCGTGTTCCGCGGTGAGCGGCAGCGACACCTCCCGGATTTCGCAGCCGGCCTGGCGGTAATATTCGATGGCCGCCCGCACCGCGGCGCCGACCTCGGGGTCGAGACCTGCGCCAAAAAACTCCTTCGGCACCCCCAGCCGCCACGGGCCGGGACGCTGCGCCAGTTCCTCGCGGTAATCCGGGATCTCGACCCGAAACGAGGTCGAGTCGCGCTCGTCGTAACCGGCGATGGCGCCAAGGAGGAGCGCGGCATCCCCGACCGTGTGGGCGATGGCGCCGATCTGGTCGAGGGACGAGGCGAACGCCGCCAGCCCGTAGCGCGACACGAGTCCGTAGGTCGGCTTCAGCCCGACGAGGCCGCAGAAGGCGGCCGGCTGGCGGATGGAGCCGCCGGTGTCGGACCCGAGCGCGAGCGGCGTTTCGCCCGCCGCCACGGCCGCCGCCGAGCCGCCCGAGCTGCCGCCCGGCACGCGCGTGAGGTCCCACGGGTTGGCCGTCGGCCCGAAGGCGGAATTCTCCGTCGAGGAACCCATGGCGAACTCGTCCAGGTTGAGCCGGCCCCAGGGGATCGCCCCCGCGGCCTTGAGCCTGGTCGTGACGGTGGCGTCGTAGGGCGAGACGAAGTTCGCGAGCATCCGGCTCGAGCAGGTGAGCGGCTGGCCGGCGACGGCGATGACGTCCTTGAAGCCGACGGGGATGCCGTCGAGGGGGCCGCGTGACTGTCCGGCGGCGCGGCGGGCGTCGGCCGCGGCGGCGAGCACGAGCGCCCCGGCCTCGTCGCGGGAGTTGAACGCCCGCACGCGGCCGTCGACGGCGGCGGTCCGGGCGGCAAAGGCCTGGAGCAGCTCGACCGCCGAGATTTTGCGCGCGGCGAGCAGCGCCGCGAGCGCGGCGGCCGGCTGGAAGATCAGGTCGTCAGCCATGGCCTACTCCACGACCCGGGGCACCACGACCTGGTCGTCGCGCTGGGCGGGGGCGTTGCGGAGCGCCGCCCCGACCGGGAGCCCGGGGCGCGCCACGTCGGCCTGCCAGACATTGAAGACGGGCGAGGCATGCGCCATGGGCTCGACCCCCGCCACGTCCACCTGTTTCAGCTTCTCGACGTAGTGCAGGATGTCACCCAGCTGCCGGGAGAACTGCCGCCGCTCCGCCTCCGTGAGCGCGAGCCGGGCGAGGTTCGCCACATATTCGATATTAAATTCCGGTTCCGGGTTCATGATCGGGGCTGATGCGCCGATAAAACAGGGGCTGAACCAACGCTTGGCAACCGGCAAAAACACCGGCCCGGCGGGCCCGGTCCGTCCCGCCCGCTGAAGAGCGCTTGAACCGGCGGGAGTTGTCGTTAACCCTTTTCCCGTGCTTTTCTTCAAAAAGATCCTGAACTTCTCCCAAGAGTCGGTCAAGGCCTTGGACAAACGCGGCGCGGTGCGCTACACCGTCGGCCACCCGTTCCCGTTCAAGTCCATCGTGACGCTCATCGGGCACGACGGGGAGGGCCATCCCATCCTCAATGACGACAAGGGCCAGGACTGGTCCGGCCGGCTCGTCAACATCTCCGCCACCGGCGCGAGCATGCAGATGCATTCCGCCGCGATCGCGATCCGCGGCGAGCCGTGCTGGTTCAAGTTCAGCCTCGACAGCTACCTGCTCGAGCTGCCCGGCACCGTGGCCCACCTGCGGTCCTATCCCCAGTACGTGCTCTGCGGGGTCGCCTTCAAATTCCCGGACTTCAACACGCAGAAGGCCTTCCTCCAGGTGCTCGAGCCCGTGGCAATCGGCGCCTCCCTGGTGCCCGTGGACACCAAGAAGGTCCGCCAGGACACCCCGGGCCTGGTCAAGGAGCAGTACAAGAACGACGGCGACGCCCTGCTCACCGTCTGGCGGCAGGAAACGGGCCATGCCATCCACAGCTTCGATTTCCGGATGAACGATTTTGGCGTCCGCTGGGGTGCGGGCATGACCGAGCTGGAGACCTATGGCATCAGCCCCGCCAAGAACGTGGGCAAGAAAATCTCCGCGGCGCCGTTCAGCCGGCTCACCGAGCTGCAGCAGGAGGAGGTGCGCTGGCTGTTCTGCCTGGCCGTGCCCAACCTGCCGAAGAGCGTGCCGATCGACGTGCGAAAATTCCTCGCGCAGCTGGTCGCGTGACCGCTCAGGCGCGCACGGTCATCGTGCCGTCGGCGGCGATGCCCGTGAGGATCTTGGCGAAAACTGCGTTGGTCTCCTCGTCCGTCAGGGTCCGCCCGGCCGAGCGGAACGACAGCGCGAAGGCCACGCTCTTCCTGCCCGCGGGCAGCCCCGGCCCCTGGTAGACATCGAAGACCTCGACCGCCTCGACGGCGAAGGCGCCGCCGGTGGCGGCCTGGGCCACCTGCCGCACGGCGGCCCGGACTTCCGCTGCCGGCCGCAGGGCATCCACCACGAGCGCGATGTCGCGCAGCGCCGCCGGAAACAGGCTGAAGGGCTGGTAACGCGGGCGGCCGGCCGCGGCCGCGAGCCGGGCCGGCAGGACCGCCAGCATGCCCGCCCACACCGTGCCCTCGACGCCCGCGGCGCGGACCATGGCGAGGTTGAGCAGGCCGAAGCGGGCGGTCCACCCGGCCGCCATCTCCCCGGCGGCCGCGGAATGGCCTTCCTGCCAGCCCCAGAATGCGCCGCGCACGGGCACCAGTCCGGCGCCGGCCAGGTCAATGCCGGCCTGCGCCGCGAGGATCTCCAGGTGCTGCTTCACCGCGTAGAAATCGGGCGCCGGCCGCGGCAGCCAGGACCGGTCCTTCGGGTTGTGGCAGAGCAGAAACGCGGCGCCCACGCATTCCTGCACGGTGCCGTGGGCTTCCGTGAACACCCGGCCGGTTTCGAAAAGCTGCGCCGCGGGCACGCCGCGGGACTGGTTCAGCCGGAGTGTTTCCAGCAGGCCCAGCACCAGCGTGGGCCGCAGGTGCGACTGGTCGTCGACGAACGGATTCGCCAGGGCCAGTTCCTCGGCCGCGGTCGCCGAGACCCACGTCGCGAGTTCCTGCCGCGACCGCAGGGTATAGTTGACCACCTCGTGGAAGCGCTGGCCGACCAGGTACGCGGAGACCCCGCGGTTGAAGACGACGATCGGGTCGTCGTCGCCATCCACCAGCGCGGGACCGCAGCAGGGCGCGGGCGGCACCCGGTCGGTGCCGTAGATGCGCAGGACCTCCTCGACCAGGTCGATCGGCCGGTCGAGGTCGGTGCGGTAGCTCGGGATCCGCACCGTCCACTCGAAGGTGGCGCCGGCATGGCTTTCGCCCGTGATGGCCAGGTTGAGCGCCTCGAGCGAGTGCCGGATGTCGTCGTCGCTGATCGTGAAGCCCAGGCGGGCCCGGATGTAGTCGGGCGTGACCTTGATTTCGCGCTGCCACGGCCGGTCGCCCCCGACCTGGATGACCGGGCCGGCCACGGTGCCGCCCGCGGATTCCAGGATGAGGTCGATGGCGCGGTACGCGGCCTCGAGCGTGCCGTGCGGGTCGACGCCGCGCTCGAAGCGGTAGGAGGAATCGGACGCAAGGCCGAGGCGTTTGGCGGTCCAGCGGACGGACTGCGGCCGGAAATAGGCGGCCTCGAGCACGATGTCGGTGGTGGTGGCGTCGACCTCGGCGCCGGCGCCGCCCATGAGGCCGGCGATGACGAGGGGCGCGGTGTCGTCGGCAATAACGAGCATGCGGCTGTTCAGCAGGCGCTCCTTGCCGTCGAGCGTGACGAGCTTCTCGCCGTCGGCGGCGCGGCGGACGACGATCTGGCGGCCGTGAATTTTTTTCGCGTCGAAGACGTGCAGCGGCTGGCCGAGCTCGAGCATGACGTAGTTGCCGGCGTCGACGAGATTGTTGACCGGGCGCAGGCCCACGGCTTTCAGGCGCTCCTGCATCCACGCCGGGCTGGGGCCGACCTTCACGCCGGTCACGGCGATGCCGACGTAAAGCGGGCAGTCCTCGGGGGCGTCGACGCGGATGCCGGCGAGGAGGTCGGGGCGCGGGTCGCCGGCGGGCAAGCCGTTGAACCTGATCGCGGGAAACTGGACGTCGTACTTGAGCCAGGCCGCCAGCTCGCGCGCGATGCCCAGGTGGCAGAGCGCATCCGGCCGGTTGGGCGTGACCTCGAGGTCGAACACGGTGTCCCCCTCGGGCAGGACCTCGTTCAGCGGCGCGCCGATCGGCGCGGCCGGGTCGAGCAGCAGCAGGCCGGCGTGGTCGTCCCCGAGGCCGAGCTCGTCGGCGGCGCACAGCATGCCGTCGGACGGCTGGCCGCGGATCTTGGACGGCTTGATCTTGAAATCGCCCGGCAGGACGGCGCCCGGCAGCGCCACGGGCACGCGGTTCCCGACGTCGCAGTTGGGCGCGCCGCAGACGATGGTGCGCAGGCCGCCGTGGGCGGGGCCGACGTCGACCGTGCAGACGGAAAGCTTGTCGGCGTTGGGGTGCTTCTCCCGCGTCCGGATCTCGCCGACGACCACGTGCGCCAGCGGCGGCAGGCCGGTGCTGACCACGCCCTCGACCTCGAAGCCGAGGAAGGTGATGGCGTTCTTCAGCTCCTCGGCCGAGGCGTAGATCCGGACGTATTGTCTGAGCCAGTTGCGGCTGATTTTCATTGAAGGAGAGGAGGCCCGCTAAGGACGTGAATCAACGCGCAGGGGGGGGGAATTTTGATTGGCGTGAATTCGCGTGATCCGCGGGCGGTTGCTTCAGGCAAATTGTTTCAGGAAGCGGAGGTCGTTCTGGTAGAAATAGCGGATGTCATCGATGCCGTACATCAGCATCGCGAGGCGCTCGAGGCCCATGCCGAAGGCGTAGCCGGTCCAGACGGCGGGGTCGTAGCCGACGCCCTCGAAGACCGCGGGGTCGACCAGGCCGCAGCCGCCGATCTCGATCCAGTCCTTGTTCACCTTGGGCAGGTGCCGGGCGGATAAATCCACCTCGAAGCTCGGCTCGGTGTAGCCGAAGTAGTGCGGGCGGAAGCGGGTCTTGGTGTCCTTCCCCAGCAGCGAGGCGAAGATGTAGTCGAGCAGCGCCTTCAGGTCGCGGACGGTGACGTTCCGGTCGACGTAGAGGCACTCGATCTGGTGGAAGTTGGCGCTGTGGGTCGCGTCAGAGGTGTCGCGGCGGTAGACACGGCCCGGCGACACGATGCGGATGGGCGGCTCGCCCTTCAGCATCGTGCGGATCTGGACCGACGAGGTGTGGGTGCGGAGCAGGTATTTCTCCTCGGGCACCTTCTTGGTGACGCTGGCGAATCGCGCCTTGCCGGGGAAATAGAACGTGTCCTGGGCGTCGCGCGCCGGGTGGTCGGCGGGGGTGTTGAGGGCGTCGAAGCAGTAGTACTCGGTCTCGACCTCGGGCCCCTCGACCACGGTGAAGCCCGCCTTGCGCAGGATGCGGCACATCTCCTCGCGGACGAGGGTGAGCGGATGGTAGGTGCCGGGGCCGGGGTCGGGCGGCGGGAGCGTCGGGTCGATGGCGGGGCCGAGCCGGGCGGCGATCTCGGCCGACTCGATGCGGGCCAGCGCGGCGTCGAGCTGCGCCTGCAGCTGCGCCTTGGTCTCGTTGATGAGCCGGCCGAGGGCGGGGCGCTGGTCCTTGGGCACGGCGCCCATCTGCTTCATCGCGGCGGTGAGCTCGCCGTGAGGGCCGACGAAGCGGGCCTTGGCCGCCTCGAAGTCGGCGCGCGTCGGGAGCGCGGCGAGCTCGGCCGAGGCCTTGGCGAGGAGGGCGGTGAGGGTGGCTTCCATGGGAAAATAAAAAGGACGGGGCTCGCGGGGAGACCCGTCCTTCAAAGAAACGGTCCGGGGACCGGAAGGCGAGCCTGCAACGGCTCGTGTCCGCTCAGGCCTTGGCGGCGGCGGCCTTGGCCTGCAGCGCGGCCTGGGCCTGCCTGATGAGGCTGGCGAAGGCCACGGCGTCGGTGATCGCGAGCTCGGAGAGCTGGCGGCGGTCGAGCTGGATGTTGGCGGCCTTGAGGCCCTCAATGAAGCGGCTGTAGCTGATGCCGGCCTCGCGGCAGGCGGCGTTCAGGCGCACGATCCAGAGGCCGCGCATGTTGGCCTTCTTCTTCTTGCGGTCGATGTAGGCGTACTGCCAGGCGTGCTGGACCGCTTCCTTGGCGTAGCGGAAGAGCTTGGACTTGTTGCCGAAATAGCCCTTGGCGTATTTCAGGACTTTCTTGCGGCGCTTGCGCGACGCGGGGGCATTGGTGACACGAGGCATGTTATTTGGTGGTTTTAGGGCCGGCGGGTCGTCTCGTTAGGATTCACCCGCCTGGCGGATTGTGGATGGCGCGTCAGCTTACCGGAGACCGGTGGGCAGGCAGCGGAGGAGCGGCGCGGCATGGCCGGGGGCCACGAGCTTGTCGCGGGAGGCACGTCGCTTGGACTTCGTGCTCTTCGCGGCCAGCAGGTGACGGAAACCGGGCGTGCGGCGGATCAGCTTACCCGTGCCGGATATCTTGAAGCGCTTGGCAACGGACTTTTTGGTCTTTTGCATGAGGAGAGCGGAGGAAAACAGAGGAGGCCCGCACGCTTGGCAAGTTTTTTGTCCGACAAAGTGGCGTCCCGGCGGCCAGCTCCCCTAACCCGCTGCCCTCCGGCAGGCTCCGGGCCGCCGACGGGCGGGCGGCGGCGGCGGGCTTTACATCCCGGGCCCGCCGGCCCTCAATGCCGGGCATGAAGAGGATCAAGGTGGCGCAGTTCGGCCTGGGCCCGATCGGGCGGGAGTCGCTCCGGTTCGCCGCGGCGCAGCCGTGGATCGAGATCGTCGGCGCAGTGGACAACGATCCCGGAAAATACGGCCGGTCGCTGGTCGAGCTGACCGGGCTGCCCCAGCTGGACGGACTTAGCCTGTGCCCGACGCTGGAGGCGCTTTTCCTTGAGACGCAGCCGGAGGTGATCCTGCACACGGCGACGTCGAGCGCGGCGGCCACGTGGCAGCAGATCCGCCCGGCGCTTGAGCTCGGTCTCGCCGTGGCCTCGACCTGCGAGGAGCTGATTTTCCCGGCGCTGCGCTCGCCTGCGCTCGCGCAGGAGCTGAACGTGCTCTGTCTCCATGCCAAGGCACGGCTGGTGGCCACGGGGGTGAATCCGGGGTTCGTGATGGACCTGCTGCCGGTCTGCCTGACCGGCGTCTGCCGCGTGGTGGACCACATCCGGGTGGAGCGCATCGTCGATGCCGCGACGCGCCGGCAGCCGTTGCAGGCGAAGATCGGCAGCGGGCAGGCGCCGGAGGAATTCCGCCTGAAGCTGGCCGCGGGGTCGGCCGGCCACGCGGGCCTGCGCGAGTCGGCCGCGCTCGTCGCGCAGGCGCTGGGTTGGAAACTGGATGAGCTCACGGCGAGCGCCGAACCGGTCGTGGCCGCGCGGGCGATCGCCACCGCCCATTTCGCGGTCGCAGCCGGCGAGACGTGCGGGATCCACCAGCGGGTGACGGGCACGGAGGCCGGGCGGGAACGGATCGTGCTGGACCTGAAAATGTTTCTCGGGGCGCCGGAGCCGCGCGACGTGATCGCGATCCGGGGCCGGCCGGATCTCAACGTCGTGGTGGAGGGCGGCGTGGCGGGCGACGACGCGACGATCGCGGCCCTGATCAACGTGGTGCCGCGGCTGCTGGCCGCGCCGCCCGGCTTTCGGCTGCTGACCGAACTCGCCGTGCCCGCATGGACCGGCGGGACCGGCTGAAACCGGCGCGGGTCCGGCGCCGGTTTTCAGAGGGAAAACGGCGGTGGGCGCGAAATCCGGGAATGGGGTTGACAAGCCCATGGGGATAATAACGTTTGCCCACTCCTATTTTTGACGGCTTCCTAGCTCAATGGTAGAGCAGTTGACTCTTAATCAATTGGTTCGGGGTTCGAGTCCCCGGGGAGCCACCAAATCCTGTTTTTTCCCAGTCCCTTTGGCCATATGCGCGCAGCGCGCCTTGCCGGCGTAGCTCAACGGTAGAGCACCTGTTTTGTAAACAGGCGGTTGCGGGTTCGAATCCCATCGCCGGCTCCAGCCATCGCTCGGCCGAGCTCCGGGCCGGCCGGCCGGTTTCAGCCGGTGCCCCGGGCCGGGCCCGGCATCCCTTTGCCGCCGCGCCCCTTTTTGTTGTCCACTGCCCGATGGTGTAATGGTAGCACAAACGACTCTGACTCGTTTTGTCTAG
>CAYRDN010000025.1:0-47725 GCA_964423065.1 uncultured Oleiharenicola sp. | reverse complement strand
CCTCGGTGAGCGAGGTGGCGGGCAGCAGCACCGGCATGAAGAGGAGCGAGCCCTCGTCCAGCGTGGGCATGAACTCGCTGCCGAAGCCGGTGAGGTGGCGGGCCGCCGCGGCGGGCAGGCGGCTGGTGAGCGCGCGCGGCAGGCCGAAGGCGATGACGAGGCAAACCGCCAGCAGGCTGCCGGCGGCGGCGAGCACGGTCCGGCGGTGGCCCAGCGCCCAGTCGAGGACGGGATCGTAGAGCCGCAGCAGGAATTTCATCAGCCAGTTCCCGCTCTCGGGCTTGAACGGTCCGCGCACGAGGATGGTGCAGAAGACCGGCACGGCGGTGACGGCCAGCAGCACGGCGCCGATCAGCGCGAAGGACTTGGTGTAGGCGAGCGGGTGAAACAGCTTGCCCTCCTGGCCGGTGAGCAAAAACACCGGGACGAAGGCCAGGATGATGACCATCATCGAGAAAAACATCGGCCGGCCGACCTGCGTGGCCGCCGCGAGGGTCTGCGCGAACACCTCCGGCGGGGTCAGCCGCCGCTGCAACTCCTCCTCGGCCCGCTCGCAGTGGCGGATGACATTTTCCGTCATCACGATGCCGGCGTCGACCAGCACGCCGATGGAGATGGCGATGCCGGTGAGCGACATGATGTGCGACGGGATGCCGAACCGGTCCATCAGGATGAACGAGATCAGGATCGAGGCCGGCAGCGGCAGCGTGACGATCAGGATGCTGCGGAAATGGAAGAGGAACAGGATGTGGGCGCACGTCACGAGGAGGATCTCCTCGGTGAGCGCGCGCTTCAGCGTGTCGATGGCGCGGCCGATCAGATCGCTGCGGTCGTAGAACGGCACGACCGTCACGCCCTTGGGCAGGCCGGGGGTGAAGGCGGCGATGCGCGCCTTCACGTCCTGGATCACCTGCCAGGCGTTCCCGCCGTAGCGCATGACCACGATGCCGCCGACGACCTCGCGGCCGTTGACGTCGAGGGCGCCGCGGCGGAAATCGCCGCCGATGCGCACGGTGGCGAGGTCGCGCAGGTAGAGCGGCGTGCCGTTGCGCGCCCGCACCGGGATGGACTCGAGGTCCGCGGCGCCCTGCACCAGGCCGAGGCCGCGCACGATGTACTCGGCGCCGTTCTCCTCGATGGTCTTGCCGCCGACGTTGCGGTTGCTCTGGGCGACCGCGTCCATCACCTCGCCGAGCAGGACGCCGTACTGCCGGAGCTTGAGGGCGGAAACCTCGACCTGCCACTGGCGGACAAAGCCGCCGACGCTGGCAACCTCGGCCACCCCGGGCACGGCGGCGAGCTGGGGTCGGATGAACGTGTCCTGCAACGATCGCAGCGAACCGAGATCCTGCGTGCCGGACTCGTCCTTCAGGTAGTATTGGTAGACCCAGCCGAGGCCGGTGGCGTCGGGCCCGAGCTTGGCCGCGACCTCGGCCGGCAGCAGCGCGCCGAGGGAGTTGAGCCGCTCGAGCACGCGGGTGCGGGCGAAGTAGGGATCGATCCGGTCCTCGAAGATGACGGTGAGAAACGAGAAGCCGAACATCGAGGTGGCCCGCACGGTCTTCACCCCGGCCAGGCCCTGCAGCGCCGAGCTGAGCGGGTAGGTGACCTGGTCCTCGACCTCCTGCGGGCTGCGGCCCGGCCAGTCGGCGTAGACGATGACCTGGTTCTCCGACAGGTCGGGGATGGCGTCAATCGGCACGCGATGGATCGCCACCACGCCCCAGGCGCAGACCGCGAAGAACGCGCTGAGCACGAGGAAGCGATGGTACAGCGACCAGGTGATGAGGCGGTTGATCATGCCGTTAAAAGGTCGGGGATGGTCCTGGTCGGGGGTGGGGCGGTGATTCCGCTCGTTGCCGGGACGGCGCGGAGCGGATCGCCCTACCGAAGTTCTTCGCCGCACTCGAGCATGGCGGAGCCGAAGAAGGGGTTGCGAACCAGCGCGCGGCGGGCGAGCCAGCGGCCGGTGCCGAGGACGGGGGCCATCGGGCACTGGAAGACGTGCAGGCCCTCGCGCTGGGGCAGCTGCCGGTCGCGTGCGACGTCGGCGAGGGCCGTGGTGAACGGCTCGAAGTCCCGGCGGGCGCTCCGCAGGTCGGGCCGGTCACGCAGGGTGTCCTTGAGCGGCGCCAGCGGGCCGCGGGCGGCGGACGGGTCGGCGGCGAGATAAGCCTGCAGGGCGGCGCGCAGCGCCGGCAGCTGCTGCTGGTAGGCGGGGAAGTCATCCGCAGCGAGGACGCCGGCGGCGTCGGCGCAGGCGAAGGCGAGCGCCTTCAGCTCGGCATAACCCGCCTCAGTCTGGCCAGGGGCGACCGGTTCGGGCGGGGCGGGCGCGGGCATGGTTTTGTCCCCGGTGATGGCGGCGCGCGCGAGCTGGGCCTGGCCGTCGAGCAGCAATCCCCCCTCGGTCACGACCCGGTCGCCCGCCGCCAGGCCGGCCAGGATCTCGACGTTGTCGTCGCCGACGCGGCCGAGCCGGACCCGCCGGGCCACGTAGGTCCGTGCGGCCTGCTGGAGAAACACGATCGGTTCGGCGCCGTGCTGGAGGACGGCGCTGCGCGGGGCGAGGAGCACGCCGGGCACCTCGAGCCGGACGCGGCCGCTGGCCGTCTGCTGGTGAAAAAGCAGGCGGTCGGGATTCGGCAGAACCACGCGCACCTTCGCGGTGCGGGTCTGTTCGTTCAGGGTGGGGTCGATGAAGACGATGGGGGCCGTGAGGACGCGGCCGGCAAGGGACGCGGTCGAAACCTCGACCCGCTGGCCGGGGCGCAGCCACGCGAGGTCGGGCTCATAGGCGTCGAACATGAACCACATGAAGGAAAAATCGCCGATTTCGAAGAGCCGGGTGCCGGCCTCTGACTGATCCCGGTTGAGCTGCTGGCCCTCGTAAACGTGGCGGGCGACGACGGTGCCGGACATGGGTGCGCGGATGGTCACCATCGCGGTCGGCTCCAGGGTGTGCTCAAGGATGACGACCTCCTCCTCGGTCAGGCCGAGGTCGAGGAGGTGTTCGCGGGCGGCGGCCCGGTCGGAGGCGGTGAAGGCCGTGTTGCCGGCCTTGACCCGCTCGACGTATTGGCGCTGGGCCGTCAGCATTTCCGGGCTGTAGATGGTGGCGAGGGGTTCGCCCTCGCGCACCTCGGCGCCGACATAGTTGGTGAAAAGCTTCTCGACCCGGCCGGGGACGCGGGCCGTCAGGATGCGGTGGCGCGTGTCGTCATCATCGATCACCCCCGTGACCCGCAGGGTGCGCACGAGGGGCGCCCGCCGCACCGCGGCGGTCTGCACGCCGACGACACTGGCGGCGGAGGGCGTGAGCGTGATGAGGTCGGGGTCGGCGGCCGCGGCGTCGCCGGCCGCCGCGGCGACGAGGGTCATGCCGCAGATGGTGCATTTGTCCCCCGCCCGGTCGGACTTGATCCACGGGTGCATGGGGCACTGGTAGATGGTTGCGGTCCCAGCGCGGCCGGGTTCTGCGGCCGGCGACGACGCCCCGGCCAGGTAAACGCCCACGCCGGCGGCGCAGAGGAGGAAGAAGAAGGAGAGGCGGCGGATCACCCCCGTGATACGCCGCCGCGGGCCGCACCCCTTGGACTATTTGCGCCTCAGCGTCCGCCGGGGGTGGCACGCGCCTCCGCGCCGGCCGCCACCGGGGGCGCCGGCACCGGGCTGGCCGTTGCGGCGGGGGCCGGGCGGTTCTTGGTCGCGGTGATGATCGCCACGCCGGCGATGATGATGGCGGCGGCGATGAAGATGCGCGACGACACGGGCTCGTGCAGCACCAGCCAGCCGAGGAAGACCGCCACGACCGGGTTCACGTAGGCGTAGGTGGACACCCGCGCGGGCGTGCTGTGTTTCATCAGCCACACAAAGGTCGTGAACCCGACGAGCGAACCCGCGACAATGAGGTAGGACCACGCCAGCAGGGAACGGGCGGAGACGGCGGCGAGGTTCACCTGCCAGGGCTCGCCGCGCAGCACGCTGACGAGGATGAGCCAGCCGCTGCCGGCGAGCATCTGCATCGCGGCGCCGGTGAAGGGTTCCGCCGGGCTGCGGGCATAGCGCGTGTACAGCGAGCCGGCGCTCCAGGAGACGCAGGCGAGCACCAGGCCGCCCACGCGCCAGGGGTCGAGATGACCGACGCCCTCGCCGAGCTGGGGGCCGACCAGCACGGCCAGCCCGGTGATGCCGAGGCCCACGCCGACGAAGGTCGCCACGCCGGGGCGCGTGCCCTGCGACTTGTCGCGGCCGAAGGCCAGCACCGCCCAGTCGAGCAGCACGATGAACAGCGGCCCGAGCGAGACGATCAGCGTGGTGATGCCCGAGGGGATCATTTGCTCGGCCCACGAGACCAAGCCGTTGCCCCCGAGCAGCAGCAGGGCGCCGATGACGGTGTTGTCGAACCACTGGCGGCGGGTCGGCCGGAAGCCGCGGGTCACGGCGATCCAGCCGGCGATGAGCCCGCCCGCCACGAGGAAGCGCGCCCCGGACATGAGAAAGGGCGGCAGCGTCTCGACCGCGATCCGGATGCCCAGGTAGGTGGAGCCCCAGACCAGGTAGATGGTGGCGAAGCCGGCGACGAGGGCGGACTTGGGCGGCGTTTTTTCGGCGGCGGTCATGGTCAGAAGATTTTCACCGACGGAAAATATTCCATGTGGCGGGCGGTTTTCTCCGCGGTGGCCGCACCGTGCAGCCGGGCGACCAGGTGCAGCGACAGGTCGATGCCGGCGGAGATGCCGCCGCCGGTGACGATCCGGCCGGTGTCGACGAAGCGCTCATCCGTGGCGACGGTGGCGCGCGGGGCGTGCTCGCGGAGGAGGGCGAAGCATTCGTGGTGCGTCGTCGCCCTCAGGCCGTCGAGCAGCCCGGCGCGGCCGAGCACCAGGGAGCCGGTGCAGACGGAGGCGACGATTTCCGCGGTGGCATTGATCGACTGGATCCAATCGATCACGGCTTGGTTTTTGAGCAGCACCCGCGTGCCGAATCCGCCGGGCACGATGAGGAGGTCGGGCGGCGGACAGCCGGCGAAATCATGGTCGGGATTCACGCTCAGGCCGTTGCGGGCGCGGAGGGGGCGCTTTTCCGGGGCCACGGTCACGACGCGGAAGAGGGTGTGGTCCGCGAGCTCGTCGGTCACGGCGAAGACCTCGAACGGCCCGGCGAAGTCGAGGACCTCGACGTCGTCGAACAGGAGGATGGCAACGGTGCGGCGCATGGCGGGAAAGTGGGAGGGAAAGCGAAAGTGAAAGTGAGGGAGAGGGTGAAAAGCGGGCGGGGAATTTTTCGTGAAGCGGCTTTCCGTCGCGAAAAACCGCCGGAATCGCGGCGTAAAGCCGCTCCTACCGCCAAGGCATCAGAGCTGTTTCCTGATCAGCCCGCCGAGCTGGACCAGCGCGGCCGCGACCTCGTCGGACCAGGGCAGGCCGCAGCTCATCCGGAGGCAGTTGTGGTAGCGGTCCTTGACGGAGAAGAGCGCGCCCGGCGCGGTGTTGATGCGGTGCTTGAGCGCCTCGTGGTAGAGCTTGAGCGTGTCGATGCGGGCGGGGAACTCGACCCAGATGACGTTGCCGCCGTGCGGGCGGCTGTAGCGCGTGCCCTCGGGAAATTCCCGCTGCATGGTCTGCGCGAAGAGGTGCAGCTGCTGGTGGTAGGCCCGGCGCAGCGAGCGCAGGTGGTGGTCGTAGCCGCCGTCGCGCAGGAATTCCGCGAGGGTCTTCTGCAGGATGACGGGCGTGCCCATGGTGTTGGTGAACTTGAGCCGGCGCACGCGCTCGAGGTAGCGGCCGGGCGCGGTCCAGCCGACGCGGAAGCTCGGCGCGAGCGACTTGCCGAAGGAGGAGCAGAGCATGACGCGGCCGTCGCGGTCCCAGGCCTTGAGGGGCTTGGGCCGCATCTCGCCGAAATGCGTGTCGGCGTAGATGTCGTCCTCGATCGCTGGCAGGTCGTATTCGGCCAGCAGGTCGACGAGCCGCTTTTTCTTCTCATCCGGCATGAGGCTGCCGAGCGGGTTGTGGAAATTGGGCATCACGAGGACGGCCTTGACGTCGTTCTGCTCGATGGCGGCGCGCAGGGCGTCGAGGCAGATGCCCTCGCGGGACGACGTGGGGATCTCGAGGGCGCGGAGATTGAGGCTCTGGATCATCTCGAGGAACCCGAAGTAGGCGGGGGTCTCGATCGCGACGGTGTCGCCGGGCTTGGTCACGGCGCGCAGGCAGAGGTTGAGCGCCTCGGTGCAGCCGACGGTGACGACCAGCTCGTCGTGGGCGAGCGGGACGCCGCCCTGGAGGTAGCGGCGGGAGATCTCGCGGGTGAGCGGCTCGTAGCCCCAGTTCATGGTGAAGCGGCTGATGAGCGACGGGTCGCGGCGGGCGACGGAGCCGAGGAGGCGGGCCAGCTTCTGGTTGGGGAAGAGGCTGTGGTGCGGGCAGGCGGCGCCAAAGGGCATGAAGTCGGAGCTGGTCGAGCGTTCCATGACCTCGGTGGTGAGGTCCTTGACGCCGACATAGGCCGGCTTGGCCATGGGCCGGGCCATGCGCGGCTCGGGGCTGAGGAAGGGCGGGCGCGGCCGGACGTAGTAGCCGGACTGGGGCCGTGCCTCGAGGTAGCCGCGATTTTCCAGCACGGTGTAGGCCTGCAGGACGGTGGCGATGCTCACGCCGCGCTGGAGCGACATGCGGCGGACGGACGGCACGCGGTGCCCGGGCCGCAGGGTGCCCTGCTCGACGAGCGCCTGCAGGGAGTTGGCCAGCTCGGCGTAGAGCGGCTGCGACAGCCCGGTGGGGGCGGGCTTTGCGGGGGGCGGAGGAAGGGTCTGGATCATGGCGTGGAAAACCGGGCCGGAAGATAGGCGAAAGGCCGCGTCCGGGGCAGCAGCAGTCAGGATTAATTGCCACCAACACAGTTGGCAAGAGCGGGTACTGTCTCAGTTACAGTTTACAAATGGGGCGGGAGGGAATGTGCGGTGAAGTCACTCGACCATCTCTCCACTCCATGGCATCCGATATGCCTATGGCTTCGCGGATCGCTGATATTGTCACCCGCCTTTCGGTTGGCGGGTCTAGCTATATGACCGCAATAGGCGGCGTTGTTTCACTTGTGGCTTGGGGAATCACAATCGCCCTCGCCATGATCGGTCATCATGCGGCTGAGATGGCCATATGCATCGTCGTAGGCATCCTCAGTGGCGTTGTCGTTATTTATGATTGTGGGGACAGGATATTAAAGTCGGAGGAGAAGCTAAAGAAAGACGCAGAACTCGGTATATTCCTCGGTATGATTCTGACAAAAATCACCGAAATAGAATCCCTGCCCGTTCACCAATATTACGCACAGCTATCTTCTGATGGGTCAGACTCAAGAATGGACGCGGTACTTTGGTATATTAAGCAGCGGTTGCCTTTATGTGTGGGCCAAGCAAACACGGCGCTATTTTATGATATGACTGGCTTGGTATTAACCCCAGTAGATCCACGCAATCCGTTTAGCACACATGAGGCATTCAGGCAGAAAAACCTCGATATTTTAAAATATTCCGCCGCACGGCTTGGTGAGATTATCCGCCGGCTAACCTAAGTCGCCAACCGCTCTGCGACATCCAGCATGTCGGCAATGTCCGACAATTCCCAAAGCTTGTTTGTGACTCCCGCGGCCACAGCCGGGGTGCAGCGCAGGTTTTGGTGAATATTACAGAAGTTGTAATAGAAGAAATGGAGCGCGATGACTGGGTCGTGATTCTCAAGCTTCTTGCTGTGCGCATTCGTCAGACGCGTCAACCGGCGCATATGCATCCGCACGGTGGCTGCCATGCCGGATGTTGCGGGAAGACAAGCTGCATGACCAAGCTGCGGGGTTTTAATGCTTGAAGTTCATGAAAAATGGGCCGATTTATGTCCTTGGAATTGACCCCCGCGCTAAACCGGCACCGTATGGTGCACTTTCCGCAAGGATAGGCCGGGGGTTTATTATTTTGGCCAGGATTGCATGCCGGTTTGATTATGCGCGATCAGCCGCCGGAAGCGGCATTTTTCGTCAGGGTGGTTAATGTCCCTGGACACCGCACCGCACACCATGTCTGCGAGTTGCAGAAGATTGTTTCGGTGTGATTCCTCCATTTTCAGCTTTTTGATCGCAGGCTCACCCGTGGCGTGGGGGAGGGTCAGCTTTTTGCGCAGGTAGGTTTTCAACTCGTCGCGAAATTTTCTGTTTCCACTGCTATCGATCACGACGGTTGCATTCCGCAACTGGGGCTTAACGAGCTCAAAGGCCCGACCGCAGGTGTATTTATAGAATGAATCCGCAAAGGCGAAACCCGGGCCATAGAGCTCCGCCTTGTTGATGACTACAGAAACATAGAGCCATTTGTAGCGCGCAACCGCTTTTAAGAATTGCTCCCGCCAATCATGGCAAAGTTTGCTGAAGTGAAACTCAAAGTTGTCTGCGACCCGCAGTTCCTTGCGCAATTCCGCGATGCGTTGCTCAACCTTCAGGGCTTCATCATGATCTTGAAAGATGACCAGCGTCACGGTGAAGAATCTGGAACAACCCGGTCCAGGTGTCTTTCCGGGGTCCCCGGATTCATCGATAAAGACCAACATACGGAGCCTGTTTTGATCCCATCTGATTTCCGGGCAAAGCAATTACCGCTGGACCGATGTCCCCGTTTACCAGCCGGGACATGCCGGCCGGGTGCCCGCGCGGCGGCGGTCTACTGGTATTGCGCCAGGGCCGGGCCGGTCAGGCGCATGATGCGCCAGTCCTCCAGCGGCACGGCGCCGAGCTTTTTATAAAAACCCTTCGCGGGCTCGTTCCAGTCGAGCACGGTCCATTCCATGCGGCCGCAGCCGCGGGCGTTGGCGATTTTTGCGAGGTGGAGCAGCAGGGCTTTCCCGATGCCGGCGCCGCGGAACTCCGGATTCACAAAGAGATCCTCCAGATAAAGGCCGGGCCGGGCGAGGAAGGTGGAGTAGGTGAAGAAATAGAGCGCGAATCCCGCCGGCCGGTTGCCGGACTCCGCGATGACGACATGCGCCGCGGGCTGGGGGCCGAAGAGCGAATCGTGCAGGGCGGCCTCGGTGGCGATGACCTCGGGCAGGAGTTTTTCGTAAATCGCGAGGTCCCGGATGAAGGCGAGGATGAGCGGCACGTCGGCGGCCGTGGCGGAGCGAAGGGTGCAGGGCATGGGAGGGTTTTAACGGGCGGCTCACCGCTGGCGAGCCCGGCATCGGCCTGGCGCGGGCGGGATCGGCGGGAATTCTTGGGCCGGCAAGGGTGGCTATCGCCCCCACCAATTCCGGCAAGGGGCTGACCAGCATCAAGATTCGGATCGGATTGGCTGGTGACGAGGCCGGGTCGAGCTCCCTCCTCGACCGGATCAAGGCCCGAATCTGACCGGCTCCCGGTCCCGGCGAGATGCGGGATTGCAATGCTGGCAGGGGGGGCTGATATCTAGTCGCTACATTTCCATGCTCCGTAAGCTCATTTCAAAAATCCGCCAGTCCTTCAAACCGGACGCGAAACCACCCGAGACCAAGCCGGCCCACAAGTCGGGCCGCCCCGCGCCCAGGGCCGGGGAACACCGCCAGGAACACCGCCCGGAACGTCGCGGCGGCCATGCCCCCCGGCCCGCCGGCCCCGCCCGGCCGCAATCATCGCTCCCGCCGCGCGCCGCCCCTGCCGCCCGTCCGTCCGCTCCGGCTGCAGCCCCGCGCGCCGCGCATCCGCCCAAGCCATTGCCCGAGGTCCCGAAGCTCGACACCGTGTTCACCGCCCTGGGCTTGAACGACCGCCTCGCCTACGCGGTGCAGGAAATGGGTTACGAGACGCCCACGCCCATCCAGACCCAGGCCATCCCGCAGGTCCTCGCCGGCAAGGATGTCATCGGCTCCGCCCAGACGGGCACGGGCAAGACGGCGGCGTTCGCCCTGCCGATTTTGCAGAAGCTCGGGTCGCACGGCGCGATGCGCGTCCTCATCCTCGAGCCCACCCGCGAGCTCGCGGTGCAGGTCGAGGAGGCCTTCAAGGGTTTCGCCAAATACACCGACCTGCGCGTGACGGTCGTCTACGGCGGCGTCGGCTACGGCAAGCAGCGCGAGGACCTCGCGCGCGGCATGGACGTGCTCGCGGCCACGCCGGGCCGGCTGCTCGACTACATGGAGCAGGGCGAGATCCGGCTCGACCACATCGACATCCTGGTCCTCGACGAGGTGGACCGGATGCTCGACATGGGCTTCCTGCCCGACGTGAAGCGCATCGTCTCCAAGGTGCCCAAGAACCGCCAGACGCTGTTCTTCACCGCCACGCTGCCACCGGAGATCGAGCAGCTCGCCGCCTGGGCGCTGCGCGACCCGTTCAAGATCTCGGTCAGCCGCGAGCGCTCGACGGCGGAGACCATCACGCACGCCTTCTATCCGGTGGTGCAGGCGCAGAAGTTCGACCTGCTCGCCTACCTGCTCGAGGAGACGCAGTACCACAGCGTCATCATCTTTTCCCGCACCAAGAGCGGCGCCGACTACGTGGCCAGCCGGCTGAAGCAGGCCGGGCACACCTGCGCGGTGATGCACGCCGACCGCAGCCAGCAGGAGCGCACCGACGCGCTCAAGGGCTTCAAGTCCGGCAAGTACGAGGTGCTGGTCGCCACCGACCTGGTGGCGCGCGGGCTCGACATCGCCGACGTGTCGCACGTGATCAACTTCGACGTCCCGGAAAACCCCGAGGACTACGTCCACCGCATCGGCCGCACCGGCCGGGCACAGAAGACGGGCGACGCCTTCACGCTGGTGACCGAGGAAACCTGGCGCGACGCGCGCAGCATCGAGCGGTTCATCGGCCAGAGCATCGAGTGGAAGAAGATCGACGGCTTCAACTACACCTACTCGGGCATCTTCGACGGCGGCGGCATGCCGCAGGTGGCGCCCGAGAAGCCCAAGAGCCGGCTGACCCGCGGCGGCCGGCGCTGAGCCGGCCCGGCCGCGCCGGTTTCAGTTGCCAACCGGCCCGTGCGGCGCAGCGTGGGCCGCTCCCATGCAACTGGACATTCCCGCCGGCGAGTTCGCCGGGTACATCTTCGATCTCGACGGCACGCTGGTGGACACCATGCCCCTGCATTACCGCGCCTGGAACGAGGCCATGCGGCGCGCGGGCCTGCGCGAGACGCTGAGCGAGGACCTGTTTTATTCCTTCGGCGGCGTGCCGACGCGCCAGGTCGCGGAGCTGCTCGGCCGGCACTACCATCTGGCGATCGATGTCGACCACGTGTTCCACGAGAAGGAGGCGCTGTTCGTCGAGTACCAGGCGGACATGCAGCTGATCCAGCCGGTGGTGGATTTCGCCCGGCGCGTGGCGGAAAAATTCCCCGTCAGCGTGGCCTCGGGCGGGCCGCGGGTGATCGTGCGCCAGACCCTGGCGCGGGTCGGGCTGACGGGCCTGTTCCCGGTGGTGATCACGCCGGAGGACGTGGCGCGGGGCAAGCCGGCGCCGGACATGTTCCTGCTCGCGGCGGAGCGGATGGGCGTGCCCGCGGCGGCGTGCCTGGTGTTCGAGGACGCGGAGCCGGGCATCCAGGCGGCGGAGGCGGCCGGGATGCAGTGGGTGCACGTCCCGAGCCGCGGGCCGCGCTGAGGCGGGCCGGTTTTGATTTGAACCGGCGGCGGCAAGCCGGTGGGCTGGGGCCATGACTTTCGCCGAGCTCGCCAACCCCGGGATCCGGAACCAGCCGGTCTACGAACCGGGCAAGCCGATCGACCAGGTCGCCCGCGAGCTCGGGCTCGATCCGGCCGGCATCGTGAAGCTCGCGTCGAACGAAAACCCCTTCGGGCCGTCGCCCAAGGCGCTGGCGGCGGCGGAGCGGGCGCTGCGCGAGGCGAACCTCTATCCCGACGGCGGTTATTTCGCGCTGCGGTCGAAGCTGGCGCAGAAACTCGGGCTGGGCCTGGACCAGTTCATCATCGGCGACGGCTCGAACGAGCTCATCGAGCTGCTGGGTCACGCGTTCCTCGCGCCGGGCGTCGAGTGTGTGATGCCGCAGGCGTCCTTTGTCGTCTACAAGCTGGTCACGCTGCTGTTCGGCGCCACGCCGGTGGAGGTGCCGCTGGCCGGCATGCGGCAGGACCTGGCTGCGCTGGCCGCGGCGATCACGCCGCGCACGCGGCTGGTTTTTCTCGCGAGCCCCGCCAATCCCACCGGCTCGACGAACACGGCGGAGGAAATCACCGCGCTGGCGCGCGCGCTGCCGCCGCACGTGATCCTGGTGCTGGACGAGGCCTACGCCGATTTCCTGGAACAGCCGCCGGACCTGCGGCCGCTGATCGCGGAGGGGCGGAAGGTGATCGGGCTGCGCACGTTTTCGAAGATCTACGGACTCGCGTCCTTGCGCGTGGGCTACGGTTACGCGGCGGCGGAGCTGATCGCCGTCCTGCAGCGCGTGCGGCAGCCGTTCAACGTGAACGGCGTGGCGGCCGCGGCGGCGATCGGGGCGCTGGACGACGACGAGTTTGCCGCGCGCTGCCGGCGTGAGAACCGGGCGGGGCTCGCGCAGCTCGGTGCCGGGTTCGGCGCGCTCGGGCTCGGGTTCGTGCCGGGGCAGGGGAACTTCCTGCTCGTCAAGGTCGGCGACGGGGCGAAGGTGTTTGCGGCGCTGCAGGCGCGGGGCCTGATCGTGCGGCCCGTGAAACCCTACGGCCTGCCGGAGTGGGTGCGCATCACGGTCGGCACGCGCGCCCAGAACGAGCGGCTGCTCACGGCGCTGGCCGAGGTGCTGCGGGGTTAGCCAATATCATGGAGGCGCAGCGGGGTCGCTCCGGCGCCAGATTGCTGGCCATGGGTAGGGCTGGACCTTGTGGGTCCAGCCGTGCCTGGGCCTGCGGCGCGAAGATGCGGCTGCGCCAAGGTGCAGCCCTACAGCAATCGGCTACACTATTATTTAGTCCGGATCTATGCAGCTGCCCGTGGGCCAGCGAGCTAGTTCGCGCTCTTTGGGCGCCCGCCAGCGGGCTGGCCTACCGTCGCACTATTCAGTTTCTCGAGTTGAGAGGAATACCACGGTCAACTGAATCGTTCCGTTAATATGCTCTAGCGTCTCGCGGCGGCGCGCTTCAGCCGGTCGTTGATGGCGGCGGTGATCCCGCCGGCGTCCGCGGGCAGGGCCTCGATCCAGATTTCCCGGTGCCGGCTCTGATCGGCCCGCCGCAGCACCCGGTAAAGGTTTCGCGCGATTTCCTCCAGCGTTCCATGATCGCTCAGCCAGTAGACGTTCGGGCCCGCCGCCCCGGCGGGTTGGCGCAGGAAGATTCCGGCCACATCCGGCGGCAACCGCCCGCCGGGATGCCTGATCCGCAGCAGCGTGCGCGGGCTGTAGTGCCGCTCCAGCATGCCCGGGGCCGGCATCGCCTGTCCGCTGTTCCGGCGTCGCACCGGGCGGACGGCCACGCCGAGGAATTTTTCCAGGGTGGCGGCGGTGATGGCGCCCGGGCGCAGGATCCGGGGTTTTTCCGGATGGGTGACATCGAGCACGGTCGACTCCACGCCCACGGCGCAGGCGCCGCCATCGAGCACGTGTTTGATCCGCCGGCCGAGGCCGTCGGCGACATGCGCGGCCGAGGTCGGGCTGATGTAGCCGAAAAGGTTGGCGCTCGGCGCGGCCAGCGGGATGCCCGCGAGCTTGAGCAGGCGTCGCGCCAGCGGGTGGGCGGGGGCGCGCAGGGCGACGGTGCCGCCGCCGGACGTCACGATCGCCGGCACGCAGGTTTTTTTCGGCAGCACGAGCGTGAGCGGACCAGGCCAGAAGCGCCGGGCGAGTTTGCGCGCCGCGGGGTTGAACTCCGCCAGTTGCTCCGCGTGTGCGAGGTTGAGCACGTGGACGATCAGCGGATCGTGGGCCGGCCGGCCTTTGGCCCGGAAGATCGCGCGGCATGCACGTTCGTCGAGGGCATGGGCCGCCAGGCCATAGACCGTTTCCGTCGGGATCGCGACCAGCCCGCCCCGGCGCAGCACGGCCGCCAGCCGGCGGAGGTTGGCGGGGGTGGGAGGATGGATCCGAGCTTTCATCCGGAATTTTTAGCCACGAAAAACACGAAAAGCACGAAAAGTTGGTGGTCTGTTTTTGTGCCCTTGGTGTTTTTTGTGGCCAATCCCTGCTGTCTTAACCGGGCACAAAAAAGCCGGAGCACTGGCTCCGGCTGAAATCAGGGCGGGGCAACCGCTTATTGCATCGTCAGCAGGTTGCGCGCGCTCTTGATCTTGCTGGTGACGCGGCGCTGCTGCTTGGCGGACATGCCGGTGTACTTGCGCGGCAGAATCTTGCCGGTGTCGGTGATGTAGCGGCTCATCAGCTGCGGCTGGGTGAACGGAATCTCCTCCGGCTTGAGGGTCTGTGTCTTGGTCTCGGTGGTGCTCATGATGGGAAAAGGAGTCGGAAGGTTGGGATTCTGTCCGGGTGTGTCAACGGGCATTTTTGGTTTGCCAATCCCCGGCCGCCGGCATGTTTGGAAACCGGCTTAGTCCCCGTAGCTCAAATGGATAGAGCACGCGTTTCCTAAACGTGTGATCCCGGTTCAATTCCGGGCGGGGGCACCACCGGTTCGCTGCGCCGGGCCCGCGACACTCCGGAAGGATGATATTATGCGGAGCCGAGCCCAGCCTTGACCGCAGCCGGGCTTGCCTGCCATTTCACCCCCATGCCGTCGTTTGCCGTCAACCCCGCGAGTCCTGCGCGATGAATCCCGGCGTCTGGCGCGGGGCGCATGCGCTCCAGAAGAACGACGAGGTGCTCAAGCACAAGCTGGCCCCGGGCACGCTCCCGCGCATCCTGCGCTTCGGCCGGCCCTACGCGGGTGTCCTCGCCTTCTTCCTCGCCCTGGTCGTGATCGACGCGGCGGTGGGCGTCGTCAATCCGCTGGTCTACCGCCAGCTGATCAACCGCGGCATCCTGGCCGGCAACGAGGGGCTCGTCATCGAGTTCGCCCTCCTCGCGGCCGGGGTCGCCGTGGTGGATTCGGCCCTCACCTTCTGGCAGCGCCAGATCGCCGTCCGGATCGGGCTGGAAATCGTCCTTGACCTGCGCACGAAGGTGTTCGTCCACATCCAGCAGATGTCGCTGGCGTTCTTCACCCGGGCGCGCACGGGCGCCCTCGTGAGCCGGCTCAACGGCGACGTCTCGGGCGTGCGCGACGCCTTCACCGACATCCTGTCCACGGCGGTCGGCAACCTCGTGACGGTGCTCCTCGTGCTGTCGGCGATGTTCATGCTCTCGTGGCGCCTGACGCTGGCGACCCTGATCCTGGTCCCGGTCTTCCTGCTGCCGGCGCGGTATGCCGGCCGGCGACTGCAGGCGCTGACGCGCGAGAGCTACGACCGGCTGGCCGAGATGAACAACCTCATGGTGGAGCGTTTCAATGTCGCCGGCGCCATGGTGGCGAAAATATTCGGCCGGCCCGAGGAGGAACGCGCCGCCTTTGCCAAGCAGGCGGGCCGGGTGCGCGACATCGGCCTG
This sequence comes from uncultured Oleiharenicola sp., assembly GCA_964423065.1. Taxonomy (GTDB): domain Bacteria; phylum Verrucomicrobiota; class Verrucomicrobiia; order Opitutales; family Opitutaceae; genus Lacunisphaera. The sequence continues at coordinate 32,238 of CAYRDN010000025.1, read as the reverse complement.
AAGATCTCCACCTACGCGCGGCTGCTGTTCATCGGGCTCGGGATGGTGGCGTCGCTCGCCGTGGCCGTCGTCTACGGCTGGGGCGGCGTGCAGGCGGTGCGGCACACGCTGGATGTCGGCACGGTGGTCGCGCTGATTTCCTACCTGATCCGGCTCTACGGTCCGCTCACGGCGCTGTCCAACCTGCAGATCGACGTCATGACCACCCTCGTATCATTCGAGCGGGTGTTCGAGGTGCTGGATCTCCAGCCGATGGTGACGGAGAAGCCGGACGCGAGGCCGGTGCCGCCGGGCCCGGTGCGACTGGAATTCGCGGGGGTCGACTTCCGTTACCCCACAGCCGCGGAGGTGTCCCTCGCCTCGCTCGAGTCGGTGGCCGTGCTGGGCAAGCATCCGGAACGGCAGATCCTGCACGACATCAGCTTCGTGGCCGAACCGGGCCGGATGATCGCCCTCGTCGGCCCCTCCGGCGCGGGCAAGACCACGCTGGTCCAGCTGGCGGCGCGCCTCTACGACGTGCGGGCCGGCGCCATCCGTTGCAACGGGGTCGACCTGCGCGACGCGACGCTTGATTCGGTCCGGGGCGCGGTCGGGATGGTCATGCAGGACGCCCACCTGTTCCACGACACGATCCGCGCCAACCTGCTGTACGCGAAGCCGGGCGCGAGCGAGGCGGAACTCGCCGCAGCCCTGCGCGACGCGCAGATCGCGTCCGTGGTGGCGGCGCTGCCGCAGGGCCTCGACACGGTGATCGGCGACCGCGGCCACCGGCTCTCGGGCGGCGAGCGCCAGCGCGTCGCCATCGCCCGGCTGCTGCTCAAGGCGCCGGCGCTCGTCATTCTCGACGAGGCGACGGCGCATCTCGACTCCGAGTCCGAGCGCGCGATCCAGGAGGCGTTCGTCTCCGCGTTGAAAGGCCGCACGTCGCTCGTCATCGCCCACCGGCTGTCCACCGTCCAGAACGCCGACCTGATCCTGGTCCTGGACCGGGGCCGCATCGTCGAGCGCGGCCGCCACGAGGAGCTGCTGCAGAACGGGCAGCTGTATGCCCAGCTCTACCGGACGCAGTTCCTGGCGAAGCAGGCGCCGAAGCCGGGGGCCGGGGAAAACTGAATTCCCGTCCGGGCCGCCAGGTCCCGCCGGAGATCCGCGCTCACATGCCGCTCCGGAAGGTCTGGTGGTCGATCACGCCGCTGGCGCGCACCAGCTTCAGGGCGCGACCATATTCCTCGAGCAGCTTCAGGCCGTAGCGCAGGCGCTGGCGGATCAGCGTGTCCTCCTTGGACAGGTCGGGCGCGCCGTCGGGGGCGTTCAGGTTGCTGCCGACGTGCTGGACAATCACGTGCTCGGGCAGCCACGCGAGGCGGTTGTTCTTGTAGCCGCTCATCCGCAGTTCCGCGACGGGGTAGCTGCCGCCGCGGGTGGCCGAGTCGGTCACGATCAGCGCGGGCTTGTGGCCGACCTCGTCGGCCGTGCAGTTGAGCAGGAAATTTTTCACGCCAGGGGTCGCCATGCCGCCCCATTCGGGTGAAACGATGACGAGGGCGTCGGCCGCCTTCAGTTCCGCCGAGATCGGGTCCCACAGCGCGTCGGGGGCGCCGCCGGTGGCCTCGTCCCAGAGCGGCAGCGGGTTGCCGCTCAGGCTGAACAGATGGACCTCCGCGCCGGCGTGCTCGCGGGTCAGGACCGACTGCACGTATTTCGCCACCTTGAGCGTCTGGGCCTCCGCCCGGTGGCTGCCGCTGAGGATGAAAAATTTCATGCGCCCACCCATGCCCCACCTAGGGCTTGCTTGCAAGCGGCCTTGGCGCAACGCTCCCGGCCTGTGCCCAATACCTTCGGCAAACTTTTCCAGATCACCACGTGGGGCGAGAGCCACGGCCCCGCGGTCGGGGTGGTCATCGACGGCTGTCCGGCGCGGCTGCCCCTGGCGGTGGCGGACATCCAGGCCGACCTCGACCGGCGCCGCCCGGGCCAGAGCGACATCACGACCCCGCGCAAGGAGGCGGACCAGGTCGAGATCCTCTCCGGCGTCTTCGAGGGCCTGACGACCGGCGCGCCCATCTCCCTGCTGGTGCGCAGCTCGGACCAGCGCCCCGGCGCCTACGACGAGATGCGGGAGAAATTCCGCCCGTCGCACGCCGACTACACCTACCAGGCCAAGTACGGCCACCGCGACCACCGCGGCGGCGGGCGTTCCTCGGCGCGCGAGACCGTCGGCCGGGTCGCGGCCGGCGCCGTGGCGAAGAACCTCCTCCACCTCGCCAACGGCCTGGAGATCCGCGCCTACGTCACGCAGATCCACGACCTCATCGCGCCGCCGCATCCCCACTTTCCCTCCCTGGCCGAGGTCGAGGCCTCGCCGGTGCGCTGCCCGGACCTGGACACGGCGGCCCGCATGGTCGAGCGGATCAAGCAGGTGCGCGGCACGGGCGACTCCGTGGGCGGCGTCATCGAGTGCCGCGCGCGCCATGTCCCGGTCGGGCTCGGCGAGCCGGTGTTCGACCGCCTCGAGGCCGACCTCGCCAAGGCGATGCTCTCGCTGCCGGCGACCAAGGGCTTCGAGATCGGCAGCGGCTTCGCCGGCACGCTGCTGAAGGGCTCGCAGCACAACGATCCCTACGTGAAGCACTCGACCCGCATCGGCACCCTGACGAACAACTCCGGCGGCGTGCAGGGCGGCATCAGCAACGGCGAGGAGATCGTCTTCCGCGTCGCCTTCAAGCCCACCGCGACGATCCTCCAGCCGCAGCAGACGGTCGACGTGCACGGCGCCGAGACGGAGCTGCTGGCGCGCGGCCGCCACGATCCCTGCGTGGTGCCGCGGGCGGTGGTCATCGTCGAGGCGATGACGGCGCTGGTCCTCGTCGACCACTGGATGCGCCACGCGGCGCAGAACCAGACGTTCAAGTTCTGACTTGTAGGAGCCGGCTTGCCGGCGATTGTCTGGCACCGGATGGCCGCCTCCACCCCAGTCTATTTCCTCATCGGCACGCCCGGCTCCGGCCGGCGCGGGATCGTGCGCGACCTGATCGAGAACGGCCTCGGGGCGGACGACCGCGCGCTGGTCCTGCTCGCCGCGGGCGAGCCCCCGGCGCCGGCCGACGCGCGGCTGGCGGCCCGGCCCGGCACGGAGATCCGGCGCTGGACGTGGACCCCGCCCGAGCTGCCGTGGGCCGACGTGCCCGCGGGCGCCACGGTCTTCTTCCTGGCGGACGCGCACGCCAACACCCTCGACCAGCTCGAGGCGCTGAAGCCGTGGCTGGAGCGGCAGGGCGCGGAGCTGGCGCGCGTGTTCTGCGTCGTCGACTGCCAGCTGGCCGAGCGGCAGCCGGTCCTCAAGCCGTGGTACGCGGCCTGCATCCACTTCGCCGACGTGGTGTTCCTGACGAAACGCGAGGGCGTCGCCAACAAGTGGCTCAGCGATTTCATCAAGCAGTACAAGGACGAGCATTTTCCCTGTCACTTCATGCAGGTGAAGGCCAAGGGCGACCTCGCCAGCCCCGCGCTGCTGCTCGACCCGACGCCCCGCCGGGTCTCGCAGTATTTCGACGAGGGCGAGACCATCGGCGCCATCGAGGGGCTCGAGACCGACGACGAGGAGGACGAGGAGGACGACACCGGCCTCCTGCCCGAGGAGGCCTTTTTCACCCGCGACCGCAGCGGCCGCCGCGAGCGCGAGCTGCCCGACGTCGCGAAGTACCTGCCGCCCGCGGCCGGGACAAAATAGGTTGCCCGAAAACCGGTGGAATTTCCGCCGCCGGCCGGAGTAGAGTAGGGCATGACACTTTTTGAACCCGCCCCCGCCATGAACCCGCTGCCCACGACCCGCACGATGTACCGCGCGCTCAGCCGCCGCGACGCCGCGTACGAGGGCGTGTTCTTCACCGGCGTGAAGACCACGGGCATCTTCTGCCGGCCCACCTGCCGGGCGAAGAAGCCGAAGCCGGAGAACGTGGAATTTTTCCCGACGGTCACCGAGGCCCTGCACGGCGGCTACCGCCCGTGCCGGCTGTGCCGGCCGATGGACTCGACCAAGCCGGTGCCGCCGCTGGTCGAGCGGCTCCGCCGCGCCGCCGAGGCCGCCGCCGACGGGCGCGTGACCGACAAGGATCTCGTCGCGATGGGCGTCGAGCCCTCCACCGCCCGGCGGCAGTTCCGGGCCTACCACGGCATGACCTTCCACGCCTACCAGCGGGCCCGCCGGATGGGTCTGGCCCTGCGCGAGGTGCAGTCCGGCCGCCCGGTCATCGAGGTGCAGCTGGCCCGCGGGTACGAGTCGCCCAGCGGCTTCCGCGAGGCGTTCACGCGCATCTTCGGCGCGCCGCCGCGCGGCGCCGCGGCCGGCGCCTGCCTGCTGGCGGAGCGGATCGAGACGCCACTGGGCACGATGCTCGCCCTGGCCGACGACGAGGGGCTGCGGCTGCTCGAGTTCACCGACCGCCGCGGACTGGAGCGCGAGCTCGCCGGTCTCCGGCGCCGGCTGAAATGCGCCATCGTGCCCGGCCGCAACGCGACCCTCGGGGAGACCCGGCGGCAGCTCGCCCGGTATTTTTCCGGCGAGTCGCTGGCCTTCAATCTGCCGCTGGCTCCCGTGGGCTCGGTGTTTCAGCGGCGGGTCTGGCACGAGCTCGGGAAAATCGCGCCCGGGGAGACGCGCTCCTATGCCGCGATGGCCGCGCGGCTCGGCGTGCCGCGGGCGCCGCGGGCCATCGGCCGGGCGAACGGATCGAACATGCTCGCGCTCGTCATCCCGTGTCACCGGGTCATCCGCGCCGACGGCACGCTCTGCGGCTACGCCGGCGGCCTGTGGCGCAAGCAGCGGCTGCTTGAGCACGAACGGCAATACGCGGGCTGACCGGTGAGGTCGCCGCCAGCATCGGTCTGCATTGGCCCGGCCGGCCGGCATGGGTGTTAGTAGCGGGGCGCGCGGGCGCCATGAAATTCCGGTTGCGGCCGTCGGCGACCGACGATCTCGAACCGGAGGGTGGCTAAGCCATGCGGCCGCATTTGTTTGGAGCAGTGCTCATGCGGCCGATCAGTCCCGCTATGCCGGGGGCGGGGTGCCAGTGGCGGCAGGGCGGCGGCCGAAACCCGGCGCCACGGGTGCAGATCTTGCACAACCGGCCAAAGGGAAGCACCACAGAAGCATGACAGCGCGTTCGAAAGGCAATCTCCCGCCACTCACCCTGCCGGAAAAGATGCGCGAGCCGGACCGGCGCGACCCGCTCCTGCTGATGGGCGGAAGCGCGGCGATCCGCCGCGTCCAGCAGATGGCGGAGGAGGTGGCCGGGACTGGCGTCACGGTCCTGATCGAAGGGGAGAGCGGCACGGGCAAGGAACTCGTGGCCCGGACCATCCACCGGCACAGCACCCGGGCCGACCGGCCGTTCATTTTCGTCAACTGTGCCGCGCTGCCCGAGCAGCTGGTCGAGGCCGAGCTGTTCGGATATCGGAAGGGCGCGTTCACCGATGCGCGCACCGACAAGCCCGGGCGTTTCCAGCTGGCCGACGGCGGGACGCTTTTTCTCGATGAGATCGGGGATCTCTCGCCCAAGGGGCAGGGCGATCTGCTCCGCGTGCTGGAGGATGGCGCGTTTCGCATGGTTGGGGGCACCGAGCTCATCCAGGTGGATGTGCGGCTCGTCGCGGCGACGAACAAGAACCTGCAGGAGGCCGTGGCCGCGGGGAAATTTCGCGAGGACCTTTACTATCGCCTGCATGTCGTGCCCATCAAGATCCCGCCGCTGCGGGAGCGCAGCGAGGACATACCGCTGCTGGTCAGCTCGTTCGTGGCCCAGTTCTGCGCGAAACACCAGCGGCGGCCCAAGCGGCTGGCGCCGGAGGCGGTGCGGCTCTGCCAGCGGTTTCCCTGGCCGGGCAACGTGCGCCAGTTGCGCAACGTCCTCGAGCATCTGGTCGTGACCGTGCCGTCCGCCCTGATCGGGCCGGAAGACCTGCCCGACTCCCTGCGCGAGCATGAGGCCCGGTCGCCCGAGTTCAGCCTTCGTCCGGGCATGACCATCGCGGAGGCGGAGAAACTGCTCATCGGGCAGACGCTGCGGCACGTGACTTCGAACCGGGAAGAAGCGGCCCGTTTGCTCGGCATCAGCCGCCGTTCGCTGCAATACAAATTGAAGCGCTACGGGCTGCTTTGAACCGGCATCGGCGGGCCACTCCGGCTGCGGTCCCATCGTTCCCTTGCACGCCGCGGCGGCATTTGGTGCAAATTTTGCGCGTAACCGCCGTGGCGGGCGGCCCGGGCATGGCCGCGCCGGCGGCGGGAAATGTTTATTGGGCTGCTCGCGAGCGGCTAAGGAAGGCGCTGAGTCCGCCGGCACGGGCATTGCAAGCAGGGTGGACGCATCCGCAAGGGTGCGAAAACAACCATCGATCCTCAATCATCCATCAATCATGAATCCTGAAACCACCACGGTCGCCGCCATCCCTGTTCTCGTCACGCCCAAACCCAACGCTCCGGTAACCACCGGCGTGAACCTCAGCCCGCCCGCCCCGGCCAAGACCCGCGCGCAGCGGGCCGCCAGGAAACCGGCCGCGCCCGCTCCGTTTGTGCCCGCGACCAAACCGTGACGCACCATCCGTTTCATCACCTGACCTGACCCGGCGGTGGCGGTCCTCGTTTGCGGCGGCCGCCACCGCTTTTTTCCCTCCTTCCCATCATGAATCCATACGTCGAGACCCTGTATGTTCTGCAACGTTGCACGCAGACCCATGCGCCGGTGAGCCCAGGTTCGAAGACGAGCCTCGCTGATTTGCGCGCAAGCGTGCCGCCGCCGATGCTGGCGCATTTCGACCGGCTGGCCGCCCTGGGCCGCCCGACGGTGGCCGAGGTCCGGCAAGGGGTGTGCGGCGCCTGCCACCTGCGGCTGCCCGCGGCGATGACCGCGGGTGGCGACCCCGGCGACGATCTCCAGCTGTGCGAGAATTGCGGCGCCTATCTGATCTTTCCGGCCCCGGAGGCGCCCGCCATCGCGGCGGCCGCCCGCCCGCGCCGCCGCTATCGGGCCGCCGCGGTCGCCTGAAACCTGCAGCCGGCGGCCCCGCCGGGGCGACTCAACCGGGCGGCGTGACGGGAGAGGATTCGGGCGGCGGGCTCGAAGCGATCAGCTGGATGGCTTCGATGGGCGAGGTCGTGAACCGGCGCGGGCTGTTCTGGTACGCGATCTCCAGCCCGCCGCCGCAAAAAAGATGCCCGGGCTTGATCATGCTGGAGCGGCCGAAGACGCAGCCGTGGATGAGCACGGGGCCGCCCGGGCGCTCGGGCCGGTTGGTCGTCAGGACCGCGCTGTTCGTGCCCGTCATGTTGAACAGGTAACTGGTGTTGCGGGTCCGCACCAGCAGGCGGTCCCCGGGCCGGATCCGTTCCAGGTCCAGCTCGTCCCCCATCCATTTCTGGGCGGTCTGCAGGAACGCGATGATGTCGGGGGATTGGGCGGGTGGCTCCATGGATGCAGTTAGGATGGCTGGGCGGAGGGCTTTGTTCCCCGCATCAGGCGGACACCTTGAGATCGAAATGCAGCGTGCCGAGCCCGAGCTGGTGGGCGGACTGGAGGGGGCGCACGTCGCCGCCGGCGAGGGCTTGGCCGTCGAGCGTGACCTTGCTGCGGCCGCTGCCCGGCACGACGAGCCAGAAGCCCTGGGCCCAATGGTGGATGCGCAGCGCGGCCGGCGGGAGCCCGGCGCCATCGAGCATGACGGCGCTGCCCGGATCGGCGCCGAGGGTGGCCTCGGAAAGAAGCCAGACGGCGAGAATCTCCACCTCGCGGCTGCTCACGCTTTGCAGGCGCAGGCAGCCGAACGGGCCCACCGGCAGCCGGACGGTGGCCTGGGACGAGGTGTTGTCGATCGCGCCCGGAGCGGCCGCCGGGCCCTCGGGGGCGACGGCCGGCAGGTGCACGGCCTTGAGCTCATAGGCGGACTGGCCCAGCTTGAGGTTGCGCTCCTTGGTGAAGTTCAGCTGCACCGGCGTGGGTGTGAGGGCCTGGCCGTCGACGACGGTGCCCGCGCTCGGCTTGGGTTTGCCATCTTCCGTGATCTCGCCGTCCTGGATCCAAAGCTGGCCGGTTTTCACGAACAGCGTGGTGTTCACGCGGCTGATGGAGTCGGTTTTTTGCTGGTTGGCCGGTGAGGCGGGCAGAAACCAGGTGACGAAGTCGGCCTTGCTGCGCTGGCGGCCGAGGACGAAGCGCGGGCGCGCGACGAAATGGATGGGCGGGCCGCTGCGGCGCAGCGTGCCATCCGCGGCCTTGGGCAGCAACTGGAGCAGGGTGCCGGGCGCGGGCTTGGTCGGTGGTTTGCCCGGCGCCGCCGGTGGAGGCGCGGGTTGCGCCGCGGGCGGCGGCGTGACCGGGGGCGCAGGCGGCGGGGCGACCGGCGGGTTGGACGGAGGCCGGTTGCCGGCCGGCCGGGCCCAGGGCGGCTGGCTGCCTTCCAGCCAGTATTCGATGCTGACGACGCGTTTTTCGTAGCCGAGGCGGGTGGATTCGTCCGGCAGCATTTCGATCAGCGCCCCGATCTTTTGCAGCCACAGTCGGATCACGCCCCGGGCGGGGGCGGGCTTGGCCCGCTCCGCCGTGATCTCGGAAAAATACGCTTCCAGCCGCGTCGGCACATCGTGGGGCGGGGTCGAGCCTTCGTACGGCGGCTTGGTCGGGCTGGCGGCCACGGGCGGCGGTGCGGGCGCCGGGGGCGGAACCTGGGTCATGACCTTCTCGGCGATCTCGATGAGGCGCCGTTCAAACTTGAGCCGTTCATTCTCCTCGGGAATGGCCGGCACCAGCGGCTCGAGTTTCCGGCAGAGCAGCTCGACCACGCCGCGCGTCCAGCCGGCCTTGGCCAGTTCGTCGTTGATGCTGGCCAGCAGCATTTCCGCCTTGGCGATCTGCTCCAGCTGGCTGGCGAGTCCGCCGGCCGCCGCCGATTCGAGGTCCGCGACCTCGCGGGTGCACATGATTTTCACGGGCTTGGGCAGGCCCTCCTGCTGCAGCTGGTCGCGCAGCGCGGCCAGGCGGGTGGTCCAGCCCTTGAGCAGGTCGGTGGCGGAAACCTCGGCCGGCACGCCCAGCAGGCTGCACAATTCCTGGCGGGTCATGGCAGGGGCCGGCCGGAGGAACCGCACGGCGGACGGGCCGCCGCGAGGGAAAGGCTGGGCGGTTGACCGTGGCGCGATTCGTGATGGGCCGCAGGGCGCACGGTGCTCCGCGGAGTTCAGTCCACGCCGATCTTGAGGCTGCTCTTGATGACGAACGGGCTGCCCCAGTCGGTCGTGCCCGACACCTGCACGGCGTAGGTGCCCGACTGGCTGAAGGTCGCCGTCACCTGCGGGCCGGAGGAGCTGTCGAGGCTGGGTGCGCCGCCGGGGCCGGTGATCTCCCACTTCGCGGCGGTGAAGCCGGTCGCCCCGGATTTCTCGGTGAGGGCGACGGCCACGGTGTAGCTGCCGCTGGCCTTCTTCTCGGAGCCGGCGACCGGGGCCACGATGAAGGCCCAGGTGCGGGACTCGCCGGGGGTCTTGGTGACCTCATAGGTGTTGGCCTTCGCCGCGCTCGGCGTGGCCCGGACCGAGACCTTGGTCTCGCGGACGAGGCGGCTGCCCTTGCCGCCGACGTAAACCTTGTCGACGCCCTTGCCCTCGCCGTTTTCCCAGACGTACTCGTCGGAAATCTCGTTGCCGTCCGCATCGAGCAGGCGGGCGTCCCGGCCGGGATTCATGGCGGCGCCGCTGGCGAGTTTGCCGTCCTTGATGATGCGGCCGTCGGCCAGGCGGATGGAACCGTCGGGGAGCACCTGCGCGCCGTTCAGGTCGACTTCCGTGCCGTCGGAGAGGCGCGCCTTGCCGCCGGCGACCGCCGTGGCGCCGGGGATGGAGACAGGCTGGCCATTGGCGCCCATCACGCTCGCGCCGCCGCCGGCGCCTTCCGCCTCGCCGCCGCCGCCGAGCTTGCTCTTCGCGTCCTCGACACTCGACTTATAGCCCGCGCCCTCGAGCAGGCCGTTGAGCTGCTTGATGAGCATGTCCGCCTTGGCGGTGTCGCCCGAGGCCAGCGCGTCGTTGATCTGCTCGATGAGGGTGCGCACCTTGGCCGCGAGCTCCGGATTCGTCTTCTCGATTTCGGGGAGCAGCTTGGTGGCTGCGTCCAGCACGGCGATCTGCTGCTTGAGCTCCTCGCCGAAGAGGCCCTTGCGCAGCATGTCGTGGCGGAGGGCGTACATGGCGTCCTCGACCGCGCCGAAATCGTCGCGCAGCTTCTTGTAGGAGGCGCGCAGCTCGGTGCGGACGGACTCGCGGCTGTAGAGGAGGGAGAAGGAGAGGCGCTCGATGCGCTCGGGGTGCGCCTTCATGACCTCGTCGATCTGGGCCACGCGGCCGGTGGCGCGCAGGAGGCTGACCTTGGCGGAGTCCGGCAGGTTGGCGGCGACGGACTTGATGGCGCGGTCGATGTGGTAGTTCGCATCGGAGATGTTCGCCTTCATGATGCGCTGCTCGGTCTCGAGCTGGCCCTTGGAAAACTCGGTGGGGGCGGGCGTCTGGCCGTAACCGGCGACGAACAGAAGCGAGGCGAGCAGGCCCGCGAGGGAAAACCGGTGGCGAAGGGATGTGTGCATGGGAGTATCCGTCAATTATGAACCGCAGGTGGAACGACTTCCGCAAGCATGCACAGCAGCGGGCAACTTCAACACTAATTTACTCCGGCGGGCCGGCGATTTTCCGGCGCCGGCGGGTTCAGTGCGAGCGGTGGGCGATCCAGTCGTACCGCCGCAGCTGGCCGTCGCGGGTGTCGTACTCGGCCGTCCCGGTCAGGGTGTCCCCGCGGAGCCGGGCGGTGTATTTGGTCTCATAGCGCCGGCCGGCGAGCATGTGCACGATGCTGAAGGCCAGCTGATCGTCCTTGAAGGCCACGGTGCTCAGCGGCATCTCGCCGGCCGGGGCGCCGGGGCGGACCGGCATGGAGAGGCTGCCGGCGAGGCTGCCGTTCTTCCGTTCCAGCTTAAGGATGATGTCAGTGGCCGGCGCGCTGGGGGAGCGGTTCGTCAGGCTGAATTTCCAGAGGCCCGTGACCGCCAGCGGGGAGAAGGTGCGCTCGGTCGTCGTTTCGTCGCGGCGCACCTCGACATACTTCGCCTGCTCCGCGGCGCCGCCGCGCAGGATGGTCAGCAGGTAGCGGCCGGTCGGCAGCTCGCGGGGCTGGCCGTCCGCGACGCCGCTGGCATTGGCGTCGGCGCCCTGCAGGCGGTACGGCTGGCCCGCCGGCTCGGTCTCGATCACCAGCCGGCCATGGCTGCGCACGAGGGGCACGTCCAGCTCGGCAAACTCGTTTTCCTTCACCTCGACCTCGCCGTTCCAGTCATCGTAGCCCGCCAGCCGCGCGTGCACCGGATATTTGCCGGTCTGCTGTTCCTTCAGGGTCAGCGGCGACTTGTCGAGCGCGAGCGCGCCCACGCGCACCTCGGCGCCGGCGGGGGTCGTGCGTACGATCAGGCTGCCGCGGGCGGACCCGGCGCTGCGGTCATTCATCGCCGCCTGCCGCCGGGCCCAGGTGGTGGCGACCTCGTTGCGATGGCGTTCCGGCGCGGTGGCGAGATATGCCTGCACCGCCCCGGCGGTGGCGTCGGCCTGCGCCGGCGGCGCGCGGTCGGGCGTGGCGGCGATCCGCTGCATGATCGCGGCGAAGGCCTGCTCCTCCGGCCCGGTCCGGGCCGCGGCGGCCGCGGCCTCCCCGGCCCCGCGCCGGCGTTGGGCCTCCGCCTCCTCGTCGGCGAATTTTTTGTGTTCGGTCGCGCGCGCGCGCTCCGCCGATTTTTCCGCCTCGGCCTGGCGTTGCGCTTCCGCCTGTTTTTGCGCCGGCACCGCGACACCATAGTAATAACCCAGCGCGAGCCCGGCCAGTCCAAGCGCGGCGAGGGCGGCCCAGAGCGGCCGGCGGGATTTTGCCGGGGCCACGGTCAACCGGGACGTCGGGCGGTCGTCGGGATCGCCGGGGCCGCCCAGCCCGAGGCGGGCGGCGACCTGGCCCGCGCTGCCGGGGCGTTCCGCCGGGGACTTGGCGAGGCAGGCGAGGATGGTCTGCTCCCATGCCCCGGGGAGGGCTTCGCCCGGATGACCCAGTTCCGTGCGCTGCGCCGCCAGGGACAGCGGGGGCTTTTCAGCGATCTGCTTCATCAGGCTGAATGCGTCCCCGCGGTGGAACGGCGGCTTCCCGGTCAGCAGGTCATAGAGGGTGGCGCCGAGGGCGTAGATGTCGTCTGCCGCCGCCGGCTTTTCGCCGGCGATCTGCTGCGGGCTCATGTAGGGCAGGGTGCCGCTGGAGTCGCCGCCCCCCTTGCCCGTGAGCCGGGTGTGGGTCTCGGACAGGCTGCGCGCGATGCCGAAATCGGTCACCTTCAGCTGGCCGTCCGGCGTGACCAGCAGGTTGGCCGGCTTCAAATCCCGGTGCACGATCTTTGCCTGCAGGTGCGCGTAGTCGAGTGCCGCGCAGAGCTGCGGCACGAGCGGCGCCAGGGCGGCGGGGGAAAAAACCTTGGCCGGCTGCTCGAGCCGCAGCTGGGCCAGCGTGCGGCCCGCGACGTATTCCATCGAGACCGCGGCGTGCTGCTCGTCCTGGAGAAAATCATGGATGCGCACGATGTGGGGGTGCGTCAGCCGCCGGGCGCGACGGGTCTCCTCCTTCAGCTCGTCGATGGCCACGGCATCGCGGGCGACGACCTCGGGCAGGAACTTGAGCGCCACGGTCTCGCCGAGGGTCTGGTCGTGCGCCCGCCAGACCACGCCCATGCCGCCGCGGCCCACGACCGCCTCCAGCACGTAGCGGCCCAGCACGAGCGAGCCGGCCGCCGGCCCGCGCACCGTCGGCGGCTCGTCCGGCCCGCTGCGCCGCGTCGGCGTGTCGTCGCTGGGAAGGTGTGCATCGCCGGCCATTTCGCGGCGCCAGCCAAGCGGGACCGCCCGGGGCCGGCAATGCGCAAGTGCGCCGCCGCCCGGTATCTTGGCCCGGCGAGGATTTCAGGATTGCGCGTCTTCGGACGGACGAGCTTACTTCCCCCGCGGATATGGAGAAAATCGCTTTCACCCGGGAACTTATCGAATGGTACTGGCAGCTCGGCTGCAAACGCACCGAGGACTACGCGATTCCCACCAGCGGGTGGCTGAAGAAGCTTTACGACACGGACAAGCAGCTCGCCGCCATCGGCGAGGCGCGCGCCAACCACCGGCCGGCCATGGGTGTGTGGGGGCCGTCGCAAACGGGCAAGTCCACCCTGGTGTCCGCCTACATCGACGGCGGGGCGCGCTACGACAAGAGCGAGGCCACCGACGGCGAGGGTTCCGGCCTGCACTGGCCGGGCGGGGCCCGGGCCTTCTTCATGTCGCCCGACATCAACGCGCCGCTCTACATGAACCGGATGGTGCTAAATCCGTTCAACCAGGGCTGGGACGGCTCGGCGGTGCTGACGCGGTTCGTCTGCGCGAGCACGAAGGACGGCGCGGCGCCCTACCTCGTGCGCGACGTGCAGCACCCGGTGGAGATCAAGCTCATCCCGGCGGTCGACCTGCTGCAGGTGGTGGCGCGCGGCTACGACACCGAGTGCCTCGGGCCCTCGCGCACCGGTGCGGCCACCAACTGGACGACGAGCGAGTTCGAGACCCGCCTGGCGCGCTTCAAGCGCAAGCACGCCGCGTCGACCAAGGGCCCGAGCCGCGCCGCCTACGAGGCGCTGCACGACCTGTGCAGCGTGCTGGCCGACCTGGTCTTCGCCGAGCTGCCGCGCTACCGCGGGCTGATGGAGCAGGGCGAGGACAACTGGCAGGCGCTGCTGGCCTCGCTGCTGGCCGACCCGGTGCTGCTCTCCGGCCCCGAGGTGGTGGATGCGTTCGCGGGCGAGATCCTCTGGGACGCCTCGCCGGTGCTGCAGGAATTCTACGGCAAGATGCGCGCCCAGCTCGCCGCGCTGCGGCAGGTCGCCGGGGACAAGCCCCTGTTCTGCACCATGGAGGCCGCGATCATTTTGCTCAACATGGCGGCGTGCGACATCTACTTCCGCGAGACGCCGCCCGACGCCGACTCGAAGGAGGGCGTGCTCTACCCGATCATCGCCAAGCTCGGCTACCGCGCCGAGGGCGACCGGATCCTCCTCGGCTGCGGCGCGGCGTACCCGCAGCGGCTCGCGACCTCGTCGGAACATTTCGCGTTCGTCCAGGGCCTGGTGTGGGAGCTGGTGGTGCCGCTGAACCAGGACCACCTGCCCGAGTCGCCCTTCAAGGACTACCTGCGCTACTCCGACATGCTCGACTTCGCCGGCGTCGGCAACGAGGCCAAGGGCGACGTCTCGCGCATCCTGGTCCACGGCCAGGCTGCGGGCGCGGAGGAGGGCGCGGTCAAGGGCGTGCCGTTCAAGCCGCTGCTATTCTTCTCCAAGGTCTTCAAGCGCGGCAAGACCGGCTGCATCGTCTCGACCTTCGCCAAGCGGATGTCGGTCGACGGCTTCAACATCTTCCAGAACGTCGACGGCTTCCCCGCGGTGAACGCCCACCAGCTCATCAACGGCATCGAGTCGTGGTGGAAATACCTCGTGCCGGAATATTATCGCAACAGCACGGGGCGCAGCCCGCTGCCGCTCAACCTCGGCCTGATGTGGTGGGCCAAGCGGCTGAACGAGGGCGTCGGCAACCCGAAGGCGGTCTACCCGGCGATCGAGCCGATCGTCAAGGAGCTCGGCCGCGTCGGCGATCCGGCGGTGGCGCTGACCTTCGCCTTCAACTACTACAAGTTCCCGCGCGGCCGGATGCTCGACGAGATCAAGCCCAAGACCTTCGAGGACGTGGCCTCCGCGCCCGAGTTCAAGCGCCAGTTCAACAACTCCACCAGCGTCGAGTCCTACGCGGAGATGGTGGCGGACCGCGCGACCGGCGGCACGGGGTATTTCTTCGTCACGATCAAGAAGCAGCTCGAGGCCGCGCGGGCCAACCCGGAATCCAACCGCCTCTCCATCCTCGAGGCCCGGGTCGGCGCGCTCGAGACCGGCATCACCGACCTGCTCAACGCGCCCAAGCTCTTCCCGCCGGTCAAGGTGGTCGACATCCGCCGCGAGCACCTCGAGCGCTTCCGCGCCGGCCTGCTCGAGTCGCTCAAGGGCAAGCCCGAGAAGCAGGTGCGCGAGCTCAACCATGCGCTGCGCGAGTTCCTCGACGTGCCCTACCAGGTGTTGCTCACCCCGCCGGCCGACGAGGCGGAGATCAACCGCCAGTTCATCGCCCGCCAGTACCGCCAGTGGATCGACAGCCAGCTGGCCCGCTTCGACCAGTGGGAGCGCACCGGCCACAAGACCCGGCCCGACTGGTCGCTCCTCGGCCTCACCACCCGCGAGGCCTTCAGCGACACGCTCGACGCCCTGCGCGCCTCCCTCGACGCCCAGCTCGACGAGATGGCGCGCTGGCTCGCGCGGCTGGTCGCGCAGAGCAAGGCCGCCAACTCCGATTTCCGCAACACCCAGCTCCGCCGCCACCTCGCCGTGCGCCTGGCCAACGAGCTCGTCTCCAGCCAGGCGGCCGACTTCGCCGCCGCGACCGAGGAGCCCGAGGCCGCCGGCGACGAGGCCGTGTCCCCGCCGATCGGCCGCGAGTGCCTGACCTACCGCGCCTTCATCCGGCCGTTCCTCGAGGGGCAGCTCGCCGCCTTCATCGCGCTCAAGCTCGATCCCGTCAAGCGGCCCGACCAGCCGGGCGACAGGGAGCTCGCCGCCCTCTGCGGGCGTTACAACCTCCGGCCCAACTAACCTCCGCCCCGCCCGCCCATGATCGAACTCGAGGTTTTCCCCAACACCGGCCACCAGTTCTTCCACGTGCCGCTGAAGAGCATCGCGCCGAAGAAGTCGGACGAGGAGCTGCGGCGCTTCGCGATCAAGAACCGCGGCCCGTGGGCGCTCTGGAGCGAGTTCGCGCCCTGGCTGCTCTACCACTACGCCATCGAGATCTCGCCCTATACCGGCGAGGAGACGCCCATCATCAAGCTCGCGATCGAGACCAACCTCGGCCTGCCCGAGCGCGGGCTCCTCTCCGGCGTCGAGCGCTACAACTTCAAGCACGCCGAGTCCGACAAGTCCCTGCAGGAGGCCGCCAGGCGTTTCCAGGCCTACGAAAAGAGCCGCGCGAGCGACGCCATCATCTATCCGTACGCGAGCATCGACAAGGCCAAGCTGTGGGAGGACTACCCGACCAAGCGCCTCTACCTCGACCAGCTGAGCTCGACCCTGCCCGTGCGCCGCAAGGGCGGCGACACGGCCGCGGCCGAGCCCATCCCGCTGCCCAAGGGCCTGATCGCCGTCCACTGGAAAAAGCCCGCCGGCGCCGACCCGGTCGACGTCGACCTCGTCTGCGACCTCGGCAACACCCGCACGGTCGCGCTGCTGCTGGAGAGCCCCGGCCAGGAGCACCTCGCGCTCGGCCGCCGCGTGAAGATCCTCCGCTTCATCCCCAGCGGCTGCCCCTTCGGCCAGGCCCACACGCTGCCCGACCCGGGCAAGGCCAACGACGACTATTCGCTGATCGACTCCTGGCTCATCCTGAACCGGGCCACCTTCTCCAGCCGCGAGCCGCCCGTCTCGGAGGAGAAGCTGTTCGAACACTGGGAGCGCACGTCCGCCGCGCCGGACGCCCCCGTGCTGCGCGTGCAGCACCTGCCGCAGACCTTCGTCGAGCTGTCGCCCGCGCTGATCGGCGGCGGCAAGGCCCCCGAGGGCGCCGCGCGCACCCTCGCCCAGGTGGCGCTCAACACCGACGCCCGCTTTTATCTCAGCAGCCCCAAGCGCTACGCGTGGGACGAGGAGCCGGTCGGCCGCCGCGGCGGCACTTACTGGAAGCAGATCGTCAACGACCCCGATCCCGCCGTGCCCGACGCCTTCGAGGACCTCCGCGGCCTGTTCCGCTTCTACATGGATCCGGGCGCCGTGGACTGGGACTGGGCCAACCAGCCGACGGTCGAGGATTTCCGCGGCAAGCCCATGGTCAGCTCGCCGCCGGAGTATCCGCGCCGCGACGCCATCTGCTGGTTCGCGCTCTCGATCATCGAGTGCGCCTACCGCCAGATCAACTCCGCCGGCTACCTCTCGATGGTCGGGCGCGAGAGCCTGCCCCGCCGGCTCCGCCAGATCCGCGTCACCTTCCCCTCCGGCTGGACCTTTGAGGAGCAGACGCGCTACCTCAACCAGTGGCAGCGCGCGGTCGACCTCTTCGCGCTCACGCACCTGGCCGACCCGCGCCCGCTCTCGCTCCGCGGCGAGGACGGCGGCGACAAGCCCCTGCTGGTCGAGCGCGCCCTCGACGAGGCCGTCTGCTCGCAGCTGCCCGTGCTCTACTCCGACGTCACCTTCCTCGGCGGCGACGGCCAGAACTGGTTCCAGCTCTACGGCCGCGCCGGTTCCGCCACGGTGATGAACGTCGACATCGGCGGCGGCACCACCGACATCTCCATCATCCGCTACGACCTGAAGAGCTCGGCCGACGGCGGCTCCGACCGCTTCATGGGCCACCGCGGCACGACCGCCCTCCAGTCCACGCTGCTCTTCCGCGACGGCAACTCGGTCGCCGGCGACATGCTGGTGAAGCGGATCGTGGAGAAGGTCCTGCTCCCGACCTGGCTCCGCGCCGGCGGGCTGGACAAGTTCGAGGACAACCCCGCCGCGCGCCGCGCCCTGCTCACGCTGCTGAAGTCGCCGGCCAACGAGATCATCGCGCAGGTCGACCCGAAGGCGACCATCAAGCTCGCGCGCATCGTCCGCCTCGTCTTCATCCCGCTCGTCAACCAGTGGCTGCAGCAGCTCACCTTCGCCGAGAACTACCCCGACTCGCCGCGCCGGCCGCTGGCGGTCAGGCAGCTCATCCACCCCGACTGCCTCAAGGACCTCAACGAGCTCGCGCTCAAGGTCATCATCGCCAAGGCCGAGCACTGGGGCAACGAGGAGAACCTGCTCCGGCTGCGCGACGCCGCGCACTTCCAGCGCTGGTTCGCCCAGCTCTGCGAGCGCGACGAGGTGCTGTTCCCGCTCGGCGCCCAGCTGCAGGCGGACAGCGCCGCGCTCGAGGCCTGCATCAGCGAGGTCTTCGAGGAGATGTTCGCCTCGCTCTGTCCGCTGGTCGCCCAGCACCACTGCGACCTCGTCATCGCCTCCGGCAAGCCCTCCGAGCTGCCCCAGATGCGGAAGCTGCTCGTCCACAACCTGCCCATCCTGCCCCAGCGCATCATCCAGATGAAGAACTTCCCGGCGGGCGACTGGTACCCCTTCGTCGGCGACGACGGGATCAAGATCAACGACGCCAAGACCTGCACCGTCGCCGGCGCGGCGCTCTACCAGGACATCCTCAACGGCAACCTCCAGGGCTTCAGCATCGAGCAGACCGGCCTGACCGAGTATTCGCGCACCTATTTCTGGGGCCTGCTCAGCCGGGGCGGCGAGCCCGGGGAGTTCTACCGCGCGGACAACCTGCTCTTCCGGCCGTCGGAGTTTTCCTCCGCCAAGCCCTGGACCGAGGCCGAGAACACGATTTGCCTCGAGCGCGACTTCGACCTCCCGCTCAACTGCCGCATCGGCCGCCAGATCAAGCAGGTGCCGGGCGTCCGTCCCGAGCCCGTCTACCGGCTGGAGTGGACGCCGTCCCAGCCCCACGACAACCGCCCCGTCTTCGCCCGTGTCCGCCTGCGCTGGCTCTCGACCCTCGGGCGCAGCGAACGCCTCGAGATCGCCGGCGTCACGCCGCTGCCGGGCCAGCCCGTCGAGATCAATCCCGCCGAGGTGAGGCTCAAGCTCAACACCATGCTGGATGAAAGCTTCTGGCTGGATGCCCCCCGCTTTGACGCGGACGGCATCTTCAACCCCTGAGGTCCACGCCCATGAGCCTTTCTCCACGCTGTCCCGCCGCCGCCTCTGTGGCGGTGTTGTTGTCGCTGATCCTCTGCGCCTCTGTTCCCGCCGCGACCAAGCCGGATCCGGCCGTCCCGCCCCCGGCCGACGCCATCACGGCGGCGGACGTGAAAAGCCTGCAGGAGGCGATCAAGAGCCTCCACGCCCGCTTCGAGGCCCAGGGCAAGATCCTGGAGAAAAACAGCGACGACCTCGGCACGCTCACCAAGCGGGTGGAGGATTACCTCAAGCCCAGCCTGCTCAAGCCCCTCGAGGACGGCCTGGGCACGGTCGTCAAGAAACTCAGCGATCTGAACGAGGCGCAGGGCAACCTCGCCGCAGCCCAGACCAAGGCGGCGGCGGATGCCGCCGCGCAGTACCGCGAGGTCACCGCGGCGCTCAGCCGCCTGCAGGAGGCGCTGGCCAAATCCGACCAGGCCGGCGACGCCAGCATCACTGATTTGCGCAAGACCATCGCCGCCACCCATGCGACCGGGCTGGGCGCCGCCATGCCCGTCCCCGAGCCGACCCCGCTCGCGCCGTTTCTTGGCGCCATGGCGGCGGCCACCTTTCTCCTGCTCGTGGTCATTTTTCTGTCCGGCCGCGCCCACCGCGCCGCACACGCGCAGCTGGCGACCGCGCTGGCCGAGACCCGCGAGGCCCTCCGGGCGGAACTGCAGGCCCGCCCGGCGGCCGCCGCCAGCGGTGCCGCGTCCGGCGGCGCGGACATCCTTGCCGAGAACGTCGCCAGGCTGCAGAGTGTCATCGCGCAACTCAACCCGGACGTCCCCGCCGTGCAATCCGACGACCACACCACGAAGAATTTCACCGCCCCGCCGGCGGACGAACGCACCACCGTCCACCAGGCCCCCGCCGTCGGGCCCGGCATCGCCTCCGCCGCCTGCTGGCCGGCCGCTTTTTTCGACGCGGACTCGCCCCTGACCCCGTGGCGCGTGCGGATCGAGTCGCATCTCGCCTCGAAGGAACACCCGGCCCTGCCGGTCTTCTCCGCCTTCCTCGCGCTCCGCACGCTCTGTGTCCGCACGCCCGCGCCCCTGCTCGCCGAGGTGGGCGCCGCGGTCGTCGCGCTGTCCCAGGCGCTCTACGCCTATTGGGAAAGCCTGCCGGAGCTCAGCGAGGATGAACGCGCCCGCGCCAGCTCCGACTGGATCCAGGCCGTGAAGGCCCTCACGGCCGACGCCGCCCCGAAGCTGGAGATCCGCGAGATCATCGTCGGCACGCGGTTCGACTCCGACAGCATGCAGACCGTGCACGAGGGGTCGGGCAACCACCTCACCGTCGTCGCGGTGCACTCGTGGGCCACGCTCGACCGCTCGGGCGAGCGCGTGAAGATCCTGCAGCGCGCCCGCATCGCCACCAATTGAATCATCTCCCATGAGCGCCACCGAGCCCGCCCCTGCCGCCCCGGCCCCGCGCCGCGACCTGCGGTCGCCCTATTTCGTCTTCCGCACGCCCGACGGCATCGGCACCTACTTCACCAGCGAGCACCTGCCCGTGCTCAAGTCGGCCAAGGAGCCGCTGGCCCGCTTCCTCGCCGGCGCCCGGCTGGTGGAGAACGGCACGCTCCGCTCCATCCAGTATGATTTCGAGGGCATCGCGCTCGAGACCGCCAAGCCGATGGAATACCTGCCGCAGAGCGAGATCGACGCCTTCGCCGCGGCCGTGCGCGACTTCTACGACAAGGCGCACGCCGCCACGCCGCGCATCGTGCCGCACGAGAAAAAGCTCCGCGCCCACTTCCGCCTGCCCGATCCCGACCTCGAGCCCGACGCCTGGTGGGTCTATGGCCCGCCGCACGACCGCCAGCTCCTCGTCCTCTGGGGCTGCGAGTTCAAGGCCGGCACCTCGCTCCTGCTCGCGCCCGACGCCGAGCTGAAGATCCCCGCCGGCCGCACCGTCCTCGACAAGCTGCAGGCGCGCGTCATGTCCTGGGAGGGCCGGCAGCGCGAGGCCCTGAAGATCGCGCTCAAGCCCGCCGAGCCCATCGCCCGCTTCCTTGCCCGCCCCGCGGTCGATGCCGCGGGCCGGTCCGCGGGCGTCGTGCTGGCGGGCCAGACCATCCCGGCCAAGAGCCTGAAGCCGCTGAAGCGCGTGCTCTCCGGCGAGCTGGCGGATTTCACCCGGGCCGCCAAGGCGTACTACGACCAGGCCGCGCCCGAGGCCGCCGGCACCACCGCCTACGAGAAGGAACTCCGCCGGGCCTTCCGGCTGCCCGATCCCGACAAGTCGCCCGGCGCCTATTTTCTCCACGGCAAGAGCCTGGTCGTCGTGCTCGACGGCAAGGAGACCCACGACGGCACGCTGCCCATGGTCGACCATCCCGCGCTCCCCGCGGCCGCCCCCGCGGCGCCGGCGGACGGCGAGGCGGCGGTCGTGGTCGCAGGCGGGACCGCCGGCGGCAGCGTCGCCGCCAGGCTCGCGGCCCGCACCGTATCCTCGGGCCTGGTTTATGCCATCGCCGCTGGCGTCATCGTCGCGCTCGCCCTCGGCGGCCTCGCCGCGTGGAAATTCCTGCCCGACCGCACGCCGCCCGCGGTGGTCAAGTATGACAAGAAGGCGGGCCTCGACGTCGGCCTGCCCGGCAGCACCGCGGTGGTCGTCCGGTTCTCGAAGGAACTCGACCGCGCCTCGCTCAAGAACGGCCCGGCCGACGCGTCGTTCCGCTTCGGCGACGAGAAGGCGAAGATCGAGGGCCTGCCGAAGATCGACGCGCAGGATCCGACCCTCGTCGTGCTCACGACCACGCCGCTCCTCGACGGCGAGAAATACGAGCTCGTCGTCCGCGGCGTCGCCGACAAGGCCGGCAACAAGCTGCCCCCCACGGCGCCCCTGAGCTTCCAGTTCTTCGACACCGTCCCGCCCAAGCTGGCCAAGGTGTCCGGCGGCCCGAACAAGAACAACCTCACGCTCATCTTCTCCAAGCCGCTCAAGCCCGAGAGCATCACGGCGCCCGGCAACTACCAGCTCACGACCCAGGACGGCACCGCGCTGCGCGTGCGCCTCGCCGGGTTCGACCCGAACGACAAGACCGGCACCGTCGTGGTGCTCGAGGCGGAGAAGGATTTCAGCGACGGCCTGCCGTACCGCATCGCCGGCCTCTCCGGGCTGAAGGACACGGCCAGGCAGGGCAATTTCGTCGACTTCCCCGCCAAGGGGCTCGACTTCGAGTACAAGGACATCATGCCCCCGCGCATCCTCGAGGCGGCGGGCAGCGCCGGCCGGCTCGAGATCACGCTCACCTTCACCAAGCCTGTCGGCAAGGAGAAGGAGGGCCGGGATCTCGCCGAGAACACCGCCAACTACTCCCTCGCCGCGCCGGACGGCACGCCGCTGAACTTCGTCCCCGGCTCGGCCCGGTTCAACGAGACGGGCAATGTGCTCAAGCTGCGTTTCGACGAGCCGGCGAAGCTGGCTCCGGGCAAATATTCGGTCGCCGCGAAAAATCTCCGCGACGCCAAGGGCAACGTCATCGAGGAGACCGCCGTGCCCTTCGAGTTCTTCGACATGGGCGACCACTCGCCGCTGACCGCGACGGCGCTGGGCAAGGTCGTCGGCAACCAGCTCAAGATCGAGTTCAACCGCGTCCTCCGCCGCTCCGACGCCGCGGACCGCTCGAAGTTCGAGCTGACGGACGACCAGAACCGGCCCCTCCGCAGCCTCTCGATCGCCCAGGTTTCACGGGTGCCGGACAGCCCCACGCAGGTCCTGATCACGTTCGCGAAGGATCCCGCGCCGGGCAGCATCATCCAGGTGGTGGCGACCGGGGTCGCCGACATCTTCGGCAACAAGGCCGACCAGCCCGTGCGGCTGGCCAAGGCCGTGGCGGTGAGCGGCGTGTCCGCCGGCAGCGAGCAGGTGCTCGCATGGATCGGCCGGCCCGTGCTCAAGGGCAGCCATGTGCTCCTGACGATCAAGGAGGAGGTCGCCCGGTCCACCGCGCAGAACCTCGACAACTACGATTTCACACCCGACACGGTGCATCTCGAGCGCGTGGCCGGCGTCAAGGTCGAGACCGACGCCAAGTCCGGCACGCGCCGCACGATCATCGACCTCGTCCTCCGCTCGCCGCTGCTGTCGCCGCAGGGCGTCAAGCTGGCCGTGCACGACCTCGAGGCCGAGGGCCTCGGCTTCCTCGGCGCCCAGAACCTGGACGCCGCCGAGCTGACCTCCGCACCGTGACTGGCGGTTGATGGGTTGCAGGCGGATCCCCCTCACCGCGACACGAACAGCCGCTTGCCGAGGCGCTGGGCGGCGAGGGCCTCCATGCGCAGGCCGATGCGATAGTCCTGGGCGAAGAAGCCGAGGAAATGCTCGCGCGACATCGTCAGGCAGCGGCTTTCCTCGACGGCCACCACATCCGCCGTGGCCTCGACGTTGCCGAGCAGGCTGATCTCGCCGAAATAGTCGCCCGGGTGCATGCGGCGCAGCACGCGGCTGCCGGCCCGCGCCTCGAACGCGCCGTCGTAGATCAGGTAGAACCAGATGTTGGCCGAGCCCCGCTGCAGCACCACGCCGCCCGCGGGCACGCTCACGGTGCCGCAGCCCTGGGCGTAGCGCACGAGGTCGTCGAACGGCCAGCCGGCGAGGAAGACCAGCCGGCCGAGGAAGGTGGCGTATTGCAGCAGCTCGCGCACGCGGGTGGCGCCGACCCGGCCGACCACCAGGCCGTCAAAGTCCGCCTTCGCCAGCCGCAGCAGCCGGCAGGGCCGCGTCGCGCGCACCGTGGCCGAGCGCGCCGCGTTTTCCAGCAGGGCGATCTCCCCGAAGCCCGCGCCCGGCCCGAGGCGGCCGATCCGTTCCGGGCGGCCCTTCTTGCCCCGTGGCTGCTTGAGCACGTCCAGTTCGCCCGCGAGCACGACGTAGAACGCGTCGCCCGGATCGTCCTCGTGGAAAACCTCGGCCCGTTTCGCCACCTCGACCGGCTGCATCGTCGCCGCGAGCGCGGCCAGGTCGTCCTCCGCCAGGGTTTGGAAAAGCGCCATCTGCCGGAGCACCGCGGGGATGTCGCCCTGCAGCGCCGCCGCCGTTGCGTTCGCCGTCTGGGCGCGCAGCGGCCGGGTCAGCTTGCGGCCGAGCCACCAATGCACCAGGCCCGCCCGCGCGAGCGCGCCGCCGGCCACGAGCGTCCCGGCGATGAGCGAATAGAGGCCGACGCTCACCAGCGGGTGCAGGCGGCCGGCCGGGGCGAACCAGGCGAAGAGCGCCGCCGCCGGTTCCGGCAGGCTGCGGGCGAAGACCAGCCCCGTCAGCAGCACCCACGCCACCCAGTGGCCGGCGGTGGCCGGGCGCATCCCGGCCCACCACGCGCGCCAGCGCGACCAGGTGTCCTGCCGCCGGGGGGCAAAAAGGAAACCCGCGCCCACGGAAAACCGCGGCGAGCCGAGCTGCGCCTTCCGCCACTGTGCGGCCGCGCTCCCCCGCCACGGGGCGAGCCCATAGAGCAGGGCCGCCAGCACCGGCACGAGCCAGCCCGGCTGCTGCCAGGCGAGCAACGCGGCCCCCGCCGCGACCGGCAGGAGGCGCAGGCCGGCGACCGCGCGCTCGCAGTCGCGTCCGCCCATCGCCGCCTCCGCCGTGTCGACGCGGAAGTGCGGCAGCAGCGTGAGCCCGTGCAGGCGCGGCGAGCGCACCTCGCAGCCTCCGCCCGCGAGGGCGCAACCGGCGAGGACCTCGCCCATACTCAGGAATGCGCCGGCCGCCAGCCACCCGGCCAGCCAGTCGACCCAGCCGGCGGGCGCATGCCACGGCTTGAGCCCCAGCGCCACCAGGCTGGCCGGGATGGCGATGGCGCCCAGCCAGAACGCCACGCGGACCGGCAGCCGGACGCGCCAGTTGCGCGCCAGGGAATATTCCGTCGGCTCATGTCCCGTGACGAGGAGGCCCGCGGCGTGCGCCTGCAGCACGAGCTCGTAATATTCGTTCAGCGGCGGGCAGTGGTGTTCCGCGAGCAGGTGCGCCAGGGTCTCCGGCACGGTGTGGAATTCGGCGAAACCCTCCGTGAGCACCCGGGCCTGCGCCGGGGTCAGCACCAGCCGGTGCCGTCCCCCGATCGAGCGCAGCAGCACGCGATCCGGCTGCGCCGTGCTCCGCCGGACCGTGTCGTGCAACCGCAAGCGGGTGGTGGAAAGCAAATCTGCCTGGGTCATGGGACGGATAAAGGGACTGCCGTCATGTTGGGTCGGCCGCCCGTGGTGCCAATCCGAATCCGGCGGATTACAACCCGAGCCAGCGGCGCCAGCGGCCGGTCGTGGCCGGGGTGGCCGGCGGGCCGGTCTCGATCAGGGCCAGCACCGCCGTGATGTTGTCACGGCCGGAGGACGACTTGGCCTGCGTGACGAGCGCCGTCACGGTCGGGCGGACATCATCGGCGGTGTGCAACCGGCCGAGCACCGCCTCGATTTCATGGTCCCACAGGCCGTCGCTCAGGCCGTCCGAGCAGAGCAGGAAGACGTCGCCCGCATGAAACGGCTCGGCGCCGGTGTCGGGTGCGAACACCGCGTTGGGATCGCCCAGGCTCTGGTCGATCTGGTTGCGCAGCGGGTGGGAGCGGGCCTCGGCCTCGGTGAGCTTGCCGCCCTGTCGCATCCGGCCGACCGGGGAATGGTCATGGCTGATCTGCCGCAGGCGGCCGCGGCGGAAAAGGTAGATCCGGCTGTCGCCCGCCTGCCCCCAATAGGCGTGGGCGTCGTGCGCAAAACAGACCAGGGACAGGGTCGCCCCCATGCCGTCGAAGCCCGGTTCGGCGGCCTTGAGGGTGATGGCCCGGTTGGCCGCATCCATGGCCGTCTTGATCGCGGGCAGGATGGTCGCGCGGTCGTGCAGCGCGCCAGCCTGCCGGGTCAGCTCCGCGGAAATCTGGCCGATGGCCATCTGGCTGGCGACCTCGCCGGCATTGGCGCCACCGACGCCGTCGCTGACGATCAGCAGGGCGGCCGCCTCGGCCAGCCGGACCTGCAGCGGGGCCGGACCGGATTCCATGGAATGGCTCGCGCCGCCCAGCTGGCCGGCCCACCAGGCATCCTCATTGTTCTGCCGCCGGTTCCCGATGTCGGTCAATCCGTCAAGGCACAGGGCGGCGGGGTTGGGCATGGCGTGGTGGAGTCGGCGAAACGGAGGCGTTTCTTAAAAATCGTTCGCTCCGCGGAAGTCGAGTCCGCAATCGAGCCCCGGAGCCGGCCGGCATGGTCCGTGCATCGGGTCCGGGGCGCCCCGGCGCTATTTACCGCCCCGGCCCCATATCGTACTTGCGTCAGCCAATCGACCCACGCTAACAATATTGCACCCTTATCCGCCTATGAAATCGATGTCCGTACCAAGCGAAACCAAGAGCTCCCGGGCCCGCGATCTCAAGCCGGGTATCCTCGCCCTCGCGGCCCTGCTGATCATGGCGGGCTGCGCGTCGCCGATCGCCGTCACCTCCACCCCGCCGGGGGCCAGCGTGTCCGCCAACGGCAAGAGCCTGGGCGTCACCCCCCTGCAGCTCACGCCGGAGAGCAAGGGCCCCATGGACCTCGAATTCCGGCTCGACGGCTATTTCCCGGAGACGGCGTCGGTCCAGCCCGGGGCCGAGCAGACGGGGATCAAGGTTTCAATGGAGCCGACGACGCTCAGGAAGAAGTATGACGTCACCTCCACCCCGGACGGGGCGACGGTTTCGCTCGACGGCCAGCCGATCGGCACCACCCCGATGACGGGGATCAGCGTGGTCTACGGGCGCGACGACAAGTCGAGCCCCTGGAAACCCCACGCCCTCTCCGTCGCCAAGACCAATTACCAGGGCGAGTCGACCCAGTTGTATGCCTCGGCTGACACCGTGCCGGTCTTCAGCCTCTCCCTGCTGAAGGACGAACGGGTCTATAAGTTCACCGCCACCAACACTGACGGCCAGGAGCTGAACGCCGACGTGACCGTGGCCGGCAAGGTGGTCGGCCATACGCCGATGACGCTGCCCCTGACCTTCCTGCGCCCGTCCAAGAACGTCAACTGGCCCAAGTTTGAGTATTCGGTCGAGATCCCCGCCAAGTACAAGCCGGTCCCCGGCGTGATCGACTATTCCAGCAACGCCGTCATCGCCCTGAAACTCGAGCCCATCATCGAGATCACCACCCAGCTCATCGGCCCGGCCATCGTGCTCAGCCCGACGGGCGTCACCTTCGTCAGCAGCCGCATCTCCGCCAACGCGGTGCTCAGCACCCGCGAGACATCCGAGATCGTCACCGACCTGAAGCCGGTCACCGACTACAAGCGCAAGGACCTGCCCGACGCCCCGGCAACCCGCGCCGAGTCGATCAATTCCTTCTGCGTCGCCCCGGACGGCCAGAATGTCATCTTCAGCCTGACGGAGCGGGACGAAGACAACGCGCTGTTTTCCAACCTCTTCATCAAGCGGGCCGATGACGCCGCCGGCGGGGTGGCCCGGCTGACCACGGGCAACCGATCCTGGGACACACTCCCCTACATCGCCAACGACGGCAGCAACTACCTGGTCTTCGCCTCGAACCGCAGCGACCGCACGAAGCCCGACATCTACCGCGTCAGCCTCATCGACAACCGTCTCTCGGGCGGAATTTCCCGGCTGACCAATGACAACCGGTTCAACTACGCGCCCAGCTACGGTGACGCCAACCGCCAGCTCTTCTACCTCTCGACCGAGCCGAACTTTCCCAAGGCGGAATCGGTGGTCAGCAGCATCCACATGGACGGCTCCCTGCCCACGCAGATGCCGATCAGCGCGCTCGAGGTGAACAACACGTTTGCCGAGAAAGTGTTCTTTGTCCGGCTGGACCGGGACACCAAGACCAAGCAGATCTATTCCGTCACCGCCGATGCCAAGCTGGAGACGGCGCTGATCAACCAGGAAGATTTCCGCAAGAGCAACTGCTTCAATCCCGCGATCAGTCCCGACGGCACGCGCATCCTCTTCGTCTCCGACCAGGGCGTCGACGACCAGGGGCGGCATAACAACGACATCTACCTGGCCAACGTCGACGGCACCGCCCTGCACCGGATCACGCAGAACGGTTCCGACGACATCATGCCGGCCTGGTCCCCCTCGGAGGAGGGCGTGGTCTACTTCCTCTCCAACCGCGGCGGCGCCTACAACATCTGGCGCCTGAAGCTGAGCGCCGGCACGAAGTAAGGCGGGGCGTCCGCCCTTTCACTCCGGTCCGCTGATGCGGACCGGATTTTTTTTGGCTGGAGAGCGAGCCGCCTGCAGAGCGAATCCACGGCGGGGTCGCCGTGGCTCCGGTCGCGCCTGGAACGCGCACGGCCGCACCGGCCGCCACCCGGGAATTTCCGGCGTGGGGCGGCACCTTGGTGCCGCCCCACGCTCGCCTCCGCTTACGTGATCCCGGCTGGACCACAAGGTCCAGCCCTACCCATTGCTGGGCAAACCGCTCGGGATCCAGGACCCGACCAGCCGAGGGGTGCGCGGGGCATGGGCTTCCCCTCCCGCCGCCAACCCCGGCGCCTACTTCGCTTCCTTCTCCTTCAGATGCAGGGCGAGGCGGAAACCGTTGGTGTACGACCCGGGGGCGTCGGAGCTGATCTGGGTGCGCCAGGCCACGCGGCAGTTGGCGGCGCGGGCCTGCCACGAGCCGCCGCGGATATAGCGGTCCTGGCACCACTCGGCCACGTTGCCGTGCATGTCGAAGAAACCCCAGGCATTGGGCTGGAAGGAGCCGACCTCCCGCGGGCTGCCGTTGGCGGCGCGGTTGTAGTTGGCCAGCTGGTCGAGGGCGGCGTCGCTGTAGGCGTTGGTGATGCCCTTGCCGTTGTTGAAGGAGGTCTGGGTGCCGGCGCGGCAGGCGTATTCCCACTCGTCCTCGGTGGGCAGGTCCGCGACGAACAGGCTGCCGTGCTTGGTGCCCAGGGTGGCGTTGAGCCGGGCGAGATAACCGTTGCTGCCGGCGATGGACTGCCAGTCCACCTGGTCGACGGGCCAGTTCGGATTGTTGCGCCAATAGCTGGGATTGCGCGGCATCAGGGCCAGGTACTGGGCCTGCGTCACCTCGTAGATGCCGAGGTAATACGGCCGGGTGATGGTGGCGTTTTCCTGGCTCATCTCGTTGGGGCGGCGGCCGAGCTCATCCTTGCTCGAACCGCGGGTGAAGCTGCCCGGATTGACGCGCAGCAGACGGAGTGTGGTGGAATCGTTGAGCGCCAGGTCGATCGCGGGCGGCAGGTTGGCCGGATCGAGGACGACGTCGTCCTTCAGCCGGTAGTCGAAGGCGGTGTGGGCCCGCCAGACGCCCGGCGTGATCTCCGCCGTGAGCAGCCGCTCGGCGTAGGTTTTCTCGGTGTCGGTCTTCTGGCCGGCGAGCGCGGCGTGCAGCCACTCGATTTCCTGGGCGGTGACCGTGCCGGCCGCCGCGAGGGGCTTGAGCCGTTCGGCGATGGGGTCGGCGGGCCCGACGGGCACAGGGAAGCGGTTCGTGCGCCATTGCTCGACCGTGATGGCGTTTTGCTCGAGCAGGCTGCGGGCGAGGGTGGCGTCCTTGCTGCCGTCGGTCTTGGCGTGGTCGGCCTTGAGGGTCTCGCCCTCGCTGGCGGTCAGGGTGCCGGCGCTGATGAGCAGCTTCACCTTCTCGATGGAAGGGTCGACGATCTTGGACCGCGCGTCGCGCCACTGGGCCGCGTTGATCGTCCGGTCGTAGGCCAGCTGCTTGGCCAGGTTCTTGTAGGGATTCTCGTCCGGTCCGCCGAGATCCTTGGTCAGCAGGTTGAATTCCTCCTCCTTGATCGCGCCCTGGGCGAGCAGCGGCCGGAGCTTGCCCTGGATCTCCGTCCTGGCGGGGACGAGCGTGGAATAGTCGCGCCAGGTGGCGGGGTCGATGCCTTCCGTCGTCAGCCGGGCCGCCAGCTTCTTCTCGTAGCCGTCCGATCCGCGCAGGACCGCGTTGAGCTTGTCCCCCTCGGCGGCGGTGACTTTCCCGGTGGTGACGAGCTGTTGCACCTCCGGGAGGATCCGCACGTTGGTCGCCCAGTAATAATATCCGCCCGCGGCGGCGAGGACCAGGCCGAGTGCGAGTCCGGCCGTGATTTTTTTCCAGGCACCGCCGCCGGCGGCGGGGGCGGACTTGCCGGCCGCGACCGCGGTGCCGGGCTTCAGGTCGACGGGCCGACCCTCGATCAGGTCCCGGATCGCCTTGGCCGTGGGCGGGCGGCCGCCGGGCTCGTCGCAGAGGCAGAGCTCGACCACCCGTTCCCAGTTTTCCGGGATGGGGCGGCCCGAGCCCTTCGCGTTGTTGCGCTTCCGCCACTCGGCCATGCGGGTCGGCTTCTCGTCGAAGGGGATCGCGACCTGCTTGCCCATGTAGCGCGGGGGATGGCCCGTGAGCAGGTCGTAGAGGGTGGCGCCGATGGCGTAGATGTCGTCGGACGGGGCCGCCTTGTAGAATTCGCGCTGCTGGCGGCTCATGTACGGGATCGTGCCCGCATTGCTCTGCGTGCGGCCGCTCGAGGTCTCCGTGACCGCGCGGCCGATGCCGAAGTCGCACACCTTGACGGCGCTCTGCTCGTCGAGCATCAAGTTGGCCGGCTTGATGTCGCGGTGCACGAGTTTCCGCTCGTGGGCGTAGTGGATCGCGTCGCACATCTGCAGGGCCCACGGCTGCAGTTCCTCGACGTCGAAATATTCCACCTTCCGCTCCCGGCGCAGGTCGCGCAGGTTCATGCCGCGGATGTACTCCATCGAGATGGCGTAGCGGCGGGTGATCTGCGTGGCGGCCGTATCCACCTCGAACCGGTAGACCCGGAGGATGTTTTGGTGGTTCAGCTTCAGGCTGTTCAACACCTCCTGCTTCAATTCATTGACCGCCTGGGTGTCGGTGGCGAAATCCTCCTTGAGGAATTTCAGCGCGGCCTCGGTGCCCTGCACCGTGTCGCGCGCGAGCCAGACCTCGCCCATGCCGCCGGCCGCGAGCTTCCGCTGCAGTTCGTAGCGCTGGAACACCACCTCCCGGCTGCCCGTCGGAACCCGCACGGTGTCCCGGTCATCCGCCGAGGCCCGCTGGGTTGGAAGATCGTCGTTCACGGTCGGTGATGCTGTGGGTTTGGCCGGCGCGGGTCAATAGAGGTGTCGGGACAAATTTTTTACGTTCCCCGGGATGCGCGGGACGTGCAGGCTCCGTACCACTTCAACCCCGGATTTGGCCGGGTTTGCCAGGGGCGGGGCGCGGCCACCCGGGGCAACGGGACCGGCGATGGCCGGCGCCTCCCCCCCGTTTCCTTTTCTGTTGCATGCCCTTGGCCCGGCGGTTGAAGCTTCGCGCCTCCGCCCCGCCAGAAATGAACGCATGGATCGAAATTCCCGATGGCGCCCGCATCGCCCTGGAGGCCAACTGCTATTTCGGCCGGTCCCACGTCAACACCGTCCAGCTGCAGTCACCGGGGGCCTCGCGGCGGCACGCGCTGATCCACGGCCAGCAGTCCGAGTCCGGCACGGAATACTGGCTCGCGGACCTCGGCAGCACAAATGGGACCCTGTGCAATTCCCGCCGGGTCACGCTACCCACCCGGCTCAAGGACGGCGATGTCATCAGCATCCTGGGGGAAAGTTTTGTGTTTCACCGGCTCACGGAGGCCGCCAATTCCAGCGCCCCGTTCGCCACCACCAACGCCGCGGCCACGGTCAAGGTGCGGGCCCGCCAGCCCAGCTGGCTGCTCATGCTGGACATCAAGGGCTACACCAAGCTCAGCTGCCAGCTCGATGCGGACACGCTCGGCCCCAAGATCGGCCAGTGGCTGCGCCAGTCGCGCGACGCGATCGAGGCCTCCGGCGGCGTGGTGGACAAGTTTCTCGGCGACGCCGTCTTTGTCTATTGGAAGGCGGACGCCGACGCGGCCGCGCGCGTGGCCGGGGCCGTGCGCCAGCTGGTCGCGCAGCAGCGGCTCCGCGATCCTGATTTCCGCATCGTCCTCCACCGCGGCGAAGCCAACCTCGAGGGCGGGGCGGGCGGCGCGGACAATCTTTCCGGGCCGGACGTGATCAAGGTTTTCCGCATGGAGAAGGTCTGTTCGAAGCTCGGGGCGGACTCGATCCTCAGCGGGGAGGCGACGGCGGCCCTGGCGGGGAGCCTGGATTGCGACTCGCTGGGACACCATCCGCTCGACGGATTCTCCGGCACGTTCGAGATGTTCCGCCTGCACGGCTGACGCCCGGCGGCGGCCGGTTCCAGCCGGGCCGGCAACACCCCGGCGGGACGGATGGGCGGCGGCGCAACAAAACACTTGCGCCACCCGGGGCGGGACGTATCCATGACCCTTCTGTTTTTTGCCCGGGTGGTGGAATTGGTAGACACGCAG
>CAYRDN010000024.1:0-48359 GCA_964423065.1 uncultured Oleiharenicola sp. | reverse complement strand
TGGGGTGATACCGCAGGTGGAGGCACTGAATGGCGGCGGACCCGGTCCCAATGACGAACTGTCGATGGCGGTGCGCAAACCGGATGGAACGCCCTGGCCGAACGCCCCGGTGGATTTCGCCATCACCGCCGGTACGCGGCGGTTCTCGGCGGTCGCTGGTGGCCCCGATTACACCACCAGCGTGCAGGTGCGGGCCGGCGCGGATGGCGTGGCCAAAGTCTACCTTGAGCCTCTGCAGCCATGATAAACCGCGCGCACCAGACATGCTTGCTCGCGCTGGCCGGATTTTGTTTCGGCTGGGTAACGCTTTTTGCTGATGCGGGCCAAGCGATCGGCACGGCCAATAAGCAGTCAGCGGTGTTCAATTTTCCCACCACCTCGCCGGTTCCACCGGTCAATGCCGTGGTGATTCCCCTCGCGGATGCCGCCAGTGGCTACCAGGTCCTGAACTACAATTCGACCGGGGTGGTATTGTTGAAGAATGACCAGAATTACGCGCGCTGGAAAGCGGGGCAGTTGGACGTCTTGTTTCCTGCGGGGCCAGCTGAACATTCCACCTCCACCAATGACACCCTTAACGGAGTCCAGGTGACGACGAGAAGCATCTATCAAGTGAGTACGTGGATGAGTCGGAACGGCAACGTTTTGCTGGCCCGGCACTCGAAGGAATACATCTCGCGCTACGATTTCGCAAATTGGCAGAACCGATTTGAAAACACCGTGGTGCATGACTCGCTGGACTATGCCTTTGGCTCCGGGCCCAAAGCCACCTACGATCCGGATCCGTATCAATGGACCACCCTGTGGGATGGGTACCTTTGGCCCAGTAATTTTGATATGAAAGAGGCAACCGTCTACGGGCTGGATGACAACGGTGTTGCCTGGACCAAGCTGGTCAGCAACTATACGAAATATGACGGCGGAGCGGGCGATGCCTACAATTTGAGTTACAATCTGTTCAAGCTGAACCCGGCGACCCGCCAGAAAACACCGACGTTGTTTGATCTCACTATCAGGGGTAATTCGTTTAATGGCGTCAGCAGCAACGGCACGGCCATCGGAACAACGTCAGCCGGCAACTATGTCGGCACGACCATGGTGGACTATCAGCCAATCTTCATTAACGACAACGACACCGTGATCGGATTGACCGCCGACAATCACTATAAAATCTACTTTGCCGACGGCCGCGTGGCCGCGGTGCCAGACGATGTGATTTATCCGTATTTCCTGGACGCTCAGGACCGCTTGTACGCGGTCGGATACCTCGACGTGCCCCTCACGATCATCGGCCTCACGACGTGGGCCCTGAAGCGGGACGCCGATGGAAAGCTGATCAACCCGCCCGTCTATGAGTCGGCCAGCTACCAGCCGATCAACCTGCCCGCCGGCTGGACCACGGCGCAGGAGTCAGCTCCCGCCGGCTGGACTCTCCTGGCCGACAACGCGACCTATGCCGACAAGAATGGCGTCCAGACCACCGGGCCGGTCATGATGGTCTCGGCCAGCCTCGCCGTCGACGCCAACCGCGACGGCACCATCAAGCTTCCCAGTGAGGACTCCACCGATGCCACCTCCTCGGCGACGCCATTTCGATTCTGGATCAATGATGACATTGACGGGTTCAGCACCGTCGCGGGTGAAACCACCGTCCAGGATAGTCTGAATCCATCGACGGGAACGCCGAATTCCCAGCAGGGCATAGTCACTTGTGCTCGGGACTTGGAGAATTTTACCCGGCTCTGGCTGTCGATTGGCGGACTAAGCCAGGCAATTTCCTCGGGGCAAATTACCGTGGGCTTGGAATGGCACTCCAACACGGGCGACGCGGCCAACGGTTGGGGTGCAAATGATGGAGCACCGGCCATCAATATTTATGAGGCCGCGCCAAAGCATGGGGCTTCAACCAACACGGGTGGGACCGACTACTTGACCGATCTTAAGAGTGATCCAACGCAGGAGACTTCCTATGACCAGATCAATGGAATCAATCCGACTACGGGCAACAATTACGGGCAGTCCCTGGGGCCGGTGGCCAAAGGCCAGCCGTTTTATTTCCGAGCCTCCGAGTTTGCCAACCTGACTGACGCCAATCCGAAAACCTATTTCCTGTTTGAAGGCGTTGCCCGGGGAATGGGCCGCCTTGTCATTACGCTCAACACGGGAACGCGCGGAAATTACACCAAGATCGGCGAAGGTGGAGCGGTTTACATGGACTTGAAGAACATCAAGGAGCTTTACGAACGCTGGACCGTGGGCGACGGCCCCACACCCGGAGTGTTCGCTGGCGGCGGCGGAAATCCCAATACGCCAGCGGGCATCTCGCAAGACCGTCTGCCTGCCGGAGTTCAAGGGCTTCAATACAGTTCGGGCTCCTCTGGATTATCGATCCCGACGGATGCGAATGGAAACAAGTATATCCTCTTTGTTCATGGCTGGAATATGCCTCCCTGGGAAAAAGACGCGTTTGCCGAAACGATGCTCAAGCGGCTCTACTGGCAGGGCTACAAGGGAAAATTCGGGACGTTCGAGTGGCCGACCACCTACAGCTCGTCGTCGTCCGATAACTTTAATAAGGCCCAGCAAATCCTTAGCTACGATGACGGGGAATACTCTGCATGGAAGTCGGCGGTGCCGTTGGAGCAATTGCTGACCACCCTTCATGGTGCATACGGCGGCAATGTTTATCTCTTCGCGCACAGCATGGGCAACGTGGTCGCGGGCGAAGCCCTGCGCATTGCCGGGCAGTCCGGGGCAGGCCAATTGGTCAACACCTACGTCGCGAGCCAGGCGGCGGTGGCGGGGCATTGCTACGACCCGTCATTGACGGGAACTGATCTCTTGAATTTTTCCGGAGCCTTTGGGCCATACACTCCGGACATCCATAGCAATTGGTTGGCGACGGCGAGCGCGGCCGTGCAGGCCAAAGCCAACTTCTACAACGTGAATGATTACGCTTTGAGCTATTGGCAGCTCGATCAAAAGCTCAAGCCGGACATCCGCAGCCAAGTTTACTACTATGCCAGCTCTGATTTAACGACGGTGCAGGACTTGTTCAAAAAATCGACCTATCCCGACCCTGTCACCGCCGCACTTATCATTACAAGTCACACGGGAATTTTTCCCACTCAACTCGTAATGGGGAATGCCAGCAATGTTCATGATCGCTACGAAATCCTGGCTTACGATGCCCAGCCGCGGAGCCTTGCGCTGGGCGCCGTGCCCGATGTGTCCAGCACTGCCTTTGCGACGTCGCAGAATTTGCCGGTTGTGTGGCCGGCAGATACCTTCGCACCAGACAACCAGCCGCAAAATCAATATGCCGAGCATCAATGGCACAGTGCCGAATTTAGGTTCACGAATGCCGACCAAGAGTATTATTGGCAGCAGATAATGCTCAAGTTTGGCAACGTGCCGAATCCGCTTCCACCCAAGCCATGAGAAAACGACTATTTATCATCGGGATCATCGTCTTTTTGTTGATCTTCATCGCATGGCGATTCGTCGCTCACAGAGAAGAGGCTTCTCCACAAATCGGACGGCAATCTGCGACCACAAGTTCAGCTTCGAGTAAATCGGTTCCTTCCAGTCTATCTCCCGAAAATTATCCCGGTGGATTGCCGCCGATGAAGGACTTCGTTGATCCGAAGGTGGCAAAAATTGAGGCAATATGGGCATCACAGAATGCCCAAGCCCAAGATTTTTACGGCAAGGTAATCGACCAGCATGGTCAGCCGGTGGCAGGAGCCACGGCTCTAGGCACGCTCCTTTGGATTCAAGGAGTTGATGTTGGAGAAAAAAAGGAACAGCACGCAACGCAGACCGATCAGAATGGCGAGTTTCAGTTTACCGGATTTCATGCATCGCGATTGGCTGTAGCAGTCACAAAGGAAGGTTATGAAATGGGGCGCTCGCCGGGTGTTTACCAAGCCCCTAACACAGAGAATAAGACCGCCCCCGCAGAGCGTGCCATTTTCCACATGTGGAAACTCAAGGGAGCTGAACCGATGAGAGCCTATTCTATCAGCACGGCCATACCGTGCGATGGAACGCCGACGAGCTACAATCTTTTGACCGGGGAAAAGGTGTCTGGCGGAGGTGATTTGGTCATCAGGCTGGTGCGCACTCCCGTAGATATAAATCGCGGCAAGCCCTTTGATTGGTCCGTCACCCTGGAGATCGCTCGCGGCGGACTGATGGAAATGAGCGACCTTTATCCAAACGAGGCTCCTGCTGATGGCTATCAGCCATCGATCACGATCAACATGTCCTCGGACATGAAAAATTGGCAGGCGGCGCTGACCCGCTCCTTTTATTTTAAAAGCCGCGACGGGCAAAATTATGGCCGACTGGCCATTAACATCCAGGCGGATTTTCAGCCGCCGCCGACCTACATTGGTGCGGAGGTTCATGTTAACCCATCTGGCTCGCGCAACCTAGAATTTGATCCTGCGAAAGCGATCACGCCGTGAGCCGTGCGTTGCTCGGGTGCCGCCTCCACGGACGGCGCGGCAGCGCTCCGCTCGCCGAGCCTCGCTCTGCTCCGACCGTGCCGACCGTTCCGGCTCGACTCCGCTGCCGCTGCGCGTCGCGTGGTCGCTCCTTGCCGCCTACGCCCCTTCGACTCCGCTGCGCTACGCTCAGGGCCGCCCGCTCACTGCGTTCGCTGTTGCGCGAGAGGCGCAGCCAGATGGGGTCAGGCTTTGTAGTTTGTGGCTGACGGCGAAAGATGGACGGCTGGATTGGGTGGCATGGCGCGGCCGTTGCGGATGGAGTCGGAATCCGGTGTGTATCACGTGCTGAATCGGGGCAACTACCGGGCGGACATCTTCCGTTCCGGCAAGGCCCGGGCGGCGTTCCTGAGGTGCCTGGGGGAAGCGTGTGCCAAGACCGGCTGGCAGGTCCACGCCTGGTGCCTGATGTCGAACCACTACCACCTGGCCATCTCCACCCCCGAGGCCAACCTAGTGGAGGGCATGCGGTGGCTGCAGGGCACCTTCGCCACCCGGTTTAACCGCTTGCGCAATGAGCGTGGTCACCTGTTCCAAGGTCGCTACAAGAGCTTGCTCGTGGACCCCGACAGGGGGTTGGGTCCACTTTGCCACTATATTCACCTCAATCCTGTCCGAGCGAAACTGCGAACCGTCGCCGGCCTGCGGGACTAACTACGGGCTCAATCCAACTGGGACGCGCAATCTGGAAGTGGACAAGAAAAACAGCGTGCAACTAAAGCCGTGAGCGTCGGGAAACCATAGCGATGCAATTTCTTCACGACAGGGTATGCTTACAACCCGACTGCGGTTGTTGGCCAGTGATTATTTATCACGTTCTTCACGGCATTGGGGCGTTACTTGATTGATTCGCACGAATCGATGCCCTGCCCGGGCACCACCCTGGTGGCTCATTTGGTCAGCTTGACGGACATACTGGAAGCCTCAAATTGTCGGAATGAACAAAGGCTTGAAGATTCCTCTGCAATGATTGCCCAAAGGCGGAACCGGCAGCAAACCATTGATCCGATCCCGGCCGCATGGCTCGTTGCCCAATCTCTTTGGCACGATCAAGATTGAGCCGACATTCGACTACAAGGCAGAGCGGGCGAAGCGCTAAGGCGATTCGCGGCAGAAAGCCCCCGCCGATTGCGCTTTACGCCGGCACGCAAGCGTAGACGTTCGAGCCATGTTCATCGACGAAACCACCATCAAGGCGCGCGCGGGCGACGGCGGGCGCGGCTGCGTGAGCTTTCGCCGCGAGAAATACGAGCCCTGGGGCGGCCCGAACGGCGGCGACGGCGGCAAGGGCGGCGATGTCGTCCTGCGCGGCGACGACGACCAGAACAACCTCATCGACTTCAAGTTCAAGCCGCACTGGACCGGTGAGCGCGGCGAGCACGGCCAGGGCAAGGATTGCAACGGCCGCGAGGGCAGGGCCGCCATCCTCCGCGTGCCGCTCGGCACCGTCTGCTACCATCTCGACACCGGCGAGGTGGTCGCGGAGATCCTCCAGGACCACCAGGAGTTCGTGCTCTGCAAGGGCGGCCGGGGCGGGGCGGGCAACACCAAGTTCAAGTCCTCCGTCAACCGCGCCCCGCGCAAGACCGGCCCGGGCGAGCCCGGCGAGGCCGGCAACTACCGGCTGGAACTGAAGAGCATCGCCGACGTCGGCCTCGTGGGCTTCCCCAACGCCGGCAAATCCTCGCTGACCAACCTCATCACCAACGCCCGGCCCAAGACGGCGCCCTATCCGTTCACCACCCTGCATCCGCAGATCGGCATCATCGACTACCCGGACGACTACGACCGGCTGGTCATGGCCGACGTGCCCGGGCTCATCGCCGGCGCGAGCGACGGCAAGGGCCTCGGCCACCGCTTCCTCAAGCACATCGAGCGGTGCAAGCTCCTCCTGATCATCCTCGACCTGGCCGGCACCGACGACCGCGACCCGCGCGACGACTACAAGCAGCTGCTCAAGGAGCTCGAGCTCTACTCCCCGGCGCTGCTCGACAAACCCCGGCTCGTGGCCGCGAACAAAATGGACGAGGCGGCCGCGGTGACCAACCTCAAGAAATTCCAGAAACGCTACGGCAAGGTCGAGCTGGTCCCCATTTCCTGTCTGACGGAGGAGGGCATCTCGCGGCTTAAAAAAGAATTGTTAAAACGGGTTAAGAAGATGCGGGCCAAAGAAAAGAAATCGCCAATCGGCCCGGCCTGAGTAGATTGCCGCCCTCCCCATGTCCGAACACCGGCCATTACTGATGCGCTCCAACCGCCTGCTGGGCTCGGCGCTGATCGAGCACAACCTTGTGAAGTTCGAGGATCTCGAGGCGGCCAACGAGCGGCTGCTGGAGATCGCCGCGACCGGCGACATGCGCCGCAGCTCCGTGCTGAGCGTGCTCGTCTATGAGAAGAAGGTCCTGCGCGAGGAGGACCTGCTGCACCATGTGGTGGACGACCACGGGGTGGGAGTGGTCGACCTGCGCGGCTACGACGTGCCGGAGGAGGTGAAGAAGGACCTCGACATCGACGCCTGCTGGGCGACCTGGAGCGTGCCCTTCGACAAGGAGGAGGACTTTCACTTTGTGGCGACCGCGTACTACCTGAGTCCGGCGGCCCGCGCCTTCTGGGAAAAGAAGCTCGGCGGCCAGATCATCTGGCAGGCGACCACGATGGACATCATCGCTGATTTCCTCGACCGGCTGCAGGCGGAGCGCATCGAGGCCGCCAAGCGCGGCGGCGCCAAGACCACCTCGACCCGCCCCCCCCTGGCGCCCGGCAGCAGCGCCTCGCCGTTCCCCGCCGCCGGGGCGGCCCCGGGCGGCAGCGCGGCCCCCTTCGCGCCCGGCGTCCCTCCGCCCCCCGCGGCCTCGGCCGGCGGCAGCTCCATCGCCCCCATGCCCTCCTAAGCCATGCCGCTCGGCCGCACGCAGACCCAGATCATCGACAAGCTGGAGGAAATGGGGAAACTCACCTCCGAGCACAAGGCCGTGCTGCTCGCGCGGCCCGACGAGCCGACGGGCGACCAGCTCGACCAGATCCTCCAGGCGGACCACCGCATCACGGTCTTCCAGCTCCTGCTGGCCAAGTGCCGCGCGCTCGGCCTCGCACCGTTCAACGTCGCCCGCTATAAGATCCACCACGCCACCTTCGAGAAGATCGACCTCGAGTTCTGCCAGAAGAACATGATCCTGCCCGTCGGCCAGGTGGGCGACTTCCTGCTCGTGGCCTTCGCCAACCCGTTCGAGACCGCGGTGGCGGCCAAGATCCAGGACAAGACCGGCCTGCGCGTCATCCGGCTCCTCGGCCGCGAACCCGACATCCGCGAGAAGCTGAAGCAGGACCATTCGCGCAACGAGGTGCAGTTCACCGACGTGGTCGACCAGCTCGGCGCGCAGTTCACCGAGGACGAGGCGGAGATCAAGGACGAGGACCTGGAGAAGGAGGACTCGGCCCCCATCATCCAGCTCGCCAACCGCATCATCGAGGATGCGTACTTCGCCGGCACGTCCGACATCCACATCGAGCCGTGGGAAAAGGAGGTCGTCGTCCGCTACCGCATCGACGGCCTGACGCAGGAGAAGCTGCGTCTGCCCGCCAAGGTCGCCGGCGCCCTCGTCGCCCGCGTCAAGATCATGTGCAACCTCGACATCGCGGAACGCCGCCTGCCGCAGGACGGCCGCATCGTCTTCAAGCAATTCAACAAGAAAAACATCGACATCGACCTGCGCGTCTCGACCGCCCCGCTGAACCACGGCGAGGGCGTCGTCATGCGCATCCTCGACAAGCAGAAGTCCACCCTGCCGCTGCCCGCGCTCGGCTTCTCCGAGGAGAACCTGGTCAAGTACCGCGAATGCATCCGCCAGCCCTACGGCATGATCCTGCATTGCGGCCCCACCGGCTCCGGCAAGTCGATGACCCTCTACTCCGCGATCAACGAGATCAACACCTCCGACGTTGTCATCCGCACGGCCGAGGATCCGATCGAATACACGCTGCCCGGCATCAACCAGATGCAGATGCACCGGCAGATCGGGCTCACGTTCGCCGCCGCCCTGCGCTCCTTCCTCCGGCAGGATCCCGACATCATCCTCGTGGGCGAAATCCGCGACAAGGAGACGGCCAACATCGCCGTCGAGGCCGCGCTCACCGGCCACCTGCTCATCAGCACGCTCCACACCAACGACGCCCCCAGCACGGTCGCGCGCCTGACCGACATGGGCATCGAGCCGTTCATGATCTCCTCCTCGCTGGTCTGCGTCTGCTCCCAGCGCCTCATGCGCCGGGTCTGCAAGTCCTGCCGCATCAGCTACGAGCCCG
This sequence comes from uncultured Oleiharenicola sp., assembly GCA_964423065.1. Taxonomy (GTDB): domain Bacteria; phylum Verrucomicrobiota; class Verrucomicrobiia; order Opitutales; family Opitutaceae; genus Lacunisphaera. Next base: position 39,546 of record CAYRDN010000024.1, on the reverse strand, counting down.
AGGGTCGCGAGAAGGACGTCCTCCAGCGCGGCATCGGCTGGAGCGGCCAGATCTTCAAGGCCAGCCCCACCGGCTGCCCGAAGTGCAACAGCACCGGCTACAAGGGCCGGGTCGGCATCCACGAGCTGCTGGTCAACAACGAGGAGCTGATCGAGGCGATCAACCGCGAGGTCGAGACCGCCGAGCTGAAGCGCATCTGCATGAAGAGCGGCATGAAGACGCTCCACCAGGACAGCCTCATGAAGGTGAAGGAAGGCCTGAGCACCCTCGCCGAGGCGCTCAGCACCGTGCCGCAGGACATGGAGCTGCGCGGCACGAAGAAATGATTCCGTGCGGCCGGACTTCGGCGTGGCGGGGCTGGCGCTGAGTGAACTATCCTGTGGCTGACGGTGTCGGGCGGCACCTCGGTGCAGCCGCCGGTTCGCGGCTCGACCAAGTGTCCAGCCCTACCGCTGACTTGGGGCACGGCGAACCCGCCGCGGACTTCGGGCTTGGCCTTCCCCGCGATCCTCCGCGTAATCCGCGGGAGACAGCATGCATGACTATTGGTCCGAGTTCCTGACGATCGTCGTCGCCCACGCCCTGGCCGTGGCCAGTCCTGGGCCGGACTTCGCCCTGGTGCTGCGGCAGAGCCTCGCGCACGGCCGGCGGACCGCCCTCTGGAGCAGCATCGGCATCGGCTGCGGCATCAGCATTCACATCACCTACAGCCTGCTCGGCCTCGGCTTTTTCCTGGCCCGCTCGCCCCTCGCGCTCAGCGTGGTCCAGTATCTCGGCGCGGCGTACCTGGCCTGGGTCGGCTTGCACGCCCTGCGCACCCGGCCGCGCACGGTCGCCCTCGCCCTCGCCCGGCCTGGGGCGACAGCCCCGACCAGCCGCGCGGCCTGGACGACCGGCTTTTTGGTCAACGCCCTCAACCCCAAGGCGGCGCTGTTTTTCATCTCGCTGTTCCCGCTCGCGGTCAGTGTGACGACCCCGAAGCTCATCCAGGCCGGCTACGGGCTGTGGATGACCGTGGCCACCATGGCGTGGTTCTGCTTCGTGTCGGTGGTGTTCACGCGGCGGGAGGTGCGGGAGCGGTTCCTCCGCTCCGGCCACTGGATCGACCGCGCCCTCGGCCTGGTCTTCCTCGCCTTCGCCGTCAGCCTGGCGTTTGCGAAGCTGCGCTGAACCGCAGCTGAAATGAAGCCGGCCGGTTGACCGCGCGCGGGTCGCCTGACGGCTTGCGGCCGTCTAGGGGCCGACGGCCAGCAGCATCGCGCTGAGTTCCGTCGCACAGCTGCCGAACTGGTTGAAGGCGGAATGTTCCAGCGCCGTGGCGGCCGGGGGCTCGGACAGGGCGAGCTCGTCGAGCGCCGTCCGCAACCCGGCCAGGCGGCCGGCGTCGGCCGTCTCCGTCTCCGCCGCCTGCGCGAGGGCTTCCAGGGTGGCGGTGGCGATTTCGGCAAACCGGGCCAGCGCGGGCCGCGCCAGCGGCGCGCCGGGCGTGAGGTGCACGGCGACGACGGTGAGGGCGCGCGTGATCCGCTGGTTGCCGTTGGCGAGCGTGGCGGACTGCTCGAGGCGTTCCCGCTGGCTCTTCGGGTCGCCGGACATGCGCTGCAGCGAGGTGAAGACGAGGTGGCTGGCGGTCTCGGCGGCGCGCTTGGCCTCGATCGCCCCGGCGTCGAAGCCGCCGCCCGCCGCCAGCCGCTCGCCGAGCACGCGCAGGTAGGCGCGGTTGGCCCGCAGCGCGCCGGCCAGGATCCCGGGAAAACGCGTGCGCTCCCACACCGGCCAGAACAGCAGCGCCGTCAGCAGCGCCAGCAGGCCGCCGGCCGCCGTGGCCGCCAGCCGCTCGAGGGTGAACGCGACCGTCACCTTGGCGGACACCTCGGTGATCAGCACGACGAAGAGGGTGATGAAGAAGACCGCGACGGTGTAGTTGCGCTTCAGCCAGAAGGCGAAGCCGGCCATCGTCGCCGCCATCGCCGCCAGCAGCACGGCCGGCGGCAGCGCGAGCCACAGCAGCAGGCTGGCGAGCCCGCTGCCCGCGAGCGTGCCGAGCACGCGCTGCCCGGCGCGCAGCCGCGTGGCGCCGTAGTCGGGCTGCAGCACGACCATCGTCGTCAGCGGCAGCCAGTACCCGCGCTCGATGCCGAAGTACTTGAAGAACGCCACGCCGGCGAGCTGCAGGACGGTGGCGCGGGCGATGAAGCGCACCAGCGCGCCGTCGGGCCGCCAGCGGAGGTTGAGCGCCGAGGCGAGCGGGCGCAGGGTCCAGGTCTGGAGGTCGAACAGCTCGAGCGAGAAGGCCGCGTGCTCCCCGGCGCGCTCGATGGTGGCGCGCAGCGCCCGGTGGATCAGGGGGAGCTGCGCGGCGATCTGGCGCAGGATGAAATCCAGCTGCGCCCCCGCCGGCGCCCGGGCGGTCTGGCGGAGCACGCGGTCCTGCAGGGCGTGCAGCAGGTTGCCGAGCCGGCGCAGCCGGACCTCCGCGGCGGCGAGGTGCGAGGGCTGGCGCGAGACGACGGTGACCGCGACCGCGCGGGTCGTGTTGGTCAGCGAGGTGAGCACCGGGGCGAAACTGGGCGCGAGGGCGGCGAAGTCGGGGCGCTCCATCAGGGTCTCGAAGGACGTGTTGAATGCGAGAAAACGCGTCGCGAGCCGCGCGGCGGCGAGGTTCAACTCGTCGAGCTGGCGCAATTGCGGTCGCGGGCGGCGCGTCGCGGCGGCGGCCAGCGCCGCGGTGGCCTGGTCGAGCGCGGTGCGCAGGAGACCCTGGCGCTCGCCCAGCCGCGTGTGGCGGGCGACGGAGTCGGCGTTCCGGTCGGGCGCCATCGCCGCGAGCAGGTCGGAGAGCGCCAGCCAGCTGTCGGCGACGGCGCGGCGCAGCGGGTGCTGGGCGCGGAACGGCCACAGCGCCACCTGCACGAGCACGCCCCACAGGCCGCCCGCCAGCGCGACGAGGAAATAGCGGCCGGCCGCCGCTTCCCCGCCCGCCGGCGCGAGCGCGAGGAGGAACAGGAGGTTGGAGGAGATGGCGAGCGAGGGGCCGTACTCGGGGCTGAGATGCCGCCACCCCCCGCCCGCGACCATCAGGAGCACCACAGCCCCGAGGGCCAGCGGCAGGTGGGCGCCGGTGGCGCCGCCGAGCCACGTGGCCCCGGCGAGCACGGCGCTCATCGCCAGCAGCAGGCCGAGGCGGAGCGGATAGGAGCCGCGGACGTCGACGAGCGCGATGTTCTGCGCGGCGAGGGCGGCGAAGGAAATCTCGAAGGGGAAATGCCACCAGTGCGCGGCGAGCAGGGGGCCCATGAAACCCACCGTGCAGCGCGCGGCGCGGTTCAGGTCCGGCTGCAGCCGTTCCCGCTCGAGGTAGTCGCGCACCCGGGCGATGATTCCGCTCATGGCCCGGGCATTGTTGCGAACCCGGGCCCGGCGTCACGCGTTTTGCACCGCGGGAACGGGGCTGAGTTTAGGCGCGACATCCCGCGTATTGTGTCCAGACTGGTTGAGGCGGCTGCCGGGGCCACGACAGCTGCCGTACCTTTGTGAAGCGAATCCCCACAGGAACCCGCTGGCTGCAGTCATGAAAGCCCGAGCGAGAGCCAAACACCGGCCCCCGGACAAACGTCCGTCAGGGCCGTCGCATCCGACGCGCCGGCATCCACCGGTCCGGACATCAGGCCGGGACCGCACGGTGCGCCCGCAGCCGGCGGCGGAGCGCCTGCTGGGCGCCGCGCTCAATGCCGCCGCCAACGCCATCGTCATCACGGATCGCGACGGCATCATCCAGTGGGCCAATCCGGCCTTTGTGACCCTGACCGGCTACCCGGTCGCGGAGGCGGTCGGCAAAAACCCGCGGGACCTGGTGAAGTCCGGCCGGCAGGAACGGGCGATGTATGCGGAGATGTGGGCCACGATCCTCGCGGGGCGCGTCTGGCGGGGTGAACTGGTCAACCGCCGCAAGGACGGCACTTTTTATCCCGAGGAAATGACCATCACGCCGGTCCTCGGCCGGCAGGGTGCGATCACAAATTTCATCGCCATCAAGCAGGATCTCACCGGGCGCAAGCAGGCCGCCGAGACTCTCCGCCAGAGCGAAAGACACTTCCGGGCCCTCACGGACAACTCGCTCGACATCGTGACCGTGGTGGATGCCACCGGCATCATCCAGTATGAGAGCCATTCCCTGGAGCGCGTGCTGGGCTGGAAGCCGGTGGAACTGGTCGGGCGGAATATCTTCGAGCTGGTGCATCCCGACGACCTGGCCCAGGTCCGGACGCTGCTTGAGCTGAAGCTGCCCCTGCCCGGGGTCATCGAGTCGGCGGAATTCCGTTACCGGCATCGGGACGGTACCTGGCGCACGATCGACGCGATCGGCACCAGCCTGATGCAAGATCCGGCGGTCGGAGGCATCGTCATCAACTCACGCGACATCACCATGCGGATCCAGGCGGAGAGCGCGCTCCGCGAGGAACAGACGCTGCTGAGCAATCTGATGGCCACCATCCCGGACCATGTCTATTTCAAGGACCGGCAAAGCCGGTTCGTCCGGATCAACGCGGCCCAGGCCCGGAGCTTCCGGCTGCGCGGCCCCGAGGCGGCAGTCGGCCGGACCGACTTCGACATCTTCGGCGATGAGCACGCGCAGCGCGCCTTTGCCGAGGAGCAGCGGATGATGGAGACCGGCGAGCCGCTGATTGGCATCGAGGAAAAGGAAGACTGGCCCGACGGCCGGGTGACGTGGGTGTCCAGCACCAAGGTGCCCTTGCGCGATGCGGCGGGCCGGATCACCGGCCTGATGGGAATCTCACGCGACATCACCCTGAACAAGGAGACGGAGAAGAAGCTCAGGGAGCAAAATGAAATCCTCTCCAATTCGCACGACGCCGTGATGATCGTGGACCTGGAGAACAAAATCACCCTGTGGAACCGCGCGGCCGAGGAGGTCTTCGGCTGGCCCGCGGCCGAAGTCACGGGCCGCCCGCCGGAAGAGGTGCTCGGCATCGATGAACTGGGCGTCGTGCCCACCCTGCGCCAGGCCGTCGCCAGCGCCGGATTCTGGAACGGCGAGGTCCGGGCGCAGACGCGGGATGGCCGGAAACTGACCCTGGATTTCCGCATCACGCTGGTCCGCGACGAGGCGGGCCGGCCCCGCGCCCGGCTCAGCCTCATCGCCGACATCACGGAGAAAAAGCTGCTGGAGGAGAAGTTCCTGCACTCCCAGCGGCTGGAGAGCATCGGGATGCTCGCCGCCGGCATCGCGCACGACCTCAACAACGTGCTCGCCCCGATCGTGTTTGCCGCGCCCATGCTGCGCGGCAGCCTGTCCGCGCCCCGCGACCTGGCGATCCTTGACACTTTGGAGCGCAGCGCCGGGCGCGGCGCCGGCCTGGTGAAGCAGATCCTCGGCTTCGCGCGGAGCACCACCGGCGAGTTCCGTGCCACGCAGGTGAAGCATCTGGCCCGGGACGTCATCGAGCTGATGGAGGAGACCTTTCCCAAGTCCATCCGGCTGGAGCACGAGGTGCCCTCCGACCTCTGGCCGGTCATGGGTGACCCGACGCAGATCCACCAGGTGCTGATGAACCTTTGCGTGAACGCCCGCGATGCCATGCCGCAGGGCGGCACCCTGAGCGTCAAGCTCGCCAACCGCCGGCTCGACGAGGAGCAGGTCCGCGTCATGCCCGAGGCGACCCCGGGGCCGTGGCTGGTGATCGAGGTGGCCGACACCGGCAGCGGCATCGCGCCGGAGGTTCTCGCCCATGTCTGGGAGCCGTTCTTCACCACCAAGAGCGCGGGGCGGGGCACCGGTCTGGGCCTGTCCACCGTGCGCGGGCTGGTCGCCAGCCACCATGGCTTTGTCACCCTCGACACGGTACCCGGCCAAGGCACCACGTTCCGCGTGTTCCTGCCGGCCACCGAAAGCGACGAGACGCGGGTGAAAAACGCCATGCCGTTTGACCAGCCGGCCGGCAACGGGGAACTCGTCCTCGTGGTGGACGATGACGCCGCCATCCGGACGCTGGTCTCGGCCATCATGGTGAAGTCCGGTTATCGCGCCGTGAGCTGCGTGGATGGCGTGGAGGCCATCATTTTTTTCAGCAAGCATGCCGCCGAAATTTCCCTCATCATCACGGATGTCGACATGCCCAAACTCGGCGGCGCGGACCTGGCCGTGGCCGTCGCCCAGGCGCGCCCGGAAGTCCGGATCCTGGCCATGAGCGGATTGTCCCGCCATGAGTCCGGCGGCGTGGACCTGCCGGAGATCAAGCGGGTGGCGCACGCATTTCTCCTCAAGCCGTTCACGGCCGAAATCCTCGCGGCCACGGTCCACGAACTGCTACACCCCAAGACCCCGGCCGCAACCCCATGACCACCATCCTCCTCATTGAAGACGACGAACTGTTTCGGGAGACACTGGCGATGGCCCTCGCCGAGCACGGCTACCGGGTCATCCAGGCGCCGGACGGCGAGAAGGGGGTGAAACTCTTCCGCGCCGATCCCCCCGACCTCGTCATCACCGACATGGTGATGCCGAACAAGGAGGGGCTGGAAACGGTCACGGACCTGCGGCGCGAGAATCCGAAGATCGGCATCATCGCCATGTCCGGCGGCCATGCGCACGACCCGGCGCTGTATCTCAAGCTGGCGGGGGCGTTCGGCGCCACGCGCATGCTCAAGAAGCCCTTCACCCTGCCGGTGCTTTTCCAGACGGTCCTGGATGTGCTCAATGAGTCGATGAACGCGTAGCCGCGGCGCGGACGGGAGCGGCTGCCGCCGGAGTGCCGGCCCCGCGATAAGCAGGGGGCCTGAGTAAGACGAACGGACCAGCACGACTCCGTCGAGTCGGTGTGGGCGGGGTGCCCTCACCCCGCCAGGCAGGGGCGGCGAAAACTGAAACCCGCCGGGTGAGGGCACCCGGCCCACACCCAGGAACAATCTTCCCGGCAAGATGGATTCTCCTAACGGAGGAGTGCTGGCTAATATCAATCAATGGTGCAGCCGCCGGTTCGCGGCTGGACACAAGGTCCAGCCCAACAGCGGACGCCGGAATCGCTGCCTAACTATTAAAATGCCCGGGATCGCCGGCCCGCGTCCGGGTGACCGGCCACGGCTCAGTCGAACACCGCGCCGCCGAGGAGCTGCTCGCCTTCATAGAGCGCCAGGATCTGGCCGGAGGCGAGGGCGCGCTGGGGTTGGGAGAACCTGATGCGGGCGCTCTGGCCGGGGCCGGGCGTGAACTCCAGGTCCACGCGGGGATCGCGGTAGCGCACGCGGCCCTCGAGGCGGCGCGGGCCGGTGACGGGCGCGCCGATGAAGCTCACCCCATGGACGCCGCAGGCCTCGGCCCAGAGACCCGGCGCCTCGGGGCCGTCGAAGGCGACAAGCAGCGCGTGGTCGGCCGCGCGCTTGCCGGTGACGACGTAGGCCCGGTCGTCGGTGTTTGAAGGGATGCGGATCCCCCGGCGCTGGCCGATGGTATAATAATGGAGTCCGCGGTGCTCGCCGAGGACCCGGCCGTCGGTGGCGCGGACGATCGGGCCCGGATGCTCCGGCACATAGGCCTTCAGGAAGTCGGCCATGCGCACCTCGCCGATGAAGCAGATGCCCTGGCTGTCCTTTTTGGCCGCGGTGACGAGTCCGGCGTCGGCGGCGAGCCGGCGCAGCGCGGGCTTCGCCAGATGGCCGATGGGAAACCGGGCGTAGCGGAGCTGCTCCTGGGTGAGCAGGGCGAGGAAGTACGACTGGTCCTTGTTCTGGTCGAGGCCCTCGAGGAGGGCATAGGGTCTGGAGGCGGGACCATCGGTCCCGCAGTTTGTCGTTTCGGACCCATGGCCCCGCGGGCCTGATAATCCCGCCTCCACCCGCCGCGCGTAATGTCCGGTGGCGAGGGCGGTGAAACCCTCGGCGCGGGCATATGCGGCGAAGACGCCGAACTTGACGCGGCTGTTGCACATGACGTCGGGGTTGGGCGTGAGGCCGCGCTGATAGCCGTCGAGCAGGTAGTCCACGACCAGCCGGCGGTAGTCGTCCATCAGGTTGACGACGCGGAACTCGATGCCCAGCCGGTCGGCGACGGCGCGGGCGTCGGTGATGTCCTGCTGCCACGGGCAGTGGCCGATGACCCGGTCCTCGTTGATCCAGTTCTTCATGTACGCCCCGACGACCGCGCAGCCCTGCTGCCGGAGGAGGAGGGCGGCGACGCTGCTGTCGACACCGCCGGACAGGGCGACAAGGAAACGTTCCGTGGGCATGCGGGGAAGGGAAACCACGATCGGCCGCAAAGGCACCCCAATTTTCCTGGGGCGTGGGCCAGCGAGCTTGCTCGCGCCCTCCGTCACCCCGCGCGAGCAAGCTCGCTGCCTACGGCTGCCCCGCCGACCTGCACGCCGTGCTTGCGGTGGCGCGCCAACTGCTGGAGAACTGTCCCATGGCTGAATACGCGCACCGCATCACCCGGGCCTGGCTGCTCTCCCCCTCGACCGGGGTCATTGAGCTGGATGCGGACTGGGCGGGCGATTCGCTGCCGCTGCTGGCGCCGGGCGACAGGGCGTTCGCGTTCTCCGACCTGAGCCCGGCGGCGCCGTCGCTCTACGCGGACGAGGCCTCGTATTACGTGGACGAGAACGGGCTGCTGGTCTTCGTGCTCGACCCGGCGGAGCACAGCTGGGTGGATTTCAGCGTGATGGCGGTCTATGTGGCCGGTGACTTCAACGGCTGGCAGGAAGCCGTGGGCCGGCTGGAGTGGTCCCTGGTGCCGGGCGTGGTCAACGGCCGGAACGTCTGGCTGCTGCGCAAGCCCGCCGGGCCGCTGCTGACGGACCCGCCGCAGCAATTCAAGTTCGTCACGGGCGACAACCGCTGGCTCGACCTGCCGCACGGCGCGACCAACCTGGTGCCCGACGGCCAAGGCCGGCTCAACCTCGCCATCGACCCCCGGCGCACGGGGCGCAACCTGTTCCAGTTCACGACGGCGGAGCCGGTGCTGCTCAACCAGACCTACTCGGTCGTCAACCAGGCCGACGGCCGCGAGGCGGTCAAGACGCGGGTGCGGCAGGGCAAGTTCTTCTACGCGATGCGCAGCGACCTGCCGCTCGGCGCGCTGGTGCGGAAGAACGAGACCACCTTCCGGCTGTTCGCCCCGCGCGCGAAGCACGTGCGGCTGTTCCTGTGCGAGCAGGTCGAGGAGCAGGCGCAGGCCTTCGGCTACGAGCTGGACCGGCGCGAGGAGGACGGCACCTGGCGGGGCGTGTGGGAGGCGCATCTCGACCGCAACCTGCACGGCTGGTTCTACTGGTATTCGGTCAGCGGCCCGCACGACGTCTTCGGGCATTTCCGCCCGGGGCAGAAAATCCTCGATCCGTACGCGCAGGCGGCGGTGGGCCGCGAGGGGCCGGGGATCGTGCTCGATCCCGCCTGGGTGGGCGCGGGCGACCGCAGCTTCACCACGCCGCTCTGGCAGGACCTGGTCATGGTCGAGGCGCACGTCCGCGACCTCGCGGCGCGGGCGCCGCTCCCGCTCAGCCCGGAGGAGCGGCTCGGCTTCACCGGCCTGCGGAAATGGGTGGAAAGCCCGGATTTCTACCTGAAGCAGCTCGGCGTGAACTGCGTGGAGCTGCAGCCGGTCCACGAATTCGACAACCGCACCCGCGGGGAATACCAATGGGGCTACATGACGGCGAATTACTTCTCACCGGCGAGCGCCTACGGGATGGCGGCGGCCGGGGCCTCGCAGGTGAAGGAGCTGCAGGAGCTGGTCACCGCCTTCCACCAGCAGGGCATGGCGGTGGTGATCGACGTCGTCTACAACCATGTCGGCGAGCCGGCGCACCTGCTGTTCATCGACAAGCTCTATTACTTCGAGCTCGATGACGACGGCGGGATGAGCAACTGGAGCGGCTGCGGCAACGACCTGCGCTGCCGCTCGGCGATGGCGACGCGGCTCATCATCGACAGCCTCGTCCATTTCATCCGGGTCTACGGGGTCGACGGCTTCCGCTTCGACCTGGCCGAGCTCATCGGGGTGAACACGCTGCGCGCGATCGAGACGGCGGTGAAGCAGGTGAAGCCCGACGTGATCCTGATCGCGGAGCCGTGGAGCTTCCGCGGGCACATCGCCGCGGCGCTGCGGCCGACCGGCTACGCGTCGTGGAACGACGGCTACCGGAACTTCCTGCGCGACTATGTGCACGGGAACGGCGCGGCGGACCGGCTGGAGTACTTCCTCAAGGGCTCGCCGTGGCACTTCGCCTACTGGCCGGCGCAGACCGTCAACTACACCGAGTCGCACGACGACCGCACGTGGCTGGACATGATCACGGAGAACCGCGACTTCAACGGCTTCGTGCCGACCGCGAACGACCGGCGGCGCACGCACCTGATGGCCGCGATCCTGTTCGCCTCGGTCGGCATCCCGCTGCTGGCGGAAGGGCAGGATTTCCTGCGCTCGAAGTATGGCGTGAACAACACCTACCTGCGCGGCGACCTCAACGCCCTCGACTACCAGCGGATCGCCCACTACCCGGCGACCCACGAGTATTTCGCCGGCTGGATCGCGTTCCGGCGCTCGGCCCGCGGCGGCCTGCTGCGGCTGTGGTCGCGGCCGTCGGAGGGATTCTTCCAGTGCTTCTCATCGGCCGGGGCGCCGGCGCTGGTGGCCGTCTACAACGCCGACGGCAGCCACGGGCCGGAGCGGCTGCTGTTCGCCGTCAACCCGCACACCGACGACACGACGGTCCCGATCGGCGACTTCGGCCTGCGGGAATGGGAGATCATCGCCGATCACGAGTGCTTTTATACCGCCGGCCGGCGGCCCCCGGGCGGCCCGGTGACGCCCGCGTTGTTCCTCCCCGGTCTGGGCTGCAGCCTCTGGCGCGCGGCCTGGTAGGCCCGATGCCCCGGGAAGGGAAAACCCAACTGTGCGGTGCGCATTTTTTGCGGAATGATCATCCCGGGTTAATATGGCACGTATCTCGCTTGCCAACCCCGGCGGCGTGCACTTCATTCCGCATAACTGCCGGCTTTTCCTGCCGGCTGTGCAATCAGACCACAACCCACCACTAACATGGCAGTCAAAGTAGCAATCAATGGTTTCGGCCGCATCGGCCGCCTCGTTTTCCGCGCCCTCGTCGAGCAGGGCCTCCTGGGCACCAAGCTCGATGTCGTCGCCGTCGGCGACATCGTGCCCGCCGACAACCTGGCCTATCTGCTGAAGTACGACTCCACGCAGGGCCGCTTTGCCGGCACCGTGTCGTCCAGGAAATCCGCGCCGGACAAGGCCGAGGACGACGTGCTCGTGGTCAACGGCAAGGACATCCTGGTTGTCTCCGCCAAGTCCCCCGCCGAGCTGCCGTGGGCCAGGCTGGGCGTCGAGCTCGTGATCGAGTCGACCGGCCTGTTCACCGAGGCCGAGAAGGCCCGGGGCCACATCACCGCCGGCGCCAAGAAGGTCATCATCTCCGCCCCGGCCAAGGGCGAGGACATCACCGTCGTCATCGGCGTGAACGACGACAAGCTCGACCTGGCCAAGCACAGCATCATCTCCAACGCCTCCTGCACCACGAACTGCCTCGCGCCGCTCGTCCACGTGCTCCTCAAGGAGGGCTTCGGCATCGAGGAAGGCCTCATGACGACGATCCACTCCTACACCGCCACCCAGAAGACGGTGGACGGTCCCTCCAAGAAGGACTGGAAGGGCGGCCGCACCGCGGCGCAGAACATCATCCCCGCCAGCACCGGCGCCGCGAAGGCCACCGCCCTCGTGTGCCCCGAGGTCAAGGGCAAGCTCACCGGCATGTCCTTCCGGGTGCCGACTCCGACCGTGTCCGTCGTCGACCTCACGGTGAAGACCGTCAAGGCCACCTCCTACAAGGAGATCTGCGAGGCGATGAAGAGGGCCTCCGAGACCTACCTCAAGGGCATCCTGGAATACACGACCGACGAGGTGGTCTCCACCGACTTCATCCATTGCAAGGCCTCGTCGATCTTCGACGCCGGCTCCGGCATCGAGCTCAACAGCAAGTTTTTCAAGCTCGTCAGCTGGTATGACAACGAGTGGGGCTATTCCAACCGCGTCGTCGAGCTGACCCAGAAGATCGCCGCCCAGCTTTGAGTCGCGGGCGACTCGAAGCCAACGGCTGAAAGCCGGAAGGACTGAAGGGCTGAATCAATCCAGCGGCGGTCCCGACGCTTTCAGCCTTTTCGTTTCAGCCCTTCAGCTTTTCAGTTATTCAGCCCTTTCATTCCATGCCCAAGTTCAAAACCATCCGCGACCTCAGCCTGGCCGGCCAACGGGTCCTCATCCGCGTCGACTTCAACGTCCCGCAGGACAAGGCCACCGGCGCCATCACCAACAACCAGCGCATCGCCGCCGCGCTACCCACGATCAGGTACGCCCTGGAGCAGGGCGCATCGGTCGTGCTCATGTCGCACCTCGGCCGCCCGGACGGCCGGCGGATCGCCAAGTTCTCGCTCAAGCCCGTCGCGGCCGAGCTGGAGAAGCTGCTGGGCCGGCCCGTCATCTTCCTCGACGACTGTGTCGGCCCCGCCGTCGAGGCCGCCTGCGCGCAGCTCGCGCCGGGCACCGTGGTGCTGCTGGAAAACCTCCGCTTCCACATCGAGGAGGAGGGCAAGGTGAAGCTGGAGGACGGCACGTCGAAGAAGGCCGATCCCGCCGCCGTGGCCGCGTTCCGCGCCAGCCTGACGAAGCTCGGCGACGTGTTTGTCAACGACGCCTTCGGCACCGCGCACCGCGCGCACTCGTCGATGGTCGGCGTGACGCTGCCGCAGAAGGCCGCCGGCTTCCTGATGGAGGCCGAGCTGAAGGCCTTCGCCGCCGTGCTCGACCACCCGGCGCGCCCGCTGCTCGCCATCCTCGGCGGCGCGAAGATCGCCGACAAGATCCCGCTGATCAACAATCTCCTGGCGAAGGCCGACGAGATCATCATCGGCGGCGGCATGGCCTTCACCTTCAAGAAGGTGACGCAGGGCATGGCAATCGGCAACAGCCTGTTCGACGCCGAGGGCGCAAAGCTCGTGCCCGAGCTCGTGGCGAAGGCCCGGGCGAAGGGCGTGAAGCTCATCTTCCCCGTCGACTACCTGTGCGCCGACAGGTTCGACGCCAACGCCGCCACGCAGACCGCGACCGACGCCACCGGCATCCCCGCGGGCTGGATGGGGCTCGACGCCGGGCCGCTGTCCATCGCGCTCTACCGCGCCGCCATCCTGCGCGCGAAGACCATCATCTGGAACGGGCCGTCCGGCGTGTTCGAGTTCGAGCCGTTCGCCGGCTCGACCAAGGCGATGGCCGCGGCCGTCGCCGAGGCCACCGCCGCGGGCGCCATCACCGTGGTCGGCGGCGGCGACACCGCCACGGCCGCCAAGAAATTCAAGGTGGCCGACAAGGTCACCCACTGCTCCACCGGCGGCGGCGCCAGCCTCGAGTTCCTCGAGGGCAAGGTGCTCCCCGGCGTGGCGTTCCTGGAGGCCTGACGGCCTCAGTCGCGAGGAGTGAGGAGCGAGTAGCGAGCATCTCACATTCGCCAAATATCTACTCGCTACCCACTACTCACTACCCACTACTTTACTCCCATGATCCGCAAGAAACTCATCGCCGGTAACTGGAAAATGAACAAGACGGCCGCCGACGGCGTCGCCCTGACCACGGACATCGTCGCCGAGATCGGCCGCGAGACCGCGGTGGACATCGTCCTCTGCCCGCCGTTCACCGCGCTGGAAAGCGTGGGCCGGACGCTCGAGGGCCAGGCCCTGAAGCTCGGCGCGCAGAACATGCACCCGGAGAAGGGCGGGGCCTACACCGGCGAGGTCTCGGCCGAAATGCTCCGCGGGCTCTTCGTCTCGCACGTCATCCTCGGCCACAGCGAGCGCCGCGCCTATTTCGGCGAGACGGACGCCTTCGTGAACAAGAAGGTGCTCGCGGCCCTGGCCAACCAGTTGAAGCCCATCCTGTGCGTCGGCGAGACGCTCGCCGAGCGCGAGTCGGGCGCCACGCTCGCCGTCGTGCAGCGGCAGGTCGAGGGCGGCCTGCAGGGCGTGACGAAGGAGCAGATCACGACGGTGGTCATCGCCTACGAGCCGGTGTGGGCCATCGGCACGGGCAAGGTGGCGACGAGCGCGCAGGCGCAGGAGGTGCATGCGTTCATCCGCGACCTGCTGACCAAGCTCCACGGCGCGCCGCTCGCCCAGAAGGTGCGCATCCTTTACGGCGGCTCGATGAAGCCGTCCAACGCCGCCGAGCTGCTCGCCGAGAAGGACATCGACGGCGGCCTCATCGGCGGCGCGGCGCTGGAGGCGCGGTCGTTCATCGACCTCGTCAAGGCGGCCGTCGCGGCGAACTGATCCGCCGGTCCACGGCGGCCACCGGAGCGCAACGCGGTCCGGCCGCTGGCCGCAGGGCTGCACCTTGTGTGCAGCCGCATCCGCGCAATCAGCTCCTGCCCGGTTGGACCAAGGTCCAGCCCTGCCAACGGCTGGCGGACGGCTGCGGTTAAGTATGACAGCCCGGGCATGGGGAGGGCCGGCGGGCGCCGGCCGACCCTGAGGGGTTCTCCTTTTTCTGCGGGCTTGCCGAGGTTGAATGACCGTGGATTAGATGTCGGGCCATGCGGTGCCTTGCCGGTCTTCTCAGCCTGTCCGTCCTCAGCGGCACCCCGGCCCTGCGGGCGGACACGCCGTTCAGCGCGCCGGACTGGACGATTGAGGCGCAGTTCATCACGCCACCCAAGTCGGACACGATCCTGACGCCGTCGCCCCAGGGCGACGTGAAGGCCAGCCGGTTTTTCGCGGAACAGGCGGGCGAGCACACCATGCTCATCCGCTTCGCCTATCCCCTGGCCATCATGCCGGGCGAGGCGCCGGGCCTGTACGAAAAGTCCCTCGGCGAGCTGATGCGCTCGCGCCCCGGCCAGCTGCGCGCGCGGGAGCCCTACCACCTCGGCCCCTTCGCGGGTGAACGGGTGGTGATTGTCCAGCCCCGGGAAAGGACCCTGCGCGAGATCCGGCTGGTGGTCGTGGGGGCCGCGCTCTACGTGATGAGCGCAGAGTGGCCGGCGCAGGGGACGGGAGCCGAGCGGGCGGAAAGTTTCTTCGGCAGCATCAGGCTCCGGCCGGACAGCACGGACCCGCGCGTGGTGGCGGAGCGCGAGCGGTGGCGGGTCATCACCGCCGGCCGCTTCCGGCTGCGGTACGACGCCACGCGCTGGTACCGCGATCCCGCCGACCAGGAGACGGGCGTCTTCAATTTCCTGCGCGCCGACCAGAAGGCCGAGGCCCAGTTCATCGCCGAGGATCATCCGCTGGCGGACGGGGACATCGAGCAGGCCGTGCTGAAGACCGCCCGGGACGGCGCCGAGTCGATCGTGGTCCGGCGGCGCGGTGAGAAGCTGCGCGGCGCGGTGCCGGTGGTCGAACTGGAGTTTGCCGCGCGGGTGGAGGGCACGACCTACCTGAACCACGGCTATTTCTACAGCGGGCCCGAGGGGGTGGTGCAGCTGCGCACCTGGGCCAAGGAAAGCGAATATCCCGAGGTCGCGGGCGACATGACGGAACTGCTCGACGGGCTGACGGTCGCGGCCGCGGGCGGCCGGTAGCCGGCCGGGCCCGCCGCGCGTTCAGTTCGACCGCGCGCCCATGGTTTCCGCCAGTGCCACGAGAAAGGGGGCGCCGCCGGGCAGAAGCGCGAGGGCGGCCCGGGCGGCCGCGGTGTGCTCGCGGGCGCTGCGGCGCGAAGCGTCGAGGCCGTGGAGCGTCACATACGTGGCCTTGCCGGCCCGGGCATCCTTGCCCGCGGTCTTGCCGAGCGTCGCGGTGTCCGCGGTGGCGTCGAGGATGTCGTCCACGATCTGGAACGCGAGGCCGAGGTGCCGGCCGGCCAGGTGCAGCGTGTTCAAGGGGGCGGCGTCGCTCACCCCCGCGGCGAGTCCGCCCAGTGCGAGGGCGGACTCGATCATGGCGGCGGTCTTCCGCAGGTGGATCTGGTCCAGCTCCGCGGCCGTGATGCCGGGGTTTTTCTCGGCGAGCAGGTCGTCCATCTGGCCGCCGATCAGCTCCCGGCTGCCCGCGGCCGCGGCCAGTTCGCGCACCAGGGCGAGGCCCCGGTCCGCGGGATAATGGAGGCTGAGCAGCGCAAACGCGTGGGTGAGCAGGGCGTCGCCCGCCAGCAGCGCCGTGGCCTCGTCGAACTGCCGGTGGGCGGTGGGCCGGCCCCGGCGGAGGTCGTCGTTGTCCATGCAGGGCAGGTCGTCGTGGATCAGGGAGTAGGTGTGGACGCACTCGACCGCCACGGCGGCGGGCACGGCCATCTCGGAGGGGGCGAGGGAGCCAGGCCCGTCCGCCGCGCCGGCCGGGGCGAAGAGGTCGGCGGCGGCGAGCACGAGGACGGGCCGCAGGCGCTTGCCTCCCGCCTGGAGGCTGTAGCGCATGGCCGCGTGGAGCCGGGCGGGGCGGGTGGCGGCGGGGGGGAGGTGTTCGTCCAGGCCCCGCTCCACGCGCTGGCGGTAGTGCTCGAATTGGGCGGGAAAATCCATCGCGCGGCCCACAGTCTGGCGGGCGGGACGGGTTGGCAAATGGATTCGCCCCCGCCGCGGGCCAAGAACAGACTCGCCAAGCCGCGGGGGGCGAACCATACCTTAACCCAATTTTTCGGATGCCCACCTACGAATACGTCTGCACCAAATGCGGCCACGAAATGGAAGCCTTCCAGCCGATGAAGGATGCGCCGCTCAAGCTCTGCCCGGCCTGCAAGCGCCGCACGCTGCGGCGCAAGGTGGGCGGGGGCGCGGGCCTCATTTTCAAGGGCACCGGTTTCTACATCACGGATTACAAGAAGAAACCCACCGCCCCGGCCGCGCCCGCCACGGCCAAACCCGCCGAAAGCAAACCCGCTGAAAGCAAATCCGCCGGAAGCAAACCCGCGGCGCCGGCCGCTGCGAAATAACTCCCCCCCGCCATGGCTGACAAAAAACTCGAGAAAGCCCTCTACGGTCCAAGTGTCACGGAAGTCGCCCTCGGCGCGGTGCTGGGCCTCATCGTCGGGGTGGTGGCGGCCTGCGCCTACCTGGTTTTCAAGCCGGTGCTGCAGGTCAAGGAACTGCCCAAGGAGCCGGTGCGCAGCGTCGTTTATTTCGTCCCCGGTTCCGAGAATAACGCCAAGAGCAGGGGCTGGCAGGCCAAGGAAAAGCTGCTGATCGACGGCAAGGGCATCTCGCTCAACGAGGACGAGCTGAACGCCTGGGCCTCGTCCCTTGGCGCCCCGTCGGCCACCGCCCCCTCCGCGGCGAAACCCGCGGCCAAGCCGGCGCCGAATGCGGCCGAAAAACCCAAGGCCGCGGACAAGCCGGACGACAGCAAGAACGCCCCGGCCGACAGTCTCCTGGTGCCGTCGGCGCCCAATTTCCGCATCATCGGCGACCGGCTCCAGGTCGGCATGAAATGCACGTTGAACTGGGCGGGCATGACCTACGACGTCACCGTCCAGGCGACCGGCGTCTTCCGCAAGGCGGGCGATGGGCTCGAGTTCGTCCCCGACAAGGTCTTCCTCGGGTCCTGCCCCCTGCACCTGGTGCCGGCGGCGTCGGGCTTTCTCATCTCGTCCCTCACGGCCAAGCAGAAGATCTCGGACGATTTGCGCGTGGCCCTGACCAAGCTGACGGCGGTGACCATCGAGGGCGGGGCCCTGAAGCTGGCCGTGCAATAGGGCGCCGTCCCGCCCGCGGTCGTGTCGAAGCACCTGAAAAACATCAGCGTCGTCGCGACGGCGACGGTGGTATCGCGCGTGCTGGGGCTCGGGCGCGAGATCCTGACCGCGGCGGTCTTCGGCACGAGCGCGCTGAGCTCCGCCTATGTGTCGGCCTTCACCCTGCCGAACCTGTTCCGCCGGCTGCTCGGCGAGGGGGCGCTCACCGCCGCCTTCGTGCCGACGATGAGCCATGAGCTGGAGCACAACCAGCGGGCCGGCGCCTTCACGCTGATCAGCAAGGTGGCGAGCTGGTTGCTGGTGGTGACGACGACCGTCGTGGTGTCCGCCATGCTGGTGATGGCCAACGCCGCGACGCTGCTGCGGCTGGCCGGCAATCTCGGGATGGAGCCCGACACCGCGCAGCGCCTGCTGCTGGGCGCCGACCTGGCCGTGATCCTTTTCCCCTACATGGTGCTGGTCTGCCTCGCCGCGGCGTTCAGCGCCGCCTGCCAGGTGCTCGGGCGCTTCAGCGAGCCGGCGCTTTCGCCGGTCTGGCTCAACCTCGCCATCATCGGGTCGCTCGGGCTCGGCCAGTGGTGGGCCTGGGGCGACACCGCGAGGATGAACCTGCTGTGCGGCGGCGTGCTGGTCGGCGGCTTCCTGCAGATGGCCGTGCCCGCGTCCGTGCTCTGGGGCGAGGGCTGGCGGCCGCGGCTCGACCTGCGGCCGGACGAGCGCGTGCGCGAGATCGTGCGGCTGATGGGCCCGACGGTGATCGGCTCGGCCATCTACCTCATCAACATCTCGGTCTCGCGCTTCATCGGGCTGTCGCTGAACGACCAGGCGGCCGCGGTGCTGAACTGGGCGACGCGCGTCATGGAACTGCCCATCGGGGTGTTCGCCGCGGCCATCGCCACCGTGGTCTTCCCGCTCATCGCCCGGCACGCGGCCCGGGCGGACTGGAGCCGGCTGGGCGAGGATTACCACAAGGGTCTCCGTCTGGTCATGATCTTCAACGTCCCCGCGGCGGTCGGGCTGGCGCTGCTGAGCGAGCCCATCGTCCGGCTGCTGTTCCAGCGGGGGGCGTTCCACGCCAGCGACACGGCGCTCATGGCGCCCATCCTCGTGGTCAACGCCCTCGGGCTGCCCTTCCTCTCGTTCACGACGGTGGCGCTGCGGGGATTTTATGCGCTGAAGGACATGGCGACCCCGGTGCGGGCCGCCGCGGCCAGCTTTGTCGTCAACCTGGTGCTCAGCGTGGCCCTGATGCGCTGGTTCTCCACGACCGGCCTGGCGGCGGCGAGCTGCCTGGCGGTGGGGGTACAGGCGTGGTTCCTGCAGACGCGGCTGACGCGCAAACTGCCCGGGCTCGGCTTCGCCCCGCTGCTGCCGAACCTCGGCAAGATCGCCCTGGCCAGCGCGCTCATGGGGGCGGTCGTGTGGGGCGGGGAACAGCTGCTGGCCCGGGTCGCACTGGCCGGCAAGGCGCATGATCTCGTGGTTGTGGCCGGCCTGATCCCCTTGGCTGCCGCGGTCTACGGCGGTCTGCTTTGGGTCCTGAAGATCGAGGGCCGCGAGGATCTCGAGGCGCTGTTCCGCAAGCTGCGCGCGAAATTCGGGCCCGGCTCGGCCTGAGGAGGACGGTGAGCCGGCGGTGGTCGCCGGCGCCGCTGCCGGCCGTTTGGATTGGTTCCACCGTCCGCGGTAGGGCCGGACCTTGGTCCGGCCGCGAACCGGCTAACACGCTGCGAGGGGGCGGCTGCACCAAGGTGCAGCCCCACGGCAATCGGCATACGATTCTTGCATCGGACCTAGCCCGGCAGCGGGCCGTTGGCGGGGGCGGCGACCCGTTCCTGCAGCGCCCGGAGCACGATCTGGGCGGCGGTGGCCGGCGACAGGTGGTCGGTGTTGAGGATGAGATCGTAGGTGTGGGGGTCGTTGATGTCCTTCTCGAAGTTGGACTGCACATAGCGACAACGCGCCCGGTCGGTGTTCAGCAGGTCGTGCCGGGCGGTCTCCTCGTCACAGCCCCGCAGCTCCTGCTGGCGCCGGATCCGCGTGGCCATCGAGGCCACGAGCCGGAGATGAAGTCCGCCGCCGAGGCCGCGGGTGATGAGGTGGGCGGCGCGGCCGGCGAAGATGACGCGGCCCAGCTGCGCGACCTGGAGAATGGCCTCGGCGACCCGGTGTTCCAGTTCCCAGAGGGGCGGATGCAGGCCGACGATCTCGCCGATCATCCCCTTGATCTCGGAGACCCGGTCCTCGGGGAGGTAGTTGGCGAGATGTTCCGGCAGATGGTGCTGGGTCAGGGCATGAGTGAGGAGATCCTTGTCGAGGAACATCCAGCTCCGGCCCGTCTCGCCCAGCTGGTCGTCGAGCAGAGGCAGCAGGTGCCGGCCGAGCGTGGTGGCGCCGGCGCAGGCTTCGCGGGAGAGGGTGATGAACGGACGGCAGCCGGCGCTGAACGGAGCGCGCGATCCGGGTCCGGGGGCCTGCAACCGGGTGTGAAAGATGGTGAGGCCCTGGTCGAGGTAGGGGTGCGTAGTCATGGGGATTTTTTCGGCGGCGCGGTGAAACTGCGGCCGGCATCCACCGGTCGCGGGAGCCCGGGGATAGACAGGCCCCTCACGGGTGAATATACTCCCCGCGGCGCGGATCCGCCACCGGTAATGCTGCGCATCCCTTGCGCAACGGGTTCCACGGCCGGCCAGCTGGAGCGTGGGCGACCCCGCCCGCGAAGGCCCGGGATTGCCTCCGGGGCTGTCCGTCGTTTGGCTGGTCGCATGCCCGAGGTCGTGCACCACGCCGCTGCGCATCGCTATGAACTCACCGTCGACGGTCATCTCTGCGTCTGCGCATATGAGCTGGCGTCCGGGCGGATGGTGTTCACGCACACAGTCGTGCCGCCGGAGCTGCGCGGCCGCGGCCTCGCGGAGCAACTGGTCCGCGCCGCCCTGGCCGACGCGCGCGCCGCCGGACGCCAGGTGGCGCCGGCGTGTTCGTACGTCGCGAAATTCATCGGACGGCACGCCGAGTATCAGGATCTGCTGGCCAGGTTGTAGCGGCGCGTCCGGTGGCTGCGCAAAAAAACCCGCAGCTTGCGCGGCGGGTTGGTGACAGGGTGGGGCAGCTCAGGCTTTCTGCACGAGGCCGGCCTTGATGGCCTTGACCGAGACCCACATGCGTTTCGAGCCGCCGTTGGGCAGCTTGACCTTGATCCACTGCAGGTTCGGACGGAACAGACGGGTGGTCAGCGTGGTGACGTGCGTGCCGATGCCGCCGCTCTTCTTGGACTGGCCCTTGCGATGGATGATCTTGCCCTTGACGGGGCGTCTGCCGGTGATGGCGCAAATTCGTGACATGGTGTTTCGGGAGTTAAAGGGTCGGAAGTAAAGGACGGCCCGACCGCTTAGCAAGGGAATTTTGGTTTTAGCCGGCGGGGTCGCGCCTATTTGCGTAAAGCATGGAGGGCCTGAAACTTCTGCCCCATGTTGGCCGGGTGCAACAGGGTCATCAGCATGCGTTTTCGCGGGCTGAAACTGCTGGCCTCGGCGGCGGTGATGGCCGCGAGGGTTTCCGCGGCATAGCTCATGAAAAAACTCTCCTGGGAGTCGACCCGGGGCTCGCCGAAACCGGCCCGGACCAGCCCGTCCTCGAGCCAGTCCCAGCAGATGTGGCAGGTCAGGTCCTGTTTGCCCGGACGGGCCAGCAGGTCGTTGCCCATTTTCTGGCGGTGATAGGTCCGGGCCGTCCCGGCCGGCATGTGTTCCGCCAGCTCCTGCCAGTATTTGCCATAGTCAAAGGCGATGAACAACCCGTGCCAATCCAGGCCCGTGATGCGTTCGAGCATGGGGATCGTCCGCAGGGGCAGATCGATGTGGTAGTTCTCCTCGGCGGCCTTGGGCAGGCGGTCCGCTTGGGCGGCGAGCTCGGCGGTCAGCTCCGGCAGCTCGACCTCGCGCAGGTGGCGGCCGTGCAGGGCGACGCCCAGCTCCCGCCAGGCGCCATGGCGCCAGACCACGCGGTGGAACGGCTGGGCGTCAAACAGCTCGTTGGAAAACACCACGCAGCGGGCCGGCAGGGTGAAGGGCTGGCCGAGCGAGATGATCTGGTAGTCGGCGAAAGGATGGGCCACGCCGCGGAGGATGCCGCCGCCGGGCTCGGCGCCGATTTCCACGAAGACATGGTCCGCTGGCCGGGCCGGGGCCAGCAGCTTGATCGCGGCGGCGGCCACCAGTTCGCCAAACACCGGGCTGAAGGTCGTGGCAGTGAAGAAATCCGCCTTGTCGTCCCGGCCGACCCGCTTGAAGTCGCGGGTATAGTACCCCGCCGTCGGGTGGTACATCGCCAGCTCCATGTAGCGGGCGAAGGACACGCCGGCGGCTGCCCCGGGTTCGGCGGCGAAGATTTCAAAAAAGTCGGACGTGGAAGCCATTTGCCAAGCCAAGCAAATGCTTACAGTGAAAGCCATGCTCAAACGTGTCCTTCTCATCGTCGCGGCGGTGCTTGCCGGCTACGGGCTGGCCCAGTTCGCGGCGACCCGGCCCGGGGCGCCCAGCTGGTGGCCGGACCATGAACGCGACCGCAACGTGCGCTATTTCCGCGACGTGCTGCAGCTGGTGAAGGAGAACTACGTGGGCACCGCCCCGGCGAGCTACGACGAGCTCACCCGCTCCGCGCTCGACGGCCTGGTCGGGTCGCTCGACCCGCATTCCCAGTTCATGCGCGCCGACGAGTACCAGGCGACGGAGGAGGAGCTGACCAACGCCTTCGGGGGGGTCGGTATCCAGGTGGAGCAGCGCGACGGCCAGATCTTCATCATCACCCCCATTGCCGGCTCGCCCGCCGAGCGCGCGGGGCTGCGGCCGGGCGACCGGCTGGTCAAGATCGACGGCAAGCCCTTCGAAAACCCGACGGTCGACCAGACCGTCAAGCTGGTCCGGGGCGAGCCGGACACGGAGGTGACCCTGACGGTCTACCGTTCCAGCCAGAACCGCACCCTGGACTTCAAGCTGAAGCGCGAACGCATCCGCCTCGACAGCGTGCGCAACACCACCGTGGACGCCGCCGGCGTCGGCTACCTGCAGATCACGCAGTTCAGCGAGCGCACCGGCGACGAGTTCAAGGCGGCGCTGCGCGTGCTCGAGCAGCGCGGGATGCGCGCCCTGGTGATCGACCTGCGCAACAACCCGGGCGGACTGCTCGACGCGGCGATCGACGTGTGCAACGAGTTTTTCGAGAAAGGCGAGCTCATCGTCTTCACCCAGGGCCGCACCCCGGAGTCGCGCGAGAGCTTCACCGCCGATGGCAGCCACACCCGCCGCACCTATCCCATCGCCATCCTCGTCAACGGCGGGACCGCCAGCGCGGCCGAGATCGTCGCCGGCGCCATGAAGGACACCAGGCGCGCGGTCATCGTCGGCGAGAAGACCTTCGGCAAGGGCTCCGTGCAGAGCGTCATCGAGCTGCAGAACGGCGAGGGCATCCGCCTGACCACCGCGCGGTATTACACCCCCAGCGGCATCACCATCCACGAGAAGGGCATCCTGCCGCAGGTCGAGCTCGAGCTCTCCGCGGACGACGAGGCCAAGCTGCGCCTCCAGCAGTCGCGGGTCGATGTCACGGCGCCGGCGGAATTCGCCCAGCGCTTCGGCTTCGCCCCCATCGCGGACCGGCAGCTGGATGCGGCGGAAGAGGTCCTCCTCGGTGTGCTGGCGGCGAGGGAGAAGCCATGATGAGGGAAAACCCGCCCCCAGCGGGCAGACGCCCATGATCCTCGCGCTTGAGAGCTCCTGCGACGAGACCGCGGTGGCCGTGTTCGATCCGGCGCGCGGCCTCGCGGGCGAATGGATCCACAGCCAGATCGCCCTGCACGAGGCCTACGGCGGGGTGGTGCCCGACCTCGCCAGCCGCGAGCACCTGCAGAATTTCGGCCCGTTGCTGCAGCGCGCGCTGGCGGCGGTGCCGCCGGCGGAGATCAGCCGGATCGCCGTCACCGCCGGCCCGGGCCTGGCCGCCTGCCTGGCGATGGGGCTGGCCGCGGCCAAGAGCCTCGGGCTCGCGTGGGGCGTGCCGGTCACCGGCGTGAACCACCTGCGCGCGCACGCCTTCTCCCCGTTCATCGCGCTGCACGCGGCGGATCCCGCCGCGTTCGACGCGGCCTTTGCCGGGCTGCTCCCCCATCTCGGCCTGCTCGTCTCGGGGGGCAACACGGCGCTGTTCACACTCGATGCCTCCCGGCGGCTCCGGCTGCTCGCCACGACGCTCGACGACGCCGCGGGCGAGGCGCTGGACAAGGGCGCGAAGCTGCTCGGCCTCGGCTACCCGGGCGGGCCGCAGGTGGAGCAGCTGGCGCTCGCGGGCCGGGCCGACGCGTTCGCCTTCCCCAAGGCCGTCGCCCGGCGCGCGTCGCTGGATTTCAGCTTCTCCGGCCTGAAGACGAGCCTGCGCTACCAGCTCGAAAAAATGGCGCCCGACGTGATCGAGCGCCGCCGGGCGGACCTTTGTGCCAGCTACCAGCGCGCGGTGTTCGAGTCGCTGGTGCGCAAGTCGAGGCTGGCGCTCGAGCGCGGCGGCTACCGCAGCTTCGGCCTGTCGGGCGGCGTGGCGAACAACCGGACGCTGCAAGCCCTGCTCGGGCAGCTGGCGCAACAGCAGGGCCTGCCCTTTTACCACGCCCAGCTGCAGCACACCGGGGACAATGCGGGGATGATCGCCTTCGCGGCCTGGGCCGAGCGCGAGCCCGGCGGCGTGCACGACGCCGGACTCCGCCTGGAAATCGCACCGAGCCTGCCGCTCGCGGCGGGGTAGCTCCGGCATGCGCCCGGCCGGGCGGGGCGCGATGGAGGTTGCCAGCGGTCGGGGGAGAATTTGCACTGTCCGCATGAATCTGCCCCAAGCGTATGCCGAACTGCTGGCCGAGCTGGAACGCGTCG
This sequence comes from uncultured Oleiharenicola sp., assembly GCA_964423065.1. Lineage (GTDB taxonomy): Bacteria > Verrucomicrobiota > Verrucomicrobiia > Opitutales > Opitutaceae > Lacunisphaera. Next base: position 14,928 of record CAYRDN010000024.1, on the reverse strand, counting down.
GCCTGTTGAAATCCTCCCTCGCGCTCCTCGGCTGGGATGAACAGGTCATGCTGCCGCCCGGCAGCGCGGGTTTCCGCGGCCGCCAGAGCGCGGCCCTGGCCGACCTGGTCCACCGCGAGGCCACCAGCCCCCGGCTGGGCGACCGTCTCGCCGCCGTCGAGTCCCGGCGAGCCGAGTTGGACGCCGATCAGCAGGTCGTGGTGCATCACGCCCGCCGCGACTACAACCGCCTGACGAAGATCCCCGCGGGCCTCGTGGCGGAAAAGGCGGCGCTCGACAGCGAGGCCTACCATGTCTGGGCCCGGGCGCGCCGCGAACGCGACTTCGCCGCGTTTGCGCCCTGCCTCCAGCACCAGCTCGACCTGGCGGCGCGCATCGCCGGCTGCTTCGGCAAGAGCGGCGCGGCCGCCTATGATTATGCCATCGACCAGTTCGACCCCGGGATGGACGCCGCCACCATCGGCCGGCTGTTCGACGCGCTGTCCGCGGAGCTCGTGCCGTTTGCCGCCGCCGTGATGGCCTCGCCGGTGAAGGCCCGGCGCGACCGGCTCAAGGGTTTTGCGGTCGACCGGCAGGAGGCCTTCCTGCGCGAGGTGACGGCCGCCATCGGCTTCGACTACCAGCGGGGCCGGCTGGACCGGTCGTTGCATCCGTTCTGCGCGGGCAACGGCTTCGACACACGCCTGACCACCCGGTTTGATCCCGACGACCCGTTGCAATCGCTCTTCGGTTCGATCCATGAGGCGGGCCACGGGATGTACGAGCAGGGGTTGCCCGCGAGTCCCTTTGGCTCGGCGCTCACGGAGGCCGTCGGCATGGGCGTGCACGAATCCCAGAGCCGGCTGTGGGAAAACCAGGTCGGCCGCAGCGCGCCTTTCTGGCAATATTGGGAGCCGCGCTACCGCGCCCTTTTCCCGGAGCAGCTGGCCGGCCTGGATGCGGAGGGTCTGCTGCTGGCGGTCAACGCGGTCGGACGGCAGCCGATCCGCGTCGAGGCGGACGAGGTCTTCTACAATCTGCACATCATGCTCCGTTTCCGCCTGGAGCGGGCCCTGTTTGCGGGGGAGCTGGCGGTGAAGGACCTGCCCGGCGCCTGGAACGAACTCTCCCGCTCGATGCTCGGGCTGGAACCGCGGGACGACGCGGAAGGGTGCCTGCAGGATGTCCACTGGTCCGGGGGCGCCTTCGGTTATTTTCCGAGCTATTGCCTCGGCAACATGATCGCGGCCCAGCTGTGGGAGACCGCCCGCCGCGCGCTGCCCGGGCTCGATGACGAACTGCGGGCCGGCGGCTCCGCCAGCCTCCTCGGCTGGCTGCGCCGGGAGGTGCACGGGCGGGGCAAACAGCTCGACACCCGCGCCCTCACGCTCGCCGTCACGGGGGAGGAGCTCGGCCCCAAGGCGCTCCTGCGCTACCTCAAGGGCCGTTACGGTGCCCTGTACCGGGTGGGCTGAACGCCGCGGTCACCGCTTCAATTTCTCCCGCAGATACGGCGCGGTGGGGCTGCGCTTGATCATGAGCAGGCCGGCCAGCGGGCCCTGGTACATGATTTCGCCGCCGTGCGGTCCGCCGCCGGGCCCGAGTTCGATGATATAGTCCGCCTCGGCCAGGAGGTCGAGGTGATGCTCGATGACGACCACCGTGTGCCCCTGCTCCACGAGGCCGTGGAGCACGCGGATGAGTTTTTCGCAGTCGCTGAGGTGCAGGCCGATGGTCGGCTCCTCGAGCAGGTAGAGGTTGCGGACGGCGATGTTGTGCGAGCGCTCCCGGTAGGTCTGCAGGCCGTGGGCGAGCTCGGTCACGAGCTTGAGCCGCTGGGCCTCGCCGCCGGAGAGCGACGGGCTGCTCTGGCCGAGCGTCAGGTAGCCGAGGCCGCAATCGACCATCAGCCGGCACACCTGGGAGAGCTGCGAGTGGAAATCAAAGAACACCGCGGCCTCGTCGAACGAGAGCCGGAGCACCTGGCCGATGTTCTTGTTTTTCCAGGTGAGGTCGGACAGTTCCGGCCCGTAGCGCGAACCGCCGCAGTCGTCGCAGGGCAGGTAGGAGTCGGGCATGAAGGCCATCTCCAGCTTGATGCGGCCGGCGCCGGAACAGGTCTCGCAGCGGCCGCCAGCGGTGTTGAAGGAGAAGCGCCCGGCGTTGTAGCCGCGCATCTTGGACTCCGGCAGCGAGGCGAAGAACTGGCGGATCAGGTCGAAGATCCCCAGGTAGGTGGCAGGGGTGGAGCGCGGGGTCTTGCCGATGGGGGCCTGGTCCACCTCGACGACGGTGCGGAAGCTGTTCGCGCCCCGGAGCTCCGCGAAGGGCAATTTCGATTTTGGCATCCCGGGTTTCTCCTGGTCGGAGGCAAAGCCGGTGAGTCGGACGAAATCCTTGCCCGAAAGCCTTGGTTTTTTCCGCTTGATCGCGCCGGTGACGGCGGGATGCAGGATGTCGCGGAAGAGGGTGGACTTGCCCGCGCCGCTGGGGCCGCAGACCATGATCAGGCGGCCGAGCGGCAGGCGGAGCGACTGGTCCCGCAGATTGCGAAAATTGACCGCGCTGAGTTCCAGCCAGGCCGGGGCTGCAGACCCGGTCGGTAACCCGGGTTTTTTCGGACCGGGGGCAGCGCCCCCGGCGGCAATCGGACGGTATTCGCCGCGGATCGGGTGGTTGATCCCTTTCGCCAGGAAGAGGCCGGTCAGGGACGCCGGGTTCTGCCGCAGCGCCGCCGGCGTGTCGTTGGCGAGCACGGTGCCGCCGTTGATGCCGGCGCCGGGCCCGAGGTCGATGATGCGGTCGGCGCGGGCCATCACGACATCGTCGTGCTCGACGACGAGGACCGTGTTGCCTTTGTCGCGCAGGGAGAGGAGCGTGTCGATCAGCCGGTCGTTGTCGCGGGCGTGCAGGCCGATGGACGGCTCGTCGAGCACGTAGAGGACGCCGGACAGGTTCGAGCCCAGCTGGGCCGCCAGCCGGATGCGCTGGGCCTCGCCGCCGGAAAGCGTCTCGGTGGGGCGGTCGAGCTCCAGGTAATCGAGGCCGACCTGACCGAGGAAGCGCAGCCGCTCCTCGATCTGCGGCACGATGTCCCGGGTGATGAGCCGGCCGCGGGCGTCCAATTGCAGGTTGTGCAGGGTGGCGATCAGCTCGGCGGGGGTGAGGCGGGTCAATTCCGGCAAGGAAATGGAAGCTGGGGGATTTGCCCCGTTCCGGCCTGCTGGCCGGCCGGTGCTTGTCCGGGCCGTCGCCCGGCAAAGCAGCCGCACGGCGCGGGCGACGCGGCTGAGGCGCTCGCCGTGGCAGGTCGGACAGGTCCGGCCCGAGGCGCCCGGATCGTCGGGGTCGAACGACCGCAGGGCATCCGCGACCTCGACCGGCATCTCATTGTCCTCCTCGGCCGCCGCCAGCATCCAGTCGTAGATGCGGCCGTGACCGCGGCAGGTCGGGCACCAGCCCTTGGGCGAGTTGAAGGAGAAATTCTTCGGGTCGAGCTCGGGAAAGGATTCGCCGGTCTCGATGTCCGTGCGGGTGGTGGAGAACCAGGAGAGGATCTCGCCGCCGGGTGTGAGGAGGAAGCACGCGCCCTTGCCGAGTTTGAGGGCGAGGGCGAGGGCGTCATCCCGGGTGCGCCGCGGCGCGTCGGAGCCCACGCGCCCTGCCTGAGACAGGTCCGCGACCACGACCTCGACATCGTGCTCCTTGTAGCGGTCGAGCTTCTGGAAAGTCGCCGTCGGCAGCAGGCGGCCGTCGGCGCGCATGAGCGCGTAGCCCTGCTTCCCGATCCATTTGGCAATCGGCTCGTGATGGCCCTTGCGGCCGCGGATGAGCGGGGCGCAGAGGTAGAGGTGCTTCGCCCGGCGGGCCTTGGGCGTGGCCAGGATCCGGTCGAGGAGCTGCCGGAGCTGGGCGGGGGAGAGCGGCGTGACGGGCCGGCCGGTCTCGGGGTGATGCTGCACGCCGAGCCGGGCGTAGAGCAGGCGGAGGTACTGGGCGACCTCGGTGATGGTGGCGACGGTGGACTTGCGCGAGCCGCGGGTGACGCGCTGCTCGATGGCCACGGTGGGGGGGATGCCGGTGAGCCGGTCGATGTCGGGGCGCGGCAGCTGCTCGACGAACTGGCGCGCGTACGGTGACATCGATTCCATGAAGCGGCGCTGGCCCTCGGCGAAGATGATGTCGAAGGCGAGGGTGGACTTGCCCGAGCCGGAGACGCCGGTGACGACCGAGAGGCGCCGGTGCGGGATGGCGACGGAGATGTTCTTCAGGTTGTTCTCCCGCGCGCCGATGACGCTCAGCTCGCCGGGGCCCAGGGCCAGACTCGCCTGGTAGGGGGCCGCCGCCTCGGCCGCCGCCAGGGCCGGTTTGTCAACTAATAGTATACCAAGGCCGAGGGCGGCGCGCAGGAACGGCGAGGTGGCGGTGGCGGCGCGGGCCAGGTCCTCGGGCGGGCCCTCGGCCACGATGCGGCCGCCCAGTTCGCCGGCCTCGGGGCCGACCTCGAGGATCCAGTCGGCGGACTTGAGCACGTCGAGGTTGTGCTCGATGACCACGACGCTGTGGCCGCGGTCCACGATGCGCTGCAGCACCGCGAGCAGCCGCTTGACGTCATGGCGGTGGAGGCCGGTGGTGGGCTCGTCCAGCAGCAGCAGGGCGCCGGCGGGAGGCGGGAGATTTGAGGTGGGAGGGGGGAGGATCGAATCCGAGGCGTAGTCCGAGAGATAGCGGACGAGCTTGAGGCGCTGGGCCTCGCCGCCGGAAAGGGTGTTCAGGGGCTGGCCGAGGGGCAGGTAGCCGAGGCCGACCTCGTCGAGCGCGGCCAGGCGCCGGCGGATCTCCGCATGCTCCGCAAAGAGGGGGAGCGCGTCGGCGATGGAGGTGGCGAGGAGGTCGGCGACGGAGTGGCCCTGCCACGCGATGGCCAGCACCTCGGGCTTGAAGCGGCGGCCCGCGCAGATCGGGCAGGGCACGAAGACGTCGGACAGGAACTGCATCTCCACCCGCTCGCTGCCGAGGCCCTGGCAGTGGTCGCAGCGGCCGTCGCCGCTGTTGAAGGAGAAGCTGGACGGGCTGAAGCCGGCCGCCTGCGCGGCCGGCACGGCGGCGTAGAGCTCGCGGATGAGCTCCCAGGCCTCGCAGTAGAGCGCCGGGTTGGAACGCGGCGTGCGGCTGAGCGGCGACTGGTCCACCAGCACCACCTCGGAGAACTCCAGGTCCGAGTGCACGCGCTCGATGGCGGCCGGATCGTCGGCCGGCAGGTTGCGCGACGCGAGCAGACCCTGGTGGATGACGTTGTCCAGCAGGGTGGACTTGCCGGAGCCGGAGACACCCGACAGGCAGACGAGGCGCCGCAGGGGCAGCCGGAAGGACAGGTGGCGGACGTTGTGCTTCGTGGCGTTGAAAAATTGCAGCCACGGCGCGTCGGCGGACGATCGCCGGGCCGCGGGGGTCTCGACGCGCAGGCGGCCGGCCAGGTAGGCGCCCGTGAGGCTGCGGGGCGAGGCCAGCAGCGCGGGAACGTCGCCCTGGAACACGATCTCGCCGCCGCGGGCGCCGGGCTCGGGGCCGACCTCGATGACGTGGTCGGCGGCGCGGATCATGGCCTCGTCGTGCTCGACGACCACGACCGTGTTGCCGGCGTCGGTCAGGGTGCGGATGATGCCGATGAGCCGGTCGATGTCGCGCGGGTGCAGGCCAACGGAGGGCTCGTCGAGGACGAAGAGGGTGTCGACCAGCGAGGTGCCGAGGCAGGAAGTGAGGTTGACGCGCTGGACCTCGCCGCCGGAGAGGGTGCGGGAGGAGCGATCGAGCGTGAGGTAGCCGAGGCCGACCTGGGCGAGGTAACCCAGCCGGGTGACGATGGAATCGTGGGCGAGGTCGCGCTGATGGTGGGAGGCGGCCGGCCCGCGGGCCGCGGGGGCCCCGCCGGCGTGGGTCCGGATTTCCTCGAGCAATTCGCCGACGGGCAGCTGGTACAGCGCGGGCAGGGTGCGGCCGCGCCATTGCCAGCAGAGGGCGTCGGGCTGGAGCCGGGCGCCGTTGCAGTCGGGGCAGCGGTCGTAGGACCGGTAACGCGAGAGGAAGACGCGCACGTGCATCTTGTAGGTCGTCTTCTCCAGGTAGCGGAAAAAGCCCTTCAGCCCGTACCAGTATTTCGGCCAGGCCCTGGTCTCGCCGTCGTAGCCCGGGGAGCCGTCGATGACGAACGCCTGCTGCGCCGCCGTCAGCCGGGCGAAGGGCACGTCGGTCGGGAGGCCGAGCTGGCGGGTGAACTTGAGCAGATCCCGCTTGGACTCGCCGTAGATCTCGCCCTCCCACGGTTTGATCGCGCCGTCCGCGATGGAGACGGAGTGGTCGGGGATGGCGAGGCGGTAGTCGATGCCGATGACGCGGCCGAAGCCGCGGCACTTCGGGCAGGCGCCGAGCGGGGAGTTGAAGGAGAAGAGGCCCGGGGTGGCGGCACGGAAGGTGCGGCCGGTCGCGGGCGAGTGCAGGCCGCGGGAATAGTGGCCGGCGGGGGCATGGAGCTCGGAGCCGGGAGCGTGGACCTTGGTACCAAACAGGAACACTTCGCCCTTGCCGAAGTGGAGGGCGGCCTCGCAGGCCTCGAGGAAGCGCGCCTGGTTGTCGGCCGTGATCAGCAGGCGGTCCTGGATGACGTGGAGGGGGGAAGTTGCGAGTTGAGCGTTGAGGGCGGGGGGACCGAGGCCCAGCAGCTCGTCGAGCTTGGCCGGGGCCAGGTGGCCCTGCCTGTCCGCCACCAGCACGCGGGTGTAACCCTGGCCCTTGATGCTGGCGAGGACCTCGGGCCACTTGAGACTGGCCGGCTTGGCGATGCGGAAGCAGAGCAGGAGCGTGGCGCCGGGGTGGGCGGCGACGGTCTTGGCCCAGATGGTCGCGGGGTTGTCGTCCTCGACCGGCTCGCCGGTTGCGGGGTCGAAGCACGCGGCGACGTGGCTGAACCAGACCTTGGCGTAGTCGGTCAGCTCGGTCATGGTGCCGACGGTGGAGCGCGACGTCTTGACCGTGTTGGTCTGCGCGATGGCGATGGACGGGCGAATGTTCTCGATGGCGTCGACCCGGGGCTTGTCGAGCAGGTCGAGGAACTGGCGGGTGTAGGCGGAGAAGGTCTCGACGTAACGCCGCTGGCCCTCGGCGTGAAGCGTGTCAAACACGAGGGAGGACTTCCCCGCCCCGCTCAGGCCGGTGACGACGACGAACCTGCCCAGCGGGAGGTCGAGGTCGAAGCCCTTGAGGTTGTGCTGGCGGACGCCGCGCAGGCGGATGGACTCGGGGGCGGGTGAGGACGGCACGGGAAGCACTGAATGATGACGAATCACGGGAAAGCAAACCCCGGCGCGCTGCGCTCCATGCCTGCTGACATAGGGCTGTCAGGAGGCCGGACCGCGCCCCGCTGGGCCGGTCCTCAGCCCTTGGTCAGTTCGCGGAAGAGGTCCAGGTGGGCCCTCACCTGGTGCTCGGGGACGAAATGCGCCTGGGCGTGCCGCCGGCCCTGGGCCGAGAACCGCTGGCGCAGGGCGGGCTCGCGGATCAGCCGGTCGAGCGCGCTGATGAAGCCGGCCTGGTCGTGGTTGGCGATCAGGAAGCCAGAGCGGTCCGGGGCGAAGCACTCGCCGACGCCGACGACGTCGTAGGCCACGGCGGGCACGCCGTGGAGCTGGGTCTCGATGAGGAAATTGGAGAGCGACTCGGTCTGCGAGGCGAGGACGGCGATGTCGGCGGCGTGATAGAGCGGCGTGGGGTCGGGCTGGTAGCCGAGGAATTTCACGCGGGCGCCGAGGCCGAGGTCGTGGGCCAGGCGGGCGCATTTTTTCCGCGTCTCGCCCTCGCCGGCCAGCCACAGCTGCCAGTCGAGGTAGCCGGGGAGGCGGGCGCAGAGCTCGATCAGCTCGCGCTGGTTCTTGCCCGGGCGGAACATCGCCACGTTGAGCAGCACCGCGGTGCTGGGGTTGGCGCCGTGGTAGCGCCGGAGGGCGAGGTTGCGCGGCGCGGCGGCGTCGGTGAAGCGCAGCACGGGGTTGTGGATGACCGTGATCTTGGGCGAGGGCAGGTCATACCGGTCGGTGAGCACGCGCTTGGCGACATGGCTGTTGGCCACGATGTGCCGGCAGAGGCGCAGCGAGCGCACGAAGAGGTAGGGGAGTTCCTTGCCCGTGCGCATGGTGCAGACGACGGCGGCGCGGGGCAGGCGGCGCGCGATGAAACCGGCGTAGCAGTTCGCCATGCGGCCCATGCACAGCACCAGGGCGGGCATGGCGTCCCCGGCGGCCCGGAGCAGGCCCGGGGCAAACCAGTCGAGGCCGGTGTCGAAAGGCTGCAACGACCGGAAGGCAAAGGGCTGCTGCTCGCCGTCGACCTCCAGCAATCCGCGGGGCCGGAAGGTCAGCAGGGTGACCTCGTGGCCGGCCCGGGCGAAGGCCGTGGCCATGAAGACGGAATGGCGCTCCGTGCCGCCGCTGCGCAGATAGTCCTGGACGATGAGAATTTTCATTGCTCCGCCGGGGGGTGCGGCAAAAGTGCAGCCATCATTCAATGAACAACGCGTTCGTCAACCTGCTGCTGCGGTGGCTCATCCTCGCCCTCGGCGTCATCCTGAGCACCCGGATCGTGCCCGGCATCAGCTACGACACCGGCGCGACGCTCGTGGTCGTGGTGCTGGTGCTGAGCTTCTTCAACGCCGTGCTCAAGCCGGTGCTGGTGCTCTTTTCACTGCCGTTCATCATCCTCTCGCTGGGCATCGGCATCTGGATCATCAACGCGATCCTCTTCTACTTTGTCGGGCGGCTGGTGACCGGCTTCCAGGTCGCCGGCTTCGGCTCCGCCCTGCTCGGGTCACTGATCGTGAGCCTGACCAACATGGTGCTGAGCCGGCTGCTGAAGCCGCCGCCCAGGCCGCCCGCGCCGCCCGCCGGCCCGGCGAAGCGGGATGACGTGATCGATATCTGACGCCGGCTGATTCCCGGCCCCCACGGGCGGGGACCGCCCAGTTTCAATTTGACCCGATCGCCGGTCGCGGCGACTTTGCCCGCTCACAATTCTCCCATGTCCGAAAACATCTACGATCTGGTGGTCATTGGCGGCGGTCCCGCCGGCTATGTCGGAGCCATCCGCGCCGGCCAGCTGGGCAAAAAAGTGGCCTGCATCGAGCTCGAGCGCGCCGGCGGCACCTGCCTCAACTGGGGCTGCATCCCGACCAAGGCGCTGCTGAAGAGCGCCGAGCTCTACCGCACCCTCCAGAAGATCGACACGTACGGGCTGAGCGTGACGGGACTGGGCTTTGACTTCCCCAAGGTCGTCGAGCGTTCGCGCGGCGTCTCCAACCAGATGGCCAAGGGCGTCGAGTTTCTCTTCAAGAAGAACAAGGTCGACTACTTCACCGGCCGGGCGCAGGTCACGGTCCCCGGCATGGTCGAGATCACCGCGGGCGAGAACAAGGGAAAATTTTTCCGCACCAAGAACATCCTGCTCTGCACCGGCCAGAAGCCGAAGGCGCTGCCCGGCCTGCCGGTCGACGGCCAGCGCATCATGACCTCCCGCGAGGCGCTCGTCGCCAAGGCGCCGCCGCAGTCGCTGGCCATCATCGGCGCCGGCGCCATCGGCGTGGAGTTCGCGTATTTCTTCAACGCCTTCGGCACGAAGGTGACGCTGATCGAGATGCTGCCGCAGATCCTGCCGGTCGAGGACGAGGACGTGGCCAGGCTGCTCCAGCGCAGCTTCGAGAAGCAGGGCATCGCCGTGCACACCGGGACCAAGTGCGAGAACATCCGCGTGGGCGAGAAATCCGTGAAGCTCGACCTGGTCAAGGACGGGGCCAGGACCGAGCTCGAGGTCGAGACCGTGCTCGTCGCCATCGGCATCACATCGGCGCTGGACGGGCTGTTTTCCGCCAAGGTGAAGGTCGAGACCGACCGCGGCTTCGTGAAGGTCGGGCCGGATTACCAGACCAGCACGCCCGGCATCTACGCGGCCGGCGACATCCAGGGACCGCCGTGGCTCGCCCACGTGGCCTCGTTCCGCGCCGTACAGGCCGTCGAGGGCATGTTCGGGGTGAGCAAGCCGAAGATGGTCGGCAATTTTCCCGGCTGCACGTACTGCCAGCCGCAGGTCGCCAGCACGGGCCTGACCGAGAAGGCCGCGAAGGAGAAGGGGCTGAATTACAAGGTGGGGAAATTCCCCTTCACGGCCGTCGGCAAGGCGGTCGCCGCCGGCGACACCGAGGGTTTCGTCAAGGTCATCGCCGACGCCAAGACCGGCGAGATCTACGGCGTGCACATCATCGGCCACGAGGCCACGGAGTTGATCGCCGAGTACGGGCTGGCGATGAACCTCGAGGCGACGGTGGACGAGATCCACCACTCGATCCACGCGCATCCGACGCTGTCCGAGGCGCTGGGCGAGGCCGCCCTGGCCACGCTGGGGCAGGCGATCCATATCTGAGCCGCGCGAGCGAGCTCGCTGGCCCACGGGTTAGCTACGGCTCACGGTTCCGTCCGGTCCTTCTTGGCGGCGGCCTGGGCCGCACGGAGCATCTGGTTGCGCTCGGCCTCGATGACGCCCTCGTCCACGAGCTGCTCGGTCTCGCTGCGGCCTTCCTCGTCCTCATCCTCGCTCGGCGATTCGCGCGCCTGGGTCCCGGCCGAGCCCGGCACGGGGTCCCAGCGCTTGGATTCGGGCAGCGCATCCAGGACCGCCTCCTGACGGTCAGTGTCCGACCCGCCGGTAAGTTCGCGCCTGGCGCGCTCATGATCTTCCCGCGTGACCTGCGGCGGCTTGCGGCCGGCGATCAAAGCCAGCTCCCGGGTGCGCGCGTCGACCATGGCGCGGGTCACGGGGCCGATGCCGGCGGCGTTGCTGGTCAGGGTGCCTTTGTTCAGGGGATTCTTGGCCATGGGATGTCGACCTGCGGGGCGGGCCGGGGTTGCATTGCTTTCGGCTGCCGGCCGGTCGGTGTCACGCTCCGGCCTGGGCGAGCTGGCCGGCGGCGGTCCGTTGGAGTTCCGCCTGGGAGAGGTTTACGAACACCGTCGATTCCTCGTAGCTGATGCGGTCGATCCGGCCGGTGGCGATCAGGATTTCCTTGCCTGCGTACCAGTGGCCGGTCTCGACGACCACGTCGCGGATCGCCCAGCTCCGGGCATCCACCATGAAGCCGCTGACCCGGCCGAGCGGGCCGTCGGTGGCCTGGATCTGGTAGCCGGTGACCGCCGCCGTGCTCTGGAGATGCTTGTCGTCGCGATGATGATAGTGCTTCAAGGTCTCCCGTTCATCCTTCGGCGGCGGCACGACCATCGGCAGGCCCCCAAGGCCCCACATGGCGCCGCCGTCCCAGTAGGCCGGCCAGCCGTAGTAGCGATAATATTCGATCTCGTACTGGCGCGAGACGGGCTTGTGCGCCTCGATCGAGGGGCTCTGTTCGATCTGCTTCTTGTGCAGCTTGAGGTGCAGCGTCTTTTCGGTCGGGTTCAGCTTCGCGAACGCATGGGGCGTCAGCAGGACCAGCCGGCCCAGCAGCCACGAGCCGGTGTCGGCGACGAGGTAGCGGACCACCCAGGTCTTGTCGTCAAAGTAGAAATCCTTGATGTGGCCGATGTCGCCATCGATCGCGGAGAGTTTGTTGCCGTAGAGTTCCTTGAGGTTGTGCAGCATAAATCATCCTGTGGGTTTGACGGTTGGACCCAGGCGGGCGGCCTGTTCCTGATGGCCAAGCGTAGCGCGGGAGGGCGCCTGCGGACTATGGGGTGAAACCCGACCCGCGGCTCAACCACGGCAGGGTCGCCGTGGCTCCAGGCGGTGCGCGATTCACGGACCGCGCAGGAAGCGGAGTTCGGCCTGCAGGCGATCGACCTCGCGCGACAGCGCGAAGATCAGGGGCAGCGCGTGCCGGTTGATGCCGTGATGACGGCGGTAGTGCTCGATGCGGCGCGCCTCATAGATCGCATTGTCGTCGAAGACCGGGTCGCGGTCCGTCCCCGTCCTTCCATCCCCGAGCAGACCGGTGGCGCAATAAAAGCGGAGCAGGTCCGGATGCACCCCGGTGAGGGCGGCGGCCGTGGCCAGCGAATAGTGCGTGGGCGCGCCGGCCGGCACGCAGACGAGCGTGAGCACGGGATTATGGTAGAAGATGAAATTCGTCATGACGTTTTCCGGGGGTTGAAGGCCGAGGCCTTGGCGAGTTTCTCCCAGAGCGCGGTTTCCTCCGCCGACACCGTGGCCGGCGTCTGGATCCGGATGGTGGCGTAAAGGTCACCGCGGGTGCCATCCTCGCGCGGCAGGCCCTGGCCGCGCACCCGCAGCCGGGTGCCCGCGGTCGTGCCGGGCGGCACGCGGAGCGTGGTGGTGCCGGCGAGCGTGGGGATTTTCGCCTTCACGCCCAGGACCGCCTCCCACGGCGCGAGGTCGAGGTCGCAGTGGATGTCGTCTTCCTGCACGCGGAGATCGGGGTGCCGGGCAAAGCGCACGCGCAGGTAAAGGTCGCCCGCCGGGGCGCCGCCATGGCCCGGGCCGCCCTGGCCGGCCAGGCGGATGCGCTGGCCTTCGCGCATGCCCGGGGGGATGCGGACCTGGTAAGTGTTGGTGCGTCCGGCCGCGTCATCGAGGTCGGGCCGGCGCAGGGTCACCTTGCGCTGCGAGCCCCGCAGGGCCTCCTCGAGCGTGACGAGCAGGTCGGCCTCGATATCCCGGCCGGGCTGGGCGAAACCGTCCCCGGCCTCGCGCCCGCGGGCCGCGGCCCCCCGCGCGGAGGTGAAGCCGCCGGTCCGGCCGCTGAAGAACGACTCGAAGAAATCGCTGAAGCCGGTGCCGCCGAATTCAAAATCGGATTCGCCCTCCGCACCCGGAGTCCGGTCGTGCCAGCCGGTCCCGGCGGCGCCCGCCCCGCGGCCGCCGTCCTGCCAGTTGGCGCCCAGTTCATCATATTGCCGGCGCTTGTCGGGATCGCCGAGCACCTCGTAGGCCTCGTTGATCTCCTTGAATTTTGCCTCTCCGGTGACCTTGTTCTTGGCCACGTCGGGGTGATAGAGGCGGGCGAGCTTGCGGAAGGCTTGCTTGATCTCCTCCACCGAGGCGGTCCGGGGCACGCCCAGCGTCTCATAATAGTCCTGGAACTTGACGGCCATCGGACGCGGTCCTTGGTTGGCGCGGGGGCTAGACCACGCGCAGCACGATCTTGCCGCGGGTGTGGCCGCGCTCGCTCAACTCCTGGCCGCGGGTGGCGTCGGAGAGGGGCAGGATGGTCTCGACGATCACCTTGAGTTTCTCGGCCTCGACCAGCCGGGCGATCTCGGCGAGCTGCGCCGCGTCGGGCTGGGTGAACACAAACGCCTGCCGCACGCCGTGCGCCGCCGCGGTGGCGGCATCCGGCGGACTCGCGATGGAGACCAGAATCCCGCCCGGCTTGAGAATTTTCCAGGAACGCGCCTGGACGTCCCCGCCCAGGGTGTCGAAGACCACATCCACCGGCTGCACGACCTCCTCGAAGCGCTCGGTGTCGTAGTCGACCACCTGGTCGGCGCCGAGCTGGCTCAGGAATTCATGGTTGCGGGCGGACGCCGTGCCGATGACGTGGGCCCCCTTCCATTTGGCCAGCTGGACCGCGAGGTGGCCGACGCCGCCGGCGGCGGCATGGATCAGCACGCGCTGGCCGGCCGCGAGTCCGGCGGCGGTGAAGAGGGATTGCCAGCACGTCAGCCCGCCGAGGGGCAGAGCGGCGGCGTGCACATGGTCGATGGACTTCGGCCTCAGGGCCACTTCAGCCTCACGGATGACGATGAACTCGGCGTACGCCCCGTCGCGGGCAATGTCGGGCCGGCTGAATACCTCGTCGCCCACCTTCAGCCGGGCCGCGCCGGGCCCGACGGCCTCGATCACGCCGGACACATCCCAGCCGAGGATGAGCGGCAGGGTGTGGGGCACCATGGCCTTGAGGTGGCCCTCGCGGATCTTCCAATCGACCGGGTTGATGCCGGCGGCGTGGACGCGGACGAGGATTTCCCCGGCGACGGGATGCGGACGAGGTGCGTCCTCGTAGACGAGGACTTCGGGGCCGCCGTAGCGATAGATACACACAGCCTTCATGGTCTTCATGCGACGGGGGCCTGGTGCTGGAGGTAGAATTCGCGCGCCTTGGCCAGCAGCTGGCCGGGGGTCAGGTGGTGTTCATCGACGACGACGGTGCCGAGGATGCGTCCGGCGAGTTCGGGATGGTGGTGCTTCGCCCACGTGACAAACTGGTCCATTTCGCAACTCTTGCCGGTGCCGGTGCCGAAGACAAGGACCGGCGCGGGGGGCGGGAGGGCCCGGGCCACCGGCTCGAAGAAGCTGTTGGGGTCGGGCTTTTCCTTGCCGCGGGAAAGATTGGCCGAGTTCTGCGCGTGGCGGAAATATTCGTCGGGCTCGTGCGGCAGGATCTGCCGGGGGACGGAGCCGTGCAGCAGCGAGCGGAAAAGGCGGGCCTCATGGTGGTCGATCACGAGGAGCCAGTGCATCGTCTCGTCACCCGTGCCCGGCGGGGCGGTCTCCGAGCGCTCGAGGAAATGGCGCAGGGTCAGGAGCTCGTCGGTCCCGGCGACGTCCTTGGTGCGGGGCAACGGCAGGACGAGGACCTGGCCGTTGCGCGTCACCTTCAGGTTGCCGTTGGGTTCCTCCTCGACCCGGGCGATATGCCGGAGCAGTGCATGGACCTCGCGCCAGCCCAGATTGTGGGCGGCGGGATGTTGGAAGATGGTCTGATAGGTGCGCAGGTGCGTACCGGAAAGTTCCGCAGTCGGAGGCATAGGGGACAAGACTGGAATCGGCGGCCGAAGAACGTCCCGCACCTTGCCGGGTGTCGTTTTCAGCGGTACAGGATGCACCTGCCGCCCGCCGCGGGCAATGGGGTGTAGACCCGCCCGGATCAGGCGCGAGATCCACAGCCCCCGGCGATCGCGG
>CAYRDN010000023.1:0-50841 GCA_964423065.1 uncultured Oleiharenicola sp. | reverse complement strand
GTGGCACCCTGCGCACCCGTGGCGCCGGTGGCGCCGGTCTTGCCTGCCGCACCGCGGCGGAGTTCGCCGGAGGCACCCGTGGCGCCGGTGGCACCTTGGGCGCCGGTGGCGCCCTGCGCGCCGTCCGCACCGCGTTCGCCCGCCATGGCGACGCCCGGAGCGCCGCGCGCGCCGGTGGCGCCCGTGGCGCCGGTCGCGCCGGTCGGTCCATCGGGGCCGCGGGGCCCGACGAGGCTGTTGGAATTATCGGAAGCAATGGGAGCGGGTTGCGTAGCACAACCGGCGACGAGCATCGCGGAGATCGCGATTGTTAGCAGTTCACGTTTCATGTTATTTGATTTTGCAAGGGTGTGGGGGCCTCTGTTTCGATGTCCGATTGATACTCGCAGACTGCGAGACAACATCGCCGGTGACCGTTTGGTCCTTGTTGCCCCACCCTATCGGATGCAGCCGCCCGTCTCTATGGGGTGTAACCCGCCGGGACAGACTGACCTTGGCCGGAAGGATGCAGACAGCTCCGGTGGTGTCGCCCGCAATCGAAGAGTGCTGGTGGCGCGCGCGTGGACCACGCGTACCTTGCCGGATGATCGCCGGAGCAAGATCCGGCATTCCGCCGGAGGCGTTACTTCGACTTTTCCTGGATTTTGTCGCCGAGGTGCTCCACGTCCTTGCCGAAGCCGTTGGATGTCTGGCAGCCGGCAGATAAAAGAACGAACAGCGCCAGGGCGAGGAGAAGCAGCGGGAGACGTTGGCGGGATGGATTCATAATGGCAGGATATGCAGCCATCCCGACCGCCGCCATGGGGTGTTCACGGCAGGACCTGGGACCTGCCGCCAGCTCCGGCCCGCCACGGCACTGCACCGGTTTAGACCCCATACCCTTTCCGCTATGGCGCACCTATCATACCGCCATGTTAAATACCGGCCGGACCCATGACCAACTGACCTCACGACTGAAGCATCTCGTCGCCGACTTGTCCCGGACCGACCTGTTGGATCCGGAGGCCATCGCTGCCGACGCGCCGCTGATGGGCTCCGATCTCGGTCTCGACTCCTTGGACGCGCTTGAACTGGCCATGTCCATCGAGGAGGAGTTCGGGGTCACTTTTTCCTGTCACGAGGAATCGCACCGGGCCTTCACCAACATCGCCACCCTCAGCGCCTGCATTTTTGACCGGCTGCACTCGAGTCCCCATGCACATCCCCACGCGGCGAAACTTACCTCCGGGTTCGCCCTCGACGGCCGGGTGCCCGCCGTCGCGGCCAATCCGGCGTAGGGTAATCACCCATAGCCGGACGAAGCCGACGCGCGTAGCCTGATCGGGTTCAATGGCGCCGGCCAGACCATCTTCCCTTTCAAACCGGCAACCGAACAACCCCGAACCAACCATCATGAATACACTCGAGATCAAGGGCGACTGGAACATCACCAAGGGCAAGTTGAAACAGAAGTGGGCCAAGCTCACCAATGACGATCTGCAATACTTCGAGGGCCAGCAGGAGGAACTGCTCGGCCGGATCCAAAAACGCACCGGCGAAACGCGCGAAACGGTCGAGAAAGCGATCGAGGAACTGAACACCCCGTGCGGCGGCAATTAAGCGCACCGGCCCAACAAGCTATCAGGAGACAACCACATGAAGGATCATGTCTACAAGCTGATCGAACTCACCGGCACCTCGACCACCTCCATCGAGGATGCCGTCGCCAAGGCCATCAAGCTCGCCCACCAGACGATCAAGAAGCTGAGCTGGTTCGAGGTGATTGAAGCGCGCGGCGACATCGACAAGGGGAAGGTGCACCACTGGCAGGTGACGATCAAGGTCGGCTTCAACGTGGAAGCCTGACCGCCCGGGGCGCGATTCCACCCCGGGTCTTCGGGTAACACCCCATGGCCGGCTGCCGCTGGCCGGCTATACTGTCGTGGTCATCCCCAGCCACCGTCCCCATCCGGGCGGCAGTTTCAAAGGAAGGCGCTGTCTGCCCCACCATCCCATGAACATCCATCGCCCCTCCTCCCTCCTCGCCGTGGTTTTCAGCGTTGCCGTCTTCACCGCCGTTCGCGGCGAGGCCCAGACGACGCCAGCCGCCGCCAGCGACCCGGTGGTCGCATCGGCCCCGGTGGCCGACGCCAGATGGTCCGACATCGAATTCACCACCTTCGAGCAGCGCGCCAAATTTTTCACCGGCCTGGCCCGGCTGGAAGCGCACCTGGACAACCAGATCCAGGCGCTAAAGGCCAAGCGCGCCACCATGCAGGGCACCACCGGCACCAAGGATTGGGATTGGGCGATGAAGGAAATGGACAATTCCCACGCCTACCTGATAGCCACGGGGAAGGAACTGGCCCAGGCTAACTCCGATACGTGGAACCAGATGAAAGACCGGGTCGGTCACGCCTGGGTCCGGACGCAGAACGCCTATCAGAACGTCAAGGCAAGCACGACCGACTAAGCGGGGCGCCGGGCCGCCACGCCCGCTGGAGCATATTAATAAATAGCTCAGCCGATTGTCGCAGGGCTGCACCTTGGTGCAGCCGGATCAGCGCACTGCTTTGCCGGTTCGCGGCTGGACCAAGTCCAGCCCCACCCAGGAAGAGCGAATGGCTCTGGTATGATTTAATATGCTGCGTCGGGTCAGGAGACCGCGGTTCTCAGAGCCCGGCGGGGCGGACGGATGCCGGCCGGATCACCACGGTGCTCTCGGTCGGAGCCAGGCCCTCGGCGCGGGCCTGCAGGCGGATTTCCTCCGCCTTGGTGTCGGCTTGCATGATCACCTGGGCCAGACCGCTGAAAAGGCTGCGGCGTACCGCGGGCGCGGGGGTGGCCACCCGCAGCACGCCAAGCCGCGTGAGTTCGGGGATATGATTCCGCCCGTCCACAATCGGTGTGACCAGCAGTTGCACGCGGTTCGCCCCCGCGACCAGCAGCGCCGGGTCGAGGTGCAGCGCCGGCACGGTCACAGGAGTGTCGAGATCACGCGCCAGTTCGCGGCCGTTCAACCAGACCGTGGCCTTCTGGCCGAGGGCCGGTAGGTATAATTGGAGGTCCGCCCCGGCGGGCACCACGTCCAGCGTGAAGACCGCGGTCAGATCGAAAATTTCCCCGGTCACGGGCAGCGTGGCCTTCCAGCGGCCCAGTTGGTTCAGAGGTGGGAGCGACTCCGGCGCCGCCGGCGCGGTCGTGCCCGCAGGCGCGATGCGGCCGCGCCAGTCGTGCACGGTGAACAAGGCGATGTCCTCATGGTATTGGTCGGGCTCATGGCAGCCGGGATCACCATTGCCGACGCCGAGGATCCGGCCGCCCTTGCTTGCAAATTCCACCAGGTTGGCGGCCGTGGGCACGGGCCGGCCCTGGACGTCGAGGGCGGAGACGGTGAACACCGTCACGTCCGCCCCGTCGGGGCCGGGTGCGGGTCGCTCGGGCGTGAGCACCAGCCGGACGGGGGCGCCGGTTGTCTCGACCCGCGTGGTCGCGACCACGCGGCCGCCGCGGTAGCCGCGGGCCTCGAGCGTGCCGGGCGTGTAGGCGACCTTCCATTCGACATGGCCGTTGCGCGGCAGGTCCTGCCGGCCGAGCGAGACGCCGTTCAGCAGCAGCTCGACCGCCTCGTGGTTGCTGTAGCACACGACGGGAATCTCCTGCCCCTCCCGGCCCGCCCAGTTCCAGTGGGTGGCGATGTGCAGCACCGGTTCCCCGGTCCACCACGACTTGAGGTAATAATAACTGTCCTTCGGAAACCCGCAGGTGTCCATGAGACCGTACTGCGTGCTGACGGCCGGCCAGCCGAACGGCGTGGGCTCGCCGCGGTAATCGAAGCCGGACCAGAAGAACAGACCCGCGAGGAACGGCCGGGCGGCGTAGTATTTCCAGCCCTTCTCGCAGTTGCCGCCGGAGTCGCCAGCGGGCTGCGGCGCGAGATGCACGCGCTCCGGGTCGTCGAAGTAGATGCCGCGCGTGCCCTGGGTGGATGTCTCCTCCGTGCCGACCCCGGGCTGGTGGGGAAACTTGGCGTGCTGCACGTCGGGATTCGTCTGGCCGATGTAATTGTAGCCGATCACGTCGATGACGCTCGAGATGCCACCCCAGCCGCCGCTGTTGGCCACGGTGATGCGGCGCGTCGGATCGAGGCGGCGGGCGAAGGCCTGCATCGAGGCCGCGATGCGGGCGCCCGTGATGTTGCCCTCGATCGCCCACTCCTCGTTGCCGAGGGACCAGAGGATGACGCTCGGGTGGTTGCGGTCGCGGCGGATCATCGCGGCCAGCTGGCCGAGCTGCTCCGGGCTGGGGCCCATCAGCCGGTTCTCGTCGAGGACGAGCAGGCCGAGCCGGTCGCAGGCATCGAGGAACTCGGGCGTGGGCGGGTTGTGCGCGCACCGGTAGGCGTTGGCGCCCATTGCCTTCAGCCGCGTGATCCGGAATTCCTGCATGGTGTCCGGCAGCGCCACGCCCAGGCCGGCGTGATCCTGGTGGACATTGACACCCTTGATCTCGACCCGCCGGCCGTTGAGGAAAAATCCCTCGTCGGGATCGAACCGGACGGTGCGGATGCCGAAGGGCGTCTCGTACCGGTCCACCACCGCCCCCCCGGTTCGGACCGTCGTGACCAGCCGGTGCAGCCACGGTGTTTCCAAAGACCACAGCCGCGGCCGCGGGACCGCAAGGGCGCAGGGAAATTCCCCGGTGAGGCCCGCGCCGAGCATGAGGCCGGGCAGGGTTTCGGTGGCGACGACCCGGCCGTCCGGATCCACGACGCTCTGCTCGATCTCGAACAATGCGTCCGCCGCGCCGTCATTGGCGATGGTCGTGCGCGCGGTGACCCGGGCCGACTCCGGGCCGACCTCGGTGGTGACAAAGGTGCCCCAGGCAGCGACGTGCAGCGGCGCGGTCTTGGTGAGCCAGACATGCCGGTAGATGCCCGCGCCCTCGTAGAACCAGCCCTCCTCGAGCGTGGCGTCGACGCGGACGACGATGACGTTGTCGCCGCCGTAATTGAGGTAGTCGGTCAGATCGTAGCGGAAACCGGTGTAGCCGCTCGGCTGGCGGCCGAGATAGAAGCCGTTGATCCAGACGGCCGAGTCGCGGAAGACGCCGTCGAACTCGATGCTGATGCGCCGGCCCAGGTCGGCCGCGGGGATGGTGATCGTCTTGCGGTACCAGCCGATGGACCGCTCCGGGAAATTGCGCCCGATGGCCTTGGAGCCGTGGCTGGTGCTCCCGTTGGCCGCGAAGGGCGCCTCGACGGCCCAGTCGTGCGGCAGGTCGAGCCGGCGCCAGGCGGCATCGTTGAAGGCCGCGGCCGCCGGACCATCGCCGTAGCCGGCCTTCGCCACATAGGAAAAGTACCCCGTGGCGTGGTCAAAATCCCGGGCCGGATCCGACGGATGGCCGAAGGCGAACCGCCAGCCGGCATCCATCAGCACCCTTTCCCGGGGCGCGGCCGACTCCGCGGCGAAGGCCGGAACGGCGAGAACGATGGCGAGCGCAAGGACAAACCGACGGAGACGTGAGATCATGGGGCGGGGAGCACCAGCGAGACAATATTCCCGCGGCAGGTCGAGCGCTTCCCGCGATGGCGACCATCAATCAGGTGCCGGAATAGGGATGAAAAGATAGACCAAGCCGATCTCGGGAGGCGTCGGCGATAGGGCAAAACCGGGTTGCCTGGCCGCCAGGGCCGCACATGATCAGCACATGGATACCCCCAACCTGACGAAGCTTTCAGAGATCGGCCAGATCGCGATCACCGTCGGCGACGTGGCCCGGGCGACCGGGTTTTATCGTGATGTGCTGGGGTTGAAATTTCTCTTTCCCGCCGGGCCGAACATGGCGTTCCTGGCCGCCGGCACCGTGCGGATCATGCTGACGACGCCGCAGGGCGCGGGGGAAGTCGGGAAAAACTCCATCCTCTATTTCAAGGTAACTGACCTCGAGGCGGCGCATGCGGCCATCGTCGCCCGCGGGGCGAAGGAGGAAGCCGCCCCGCGGCTCATCGCCAAGATGCGGGACCACGATCTCTGGATGTCGGCCGTGCGCGACCCCGAGGGCAATGTCATCGAGCTGATGAGCGAAAGAAGGCCGTGAGGTGGCGCCCCCCCCCTGCCGGGTCAGCGCTTCAACCCGGCGCAGAACCGGGCCAGGCGCGTGAGGCCCTTGGCGATGGTCTCGTCGGAGGTGGCGTAGCTGAGCCGCAGGTAGCCCTCGGCGCCGAAGGCCGAACCGGGGACGGCCGCGACCTTCTCCTGTTCGAGGAGTTTGGCACAGAAGTCGACGTCCTTGAGACCGAAGCTGGAAATGTTGGGGAAAAGGTAGAACGCCCCGCCGGCGAGCAGGCAGGTGATGCCGGGGATCTTGTTGAGCTCGGCGTGCAGGTGTTTCCGGCGGCGGTCGAAGGCGGACTTCATCCCGGCGAGGGCGGCGGCGGCCTGCGTCTTTTCCTTGAGCGCGGCGAGGGCCCCGAATTGGGCAAAGGTCGTGGCGTTCGAGGTCATCTGGCTCTGCAGCTCGGCGACGGCCTTGGCGATGGGCGCGGGCGCGACCAGCGTGCCGAGCCGCCAGCCGGTCATCGAATAGGTCTTGGAAAAGCCGGCGACCGTGATGGTGCGCTGCTCGACCTCGGCGCCGAGCATGGCGAAATTCACCGGCTCGTTGCCGTCGTAGATGAGGTGCTCGTACATCTCGTCGGACAGCACGTAGAGATTGTGCCGCACGCACAGGTCGGCGATGGCGGCGAGCTCGGCGCGGGTGTAGACGGCACCGCTGGGATTGGACGGGCTGCAGAGGATGAGCAGCTTGGACTTCGGCGTGATGGCGGCCTCGAGCTGCGCCGGCGTGAGCTTGAACCCGGACTGGTCGTCGCACAGCACGAACCGCGGCACGGCGCCCGCGAGCTTCACCATCTCGGGATAACTGACCCAGTACGGCGCCGGGATGATGGCCTCGTCGCCCGGGTTGCAGACGGCGAGGATGCCGAGGTAGCAGGAGAACTTGCCGCCGGGCGACACCACGACCTGGGAGGGGGCGATCTTGTATCCGTACTCCGCGGCATAACGCCCGGCCACGGCGGCGCGCAACGGCTCGATGCCGGGGGTCGGCGCGTATTTGGTCTTGCCCGCCTTGAGCGCGGCGATGGCGGCGTCCTTGATGAACCCGGGCGTGTCAAAGTCCGGCTCCCCGGCGGCGAAGCTGCAGACATCCTCGCCCGCCGCCATCATGGCCTTGGCCTTCGCATCGATGGCGAGGGTCGGCGACGGCGAGACGTTCTGGGCCCAGACGGACAAGGGAGGAGGGGTGCTCATGCGAGTGCAGGACTAAAGGTGCCGTGATTCTGAACGCAAGCCAGCCCTTGCCGCGGTGCTGTCATAGCCCGGACCGGAACTGTGACGGTACACGGCCGCCGGCGCGGAGCGCAGTTCGCGCCCTACCCTGTCTTGCGCGCCCGCGTTTTGCGGCGCCGGGGATTGGCCGGGGCCGGCAGCGGGGCCGCTTCCAGTTCCGGCAGGAAGGACTCGACCGCGGCGCGGACGAGCTGGCTCTCGCTCGTGTGCCTGCTCCGGGCCACCTTCTTCAGGAGCCGGCGGATGTCGGCCGGCAGCCGCACCGAAATCTGCACCTGCACCGGGTGCATCACGACCACGTTGGCGAAGTCGAAGCGCTCCAGCGCGGTGCGGATGATGGCGCTGACGGACTTCGCCTTCCCGTCGCGCACGGGTTCGCCGAGCCGGTCGACGAACTCCACCTCCAGCGTGAGGGGAAAGGGTTTGGGCGTCCGCTTCGTCATGGCCCCTCAGAAGCGCTCGATCCGATCCGCGGGCACGACCGGCGGCTCGTCCGCCAGGGCGTGGGCGGTGAAGGTCGCGGGCGGCAGCCCCAGGTTCAGCGCGGCGGCGGTGACGCTGAAGCGCGTCTTGTCGCGCGTCACGTCATTGCGGAGATCGACGGACTTGAGCATCCACTGGTCGCCCACCTTCTTCAGGTCCAGCACGGTGAAGGATTTCACCGCCGCGCCCTTGGCGCCGAGCATTTCGGCCTGCACGAGGGCCTGGAACTGGGTGTCGAGCAGCACGCGCACGCCGGTCAGTTCCGGGCGCGCGGCGGCGAGGTCGGCCGGCGGATAGAGCACGAAGCTGTGGGCCGGCCGGCCACGCACATTGGCCACGCCCTCATAGACGAATTCCGGCCAGTAAAGGTAGGGCATCTGCAGGTCGAACAGCGTGAGGTCGGTGCCGGCGAGCGGCTGGAAGGCATCCGTCCCGGCGAGCGGCTCGGTCCGGCCGGAGGCCCCGCTCCAGGACCAGGCGGCGGGGTGCGGCCCGCTTTGGAAAAGCCAGCGCTGTTCGGTGGCCAGCCCGCCGGCGCCCGGCAGGGTCAGGCGCGAGACCGGGCCCGCCTCGTTGCGCGAGCCCAGGAGCTGGCCGGGGATGACGCGCTCCGCGCCGTGGCGGGGCATCACCCGGAGTTCAAACGCCAGCCAGTAGCTTCCGGACAGGCCCGCCGCCCGGAAATCACGGAGGATCTGTGCACCCTCGGCCTGGTCGGGCCGGCCGCCGGCGGTGTAGCTGGGCGGCGGACGGTAGCGGGTCTCCTGCGCAATGCCGGCGGCCGTCACCAGGACCGCCAGCGCCAAAAACAAAGCCCGGTGAAAAACCGGGCCGGGGCAGTTAGGGCTTCTTGGGTTCAACCGGCGCCGGAGTTGCGGGTTGCGGGGCCGGCCGGGCCGCCGGGGCCATGACGGCCGGCAGGGCGGTGTCGATCGCCTCGTGGTGCTTGGCCTGGTAGATGTGGCAGAGATAAAGGGCGAAGCTGACGACGAAAAATGCGATGGCCGCCTTGATTGTCGCGCCGCTGAGCACATTGCTGGTCTCGGCGCCGAAGGTGGACTCCATGCTGCCGCCGCCGAGGGCCGAGCCCATGCCGCCGTCGGACTTGGCGCGCTGCATCAGGACGACCAGCACCATGAACAGCGAGGTGAGGACCAGGACGAAAGTTAAAATACCGATTAACAGGCTCATAAAGGTTGCAGATCAACGTAGTCCGCCCCGCCTTGTCAACCAAAGTTCTGATTTTACAATCGGGGGCGTCCGGTACTCCTGACGGCGGCATGCCGTCCCGGGGACACCGTCAAAGCTTCAGGCCCATCTTCTCGAGCACGCGGGAGAGGTCGTCGTTGCCCTGGTACTCGATGATGATCCGGCCGCGCTTCGGTGAATGCTTCAGCGTGCTGCGCGCCCCGAGGTGCGTGGTGAGCTTCTTCTCGATGTCCGTGAGGGCGGCGGCCGTGGCGCCCGGCATCCGGCGCTTCCTGCCCGCGCCGCCGGACTTGCGCTTCAACAGTTCCTCCAGCCCGCGCACGCTCAGGCCCTGCTCAAGCGCCCGGCGGGCCAACACGAGGCGCTCGGCGGGGTTTTCCACGCCGAGGAGCACCTTGGCGTGACCGACACTGAGCATGCCCTTGCCGAGGTAACCCTGGATCTCCGCCTCGAGGGCGAGGAGCCGGAGGGAATTGGCGACCGTGGCCCGGCCCTTGCCGACACGCTGGGAGGCGGCCTCCTGGGTCAGGTCGAAGTCGCGGATGAGGCTCGCATAGCCGTGCGCCTCGTCGATGGGGTTCAGGCCCTCGCGCTGCAGGTTTTCGATCAGGGCCAGCGAGGCGGAGGAGGCGTCGCTCGAGGTCATGATCCGCGCCGGGATTGACTTGAGCTTGAGCTGCTGGAAGGCGCGCCAGCGGCGTTCGCCCGCGATCAGCTGGAACCTGTCGCCCGCCGGTCGCACCACGATCGGCTGGAGCAGACCTTCCGCCCGGATGCTCTCCACCAGGTCGGTCAGCTGGTCGGCGTCCATGTCGCGCCGCGGCTGGTAGGGATTCGGCTCGATGAGATGGACGGCGACCTCGCGGTAGCCGCTCAGGCTGTCAGGCGGGGGCGCGACGGGGGCGGCCCCCGCCATTGTGGCGGCCGGCGCCGGCTTGGGCGGCGTGGTCCCGCTGGTGATGAGGGCGCCGAGTCCGCGGCCCAGTCGTGATTTTGGGGTGGCCATGATTAATTGCCCTGCGGGATGAACAAGGTCTGGCCCACGCGGATGCGCGAGGGGTCGGAAATCTTGTTGGCGTTGATGATGTCCTGCAGCTTGGCGTTTTGCTTGTGGGCGATGACCGCGAGCGTGTCGCCGGTCTGCACCGTGTAGTTGACGCCTACCTTGGGAAAATCCTCGGCAAAGGTGGCCGGCACCGCCGGGCGCGTGGCCTGGTTCTTGGCCAGCGCATCGAGCGCGGCGTTGGTCTGCTTGCCCAGCCGTTCGAGCTGGCCGGCGACCTGCGCCAGGGTCTCGCGCTTCTGGTCGGCGAGCCCGGCCTTCATCGCCTGGTTGAGCTCGGCGATCGCCCGGTTCAACTGCTCCAAGGTCACGAAGTTCTGGTTCAGCTTGCCTTGGAGCGCGCTGTTGTCGCGGCTGAGCTGCTCCATCTGGAGACTTAGTTCGCCCACGCGCTGGGTCAGCAGCCGGACATCCTCGCGCAGACTGACAAACTCAAACCGGTTCGGCTCGGCCGGGGTCTGGGCCGGGGCGGTGATCGCGAGGACGGTCAGCAGGAACCCGGTCAGGCAAAGGCGGCGGCGCATGCGGGCCATGTTTGGGAATTCCGGCGGAAAAACAAGCCTAGCCCTTGGGGCGGGCGAACGGCTGGGGCGCCATCAGCGCCGGCATGGGGACCGAAGGCAGCTGCGTGCCCGGCGCGACGGGAAAGCCGCGCAGGAAATCGTCCGCCCCAAGCATGCGGCCGCCGGGCCGCTGCAGCCGGCGCAGGCGCAGCACCCCCTGCCCTGTGCCGACCAGCAGGCCGTCGGCATCCGCTCCAACCACTTCGCCTGCGCGGGCCGGTTTGTCATATAATAGATGACAAACATCCGCGAGGCCGACCCGCATGGTCTGGCCGTTGAGGGTCACGGAGCAGCCGGGCCAGGGCATCAGGCCGTTGATGCGCGCGGCGAGCGTTGCCGCCGGGGCGTTGAAGTCCAGCCCGCCGTCGGACTTTTCCAGGCGCCGGCAATACGTGGCCCGGGCATCGTCCTGGGGCGTGAAAGCCTGGGAGCCGGCCGCGATCCGCGGCAGGCAGCCCGCCAGCAGGGGCACGCAGGCCCGGCCGAGCCGGTCTGCCAGTTCGAGCGCCGTGTCGAGGGGGCCGATCGGCACGCGTTCCACGGCGGCGACCGGGCCGGCGTCGAGCGCGAGTACCAGCCGCATGAGCGTGACACCCGTGACGGTTTCGCCGGCGGCGATGGCGGTCTGGATCGGCGAGGCGCCGCGATACGCGGGCAGCAGGGAGGTGTGCAGGTTCAGGATGCCGACCCGCGGCGTGTCGATGACATCCTGCCGCAGGATATGTCCGTAAGCCATGACCAGCACGAGGTCGGGCTGCAGCGCGGCCAGCCGGGCCCGCTCGGCGGCTCCGACCTTCGGCGGCTGCAGCACGGGCAGGCCGCGGTCGAGCGCCCAGAGCTTGATGGCGTTGGCCCGGACCTGCTGGCCGCGGCCGGCGGCCCGGTCCGGCTGGGTGAACACGCCGACGATCTCCGCTTCCCTCCGACCCCCGCCCGTCAACCACCCGAGGGCGGGCAGGGCGATCGCATCCGAGCCCATGAAGACGATTCGCAGCATGGATCAGTCATCGAACCCCTGATCGCCGGCCTCGCCGGCTTCGGCGGCGGCCAGGTTCTGGCGGTGGCCCTTGGCCGCGAGGCGGTCGGCCACGCTCACCTTCTTCTTGCCGATCAGGTCGAAATGGATCGGGCAGCCGTCGAGGTCGAACTCCTTGACCAGCCCGGCCTCGAGGTAGCGGCGGTAGGACTCCGTCAGGCTGCGCTCCTGGTTGCAGAAAATCTTCATCCGGAAGGGCCGTGTGCCGGTCTGGGTCGCGTAATAGATCCGGAAGCGGATGTTGTAGGTGCTGGACGGCGGCGTGCGCTCGGCGAGCCGGATGATGGCGGCGTTGAGCTTCGCGGTCGGGATCTTGGTGTCGAGGCGCCGGTCGAGGGCGCGGGCGGACTTGAGCATGCGCGTGATCTCGTGGCCGGTCAGGGCGGAGACGAACATCACCGGGGCGCCGGGGGTGAAGAAAAGTTTCTCGAACAGCGTCTTCTCGTAGTTCTCGCGGTATTCGCGCTCGGTCGCGAATTTTTCGACCTCGTGCCGGTTGAAGGCCTGGTGGACCAGGTCCCATTTGTTGACGACGATGACGATCGGCTTGGCCGCCTTGATGATCTCGCCGGCGATGGCCTGGTCCTGCTGGGTCACGCCGTCCATGGCGTCGAGCACCATGAACACCACGTCGGCGTTGTGGATGGCCTCCAGCGAGCGCAGGCGGGAGAAATACTCGACGGAGGACGACAGCTTGGTCGCCGCGCGGATGCCGGCGGTGTCGATCAGGCGGAAGGGCCAGGGCTTGCCCTCGCGGCTGTGGTAGGTGAAGTCCAGCTCGACCGCGTCGCGCGTCGTCCCGGGCTGGTCGCTGACGATGAGCCGGTCGCTGTTGAGCAGGCGGTTGCTGAGGGAGGATTTGCCGACGTTCGGGCGGCCGACGAAGCAGATGCTCAGCCGTTCCGCGTCGAGGGCGGTCGCCGCGGGCACGGGGCCCAGTTTCGCCAGGATCGCATCGCGCAGCTCCGCCTCGCCGTTGCCGTGCTCCGCCGACAGATAGATCGGCTCGCCGAAACCCAGCCGGAAAAACTCGGAGATTTCCGCGATCTTCTCCTTGCCGCTGTCCGCCTTGTTCGCGACCAGCAGCACGGATTTCTTGCTGCGGCGCAGGAGCCGCGCGATGCGCTCGTCGAGCGCGGTGACGCCCTCGCGGGCGTCGATGATGAAGAGGATCACGCTCGCCGCCTCGATGGCGAAGCCCACCTGTTCCTCCGAGGCCTTGGTGATGCGGGCCGGCGTGTCGCTGCCGGTCAGGCCGATCCCGCCGGTGTCGAGCAGGGCGTAGGCGCCGTCCTTGACCTCGGCATTGACCACGTCGCGGGTGACCCCGGGCATGTCGTGGACGATCGAGACGCGCCTGCGCACCAGCCGGTTGAACAGGCGGCTTTTGCCCACATTGGGGCGGCCAACGATGGCGACGGAGCGCGGAGCGGGAGTCATTTGCGGCTGACCTTCGCGGTGGAGGGGCCGGCTGGCAAGCGATACTTGACCCTAAAGAGCGCGCCCTTTGTGCCGATACCGTCTCGTAACCAACCGCTGCATGAAAATACTGCTTGCCGACGACGAATCGATCTTTCGCGAAACCCTGGCGGCGATTCTCGCCAAATGGCCGGAACATCAGGTCACGATCGTGGAGGACGGCGTGGCCGCGTGGGTCATGTTGAACGACACGGGGCGCTCCTTCGACCTCGCCTTCCTGGATGTCAAAATGCCCGGGATGGGCGGGCTGGAGATCCTGCAGCGCCTTCGGGAGTCACCTTTTTACCGCTCGGTCCAGGTCATCATCTGCACCGCCGCCAATGACCGGTCCACCATCGCCCAGGCGATCCAGCTGGGCACCAATCACTATCTGGTCAAACCCTGCACGGAGGCCACCATCGCGGCCAAGCTGCGCCAGGTCGGCGCGGCGATCGAGCTGGCCGGCTAATAGGCTGGCCAATCCGCCGTCGGACGGTAGTCATGTACCCGGCCCGGCCCGCCCAATCCCCGCCCGGCTGACGCCCCCATGAAAATCCTGATCGTCGACGACCAAGCGATCCACCGCGACCTCCTGGAGGCGATTTTCGCCAAATGGCCGGAGCACCAGGTCACCGCCGCGGAAAGCGGCCAGTCGGCCTTGAATCTGCTGAAGGCAAACGGCCACCGGTTCGATCTCGTTTTCCTCGACGTCAACATGCCCGGGATCAGCGGCCTGCAGGTGCTGGAACAGATCAAGGAATCACCCCTGCACCGGTCGCTCCAGATCATCATGTGCACCTCGTTCAAGGACCGGCCGACCGTCGTCAAGGCGATCGAACTCGGGGCGAAGCATTACATGGTCAAGCCCTGCACCGAGGAGGCCGTCGCCCGGAAACTGGAGCAGATCGCCGGCAAGACCGACATCCAGTCAAACTGAGCCCGCCCCGCCGCCCGGCGTGCGAGCGGGATTGCTTCGCGCGGAAATATCATTCAAGTGCGGGCTGCCCATGTTTGAAAGCCTCACCGAAAAACTGACCGGCGCGCTGCGCAACCTGCGCGGCGTCGGCCAACTGTCCGAAGCCAACATGGCGGACGCCCTCAAGGAGGTCCGCGCCGCGCTCCTGGCGGCGGACGTGCACTTCCGGGTCGCCCGCGAGTTCATCGACCGCGTCCAGGCGCAGTGCACCGGCCAGGCGGTGCTGCAGTCCGTCACCCCCGGCCAGCAGGTCGTCAAGATCATCCATGACGAGCTCGTCCGTCTGCTCGGCGAGGGCGCCACCGAACTCCCCCCCATCCGCCCGCTGAAGGTGCTCCTGGTCGGCCTCCACGGCTCGGGCAAGACCACGTCCGCGGCCAAGCTCGGCCGGCTGCTCAAGAAGAAGGGCGCCCGGCCCTTCCTCGTCGCCTGCGACGTGCACCGGCCCGCCGCCATCGACCAGCTGGAGATCCTGGCGAAGCAGGAGGAACTCGGTTTTTACGGCGACCGCGAATCGAAGGACGTGACCGCCATCGCCGTGCGCGGGCTCGAGCTCGCGCTGGCGCAGCATGCCGACGTCATCCTCTTCGACACCGCCGGCCGCCTGCAGATCGACCACGACCTGATCGAGGAGGTGAAGCGGCTCCACGCCCGGGTGCAGCCCGACGAGGTCCTGCTCGTCGCCGACGGCGCGCTCGGCCAGGAGGCCGTGAACGTCGCCAAGGCCTTCCATGACGCCCTCAACCTCACCGGGCTCATCCTCACCAAACTCGACGGCGACGCCCGCGGCGGCGCGGCGCTCTCGATCAAGTCCGTCACCGGCGTCCCGATCAAGTTCATCGGCACGGGCGAGAAGACCGCGGACTTCGACGTCTTTTATCCGGACCGGCTCGCCTCGCGCATCCTCGGCATGGGCGACGTGGTTTCACTCGTCGAGAAGGCGCAGGAGAACATGGATCAGAAGGAGGCCGAGCGCATGGCGGAGAAGATGCGCAAGGCGGACTTCAACCTCGAGGACTTCATGGCCCAGATGCAGCAGGTGAAGAAGATGGGCTCCATGCAGTCCCTCATGGGCATGATGCCCGGCATGAGCGGCGCGCAGCTCCCCGACAACGCCGACGCGCAGATGAAACGCACGGAGGCGATCATCCAGTCGATGACGATCCAGGAGCGCCGGAAGCCCGCCATTCTGAACGGCAACCGCCGCATCCGCATCGCCAAGGGCGCAGGCGTCAAGGTGCTCGAGGTCAACCAGCTCATCAAGCAGTTCGAGCAGATGCAGAAGCTCATGAAGATGATGAAGGGCGGCAACCAGAAGAAGCTGATGCGCCAGATGGAGGCGATGAAGGGCCGCGGCGGGATGCCGGGGTTTTAGCGCGGTTTGACTATACGTGCAGCCTTTTCCACGCCGACCTTCACCCTTTCGCGGCTGGACCAAGTCCAGCCCTACCCGCGGTACGCCGGATTGCCCTGCTTCGTCGCGTTATGCAGCGCGAGCACGAAGGCCTGCAGCTTCGCCGGGCTCTTGATGCCGGGCACCTGCTCGACCCCGCTGTTCACATCCACATGCCCCGCCCCGGTCGCGGTCACGGCCTCGGCGACGTTTTCGGGTGTGAGCCCGCCCGAGAGGATCCAGTGCTTGGCCGGTTGCGCCTCGCGGTAGCGCCGGAACTTCGCCCAGTCCCCCGCCACGCCCGTGCCACCTATTTTGTCGGGATGAAACGTGTCCAGCAGGAAGGTGTCGGCGAGCGGCAGCAGCTCGGGGTACAGCTCCATGGCCGGCGGCAGCCGGGGCGCGAGCCAGAGGCGCGCGACGCCCACCCGTTCCGCCCACGAACTGATGACCGCGACCGGGGTCTGCGGGTTGAAATGAATCTGGAAATAATCAAACCCGAGGTCCAGCTGCCGGGCCAGGTCCGCCGGTGACGGCTCGACGGACACCGCCACCTTCTTGCGCGGCGGCAGGCGGTCGCGCATCGCCTGATACTGCATGGGGGGCACGTTGCGCGGCGACGTCGGATAGAAGATGAAGCCCAGACAGTCGGCGCCGATACCATCGGCGGCGTCCGCATCCACCAGCGAGGTGATGCCGCAAACCTTGACTCTGATGCCGTTGATCATGAGCAGTCCGCCGGCGCCGGATAGGCGGTGCGAAAGGTGAACGCTGCAGCCGAGGGGCCCTGTTTATCGAGGGTGGCCAATCGTTCCTTGGCCTCCGCGAGCGTGGGAATGTGTCCAGCGGGTAACCACCAGAGCGCAAGGTGGGCTCCGGCGTGTTTTTCAAACCACTCCTGCCGGCGGCCGAAAAACCGGCCATGCACACTGCGGTAGGTGTAAGTCTGCAAAGACGCCACATCGGTCCACACGGAAATGTTCACCAACAACAGCGGATCGGGAAACGCCTGGATGGAGGTGGCGTCGCCACTCGCATCCTGAAGGCGCCAGACATATCCGGGACTAGCCTCGGCCAGGGCATTGATTTCGGCGAGAGCGGCGGTGAACTCGGCCATCAGCGGATCTGTGATGGGCGCACGGATGCGCCCGATGTTAACCTGCGCCAGCTGCCAGTTGCCGGTTTGACTCATGAGAACGAGTTCACTGCCTGGATGACATGCTCGATCTGGGCTTCGGTCAGCTCGGGGAACATCGGCAGGCTGACACAACGGGCACTGGTGCCTTCCGTCACCGGCAGGCTGCCGGTCTGATAGCACAACGAAGAGTAACAGGGCTGCAAGTGCATCGGTCCGGGATAGATGATCTCGGTGCCGACACCGCATTTCTCGAGATGTGCCCGCAGGGCGTCGCGCCGGGGATGCAGCAGGGTGAACTGGTGCCAGACGCTTTCCCCGTATCCCGGCACGACCGGCAGCTGCACGTCCGTGCGCCGGATGCCTGCGAGGTAGCGCGCCGCGATGGCGCGGCGGCGGGCGGTCCACGCGGTGAGATGCTTCAGCTTGATGTTGAGCACCGCGCCCTGGAAGCCGTCCATGCGAAAATTGAAGCCGACCTCCGTGTGCAGGTAGCGGCGGGGTGAGCCGTGCACGCGTAGGAGCCGGGCGTGGTCGAGGATCGCGGGATGTTTGGAGACGAACGCCCCGCCCTCGCCGCAGGCCCCGAGGTTCTTGGTGGGGTAAAAGCTGAACGTGCCGCAGTCGCCGATGCCGCCCACCGGCTGACCCTTGTAGCGGGCGCCGACGGCCTGGGCGCAGTCCTCGACGACGAAGAGCGTGTGCGCCCGCGCGAGGGCCATGATCTCGTCCATCCGCGCCGGCTGGCCGAAGATGTGCACGACGACGATGCCCTTGGTCTTCGGAGTGATGGCCCGGGCGATGGCCTCCGGGCTGATGCACCAGGTGTCCGCGTCGATGTCGACGAAGACCGGGGTCGCCCCGACATAGCTGATGCCCCAGCAGCTGGACGCGAAGGTGAACGGCGTCGTGATGATCTCGTCCCCGGGGCCGAAGCCGCCGCAGATCGACGCGAGGTGCAGCGGCGAGGTGCCGCTGTTCAGGGCGAGGGTGCGCGGGTAACCAAGCGTGGCGCCGAAGGCCTGCTCGAAATCCTCCACGTCCTTTCCGAGGCAGAAACGCGTGGCGTCATAGGTGGCAGCCAGCGCCGCGAGCACCTCCGTGCGGAGGGCCTGGTGCTGCGGCTTGAGGTCGAGAAAGGGTACTTTCATGGGTTAGCCCGCGAATACACGCAAATGGCCGCCAATCCAATCAGAAGATTTGCGCCCATTCGCGGGATCAGCGGGCCAAGGCCTGGTTCAGGGACAAGACCAGGCTGTCGAGGCTTGGTTCCGCCGCCTCGAAGTCCACCGGCAGGCCGAGTTGCTTCATCGTCGTGGTCGTGCTCGGGCCGATGCTGCCGGTGAGGGGCCGCTTCGCCTTCGGCCCGAGCTTGAGCGCCGCCGCCTGGTCGAAGAACGACTGCGCCGCCGAGGGGCTCGCATACAGGATCGCGTCGGCGCCGTGCGCCCGGAAATCCGCCGCCACGGGATCCTTGCCCAGGTCCGCCTCCTC
The DNA here is from genome assembly GCA_964423065.1 of uncultured Oleiharenicola sp. Classification (GTDB taxonomy): domain Bacteria; phylum Verrucomicrobiota; class Verrucomicrobiia; order Opitutales; family Opitutaceae; genus Lacunisphaera. Next base: position 32,697 of record CAYRDN010000023.1, on the reverse strand, counting down.
CGTCTTGTAGACCGGCAGGCAGTCGACGATCGCGCGGGCCTCCTCCAGTTTCTGGACGAGCACCTCGCGGTTGCGGTTGCCGGTGATGACGAGAACCTTGGCGCTGTCCATCGCCTCGCGCTCGATCAGGGCGCGGGCGAGTTCCTCCGCGTTCGCCTTCTTCGGTTGCACCTCGACGCGCAGGTGTTTCTCCCGAATCGCCGCGGCCGTGGCCTCGCCGACGACGGCGATGCGCATCAGCCCGAACGCGCGGATGTCGTCATGGATGCGGTGGAATTCCTCGAAGAAGAACTTCACGCCGTTCGTGCTGGTGAAGATGATCCACTCGTAGCCGCCGAGTTCCTGGAAAACCTCGGTCAGCGTGCCCGGATGGATGTCCTTGGCCACGCGGATAAGCGGCAGCTCGAGCACGGTGGCGCCGAGCGCCTCCAGTTTCAGCCGCCATTCCACCGCCGACTCGCGCGGGCGGGTGAGGACGATGCGGCGGTCGGCGAGGGGCTTGGGGTCAGGCATGGAAATTCAGTTCCCGGAGCAGGCGCTGCGCGGCGGCGGCGGGATGCGCGTAATCCGCCGGCAGCACCGGCCGGGTGCGGATGCCGGTCTGTCCGTGGAAGAAGTGCAGCGTATCGTCCACGACATGCGCCGCGAAGGCCAGCTGGCAGCCGCCGCCCACGATGGCCTGGATGGCACGCTCGAGGTTGACGGCGCGCGCCGTGGCCGCGTCGAGGGCGCCGGCGAAGAGCGCCGCGTCCTCCGCCCGGCACTGGATGGCGATGGCCCCCTGCCCCACGGCGGGCACGCTCTCCGTGAACTCCAGCGGGCGGAACGTGACGCCGGGCCAGCTGTGGATGCCGAGACGGTTCATGCCCGCCCGGGCCAGGATGGTCGCGTCGGCCGCGCCGGCGGCGATCTTCTTGAGCCGGGTGTCCACGTTGCCGCGGATTTCGCTGAAGATGGCGGCGGGAAAGAGTTTTTTCACCTGCAGCTGCCGTCGCGGGCTGCTGGTGGCGATGGTCCCGGGCGCGGTCACGCCCTCGCGCAACACGAGCACGTCGCGGGTGTCCTCGCGAGGCATGAAGCCCGCGACGGCCAGGCCGGCGGGATTCTCGCCGGGCAGGTCCTTGCAGCTGTGCACCGCCACGTGCGCCTCGCCGCGCAGGAGCGCCTGCTCGAGCTCGGCGGTGAACAGGCCCTTGCCACCCTGCTTGGCCAGGGACCATTCCGCCTGTTTGTCGCCGGTCGTGACGATCCGCAGCAGCTCGCACTCGGCCCCGGGGATCTGCTCCCGGAAACGGGCCGCCACCATCTCGGTCTGGGTGAGCGCGAGCGGGCTTTTTCTTGTCGCCAGGATTATTTTCATGCTGCGACTTTTACGGGCCGGCCGGGCCGGAGCAGCAACGCACCAGTCCGCCGGCGTTTGGCATGCCAGGCTTCGGCGCGAACGCCATCGCGCTCGCAACGCTGCGGGGGAAGGCTGGTGGCAGGAGGATTTTCATGAAGGATGGTGGACGCCGAGGGACTCGAACCCCCGACACCCTCGGTGTAAGCGAGGTGCTCTAACCAACTGAGCTAGGCGTCCGGAAGGCGGTCAACAAACGAAAAACCCGGGACACCCGCAAGGGATAACTGGCAGGACCCGCCCTGCCCGTGGCCTCACGCGCGCAGCGGGATCCCCGCGGCGATCATGGCCTCGGCGATCTGGATCGAGTTCAGCGCGGCACCCTTCCAGAGATTGTCGCCGCTGACCCAGAGCGACAGCCCGTTGTCCAGCGCGGTGTCGACCCGCAGGCGGCCGACGCCGCACTTCGCCTGCCGGCTGAAGTCGAGCGGCGTCGGGTAGGCCTGCTTGGCGGGCTCGTCGACGAGGACGGCGCCGGCAAAGTCCGCGATGGCCTGCCGGGCCGCGGCGAGATCCACCGGGCGGGCAAACTCGGCGCTGATGGCCACGGAGTGCGCCCGCACGACCGGCACGCGCACACAGGTGGCCGAGACGCGCAGTGCCGGCAGGCCCATGATCTTGCGGCTCTCCTCCCGCATCTTGGTCTCCTCGCCGGTATAGCCGTCGGCCCCGAAGGAGTCGACCTGCGGGATGACATTCTGGAAGATCTGATACGGGTACACCTTGCGCGGCAGCGGCTGCCCGGCGGCATAGGCCCGGGACTGTGCCTCGAGTTCGTCGATCGCGTCCGCCCCCGTGCCCGACACGGACTGGTAGGTGGAGAAAAACACGCGCTTTACCACGAAGAGACGGTGCAGCGGATAGAGGCCCATGAGCGCCACGGCCGTCGAGCAATTGGGGCTGGCGATGATGCCCCGGTGGCCGCGCGCGGCGTCGAGGTTGATCTCCGGCACGACCAGCGGCACGTCGGCGGCCATGCGGTAGGCCGAGCTCTTGTCCAGCACGAGGCAACCGCGCTTGACGGCCTCCGGGGCCAGCGCCTTGGCGATGGCACCCTCGGCAGCGAAAAAGGCGAGGTCCAGCCCGGTGAAGGCCTCGGGCGTGGCCTCCCCCACCGTGAGTTTCCGCCCGCCGAAGTCCAGGCTGCGGCCCGCCGAACGCGCCGAGGCCAGCGGCCGCAGCTCGGCGAGCGGGAATGCCCGGGCCTGCAGCAGGGCAATCAGCTCTTGACCGACTGCTCCGGTGGCCCCGACGATACCGACCCGATAGGAATGGTTGCTCACGGTGAATGAAACGTTGAAACGGATGAAAGAAAGGTGTGACGCGCTGGGAATCAAGCCCACAGAGCGTGTCATAGCCGTTTCCCTGACACAGCAGCGGCTGATGTTTTTCCAGGACTGTGCGTTGCGCCGGGGCCACCTGGTGTCCACCTCCCGCCGGCCGCCGTCGAACGTCCGGGACTCCCTCGGCACGCCGCGCGGCCTGCACCACATCGCGGAGAAGATCGGCGCCGGCGCCCCGCCGGGCACGGTGTTCAAGGGGCGGGTGAACCTCGGCCGGCATTTCACCGAGCTCAGCGACGAGGACAATGCGCACAATCTCATCACCTCGCGGATCCTCTGGCTGCGCGGCCTGGAGCCGGGCGTGAACGCCGGCGGCGAGGTCGACAGCTACAGCCGCTACATCTACCTGCACGGCACCAACCACGAGGACCGGCTCGGCACGCCCTTCAGCGGCGGCTGCATCGAGATGAACAACCGCGAGATCGCCGCGCTGTTCGAGGAGGTCCGCACGGGAGACCTGGTATGGATCGAGGACTGAGGATGGAGGCGGGACTACCGGTCCCGCGGATTGCCCCGCCCCGAAGCCCATGCCACGCGGGACTGGTAGTCCCGCCCCCACCGCCGGCTCAGGCGTTCTTCCCGAACAGCAGGCGCAGGGAGTTCATGCACACCACCAGCGTGCTGCCCTCGTGGGCGGCGACGCCGATCGACAGGGGCACGGCACCCCACGCCGTCGCGATGACCATGATGATCACCACGCCGAGCGCGATGGTCAGGTTCTGGCGGATGATGGCCCGGGCCCGGCGGCTGAGCCGGTGGGCGGCGAGGAAATTCTCGATGCGGTCGTGCATGAGGATGACCTCGGCCTGCTCCAGCGCGGCGTCGCTGCCGCGTGCGCCCATGGCCACCGAGACGTAGGCCGCGGCGAGGCTCGGCGCGTCGTTCACGCCGTCGCCGACCATGGCGACCTTCCGGTCCTGCTGGCGGAAGCCCTCGACCGCCTGCACCTTGTCCTCCGGGGAAAGCCCCGCCCGCACCTCGGCCACGCCGAGCTCGTGCGCGACGGATTCCGCCGCGTGCCGCCGGTCGCCGGTCAGCATGACGGTGTGGATGCCCATCCGCTTCAACTCCGCGAGCACGCCCCGCGACTCGGCGCGGATCTGGTCGCGCAGCAGGACACGGCCCAGCATGTCCTTGCCGACCACCCACACCTCGGAGAGCTCGGCCGAGGCGGGCGGGAGCTTCTCGGCCCAGCCGGCCAGCGGACCGGCCTCGAGCAGCTCGCGGCGGCCGAGCATGGCCTGGATGTCGCCCAGCCTGCCCCGCACGCCCTGGCCGACGATGTTGGAGAAATCATGCAGCTCGAGCACGCGCACGCCGCGGGCCTTGGCGTCGCGCACGATCGCCCGCGCGAGCGGGTGCTCGGAATTGGCCTCCAGCGCGTAGGCCAGCTCCATCACCTCGGTCTCGCGGCCGGGCGGGAAGCTCTCGTAGCCGACCACCGCCAGCTCGCCGGTGGTGAGCGTGCCGGTCTTGTCCAGGGCGACGACATCGATGTCGGCCAGCTTTTCGATGGCCGCGCCGCCGCGGAAGAGCACCCCGTGCCGCGCCCCCCAGGCGATGGCCGCGAGGATGGCCGAGGGGATCGACAGCACCAGCGCACAGGGGCTGGCGACCACCATCAGCGTCATCGCCCGGTAGAAGGCCGAGCGCAGCTCCGGCGTGTTGATGAACGCGGGCAGGTGGAAGCCGAGCCACCAGACGAGGAACATCGCCGTCGAGCCGCCGATGACCGCGTAGGTGTAGCCGGTGCCGAACCGGTCGGTGAAGCGCTCGCTCGGCGCCTTCAGCTTCTGCGCCGTCTGGATGAGCCGGATGATCTTCTGCAGCGTGCTCTCGGCCGGCAGCCGCATGACGTCAAACTCGATCGCGCCCCAGAGGTTGAGCGTGCCGCTGAACACCTGGTCGCCGGTGTTTTTCTCCACCGGGTTGGCCTCGCCGGTCAGCGCCGACTCGTCGGTCGCGCTCCGGCCCTTCAGCACCAGGCCATCGGCGGCGAACGCCTCGCCCGGGCGCACCCGCACGCGCTGGTGCAGCTGCAGCTCCTCGACCGCCACGACCAGCTCCGTGCCGTCGGGCCGGATCACCGTCGCGCGCTTCGGCGAGCTTTTCAGCAGGGCGCTGACCTCGCGCTGGGTCCGGTCGAGGGCGTACTCCTCCATCGCGCCGGAGGTGGAAAAAAGGAACAGCAGCAGCACGGCCTCGCCCCAGGCGCCGATGAACATCGCGCCGACGGCGACCGCCAGCATCAGGAAATGGATGTCGATCTCGCGCTTCTTCAGGTTCGCCCACGAGTCGACCGCCGCGTCCCAGCCGCCGGTGACCAGGCCGAGCACAAATAATCCCCGCGCCAGCCAGGGCAGCGCGGGCAGGAAATGCTGGCAGAGGAAGCCGGTGAGGCCCGCCGTGCCGCAGACCGCGGCCAGAACCGCGAGGGTGCGCCACTCCTGGTCCCCGGCGGCCGGCCCGGCCTTGATCTCGGGCCATTCCATCTCGCGCCAGAGCCAGAGCGACTCCGCCGTCACGCACGTCTCGCGCCCGACGACCGTCGCCGCGCCCTCCTGCCGCAGGGAAAAGCCCGGCGGCGCCTTGCTTCCGGCCCGGGCCGCGAGCTGCGCCTCGACGGCGGCGATGGTCGCCGCCAGCTTCTCCTCGAGACCGCTGATTTCAATCCGGCCGAGGGTCGCGATGGAAACCTTGTGCGCCACCGGGTCGATCCGCACGGCGCCGACGCCGGGCTGGGCGCGGAGAAATTCCACGAGTTCACCGACCCACTGGCTGTTCGTTCCGACCGCTGCTTGCATCACCCCCACCATGGGTCGACCGGGCGCGCCCGCAAATTCATTTGCGCCGCATGGATTAACTCCGCTCATTGGCGCCCATGATTGGTCTGACCGATGACGGCACCCCGCCCGCGGAGGCCGGCCCCAAGCCGACCCGGGTGCGCGAACTGGCCCGGGAGATTTTCTCCGAGACCGGCCAGCTCTGCTCCGCCCTGCGGCTGGAGCACCGGCCGGAGCAGGCGCAGATGGCCCGGGCCGTGGCCAGGGCCATGGTGGCGGACGAGCCGCTGCTCTTCGAGGCCGGCACAGGCGTCGGCAAGTCGCTGGCCTATCTCATCCCCGGCATCATCCACGCCACTGACCAGGCCCGGCAGCTCATCGTCTCGACCCACACGATTTCACTGCAGGAGCAGATCGAGCAGAAGGACCTGCCCATCTGCCGGAAGGTTTTCCAGACTACGCCCGCCCTCGCCCGCTACGCCGATTTCCGCTCCACCGTGCTGGTCGGCAAGGCGAACTACCTGTGCCCGACGCGCCTGGCGCACGCGCTGGCCGACCGCACGACGCTCTTCGCCGACGCCGACTACGAGGAGCTGCAGCGCATCGCCCACTGGGCGGAGAAGACCCCCACCGGCCTGCGCCACGAGCTGCAGCCGCCGCCCCGCCCGGAGGTGTGGGACGCCGTCAACGCCGATTCGTCCGCCTGCTCACGGAAGCACTGCGACAGTGAGAAGTGCCATTACCAGCGCGCCCGCGCCCGGCTGCGCACGGCCCAGGTCATCATCGTCAACCACGCCCTGCTCTTCGCCCTCATCAGCGCCGGCGGCGCCCCGGCGCAGGGCGCGGCCGGCACGGCGCGCGGCGTGCTGTTTCCGGACGACTTTCTCGTGCTGGACGAGGCGCACACCGTGCCGGAGGTCGCCACCAACAATTTCGGCCTCGCCCTCAGCAGCTACGGCGTCGACCGGGCGCTCAAGCACCTGTTCAACCCCCGCACGCAGCGCGGCCTGTTGCGCAAGCTCGGCGGCCCGCCGGCGCAGCAGCTGGTGGCGGACGCGCTCGACGCGTCGCGGCAGTTCTTCGATTTCATCGCGACCAAGCTGCTCACGCCGCGGCCGGTGGTGCGGATCCGCGAGACCGGTGCGGCCGAGCCGATGCTCGACGGCCCGCTGGGCGCGCTGCACCGGCTGATGGGCAAGCTGGCGGACAAGCTGGAGGACGGACGCGAGCACGACGAGCTGCTCGAGCAGCAGCAGCGCATCAAGGGCCTGCAGGCCGGCCTCACCGAGTGGCTCGCGCTGGGCGACCCGGGCCACGTCTACTGGGCCGAGCGCGGCGGCCGGAAGCAGACCATCGTCTCGCTCCGCAGCGCGCCGATCGACGTCGCGCCGGAGCTGCGCCAGCGGCTCTTCGGGTGCCGCACCAGCGTCGTCTGCACCAGCGCGACGCTCGCCATGGGCGGGAGCATCGAGCCGCTCGCCGCCCGCATCGGGGCGGAGCACGCGGAGAAGACCGCGGTGAAGTCCCCCTTCGATTTCGAACACCACCTGCGGGTCTACGTGGCCGGCGACGTGCCGCTGCCCACCGCCGGCGAGGCGAAACTCGCGCTGGACACGCTCACCGACTACATCCGCTTTTGCACGGAAAAGGTCCGCGGCGGCTCCTTGGTGCTGTTCACCAGCTACACCGACATGCGCGCCGTCGCCCTCGAGCTGGAACCCGGCTGGCGTGCGGCGGGCCGGCCGTTCCTGATGCAGGGCGCCGACCTGTCGCGCACCGAGCTCGCCCACCGGATGCGGACGCTCGGCAACGCCGTGCTCTTCGGCACGGACAGTTTCTGGACCGGGGTGGATGTGCCCGGGGCCGCGCTCTCGCAGGTGATCATCACCCGCCTGCCCTTCGATCCCCCCACCCATCCCATCACCGAGGCCCGGTGCGAGCATATCCGGGACCAGGGCGGCAACCCCTTCAACGACCTCACCCTCCCCGATGCCCTGGTCAAGTTCCGCCAGGGCGTCGGCCGGCTCATCCGCAGCAAGACCGACCGCGGAATCGTCACCATTCTCGATTCCCGGGTGCTGGCCAAGTCCTACGGCCGTGAGTTCCTGGCTGCCCTGCCCCGGGCGGAATACGAGCGGCTGGACCGGGCCAGCCGGGAAAGTGTTTTTAGGCCTTTCCCTTAGGCGATCGCTCCCTGTAGTCTGTCCGGACTAAATGAATCTCCGCTCTTTTGCTCTGACTGACATTGGCCGCGTCCGTCCGGAAAATGAGGACAGCTACCTGAGCAATGATGCGCTGCGGCTTTACGCCGTCGCCGACGGGATCGGCGGCCTGCCCTCGGGGGCGCAGGCCAGCCAGATGGCGATCGCCGCCCTGGACAAGTTCTTCCAGAAGGTGCCCGCAGGGCAGAAGATCGACTACGCGCACGTCCTCACCGAGGTCAACCGCCAGGTCTTCACCCTCGGCCGCGTGCTCAGCCCGCAGTTCGGCATCGGCTGCACCCTGACCTTCGCACACCTGACCGGCGTCAAGCTGCACATCGGGCATGTCGGCGATTCCGCGGCCTTCCGCCTGCGGGCCCGGATTCTCGAGCAGCTCACCAGCGACCACACGGTCGAGAACGAGCTGAAGGAACGGGCCGCCCGGGGCGAGTCCATGGCCATGCTGATGGAGAACCGCAACGCCCTCACCCGCTGCATCGGGCAGCCGCCGCCGCTCGAGGGCGAATGCCTCACCCACACCGTCCTGCCCCACGACCGCTACCTGCTCGCGAGTGACGGCATCACCCGCTTTGTCGCGCCGGCGGAAATCTGCGAGATCCTCGAGCAGGCCGCCGGGCCCGATGAGGCCGGGATCAAGCTCGTCGGCATCGCCAACCAGCGCGGCGGACTGGACAACGCCACGGCGGTCATCCTGTTTTTCGACTGAGCCGGTTTAGAACTTGCCGGAGGAAACGGAGACCGCGGAAAAGTTCGCCCCGATGGCCCGTTCCGAAAAATTCGCCCTGCTCGTCGCGCAGCAGCCGGACAATGAGCTGTTCCGTTTCAGCCTCGCCCAGGCACTGCTGAGCGAGCACCGCCCCGACGAGGCCCTGCCACACCTCGCCGCCTGCGCCGGCCGGAAGGCGGAATGGATGATGCCGCGCATCCTGCTGGGCAAGACGCTGCTCGGCCTGGGCCGCCGGGCCGAGGCCCGGCCCTGGCTGGAAGCGGCCCGGCAGCTGGCCGTCGTGCAGGGCCACGAAGATCCGGCGCAGGAACTGCGCGCGCTGCTCGCCGAGTGCGGGGACTAGGCCCCGTGCGGGCGGAGTTCCCTGGGCCAGCGAGCTTGCTCGCGCCCCAGTTCGACGGGCAAAGAGCGCGAGCAAGCTCGCTGGCCCACGGTTCTCCGCAGTGTTGCCGCAGGGAATAGCCTACAGGGCCAGACGCCCGAATTGCAGTTCGGCCACGCCCTCGACGGGCTTGCCTTTGTCCAACGCAGGATAGAAGCGCACGTTGGCGATCAGCGCCGCGACGGCCGGTTCCGCCGGATTGGAGAGGCCGGCATCGGTGAACGCGGCCCCGGGCAGGCCGTCCTTGGCGACCTGCACCCGGTAGGTGATTCCGAACTGGTCGGGCGTCAGCCGGGTTCTTTCCTCCGGGTTGAGCCGGCCGAGGGCCGGGGCCGCGGGCAGCGTAGCGCCCTTGTGGGTGCCCTCATAGTCCAGCAGCAGATAGGTAAACGCCTCCGTGCGCGTCAGGCGGGCCTGGTTCTCCGCCAGGTTGCTCGCGGCTTCCCTCCCGCCGTCATAGATGTGCAGCTGGTATTTCTCCACCTCGAAGCCGCGGGGGAACCCGGTCTTGTGGATGCGGACACTTTGCGGCTCGGAGTCCAGCCTTCTCAGCGCCATGGCATAAAGGGCATGGTGCGTGTCACCCGGTCTGGCCCCCTTTTCGTGGTATTGCAGCATGACCACCACGTAAGGCCGGGAGAAGGTCTTGTTCGAGGCCACGTCGAATTCCACGTCCAGGGCGTCATACATCTCCTCGGCCAGTTCGTCCTGCATCGCGCCGTTTGCGCTGGCGACCATGCCGATCGAGGCATTCGCCGCGGCGCTGGACTTGTTGTAGTTTCGTGTGGCGGCGGCCAGGTCCACGCCGGCACCGCCGAGCGGATGAGCCGAGCCGGCATCGCGGGCGGCGGAATCCTTGGCATTGACCATGCGGGACAGCAGCGCCCCGACGTCACCCTGCATGGCCTGGGCATCATTGCTCGCCGCCGCGAATTTCATCACCGGATCGTTGCCGGGCGTGTAACCGCGGACCGCCTTCAGGTCGCCGATCGTGACCGAGGTGGCCGTGATCTTGAGCGAACGGTCCGCCTTCAGGTTGATGTCCGGGGCCTCCGTCGGGATGCCGACCTCCTTCCCCTTGACCTTGACGACGAAGGAGCCGCCCACGACGTCCTCCACCCGGCGGAATTCCTTGTCCTTCTGGACAAAGACGTCGGCGCCCATGAACAGCGTGAGCGTCTTGGGTTCGGCGGGGGTGTCGGCGGGAGCCGCCGCGACCGGCCGCGGCAAGATCGCCAGCATCAGGCCCGGCAGCCATCGCCCGAAGGCCCAGGCGGTCCGCCGCACACGAATCGTAGGCGCAGCGTGCATCAGGTGGTTCCGGGAATGACGGATCGGTCTGGCGGCAGGAGCGCGCGGCGCGTCTCCGCCGCTCAAAGCGAGAGCTTGGCGAATCTCAATTCCGCCACGCCCTCGGCCGGCTTGCCCTGTTCCAGGGCGGGATAGAAGCGGACGTTGGCGATCAGGGCCGCGACGGCCGGGTCCGCCGGGTTGGACAGGCCGGCATCGGTGAACGCGGCGCCGGGCAGGCCGTCCTTGTTGACCTTCACGCGATAGGTCAGGCCCAGCTGGTCGGGGGTCAGCTGCGCCTTCTCCTCCGGGGACAACCGGCCCAGCGCCGGGGCCGCGGGCAGGGTCGCGCCCTTGTGGCTGCCCACATAGTCCAGCAGCAGATAAGTGAAGGCTTCCGTGCGTGTCAGGCGGGCCTGGTTTTCCGCGGTGCTGGTCACGACCTCGTTCGCACCATCGTAGACGTGCACCTGGAATTTCTCCACCTCGAAGCCGCGCGGGAATCCCGTCTTGTGGATCCGGACCTTCTGCGGCTCGGCGTCCAGCGACTTCAGCGCCATCGCATAAAGGGCATTGTGGGACTCACCCGGCTTGGCGCCCTTCTCATGGTACTGCACCATCGCCAGGACATACGGGCGGGAGAATGTCTTGTTGGCCGCCGCCTCAAATTCAATGTCCAGGGCGTCGTAAAGTTCCGCGGCCAGCTCATCCTGCATCGTGCCGGTCGCGCTGGTGACCATGCCGTCGGCCGCCGCCCCGGCGGCACGGGAGCTGTCGTAGGCCCTCTGCTCGGTGGCCAGCACGCCCTGGGAGACGGACATGTTGCTATGGGAGTCACGGCTTTCCGAGGCCACATTGGCCTGGGCGTTGGCCACGCGCAGCGCCAGCGCCCCGGAATCGCCCTGCATGGCCTGGGCATCGTTGCTCACCGCGGCGAATTTCCTCCGCGGGTCGTTCTCGGGGGTGTAGCCGCGGACCGCCTTCAGGTTGTCGACGTTGACCGAGCCGGCCGTGATCTTGAGCGAACGGTCCGCCTTCAGGTTGATGCCCGGCTGCTCGGTGGGGATGGCGACCTCCTTGCCCTTGACCTTGATGACGAAGGAGCCGCCGACGACATCGTCCACCTTGTAGAACTGCTTGTTCTGTTCGATCAGGACATCGGCGCCCATGAACAGCGTGAGGGTCTTGGGCTCGGCGGCGCCGGACGGTGCGCCAATGGCGGAGGCCAGCGAGGCACCCGCGGCCAGCGCCGGCACCAGCCGTCGGACAATGGACCGGAGGGCGGCCGGCGGAAGGACCCGGGAGGTAGTGCTCATGGCGGGAATCAATTGGTTTTGACAACCAGGGTTTTGATGCGGGTGAGATAATCCTCCACCGCCTCGGTTCTTTCAAGGCTCAAGGCCTTTTGCAGGTATTCGACGCACTTCTCGTAATGGCGGTGCTTGAGCTCGATGTTCGCCAGTTCGAGGCTGGCCCGGTAGGTGGAATCCGCAATCTGGTAGGCCGCCTCGAAGGCGAAGGCGGCGTGGATCAGGTCGTCCTCGGCCGCATAGGTGTGGCCCAGCCCCAGCAGCGCCCGCCCGTTGAGTGGCGCGGTCCGCAGCAGCTCCTGCAGCTGCCGGCGGGCCTCGGGCCATTGCTGGCGGGCGGCGAACAGGTCCGCCCGGGTTTGCAGGTACTCGAGGTGGCCGGCCGGCGTCAGGTCGCCCTGCAGCCGGCCCAGGACTTCCTCCGCCTGCGGCAGCTTGCCGGCCGTGATGAGCACCTGGGCGAAATGCAGCAGCTTGCCCTCGCCGAGCGCGGGGCTGACCGCCAGGATTTTCTGGTAGATGCCGGCCGCCTCGGCCGCGAAGCCCTGCTCCGCATAGAGGTCGCCGAGCAGATACAGCTCCTCGGGCCCCGCGATGCCGGCGCCGACGGAAGCCTCGAGCATGACAATTGCCTCCAGCTTCCGGTTCTGGGCGAGCAGGATGTTGGCATGGGCCAGCCAGTATTCGGTCTTGGCCGGCCGCAGCTTGGTGAGGCTGGTCACGAGCGACTCGGCCCGGCCATATTGCCGGCCCTGGACATAGACCCGCAGCAATCCCTCCATCCAGTCGATGCTTTCCGGGCTGCCGGACAGCGCCTGCATGTACGACATTTCCGCGGCCACGATGTTGCCCGTGTGCTCCAGGCAGAAACCCAGCAGACCGAAGGTCGACGGCTCGTGGTCCCCGAGCGAGACCGCCGTGGAAAAGCACGGGATCGCCTCCGCATATTTGTCCGCCGTGTAATAGAGCACGCCCAGGTTGGTCCAGGCCCGGATGAAGGATGGATAGCGTTTCACCGCCGACCGGTAGCGCGCCTCGGCCTTGTCCGGCTGGCCGGCGGAATAATAGACGTTGCCGAGGATGAACTCGAACGCCGGGCTGGGCTGGTCCTTCTCGCTCATCATCGCCTCGAGCAGTTTCAGCGCGAACTCGGGGTTGGAGGCCAGGCTGGTCACCACCTTCTCGTAGAGGGCGTACTCCTCCGCCGTCATCTCCGGCTCGCGGCCCTTCAGGAAATTGTTGGAATCATTGATGATCCGCTTCGGGTCGAGCTTCGGCGCCGGATCGTCGGCGCCTGCCACACCGGGCAGGAGCAGGGCGCGCGCCAGACCGGGCAGGAGCAGGCAGAGCAGGAGGATGAGCCGGCGGAGTTTCATGGCCTCAGGCATGGAAGGGCGAGCCGGCCGACCACTGCACGGTGATGCCCTGCTCGATCAGGCAGCGGACCTTCCGGCCGCCCTTCAGGGCGGGGGAGAAAACCCATTCCCGGATGGCGGTGGCCATCAGGGCGTCGAATTGTTCGTTGCCCGAGGTTTTGGTCACGCGGACATTGCCGACACCGCCGGTGGTCTCGATGACCACCAGCAGCGTGACGCGCAGGACCGACGCGTTGTCGCGCACCCGGCTGGGGACCTGGGGGCTGGGCCGGTCCAAGACGGCCGGGGGCCGGTCCACCTCGCTGCGCTGGTAGACATGCTGGGTTTCCTCCAGCACGCTCATCTTGGGTTTGAAGTCCGTCAGGCGCAGGTCGAACTGCGCATTGGGCGGCGGCACCCGCGAGAGGTCCGCGGGCAGGATCGCCGCGAGTTCGGGCGGGCTGACGGCGATCTTCACCGCGCTGTCCGAGGGCGCCAGCACGAAGCCGGCGACCGGCGTGAACTCGGTGGTCGTTTCCGTCGGCGCCACGGGCGCCGGTGGCGGCTGGACCGGCAGGACGGCGATCCGGAGGTCATCCAGGTCCGCGGGCGGGCGCGGGGGCGCGGCGTGCTCGAAGTGGGCGATGCCGAGGAGCAGGCCCAGGGTGAACCCCGTCCCCAGGAGGAGGCTGAGCAAATTCAACCCGAGGTCGCCCGTCTCATCCGGGGCGGACGACAGCTGCCAGGCGTCGGTCATGGCCTTGGGGCTCATCTCAGGGTCCGCCCTCCCGGGTGGTGGCGAATTCCACGTGCTGGATGCCGGCCCGCTTGGCCTCGGCATAGACTTCCGCGAAGACCCCGTGGTTGCACGCGCGGTCGGCGCGGATGATCAGGGCCGGTGAACGGCCGATCGCGGCCTGCTTGACCAGCCCGGCGATCCGGTCGGTCGTGACCTGCTGGCCGTCGAAAAAGATGCGGTTGTCCGCGGCGATGGCGATGAGCAGCGAGTTCTGCTCGTTGAGCTGGCTGCCGCCGACATCGGGTTTCTGCACCTCGATGCCGGGATCGTTCACGAAGGCGGTGCTGATCATCAGGAAAATCAGCAACACCATGATGCAGTCCACCATCGGCACCATGTCGATGTGGGTGCTCTCGAACCGGCTGGCCCTGAGTCCGCGCCCGATCATGCGGGGACTCCCTCCCGGCCGGCGGATTCCAGCCGGTTCACCCATTGCCGGTTGCGTTGCACGGCCCGGTGGGCCAGGTAGACGAACAGCAAGGCCGGCAGGGCCACCGCGAGGCCCGACTCGGTCGCCACCAGCACCTCGGAAATGCCCTGGGCCAGTCCCTCCATGGATTTCTGCCCGACCCGGTCGGACAGGCTCTCGAAGGTGCGCACGAGCCCGCTGACGGTGCCCAGCAGCCCGAGCAGCGGCGCCGCCGCAATCATCGCCGCGAGCACCATGCGCTGCTGGCGGTAGTTCTCCTGCACCTGCTCCTGCCGGCGGCGCAGCGCCGGCAGATAAGAGGGCACCCCCGGCGGGCTGGCGTGCATCCGCCGGCTTTCCCGCCCCAGCCAGAGCAGCAGATGGAAACAACGGGCGTAAAGGACCACCGACAAGACGACGATGACATACATCACCGGCCCGCCCTTGGCGAAAATCTCTAGGATCGCCTTCATGCGGTGACCGGTTCCTTGGCGGCCGCGGCGGCTTGTCTCTGCCCGGCGGCGTTGACCAGGTCCACGGCGTAGCACTCCAGCAGCGAGAGGTTCTTCTGGATGCGGTGCGAAAGGAAACCGTGCGCGATCAGCGTGGGGATGGCGACGATCAGGCCGAGCTCGGTGCACACCAGCACCTCGGAGATGCCGCTGGCGAGCTTGCCGGCGTTGCCCGTGCCAAAGACCGTGATGAGGGTGAAGGTGCGGACCATGCCCGTGACGGTGCCGAGCAAACCCATCAGCGGCGCCGCCGTCGCGATGACCGCCAGCAGGGGCAGCCGCCGCTCGAAATGCAGCCGCTGGCGCAGCAGCACGGCGTTGAGGCTGTCCTCCAGCAACGTTTTCGAGTCGCCGAGATGGCGCAGGCCCGTGTCGAACAATTCGCGGGTGGTCGCATGGAAGGACCGGACGGACAGCTCGGCGGCCGGCCGGTCGCCCCGCGCGATGGCAGCGAGGCAGGGCCGCACGGTTTCGGGCCGGTCGAGCGCCATCTGAGAGAGGTCCCTCATCTTCTGCAGCACCATGAGCACCGCCAGCAGGCCGACGCCGATGATGGCATAGGACACCACCCCGCCCTTGTTGATGTGCTGCCAGAGGGTGCCCTTCGTCTCCTTCAGGCGCAGTGCCTTGCCGGCGGAAGCATCCAGGTAAACCGTGCCCGGCCGGCCCTGGAAAAAGGCCTCGGCTTCCGCCGGTTTCCAATCCGGCAGCAGGTAGGCGACGGCATTCCCCGTGCCCTCGCGCGCCCGGACGGTGCCGGCGGATCCGCCCGAGTCCGGACGGAAAAATGTCTCGGGCCCGACAAAAGCAAACGTGCCCCGGACCAGCTGGTTGTCGCCATCGACCAGCGAGCTGCCGGACTCGGCATAGCCGCCGAGCGCCTGCTGCGTCCGTTCGAGCAGGAGGGTGGTCACCTCCAGCGCCTTCTGCCCGCCCGCGGGCTGGCCGGCATCGTTGAATTTCTCCTGCAGGGCCTGGATCCTTTCCGCCAGGAACGGCCGCTCGCCGGCGAGCAGCCCCTCGTCAAAGGCCACGAGGCTGTCGTGGGCCAGGGTGTTCAGGTAGCTCTCGTTTTTCCGCCACGCGTCCGTCTCCTTGGCCAGCCGGCGGCTGTCCTCGATGGCTTTCTCCTCGCCGGTTTCAAGCTGGGTGATCTGGGTCTGCGCCGCGATGATGCGGTCCTCGGCGGCGCGCATCGCCTTCAACATCGGCTCCTTCTCCCGCCCGATCGACTCGCGCGTCCGGGTCAGTTCCTCGTTCGCCTGCTTGAGCCGCTGGGCATAGTCCAGCGCGGCGCGCTTCAGGGCGTCGTCGACGGACTCCTCCGCGCCGAGGGCCGCCCCGAGGATGAACCAGGCCGCGAGCACGACTGAAAGACGGATTTTCATGAGGGGTCAGTTTTTCGCCGCATTTGCCGGTTGGTTTCTCAGCTGGGCGGGCATCGCGACAAACACCGGTTCGCTCCGGCCCTGGGCGACTGCGAAGAGCTCGTCGACGTGCTTCGCCCCCGCGGGCAGCGGCGCCCATTGCCAGCCAGCCGGGCCGGGCGAGCCCATCCAGGCGCGGTCTTTTCCCCGGTCGAGGGCGTAGCCGTGGCTGAGTCCCCAATAGATGACCTCCAGCAACTGGGGGTTCGCCTCGTTGCCGGGATTGAGCAGCTCCGGCTCGAAACTGATCCCGCGGTTGAACTGCGTGCAGCGGTTCAGCACCGTCAGGGTCAGCTGCATGCGCTCGGCGACGGTCAGTTCCGGGGCGCCCAGGCTCTTGAACGGCAGGTCCAGCGCCGCCGACAGTCGCGGGGGCAGCGAGGGTCGCAGCTGCAGCAACGACGCGTCCAGCGCCTTCAACCGGGCCTCGGTCACCTGGAGGCCCGCGGCGGCCGCGCTGTCCGCCGCCGCCAGCTTGGCGAGTTCATCGCGATCCTTCGCCGTCTTGGCCTGCAGGTACTCCTGCCGCAGCTCGAGGGTTTTCGCGCGCTCCTCTAGCCCGTTCACCATCGACTCCAACAGCTGGCGCTGGGTGGACCACTCGACTTGGAGCCGGGTCGTCTCGGCCCGGACCTTGACCCAGTCGCCCGCGGCTTTTTCCACCGACTCGAGGGCCGTGGGCTCGGCGTGCAGCGGACCGGAACCGAGCAGCACCACCACCAGCAGCCGGGCGACGAGGGACGGGGCGGATGTATTCATGCGGAGGGGCTTTTGCCTGGGCGGGTCCGTTGCGGGAACGGACGAAAATCAACTACTGGCCGGGGGTTGATGCTGGGGCACTGACGGAGAGGCGGGTTAAACGAACAAGTCCGCCCAAGATGTCGCAAGTCGGCTGTCAGCTGCAAGCGTGAAACGTGTCCCGCGCGTCGAGCGCCGCCGCCGCCGTCCGGCTGCCGGCCGTCACTGCCACAACGGCGCCGGATAGAGGCCCGCCGCCACCAGCGCCTGCACGGCCCGCTGCGCCGCCGCGATGTCCTCGCGATAGGTCAGCCCGAACCAGGCGGAATTGCTCCTGAGCAGCGCCACGTCGGCGAGCCGGCTTTCGTTGAGCGTGCTGATCGCCGTGGGCAGATAAAATTCCGCCTGCGGGTCACCCGCCTTCCGCGCCCGGAAATCGGCGAACAGTCTTTCCAGCTGGGGAAACACTTCCGGGGTGAAACCCCAGAAGTTCATCGAGACGATCTCGTCGCCGCTCAGCAACCGTGCCTGCCCGTCCGGCCCAGCGTAGCGCGCCCCGCGGGCGGTCGGCTCGATCTGCGTGATCTCGGTGATCCGCTCAAGCCGGCCGGCCGCATCGGTCGTGCACAGGCCGCGGCTGACGGTCCCGTGCTCCGACAGGGTCTGGCGCAGCGGATAGCCCACCAGCGCGTAACCCTTCGCCGTGGCGAAATGCTCCGCCAGCGCGGCGTAGCCCGCGGCGCCGTAGAAGTCGTCGGCATTGATCACCGCGAACGGCCGCCGCACCGCCGCGCGCGCCGCCAGCACCGCGTGCCCCGTGCCCCACGGCTTGGTGCGCATCATCCCCGGCAGGGGCGCAGACTGGCTGGACCCAGCTTCGCCGTCGCCATCTTCCCCGGGCGCGCAGCCAGGCTGCACCCCGACGTCCTGGTACACGTACTCCACGGCGAGGCGCGACTCCAGCCGGCGGCCGATGGCGGCGCGGAAATCCGCCTCCATGTCCCGGCGGATGACGAGCACCAGCCGGTCAAAGCCGGCCCGGAGGGCGTCATAGGCGGAATATTCGATGATCAGTTCCCCCGCCGGCCCGACCGGCTGCACCTGCTTGAGCCCGCCGAACCGGCGGCCCATGCCCGCGGCGAGGATGACGAGATCGTAGGATTGCTTGGCCACGCCCCACCCTCCCGCGCCCGGCCGTCGCAGCGCAAGCCGGGAATCTCCCGCGGCCTCCGGCCTTCGGACCGCAAATGCTGTTGCAGGGCGCAAATTGCGTCCCACGCTGGCCCCGTGCGCGAAAAGCTCCAGCCGCCCAGCCTCGCCCGGCTGGTCGCCCGTTTCGATTCGTGGGTGCTGCTCATCCTCACCCGCCCGCCGGCCAGCCGGCTGGGGTGCGGCGTGATCGTCGCCGTCCTTGTCGCCTTCATCGGACTCATCGACTATGCCACCGGCACGGCCGTCTCGCTGCAGGTGTTCTACCTTGCGCCCATCCTGCTGGCCCTCGCCTGGCTGGGCCTCTTCGCCGCCTTCCTCGCCTCCGCCAGCTCGATCATCGCCCGGATCGGCGGCGACTACCTGCTCGGCGCCGAATACACCCGCCGCCCGGCGATCGTGTGGAACTCACTCGGCTTTCTCGCCATCTACCTGGTGGTCGCCTGGTTCCTGGAGGCATTGCTCAAGCTGCGGCGCGAACTGGAGGAGCGTGTCACCACCCGCACGGCCGCGCTGGCCCGGGAGGTCCTCGCCCGCGAGCAGCTCCAGCGCGAACTGCTCGAGATCAGCGAGCGCGAGCGCCGCTCCATCGGGCACGACCTGTATGACGGCCTCGGCCAGCACCTGACCGCGATGGCCTTCGCCGCCCAGGTGCTCGGCCAGCAGCTGGCCAACCGCGATGAACTCGCCGCCACCACCGCGCGGGAAATCGGCCGCCTCGCCGAGGAGGGCATCCTGCAATCGCGCGAACTGGCGCGCGGCCTGCTCCTCACCGCCATCGAGCCCGGCAGCCTCAACCGGGAACTGGAGGAACTGGCGGCCACCGTGCAAAGGCAGACCGGAGTCCGCTGCCATTACGAGGCCCGGCGCACCCCGCTGGTCGGTGACAGCAGCACGGCTTCCCACCTCTTCCGCATCGCCCAGGAAGCGGTGCGCCATGCCCTCCGCCATGCCCGTCCCACCGCGCTCCAACTCAGCCTGGCCGGCGAAAACCACGGACTGGTCCTCACCATCAGCGACAACGGCACGACCCCGCCGCCCGACGGGGCCGCGGACACCCCCACCGGCCTGATCGAGGTCGAGCACCGTGCGAAGCTGATCGGCGCCGATTTCCAGCTGGAAACGAAGCCCGGCCAGGGCACGCGCATCTCGTGCCGCCTGCCCCTGGCCCCCGCCGCGGTCCGCGCGCCCGCCGCATGAGCCCGCCGCCCGTGAGGATTTTCATCGTGGACGACCACACCCTCGTGCGGGAGTGGCTGTCCAGTCTGCTGCGGCATGAACCGGACTTCGTCGTCTGCGGCCAGGCTGATTCCGCCCCGGCGGCGCTGGCCGCCATGAGTGCTTCGCCGCCGGCCATCGCCCTCGTCGACCTCTCGCTCAAGGGCGGCTCCGGCCTGGACCTGATCAAGGACCTCTGCCGCCACTGCCCGGCGACCCAGATCGTCGTGCTCTCGATGCACGAGGAGATCTATTTTGTCGAACGCGCCTTCCGGGCCGGCGCGCGCGGCTATGTGACGAAGCGCGACTCGACCCACCGGATCGTCGAGGCCATCCGCACCGTGCTGGCCGGGCAGGTCTACGCCCATGCCGACACCCTCGCCCAGCTCACCGAGCGGATGATCGGCCACGCGCCCGCGCGACAGCCGGGCAGCGTCGAATTGCTCAGCGACCGGGAGCTGGAGGTGTTCCGCCGCCTTGGCGAGGGCCTGGGCACGCGCAAGATCGCCGCGGAAATGAACGTGAGCATGAAGACCGTCCAGGCCTATTGCGCCCGCATCAAGGAAAAGCTCGGGCTGGCCAACATCAGCGAGCTGGTGCACGCCGCCGTGCGCTGGGTCGAGACCCGGCAGCAGACTTAACTGCAGCTTCGCCAAGCCAGGCGCGCTCGCGGCTGGACCGAGGTCCAGCCCTGCACCTGCCATTGAACGGCTACAGTGTTGGCAAAAATGCTCTGGCCGGCTTGGCGTCCCGCGGTCAGCCCGGCGCGGCCGGTTCCGGGGGCAGCGTGAAATAGAACGTGGCCCCGCGCCCCGGCGCGGCCTCGGCCCAGATGCGGCCGCCGTGCCGCTCGATGATGCGGCGCACGGTGGCGAGGCCGACGCCGGTACCTTCAAACTGCGCGGCCGGGTGCAGGCGCTGAAAAACCCCGAAGAGCCTGTCCGCCTCGCGCCGGTCGAAGCCCACCCCGTTGTCCCGGACGAAAAAGACCGGCGGGGATTCCGCCGCGCCCGGCGCGACCCCGACCTCAACGCGCGCGGGTTCGCACGGGCGGGTGTACTTGATTGCATTGGCCAGCAGGTTGACCAGCACCAACCGCAGCAGCGCCGGGTCGCCCGAAACGGCCGGCAGCGGCGGCAGCGTCAGCTCGATGTGCCGGCCGGCCCGTGCCTCCTGCAGGGCCGCCCACACCTCCCGGCCGAGCTGCTGCAGGTCGACCGGCTGCCGGGCGATCGGCGTCCGGCCGAGGCGGGAAAATTCCAGCAGGTCGCCGGTCAGCCGGTCCATCTCATCCACCCCGGCCTGGACCAGCCCGACCAAACGGCGGACTTCCGGTGACATTTCCGCGGCGTGCCGGCCGCGCAGGAGCTCGGCAAATCCCGCGATGGTCCGCAAGGGCGTGCGCAGGTCATGCGACACGGAGTGACAGAAGGCATCCAGTTCCTGGTTGGCCGCCTCGAGTTCGGCCGTGCGCTCCTGCACCCGCCGTTCCAGCCGGGCGTTCCGCACGCGCAGCCCGCGCAGCAGGAGGGCGCGCTCCAGCGCCGGCAGCACGACGCTCAGCTTGAAAGGCTTCACGACGTAGTCGACCGCCCCGGTCTTCATCGCCGTGACGGCCGTGGGAATGGAGCCCTGCCCCGTCATGACAATCCCCACCAGCTGCGGATCCAGCGCCAGCGCCCGGCCCAGCAGGGCGATGCCGTCCATCTGCGGCATCATGAGATCGGTCAGCAGCAAGTCAAAGTGCCCCTTGGCCAGCAGGGCGAGTGCCTCCGAACCGGAGGTGGCCCCCGTCACCTCATAACCTTCCGCGCGCAGGGTTCGGCGCAGGGCGACCATGAGGGAAACCTCGTCGTCGACGACAAGCAGGCGGCTGGCGGGCTGGTCAGGCATGTTTTTCGCGGATTGAGGTTCAGCCGCCGGGGGCCGGCACCGTTGCCAGGGCCTCGCGCAGTTCGCGCAATTTCGGCGGCTTGTTCAGCACCCGGTCAACCCGGGAGGAGATGTCCTCCTCGGTCCCGAAGAACTGGCCCCAGCCGGTGAGCAGGAAGACCGGGGTCGAGGGGGAGGCGGACTTCACCGCGGCGGCGACCTGGCCGCCGTCTACCTGTGGCATGCCGAAGTCCGTGATGACCGCGGCGAAGGGCCGGCCGGCCAGTTGCGCCGCCCGGAAGGCGTCGATGCCATCCTGGCCGCCGCCGCAGGCCACGATGAAATGCCCGTCGCCGGCCAGGGTCTGATTCAGCGACTTCAGCAGCGCCGGGTCGTCGTCCACCACGAGCAGGCGCAGGGGCGAGCGGGGTCGCAGCCCGGCCCCCGCCTCCGCCGGCAGTTCCACGATGCCCTCGGGCAGGGTGAAGAGCAGGCGCATCGTCGTGCCCCGGCCCGGCATGCTGTCGATTTCGATCCGGGCGTGGTGCCGCTGGACCATGCCATACACCATGGCCAGGCCGAGACCGGTGCCGCGCTCGCCCTTGGTGGTGAAGAAAGGTTCCAGGCAGCGCCGCTTCGTTTCCTCATCCATCCCCGGTCCCGTGTCGGCGACCTCGACGCAGAGGAGCGGGCGGGCCACCGTCGAGCCCGCGGCGGGCTGGTGGCCCACGAGCCGGGTGCGGACCGTGATGGTGCCTCCCGCGGACAGGGCGTCGACCGCGTTGAAGATGAGGTTGATCAACGCCTCGCGGATCTCGCTTTCCGCGCCGAGGATGACCGGAAGGCCGGGAGCCAGCTCCTGCTTCATCTCGATCATGACGCCGCGTTGCTGCGACAGGTCGCCCCAGCGCGCCCGGGTCAATTCCACGGCCTGCTCGACCAGCCGGTTCATCGCCACGGGAGCCAGGGCCAGCAGCGGTTCGCGCTGGCGGTAGAACTCGCGGAGCCGGCTGACGGTCTGGGCCACGTCGTCCAGGGAGCGCTGGATCATGGTGAGATAATCCCGGGTCCGGGGGCTCAGGTCCGGTTCCCGCTCCAGCAGCGATTCGGCGTAGAGCGAGGCCGGGGAGATGGCGTTGTTGATGTCGTGGGCGATGCCGCTGGCCATCTGCCCGACCGCGCGCAGGCGTTCCTGCTGCATGATGAGCTGCTGGGTCTGGCGCAGGTCGTCGTAGGCCAGCTGCAACGCCAGGTTCTGCTCCTCAATCTGCCCGAGCATGTGGTTGAAGGCGTCGGTGAGCAGGCCCAGTTCATCCTCGGCGAGCTTGACGGCGCGCACGGAGTAGTCCTGCCGGTCGGACACGGCGCGGGCCGTTTCCGCCAGGGCCAGGATCGGCCGCGAGATCTGCTGCTGCAGTTTTCGGGAGAGCGTGTACGCGACCAGGGACGAGCCGGTGATGACCAGGATCGCAATGCCGGCGTAGAGGCGCAACCGCTCGTACATCGCCTCGAGGTCGGACTGCAGGTAGAGGGTGCCGAGCCGCCGGCTGCCCCTGGCCTGCACGACCGGCGTGAATCCGATCAGCCGCCCGGCGGCGAAACGATACCCGTCCGCCAGCGGCGCCGGCGGGAACGGCGCCTCGGGGGAGTCAGCCGGGTAGCGGGCGAACAGCCGGCCCTCCTGGTCGTAAAGGCAGGCCGCGCTGATGTGCCGCTCGGCCCGCAGGGCCGCGAGGATTTCCGTCGCGTCGCTCTGGTTGTCGAATGCCAGGGCCGCCGTGCTGTTGGTGGCGATGATTTCACCGAGGACGGAGAGTTCGCGGACGGAGGTCCGCCGGAAGGTCAGCAGTTCATAGGAGACGAACGCCGCGCACGTCAGCAGGAGCACGACGCCGCTCGTGCCCAGGATGATCCGCATCAGCCGCTGCTGGATCGGGGTGGTCCGGTTGAACGCCATGGGTCAGTCCTTCCCGGGGTTGTAGACCATGGCCGGACGCAGCAGCTTGGAACTGATCACCAGTTCCGCGGCCTTCGCAGCCTCCACGTTGATCCGCAGCCGGATCTTGTTGTTGACGGTGACGAACCGCACCATCCCGCCCAGCCGGTTGAAGTTGTCCGCATCGCCCACCGTCAGCAGGCTCCGGCCCTGCAGGCGGGCGAGGATCTTCTCGAGCCGGTCGGCTTCGGAGCCGCTGATGAAGAGGATTTGGCACTCGCCGATGTCCTCGACCCGCCGGTAACGGCGCACCACCAGCGCCCGGCCGCCGATCCTCTCGCCGCGCACGGCCTCGTCGAGATCGGCGCCGAACGGATCCTCGCCGAGCACGCCGATGACAAGCGGGGCCTGGGCGTCGTGGAAGGCACCGGCCGGCCACTCGACGAACTGGGCGAAATTGAAGAGAAACACGGCCTTGATCCGATACTCGGGCGGCGCCGCGGCGGGGGGGCTGGCCGCCGTCAGCGTCGCGCCCAGCAGGGCGAGGACGCAAAGCCACGCGCGGCCGCCGCGGACCGCGCCGCGCGTGGACCGGCCAGCGGAGCTGGAGATCAGAAGCGCCATGTCGCTTTCCCGTAAACCCCGCGCTGGATATCGCGCCGGGAACCCGGGGAATTAAATTCCGCGTGGGAGGCGTGGAGCAGATTCTGCCCCACGAGGGAGAGCTGCAGGGCCGCGACCGGCTGCCAGCCGAGGTGGAGGTCCAGTTCGGCATAGCCGGGCACGGACTGGTTGGTGATGCGGCTGACGGCGCGGGCCGTGGCGTCGAGTTCCCAGTGCGCGGCCACATCCCAGAGCGAGCGCAGGGACAGCTGGTGCCGGGGATCGTTGGCCACATTGCGCCCGCTGCTCCGGTCCGGCAGGCCAGGCTGAGGCTCGCTGCTGGCCTGCAGCTCGGTGTATCCGCCGCGCAGCCGCCAGGACGGCGACGCCTGCCATTCGGCGCTTAGTTCGGCGCCGACCGAGCGGCCGTTCAGCCCGCTGTTGATCACCACGGGAAAGGCGAGCGGAGGGGTGAGCGGCTCGAGGCTGCGCAGATCGCGATAGTCGTTGTAGAACGTGGCCAGCGACAGGGCGAGTTGCGGGTCGACCTGCACGCGGTAGCCGACCTCGTAGGCCAGCAGTTTTTCCGAGACCACGTTGGGGCCGCCCGCGATGCGGTAGG
The DNA here is from genome assembly GCA_964423065.1 of uncultured Oleiharenicola sp. GTDB lineage: Bacteria > Verrucomicrobiota > Verrucomicrobiia > Opitutales > Opitutaceae > Lacunisphaera. Next base: position 8,541 of record CAYRDN010000023.1, on the reverse strand, counting down.
GCGGCGTGGCCGGCGAGTACAGGTCGCGGTCGATCCGGGACGGCGTGCGGACCGCCCGGGAAACGGCCGCCCAGAGCGTCTGGGCCCGCGGCAGCAGCCACGCCGCCCGCACACTCGGCTCGAGTTCGTAACCCGTGTAATCGTTGCGCTCGATCTTCGAGCCCAGGGTCAGGTGCAGGCGGTCCGCGCTCAACGCGATTTCATCCTGCACAAACGCGTTGAACCACTGATGGGTGACCCGGGGGGGGAGAAACGCGTTCGCCGGCGTGTTGACGACATCGTCGTCGCCGAGCCGGTAGCCGAAACCCCAGACGATGTCCTGCCGGCGGCCCAGGGGAAACCGGTGCTGGAAGTCGACGTCGAAGGTGTCGAGGCTCTGCGTGAACGAGCCCGGGATGTTGCGGTGGGTCTGGTCGTAGTAGACCTGGAGCTTGATCTCGGAATCCTCGGCCAGCGTCCGGGTCCAGCGGCCGAGCAGGTTGCGGCCGTTCATCCCCGTGTCATTCGGCCCCGCGCGGGTCGCGGTGCCGCTGTACAGGTCCCCCTGGAAGGTCAGCGTGTTGTCCGGTGCGGCATTCCAGTCCACCCGGAACCCGGCCTGATCCATCCGCCAGGCGTCGTCGCCTTCCAGTCCGTTGGATCGCAGCGAATCGCCCCGGTCGAAATGTTTCGCGTAAACCCGGTAATAGACCCCGGGCGCCAGCTCGCCGCCGTAACGCATGGCGGTGGCGGCGCTCAATTCCGTGCCGCCGCCGGCGGTGATCAGGCCGCCCTGGGTGTCGCGGGCGCTCTTGGTCGTGATATTGATCACCCCGTTCACGGCATTGGCGCCCCACTGCGTCGCGCCGGGGCCGCTGATGACCTCGATGCGGTCGAGGTCCTCCAGCATGGTGTCCTGCACGTCCCAGTAGACGCCCGCATACAGCGGGGTATAGACCGTCCGGCCGTCGATCAGCACGAGCATCTTGTCCGCAAACACATTGTTGAATCCGCGCGAGGTGATGGCCCATTGCCGGGCGTCGATCTGGGCGACTTCGAGGTTCGAGGCCAGCCGCAGCGCCTCGGGTATGCTGCTGGCGCCGGAGCGAGCGATGTCGTCCCCCGTGATCACCTGGATGGCCGACGCCGTCGCGGAAAGTTTCTCCGGACGCTTCGAGACCGAAGTCACCTCGATGTCCATGAGCTGCTCCACCGTCAGGGATTTCAGGGAAAGCGGCGAAGCCGGCGCCGGCTGGAGCTGGCCGTGGACGGACGGGGCGAAGGCCGCCAGCCCGGCACAGACCAGGCCGATGGCCGCACCCTTGCCGCGGTCCCGGGACCTCATGCGGAAGGGGAAGAAGCGGTGGAAAGCACGGGGCACATTCATGGTGCGGCTGTGAGTTGGGGTTTAGGATCGAAGCGCCAGCCCCTGGCCAAAAGCCCAGAAGGGTAAATCAGGATGACGGTTCGCGACACGGGAGACGGGATGACAATACATAAAAGGCGGGAGGCTCAAGCGTTCTGATGGCACAACGTTTCGCCCGGAGCATGGGGGGATTGATTGCCGCCGCCACGCGCTGGTGAGATCGCGGTGGTTTCACTCCACCGGGTCCATTCGCCGGGTTTGCCCGGGAATGGATTTTTTGCCTTGAGGCAATGCATCGGGGCCCCCGGACCGGGACCAGCGTGTAGGACATCGTCCTACAATGGAATCTGGCCCGGCCTAGCAGATATTCCCCCTGTAATGCGTTAGAGTGAATTGTCGCCAAGGGGCGGCAATCTAACACCAACCCACTGCCGCCTCCTTGGCGGCGGTGGCGCTTTCGCCCCACCCCGCCGCCATCCATCATGCGCATACTCCATGTTCTGTTCTCCTCCCGCATCGCAGGTTCGGAGCGCTATTGCCTCGATCTGGCCAATCGGCAGGCCGCGGCCGGGCATGACGTCCATGTCGCCGGCATGCGCTCCTCCCCTTTGCGCGGGGCCCTGTCGCATCAGGTAAGATTCCACCCCTTCGGCCGTTTTTTCCGCGGAATGCTCGTCCGCCGCCTGGCCGACCGGCTGGCGCCGGACGTCTGCCACGGCCACCTGAGCGCGGCCTGCAAGGCGCTCGGCGGCGCCGCGGACCGGCACCTGACCCTCGCCACGCTGCACGTCGGCTTCAAGCCGCACCAGCACGGCCGGCTTGACGGACTCATCTGCGTCAACCGCGCCCAGAGCGCCCGCCTGGCGGGCTATCGCGGCCAGGCCCGCGTCATCCCCAACTGGCTCCCGCTCGTCCCCGCGCCCGCCGCCGCGCCGGGACTGCGCGAGGAACTGGGCCTGGGCGACGACGTCTTCCTCGTCGGCGCGGTCGGCCGCCTCCACGCGAGCAAGGGCATGGACGTCCTCATCTCCGCCTTCCGGGCCGGTGCGCCCGCCCGGGCCGCGCTCGTCATCCTCGGCGAGGGGCCGCAGCGCGCCGAGCTCGAGCAGCTGCGGGCCGGCGATCCGCGCATCCATCTCCTCGGCTACCGGCCGGCCGTGCACCCCTGCCTGCGCGACCTCGACCTTTTCGTCTCGCCCTCGCGCGAGGAGTCGTTCGGGCTGGCCATCGTTGAAGCCATGAGCGCCGGCCTGCCCATCATCTCCACCGCCGCCGAGGGCCCGGCCGAGTTCCTGCGGGACCAGCCGGCCGTCATGGTGCCGCCGGGTTCGCGCGAGGCGCTGACCGCCGCGATCCGGACGGCCCATGCGCGCTTCGAGACCGACGGGCTGCCGAAGGTGGGTTACGACCTGAGCCTCTTCGATCCCTCCGCCAGGCTCGCCAACATCACCGATTTTTATGCGCATGTCCTCGACGCCAAGCAGCGGAGCCGGGTCGCGGCGAGCCGGCCGGTGGCGGTCGCGACATGAGTCTGCCCCCGGAGTCGGACTTCTGGCAGGCGGGCCTGGTCTCGGCGCCGATCACCGGCCTGCTGGAACCCGCGGCGCTGGCCGCCCAGCGTGAATCCGTCGTCTGGCTGCCGGATCCCGGTCCCTGGCGCTACCTCGCCGATCCGTTCGGCCTGCAGCACCGGGGCACAACCCATGTCTTCGTCGAGGCCTTCGACTATCGCACCAAGCACGCGGTGATCGAGCACCACGAGTTCGACCGCGAGCTGGTCTGGCGCGGCCGCAGCACCGTGCTCGCCCGGCCGTTCCATCTCTCCTACCCGTTCATCGTCGAGGACGGCGGCGAGGTCTTCATGATCCCCGAAAGCCAGCGGAACAACGAGATCGCGCTCTACCGCGCCCGCCGGTTCCCCGGCGACTGGGTGCGCGAAACGCCGCTGCTCGCCGGTGTGCCCGGCGCCGAGGCCTCCCTCCTGCTGCACGAGGGCCACTGGTGGATGTTCTTCACGATCGTCGGGCCCCGCGCCCGCGACCAGCGCGAACTCCATGTGGCCCACGCCGACCGGCTGGCCGGACCGTGGCGGCTGCATCCGCAGAACCCGGTCCTCGACGATCGCGCCGGCGCCCGGCCCGGTGGCACACCGTTTGTCGGCCCCGACGGCCGCGTCACCCTGCCCGTGCAGGATTGCAGCCGGACCTATGGCGGGGCCCTGCGCTTTCTGCGTTTCACCACCCTCGATCCGCTGACGACCGTCGTGGAGCATCTGCCCGCCCGCCTCACCGGCGACCTGGTCTCCGGCACCCACAGCGACGGTCTGCATACCCTCGCCCGCTGCGGCGAGGTCACCCTGCTCGACACAAAGCGCCTCGTGAAATCCTGGGGCCGCTATGGGGTGGACCTGAACCGCCGCCTGAAGCGACTGGTGTCGTAGCCGCGTCAGCCCCGCGCGACCACAAAATCCCGGCATACGCTCCCTGCAAACCCGGGCCAGGGTGCGGCGGCCAGCCTCGCAACCGGGCGGAATTAAAGCTGCCACCCCCAATTTGCATTGAAGCGACGAGGCGGCGGTCATACGCCTGCGTTCACCGTGACTGCCACACCAGGTGACTTCGAGTTTGGGCAGATGCAGGAAGGGGAATGGCGCCGCCCTTCGCTCCTGCTGATTCTCCGCCTGACGGCGGTGATCGGGACCGTCTGGATCTCCGCGATCCTGGTGCAGTCAGCCGATCTGCTCTTCAGTATTTTTGGCCTGACCGCCATCGCCGCGGTGGTGGCGCTGTTGGTCGCGAGCATGGTGCCGACATCCGATTTTGCGCGCTTCGTGGTCCTGGAGGCGGCCCTCTTCGTCGCGGCCGGCAATGCGCTCCTGCTGTATGGCGCCGCGCCCGGCATTTCCGTGCTGCTGGTCCTCTTCACGCTCTTCGCCACGATCTACTATGACTGGCGGGGCGGCCTCGCCGCCGGCGTGGCCAGCGTGCTGCTGATCCTGGCCGGCGCCTGGGGCTGGACCACCGGCCTGCTCCCCGCCGGCCTCCGCCTCGCGCCGCTGGGCCCGGACAGCTATGACTTTTGGATCCGGTCCCTGTTTGCCCAGATCCTGGCCTGCGGCGCGATCATCGGGATCGTTTCCCGGATCCTCCGGGAGGTGCGCACCATCATTTCACGGCTGCGCTTCGCGGAGGAAAAATTTTCCAAGGCCTTTCTCCTCAGCCCGGACGCGATGATCATCACGGAACTGGAAAGCGGCCGCATCATCGAGGTCAACGACAGCTTCGAGCGGCTCTTCGGCCGGACCCGGGGGGAGACGCTGGGCCGGACCACGCTGGCGATCGGTGAATTCAAGACCCCGGAGGAACGCGAGGCCTTCGTCGTCCCCCTGCGCACCACCGGCTCGATCCACCAGATCGAGCGGCAGGTCCGCAACTCCGCCGGCCAGGCCGTCGAGGTCATCCACAGTGCGGAATGTTTCGATCTCGCCGGTCAAAAGTGCGTGGTCACGATCATCCAGGACATCACCGAGCGCAAGCGGACCCAGGCGGCCCTGCTCGCCAACGAGGAGCGCTTCCGCAGCTTCATCGAGAACGCCGGCGTGGGCATCTACCGTTCCACGCCCGACGGGCAGATCCTGATGGCGAATCCCGCCCTGATCAGGATCCTGGGTTACGATTCGTTTGCGGACATGGCCGCCCACAACCTCGAACGGGTGGGCTCCGAGCCGGACTATCCGCGCCAGGCGTTCAAGGACCGGCTCGAGAACGCGGGCCGGTTGAGCGGCTGGGAAGCCACGTGGAAGCGGCGCGACGGCACGACGATCCATGTCCGGGAGAGCGCCAACGTGATCCGGGGGCCCGATGGGGCCGTGCTGTATTACGACGGCGTGATGGAGGACATCTCGGAGCGCAAGCAGGCGGAGCAGGCGCTGCGCGAGAGCGAGGAACGTTTCCGCAACCTCACTGCGGCGGCCTTCGAGGGCATCGTGATCACCGAGAACGGCCGGGTCATCGACATTAACGACCAGGCCCTGCGCATGCTGGGCTACGAACGCGCCGAGATGCTGGGCCGGAACGTGGCCGATTTCGTGAGCCCGGCGACGCGGTCCATCGTGGCCGAGGCCATCCGGGCCCAGCGCGAACTGGCCTACGAGCACCAGCTGATCCGCAAGGACGGCAGCCTGTTCCCGGCCGAGGCGCAGGCGAAGACCATGCGCAAGGACGGCCGCAGCCTGCGCATGACCGCGCTGCGGGACCTGACCGAGCGAAAGCGGCAGGAGCAGAAGCAGAAGAACCTGGAGGATCAGCTGCGGCAGATGCAGAAGCTCGAGGCGCTGGGCACGCTCGCCGGCGGCATCGCCCATGATTTCAACAACATCCTCACCGGCATCCTCGGCAACCTGCAGCTCGCGCAGATGGACCTGCCCCCGGGGCATTCCGCCGCCGGCGCGGTGCAGGCCGCGGACCAGGCCAGCCGCCGCGCCCGCGACCTGGTGGCCCGGATCCTCTCGTTCAGCCGGATCGACCGGGAAAACCGCTCCCCCACCCTGCTGGGGCCGATCGTGCAGGAGGCGGTGCAGTTGCTGCGCGTCAGCCTGCCGGGCACGGTGGGGATTCGCACGGACATCGCGGCCGGCTGCCCGGCGGTGCTGCTCAACCCGGGCCAGATCCACCAGCTCATCCTGAACCTCGGCACCAACGGCGCCCACGCCATGGGCGGGCGCGGCGGCCTCCTGACCGTGGAGCTGCAGGCGGCCGCACCCGGCCCGGCCCTCCGGGAAAACCACCCGCAGGTGGGACCGGACCACACCGTCTGCCTGAGCGTGCGCGACACCGGCAGCGGCATGGAACCGGCCGTCCTGAAGCGCATCTTCGAGCCGTTTTATACCACCAAGTCGCTCGGCCAGGGCACCGGTCTCGGGCTGGCCATGGTCCACGCCATCATGAAGAGCCACGAGGGGGCGATCGTGGTCGACAGCCAGCCGGGCGCCGGCACGACCTTCAGCCTCTATTTTCCGGCGGCCAAAGGAGCGGTGCCGGCGGCGGAACTGGCCGACCGGACCGGCGCCGCACCGGGCATGGTCCCGTTCGGCCGGGACCGGCGGATCCTGCTCGTGGACGACGAGGAGCCCGTGCGCAATTTTGGCGTCACGCTGCTGAGCCGCCTGGGTTTCCGTCCGCTGGCCTGCGGGATCCCGGCTGATGCCCTGGCCTCTTTCCGGGCCGAGCCCGACTCTTTCTCGGCCGTGATCACCGACCTCACCATGCCGGGGATGACCGGGCTTGAGCTGGCCCGGCAGATCACCCTCGTCCGGCCGGCCCTGCCCATTCTCCTCATTTCCGGCAATCTCGGCCCGACGGCCCAGCAGCAGGCCCGCGCCGCGGGCGTCAACAGTTTCATCGGCAAGCCGTTTGAACTGCGGGAACTGGTCGACCAGATCCGTCTGGTCCTGAACGAGCCGCCCGCCTCCCCGTAGCCGTGCCGGTCAAGGCGTTTCCGCCCCGGTCAAGCGCCGGAAATAGTTGCCCCAAAAGGCACAGAAAGCGCAAAGATGGAGGCCTTTTTTTGTGCCTTGTGCGCCTGCTGTGGCCAACCGTGCCCGGGCCCCAGCTCCCCGCTCACGGCTCCCCGCTCCCAGATAACACCCCATATCCCCGATCCGCGGCCTGGCGTATCCTGAGCGCAGTCCTCCCCCCATGTCCGCTTCACCCATCTGGCGATCCTTCCAGTCCTTGGTCTCAAGCACTGAGGCCGCGTCTGTCTCCGCGTGTTGCAACTATTCGCTCGGGACCTTGGAGGTTTCCTGCAGCAACCCCGGGACGGCGAGCTTCGCCCTGACCGAGCAGCGGCATCCCGACAGCTGGCGCTGGGCGATCTTCAACACGGACGGCAGCATCCTCGGCACCGGCTGCGAAAGCACGCAGGCGCAGGCCAAGCAGGTCGCGGAAGCCGCGCTCCGTTCGACCGTGGACTGACGGCAGCCCCACCCCGGGGTCGCGCCGGTGATGGAGGGGCCGTCCGCGAGACCAGGCCAGATGCTGCCACGTTCGACCAGGGCGTGTTCGCAAAATATCCTGGCGGGGGGTCACTGGGGAAACATGAATAGTCGGGTGCTGCGGGCAAATAGCCCCGCGGTTGGTCAGGGCTGAATTGGAAGGCCCAATTTGGTTGAAAACCGTCCAGCTAGCATAGGAGTGTTATCGTGGGGCTTGGCTGTGAATAGCGCTTGGGCGCAAAACGGAGCTCAGCCACGCGCTCCTGTGTCATGGGTGTGGCCGGCGCCCATTCGTGCCGATGACCGCCACGGCCAAACATTCCCATCCGAGAGGCTAACTTAAACGATGATCGGCGGCGCGGCCGGCCGTTATTTTTTCGGCTCGCTTGTCGTGGTCAACGCGCTCCAAAAAACAGTCCATTCGGCCTGGTCCAGTTTCCCGTCATGATTGGCATCAAAGCGCTGCAGGATTGAGGGTGACTTGTCCACGACGGATCGCACGGCCGTCTCCCACGCCACCATTTCCTGCTCATCCAATTTTCCATCGTGATTGGTGTCAAAACTGGCGGCCGAAGGGAGGGGAACCACCTGGGCGTGCTTGCTCGCTGCTTGCTCGCGATCCGACAGGTCCCGGGCGTGCAGGTCAAAGGCGTCGACGTAAAACTGGCGCAAATACGGATTGTCCAGGGGTTCGCGGGCCGGACTGCCGGCTCCGTGTCCGGAAGCGTTGACTTGAGCGGCCAGGGATGCCGCCTGGGAAAAAGCAATCACGACGAGGATGAATCGGAATGTCAGGTTTTTCATGGGAGAGACCGTTGGTGGTTGATTTCGGATCGCGAGACTCAGGCAAGTCCGCGTCTTCCTGCGCATCGAGACGGACGACGGGCCGATTGGTCTTCATCCCACCAATATACTCCTGCATTAATTTGTCATTCATGAATTCATGAATCCGGATCGCTCCGGGCGATCCGTGCTGGCGACTCCGGGTGCACCGGCAGCAGTCGCGAGGGCAGCGGGAGGCAGATGCCAGCCGTGCAACCATGTCGGTAGCGTCTTGCGCCGGCTCTGGCACCCTGGCCCACCCTGAGCCTGTCGAAGGGCTCCAAGTTCCAAATATTGTGGTGGATTTCCCCGATGAAATGTGGCTCATTCGCGCACCATTTAGCCAGGGTAGCTCAGTGGTAGAGCAGAGGACTCATAA
>CAYRDN010000022.1:28918-54518 GCA_964423065.1 uncultured Oleiharenicola sp. | reverse complement strand
CGTGGCGGCCCCAGCCGCCGTAGGTGTCGACGATGATCTTGCGGCCGGTGAGGCCCGAGTCGCCCTGCGGGCCGCCCACGACGAAACGGCCGGTGGGGTTGATGAGAAACTGGGTCTTCTTGGTCAGCATGCGGGCCGGGATGACCTGCTTGATGACGTGCTCGATGAGGTAATTCTCGATCTGGCTGTGGGTGACCTCCGGCGTGTGCTGGGTGGAGATGACGACGTTCACGACCTCGACGGGCTTGTCGTCCTCGTAGCGGATCGAGACCTGGGACTTGGCGTCGGGCCGGAGCCACGGAGCCTTGCCGGATTTCCGGATCTTGGTCAGGAGCCGGCCGAGGCGGTGGGCAAACATCACCGGCGTGGGCATCAGCTCGGGGGTTTCGTTGCAGGCGTAGCCGAACATCAGGCCCTGGTCACCGGCGCCCTGCTCGGCCTTTTTCTTGCCGGTCACCTTCACGGCATCGACGCCCTGGGCGATGTCGGGTGACTGCTTCGTGAGGTAGTTGTTGATGAAAACCGTGTCGGCGTGGAACACGTCGTCGATGTTGACGTAGCCGATCTCGCGGATGGCATCGCGCACGACGGACTCGTAGTTCAGCTTGGCCTTGGTGGTGATCTCCCCGGCGAGGATGACCATGTTGGACTTGACCATGGTCTCGCAGGCGACGCGGCTGTGCCGGTCCTGGGCCAGGCAGGCGTCGAGGACACTGTCGGAGATGAGGTCGGCGACTTTGTCGGGGTGACCTTCGCCAACCGACTCGGATGAAAAGACGAATGATTTTGCCATAGGAGTCCCTAGAAAAAGACCGGCAATAGCCCGGGCGCAAGTACAATATCAACGCATGCGCATTTCATGATACGAAAAAGTCCTGGATTGGTAAAAACCCCTCAGGTGCTGCCGGGTTGTGTCGATCTCAGTGGCAATGCCCGTCAACGTGCCGTGCTTTGCGCATCAACAGAACCTGAAGGACCGCAAGGTACTCCTGGTTGATGACGACCGTTTGAATCTTCGGATCCTGGCGGGCATACTTAAGCCTGAAGGCCTGGCGATGGCCGAGGCCAATTCCGGTGAGACGGCGATCGAGGAATACGCGCGTTTCCAGCCGGATCTGGTGCTTTTGGACGTGATCATGCCGGGCATCAATGGCTTTGAGACCTGCCGCCAGCTGCGGCAAAAATACGGTGATTTGTGCGCTCCCGTGATCTTCATCACGGCGAAGAATGAGACGGCGGACGTGGTCGAGGGGCTGGAGGCGGGCGGCGTCGACTACCTGCCCAAGCCTTTCCGTCCCAAGGAGGCGCTCGCGCGCATCCGGATCCACCTGCAAAACCGCCTGCTCCACGAGCAGCAGAACCGGCTGGTGGAACAGCTCAGCCATGCCAATGCAGACAAGAACCGGCTGCTGGGCATGGCCGCCCATGACCTGCGCAATCCGCTCGCCTCCATCCGCGCGCTGGCGGAGTTCCTGAGTGACGGCACGGTCGGCACGCTTACGGCGGAACAGCTCGACCTGGTCAGCACGATCCACGCCGCCAGCCAGTCCATGCTCACGCTGGTCAACGAGCTGCTCGACTTCTCCGTCATCGAATCGGGCGAGCTGAAAGTCCACCCCGTCCCGACCTCGCTCGGCGAACTGATCGCCAAGTCCGTCAACCTGGCGAACATCAACGCGGCCAAAAAAGGCACCCGCATCGAGTTTCCCCATGGCGCCGGCGCCGCCCGGGTGCCGCTCGATCCGGAAAAAATCAAGCAGGTCGTCGACAACCTCCTGAGCAATGCGAGCAAGTTCTCCCCGCCCAACTCGGTCATCCGCGTGACGCTGGAGACCACACCGGGGCGGGTCTCGGTCGGGGTCCGCGACCAGGGACCCGGCATCCCCGAGGCCGAGCGTGGCAAGCTGTTCCGGGATTTCGGCCGCACGTCGGTCAAGCCGACCGGGGGCGAGCAGAGCACGGGACTGGGCCTCGCCATCTGCAAAAAGATAATCGTGGCTCACCGTGGCAGCATTTGTGCCGATAACGAACCCGATGGGGGCTGCACCTTCAAATTCACCCTGCCCGTAACCGCATGAACTTCGACGGCAAAGTGCTTCTTGTCGACGACGAGGCCCATATCCGCAAATTTGTGGGCCTGGTGCTGAAGAAATTCAGCCGGCCGACCATCGTGGAGGCCGGTGACGGCCTTGTGGCCCTGGAGTTGTACGCGAGGGAAAAGCCCGACTTCGTCCTGCTCGATGTCAACATGCCCAACCTGGACGGGATCCAGACCCTGGAGCGGCTGTTGCAGGCCGATCCGGAGGCCAATGTCGTGATGCTCACCTCGCTCGCCAACCGCCAGACCATCGAGGACTGCGTGCGGCTGGGGGCGCTCGGCTACATCCGCAAGGACACGCCCAAGGATGAGCTCGCGGCGCAGCTGCAGGCGATCATGCAGGATTGCTTCGGCGAGGATCCCCTGCCCGCCCCCAGCCAGCTGCCCGCATGATCTCCCCCGCCACCGATCCCACGCCAGCGTCCTTCCCGCTCATCGCCGAGGTGCGCTATTCCCTCCCCGACCTGCTCCGTGAGGTCCAGCTGGAGCGGAATTCCCCGGCCTTCGCCACGGAAAAGCTCGACCAGCTCGAGATCGCGAAACTCTTCCAGAAAAACCGTCCCCGCCGTGCCTCCCGAAACCGCAAACAGTGAATTCCTCCAGCTGATCCGCCGGCTGCCCAATTTCGACTACGAGGCCGAACTGGAGGCCACGGGGCTGCAGCACGGCGCGGGCTCGCTGGCGCACCTGCAGGCGCTCATCGACCAGAAGCACCTCTCCAAGGATGAGGCCACCCGCCAGTGGGCCAACGCGATCGGCATCGCCTACGTCGACGTCCTCGCCTCGGCCATCATGGAGGAGGCGGTGGCGAAGATCCCGGCTGAGATCGCGAAAAAGGCCCGCGCCATCGGACTGTACGTCATCGACAGCGTGCTCACCGTGGCCATGGCCACGCCGCGGAACACCGACCTCATCCGCCGCCTGGAGCAGATCGCGCAGATCACCATCAGCCCCGTCTTCAGCCTGCCCTGCGAGATCGACGACGCCATCTCGATCCACTACTGCACCGAAAAGACCCTGGCGGACAGCCTCGCCGACCTGGAGCGCGACACCATCTTCAACCGGCCGGAGATCGTCGGCGGTCGCCTCGACGCCGTGGCCGAGTCGGAATCCCTGATCAAGGTGCTGGACGAGATCATCTATTTCGCCCTGCGCGAGCGCGCCAGCGACGTCCACATCGAGCCGCTCGAGAGCCACACGCGCATCCGCTTCCGCGTCGACGGCATGATGCGCGAGGTCATCACCTTTTCCCGCAAGCTGCACCGCCCGGTCATCACCCGCCTGAAGATCCTGTGCAGCGTCAACATCTCGGAGTCCCGCTTCCCGCAGGACGGCCGCTTCTCGGTCTCGATCGGCACCAACAAGGCGGACTTCCGCTTCTCGTGCATCCCCACGGTCAACGGCGAGAAGGCTGTCATCCGCATCCTCGCCTCCACCGGACGCAAGGCCATGATGACGCTCGACAAGATGCTCATCTCCCAGCCGATCCTGCAGCCGCTGAAGCGGCTCATGCAGAGCCCGAACGGCATCGTCTTCGTGACCGGCCCGACCGGTTCGGGCAAGACCACGACGCTGTATTCCGCGCTGCACGAGATCAACCAGCCGGGCATCAACATCTCCACCATCGAGGATCCCGTCGAGATCCAGATGGCCGGCGTGAACCAGAGCCAGGTCAACGGCCACATCGACCTGAAGTTCTCCACCCTGCTGCGCTCCTTCCTGCGGCAGGATCCCGACGTCATCCTGATCGGCGAGATCCGGGACCTGGAAACCGCGAAGATCGCCACCGAGGCCGCGCTCACCGGCCACCTCGTGCTCGCCACCCTGCACACCAACACCGCCGCCCAGGCGATCGTCCGGCTGATGGAGATCGGGGTCGAACCCTACATGGTCGCCCCGTCGGTCATCGGCGTGCTCGCCCAGCGCCTGGCGGCCCGCATCTGCGAAAAGTGCAAGGAGGCCTATTATCCGCCGCGGGAGACCCTGCTGCGCTACTTCCAGGAGGAGGGCCTCACCGACGTGCCGTTCTACCGGGGCCGCGGATGCGCGCACTGCCGCAACACCGGCTACCGGGGCCGGGTGGCGTTCCACGAGCTGGTGCTCATCACCGAGGAGATCCGCCAGATGATCACCGAGCGGAAGAGCGCCCAGGAAATCACCCGCGCCGCCGCGCGCATCGGCTTCAAGCCCCTCCGTTATGATGGCTTGCGCAAGGTCCTGCTGGGCCTTACCACCATCGAGGAAATCGAGCAGAACACCTCCTTCGAATGGGCCACCTGATTCCTCCCATGCCTGACACCCAGACCCTGGATCCCGCCGCCATCGAGTCGCTCCGTTCGCTCAGCCCGGACACGGATGGTTCCTTCCTGCGCGAGCTCGTGGAGATCTATCTCCAGGACACGCCCCTGCGCCTGACCGAGCTGGAGGCCGCCCTGGCCCGCGGCGACGCCCCGGCCCTGATGCGCGCCGCGCACACCATCAAGGGCAGCAGCAGCAACTTCGGCGCGACCCGTTTCGCCCAGCTCGCCCAGGAGATCGAGCGGCTGGCGAAGGCGGCCAACTGCCCCGCCACCGCCCCGCTCCTGCCCGAGCTCAAGTCCGAATACGTCCACGTGGTCCAGGCCCTGAAGGAAATCGCCGCTTGCCCCTGAGCGCGTTTCCGCGCTCCCCTCGGCCATGCTTGCCCGTCATTGCCGGCTCGTCGCCCTGTTTGCCCTGCTCGCCCTGCGCGGCGCCGCGCTGGAGTGGAAGGCCGTCACCGTGTCCGTCAGCACCGTGCCCTTCCAGGCGACCCAGGACGTCGTCTTCGAGTTCAAGAACATCGGGGTCACGCCGGTGCGGATCCTCGACGTGCAGACCAACTGTGACTGCCTGGCCGCCGACCCCGACCGGAAAACCTACGCGCCGGGGGCCCGCGGCACGATCAAGGCCAGCTTCACCATCGGCGACCGCGCCGGCCCGTATGAGCGCATCATCACGGTCGTGACGGACGATTCGCCCGCGCCCGCAAGGCTGACCGTGCGGATCGAGGTCCCCGAGATCGCGCTCCTGGCTCCGCGCAGCGTGGCCTGGAAGGTGAACGACCCGGCCGTGGAAAAAACCGTCGAGGTCACCGCCCACGCCGGCCTCGAGATCACCTTCGCCGAGGCCGTGGCCACGAACGGCGACTTCACGGCGAGCCTCGAGACCGTGGCCGCCGGCCGGCATTACCGGCTCCATGTCACACCCCGCGGCACGGCCCGGCCCGCGAGCGCCGCCATCCGGGTCTTCGGCCGGGAAAATTCCGGCCACGACGTCGTGGTCAGCGCCTACGCAAACGTGGAGTGAGCGGGTCGCCCGGGGTGCCGGCCAGGGCCGTTAAAATAACCGCTGAGTTCAGACCGCAGGGCAGCACCTTGGTGCAGCCGCGTCTTCGCCCAGCCAGCCCGTGCACGGCTGGAGCACAAGGTCCAGCCCTACCCATGGCCATCGGAACGGCTGCCGTTTCAATAATAAGGCCTAGCGGTACAGCGCTGTCACCGGCGTGGCCGTGAGCACGTTGTACTGGCGCATTGCCAGCCGCCACCACTCCGCGAGCTGCTCCGCGGGCTGCTTCCACAGCTGCTCGTGCAGCCAGATCATGGACTCGGCGTCGAGCAGCAGCGCCATCTTCTCCCGGTGCGTCAGCTTCGCCGGGCCCTCGGCCAGCAGCCGCTTCCGCAGGTCCACAAAGTAGGTGCGCACCGCGTGGCTGCCCTGGCGCTGGCGGAGGAGCGACACGTGCACGGCGTTCACGTAGGGATCGAGCACCGCCTGCAGCAGCCCGTAGTCGGCGCGCAATTGCGGGATGGGCTGCATGAGCTGGTAACACTCCTCCAGGTGCCGGTGCAGGCTGTCGAGTTCCGGCGGCGGCCGGGTCTCCTCCGGCGTCAGAAACAGCCCCAGCTCGCGCGCCCGGCGCCCGAAACTGGCCTTGCCGAGAAAAATCGACAGCGGCGCGGACAGCACCAGCCCGGCCAGCACCGGGCTCAGCCACCAGAAAAACGACGGGACCAGGATGAAGGCCGAAACGCCCCAGACGACGCCGAAAAGCGTCTGGATGGAATGCGTGATGATCGCCTCCCGCCAGTCGGTGTCCTCGCTCGCCTCCCGCTTTTGTGTCACCCATCCCACCCCCTGCCCCAGCAGGATGTAGAGCACGAACTTCGCATGGAACATCATGTTGATCGGCGCCAGCAGGGCCGACCCCACGGCCTCGAGCACGGCGCTGAGGATCAGGCGCGTCTTCCCGCCATAGGCATCCGCCCGGCCGTGCTTCACCTCGATCACCACGCTGATCATCTTCGGCAGGAACAGCAGCAGCATGGTGAAGATGAACAGCGCCAGGGCCTCCGGCACCTCGATCACGAAGCCGAACACCGAGGTGAAGATCTCGGCGTGATAGTGCACGTAACTGCCGGACTGCACCTCGCGGAAGATCTGGATGCTGCTCATGAGGAGAAAGAGCATCCACAGCGGCGAGGCCAGGTAACCCATGATGCCCTGCAGCAGGTGCACCCGGTTGGCCGGGTGAAAGCCGCGGGCGAAAAGCAGCCAGCTGTGCTGCAGGTTGCCCTGGCACCAGCGCCGGTCGCGCTTGGCGCTGTCGATCAGGGTCGGCGGCCCCTCCTCATAGCTGCCGTCGAGATCGAAGGCCAGCCACACGCTCCAGCCCGCCCGGCGCATCAGCGCCGCCTCCACGAAATCATGGCTGAGGATGCGTCCGCCGAACGGCGCCCGCCCCGGCAGCTCGGGCAGGCAGCAGTAGTCCATGAACGGCGCGACGCGGATGACCGCGTTGTGCCCCCAGAAATTGCTCTCCCCCTGGTGCCAGTAGTTCAGGCCGGCCAGGAACAGCGGGCTGTAGAGCCGGTTCGAGAACTGCTGCAGGCGCGAGTAGAGCGTGACGCCGTTCACGATCCGGGGCGCGGTCTGCAGGATGCCGACCTGCGGGTTGCGCTCCATCATGGCCACCAGCTTCAGCAGCGACTCGGCGGTCATGATGCTGTCCGCGTCGAGCACGGCCAGGTACCGGTACTTCCGGCCCCAGCGCCGGAGGAAGTCGGCGACATTGCCGCTCTTCTTGTTGATCGAGATCCGGCGCTTCCGGTAGAAGATGCGGCCGAAGCCGTTGAGCTGCTTGCACAGCTCCACCCACGCCACTTCCTCCTGGAGCCAGCGGTTGGGATCGTTCGAGTCGCTGAGGATGAAGAAGTCGAAGTTCTCCAGCCGGCCGGACAGCTCCAGCGAACGGTAGATGACGCGCAGGCCCTCGAACACGCGGCTGGGGTCCTCGTTGAACACGGGCATGACGATGGCGGTCGAGGCCAGCGGCAGGCTGGCCAGGGTCTCGCCCTCGATCGTGCGCGTGATGCGGTAGGGATCGCCGTCGCGGTTGAGCACGTAGAGCCCCAGCAGCGCCGTGCTGAAGCCCACGGCGATGTGCGCGAAGAGGATGACAAACAGCACCAGCACCACCCACTCGACCCCCGTCATGCCGTCCCGCCAGAGCAGGTCGGCCATGAACCACGTCGCCAGGCTGGTCAGGAGGAAGGTGAGCGAAAAAAACGTGATGCGCCGCCGGGTGACGCGGTGGCGGTCCGTTTGCTCGACGGTGAAGGCGGGGTTCATGCGTCAGCGTGTCGCATAAAAAACCGCGGCGAGCACCCCGGCGAACATCGCCCACAGCAGGAGCATCCGGACGACAGGCAGCCGCTCGATCTGCTCCAGGGTCTGGCCGGCCGCCTCCGTGATGGTGCCCAGGTCGATCTCGCGCGGCACCATGCTCGACACCGCGAGATCGGGACCCGCCTGCATCGAGCTGTGGCGGACGGCCTGGACGAACTCCGGCGGCGTGTTCTGGGGATTGAGGAAGGCGAAGGGCCAGCGGTCCATGGCGTCGGAGAGCAGCAGGGCCAGGCGGCCCTCCGCCGCGATCCGGTTGTGGGGCAGGTCCTTTTCGCCCAGCAGATCGGCGAACCACCCGTCCATCAGCCGGTCGGTCTCCTCGATCGCCAGTGTCGCCGGGTCCAGCGCCGGATTCTGCTCATGCCGCCGGGCCGCGGCGCCGAGCACCAGCTGGATCAGCCGGCTTTGGTGCAGCCGGTTGTGGATGCGGTGCGCCCGCAGATAATCCTCCACCCGCACGTACGCGGCATTCCACTGCCCGAGGGTGCCCGTGCTCGGGCGGAAGGTCAGGGATTCCAGAGATAGCTCCATGTCTCTGTCAGCACATGCTGGCCTTTGCGCAGAAAGCAACGGAGTTCCACGGCGGGGGCCGCGGGGTCGGGGTTGACTTCAAAGACCACGCGCCACCCGCCGGTGAACCGGTTTTTCTGCACGACCGGGCCGCCGGCCCGGGTGGCCCCCGGCCCGACAGTGAGCACGGCCTCGATCTCGGGGTCCTCGGGCTGGGCCTTCAGGTACGGCCCCTCGAACTCCACCACGAAGCGCCGTTGCTCCGGCCGGCCCATGACGTCGGCCAGCCGGGTGGAGGTCACGTAGCCCGCCGGCGGCCGGTGCCCCGGCTCGACGAGCCAGTGCAGGTTGTACTCGAAGGTGATGGGTTCGCCCGCCGGCGGCAGCTGCGCCGGCACCCAGAAGGCGACGATATTGTCGTTGGTCTCATCGGCCGTCGGCAGCTCGACCAGCCGCACGGAGCCGGCCCCCCAGTTGCCGACCGGCTCGACCCAGGTGCTCGGCCGCTGGTGGTAATAGGCCTCGAGGTCGTCATAGTGCTCGAACTGCCGGTCGCGCTGCCACAGGCCGAAGCCCCGCGGGGCCTGGTCCAGGAACATCGCGGTCCGCACGGCCCGGGGGTTGACCAGCGGACGCCAGATCCATTCGCCCGCGCCGGTCTCGAGCTGCAGCCCGTCGGAATCGTGCACCTCGGGGCGGTAATCGTTGCGCGCCCAGCCGGTGTTCTCGCCGTGGGCAAACATGCTGGTGAGGGGAGCGATGCCGAACACCTTCGGGTTTTTCCGGCAATACACCGCCGCGCGGATGTGCATGACGGTCTCGTCGCCCGGCGCGATGACCAGCTTGTAGGCCCCGGCGACGCTCGGGCTGTCCAGCAGCGCGTAGACCGTGAGCGTCTTCGCATCGGGGGCGGGCCGCTCGACCCAGAATTCCTTGAACACGGGAAATTCCTCCCCGCCGGCTTCCGCCGTGTTGAGGGCCAGGCCGCGGGCCGACTGCCCGTAACGCATCTCCCGGCCCAGCGCCCGGAAATAACTGGCGCCGAGGAAGACGGCCACCTCGTCCATCTTGTCCGGCTGGTTCAGCGGATACGTGATCCGGAACCCGGCGAACCCCATGTCGGCCGAGCTGAGCCAGGGCTTCCTGCCGCCGTAGATGAACATCTGCTTGGAAAAATCGATGCGGGAGACCTCCCGCCCCGCGATTTCGTTCACCTGCACGGTCCTGGTGTAGAGCCAGCCGGGATGGAAAAACTGCAGTTCGAACGGGAGCCGGTCCTGGCGCCACCAGGCGCGCGCGCCGTCAAACTGGATCAGGCGGTACTCGTCGTAGTTCAGTTTCTGGAACGAACCCGGCACGCGGGATGGCTCCTCCCGGTAGGGTTGCGCGGCGAGGGCCTTCGCGCGGAACTGCAGCACCTCGAAGTCGAACGCGGTCTCGGCCGCCGGCACGGCGGCCGGCAGGACGAGGAGCAGCAGCCAGAGACAACCAGGGGTTCGCTTCATGCTACAGGAAATAATTGCGCTGCTTTTCGGACACCGGGAGCCCGGTGCGCTCCATGACCTGGAGCAGGTCCTCCCAGATGCCGCGCTTGGAGCGGTTGCTGTTGTTGCGCAAAATGTACGAGGGATGATAGGTGACCATGACGGGTCTGCCGCCGAACTCGTGCCAGCGGCCCTTGATCTCGCCGAGCGTCTTGAAGGTGCCCGCTCCGAGCAGGCCGCCCGCGGCCGTGGCCCCGAGCGCCACGATGAGCTGCGGCTGGACGATCTCCAGCTGCGCGCGCAGGAAAGGCAGGCAGAAATTCATCTCGGCGGGCGTGGGCGGGCGGTTGCCAACCTGCACGCCGCCCGGCCCGACCGGCATCTCGGGGCGCCAGTTCATGATGTTGCCGATGTAGACCTGCTCGCGTTGCAGGCCCATGCCCTGGATCATCCTGGTCAGCAGCTGGCCGGCCGGGCCGACAAACGGCTCGCCCTTGATCTCCTCGTCCGCCCCCGGGGCCTCGCCGCAGAAAAAAATCTTCGCGTCGAGGCTGCCCACGCCCAGCACCACCTGCTTGCCGGGGCGGACATGGGCGCGACACACCGGATGGTTGACCACGAGTTCGCGCAGCGCGGCCCAGCGGGCGGCCTTGTCCCCTTCGGGCAGCGCCACGACCGGCGGCGGGAGAGACGCCGCGGGCGCGGGTGGAGTCGCGCGTTCCCGACTGATGGCGGCGCGCAGCCGGACGAGGCTTTCATCCGTGACGGCGACCTCGCGCTGGCCGCCGGCTTTGAGCCGGCGGAGTTCCTCGTTGAGGGCGAGCAGGTGTTCGCGGGTCGACACGGGGTCAGCGCGGGCGGAGGGCGGTCAGCTTTTCCACATACTTCGCCAGGATATCGAATTCCAGGTTGACGGCGTCGCCGGCCTTTTTCTCCGCCAGGTTGGTGACCGCCAGGGTCGTGGGGATCAGCCAGACGGCGAAAGTCCCGCCCTCCGCCTCGGCCACGGTGAGGGAAATGCCGTCGATCGCCACGCTGCCCTTGTAGACCAGGTAGCGGGCGAATTCCGCGGGCGCCTGCACGCGCAGGTAATGATCCTTGCCGCGCGGCTCGAACACCGTGATGCGGCCCGGACCGTCGATGTGGCCGGTCACGAAATGCCCGTCCAGGCGGCCGTCGGCACGCAGGCTGCGTTCGAGGTTGACCGCCGCCCCCGGGGCGAGCTGCGCAAAGCCGGTCAGCCGGCGCGTTTCCTCGAGGACGTCAAACCACAGGCTGGCCGCGTCACGGCCGGTCACGGTCAGGCAGCAGCCGTTGACCGCGACGCTGTCGCCCGGCGCCAGCCCGACCGGCACCTTCCGGGCGGAGAGGTGGAGTTTCCAGGCGTCGGCGGCGGGGGCGAACGAGACCACGCGGCCGGTTTCCTCAATGATGCCGGTAAACATGTTCAGATGAGTTTCACGCGCAGCACCGACGTTTCCCCGCCGCGGCTGACAAGCAACACGAATTCCGAGCGGTCCTTGTCGGCCTCGATGGCCTCCAGCCGGGCGATGGCATCCGCGTAGGTTTTGATCTCGGTGCCGTCGATCTCGCGGATCCAGTCGTCCGGCCGCAGTCCCGCGGCGGCCACCGGGCCGCCCGGCTTCACGAAGTGGACCGCCACGCCCCGCAGGTCCGCCGGCTTGACCCGGTGCAGCAGGCCGTCGGCGTAGAGAAATTCGCGGGCGGTGAAGCCGAGCCGCTCGAAATAGTGCCGGTCGGCCTCGCGCACGAGCTTGGGCTCGTCGCCCAGCCGGACCCTGACCTCGCGCCGGTCGGTGCCACGGAGGATGGAGAGAGTCAGCTCGTCGCCCGGGCGGCGGAGCAGGATCTGCTGGCCGAACCAGCCGGCCACGATGTGGTCGGGTTTGAGCCGCGGCAGCGTCTGGCCGTCGAGCGCGAGGACGATGTCGCGGTCCTTCAGGCCGGCCTGGTCCGCGGGCGAGCCGTCCAGGATGTCGCTCAGCACCACGCCGGACTGGTTTTCCAACCGGAGGAGCTTGGCCACTTCCGGGTCCATCGGCTGGAGGCCGTAGGCCCCGAGCCACGGGATGGGCCGGCCGCTCACGGATTGCGGCACGCGGCCG
Organism: uncultured Oleiharenicola sp.; assembly: GCA_964423065.1. Classification (GTDB taxonomy): domain Bacteria; phylum Verrucomicrobiota; class Verrucomicrobiia; order Opitutales; family Opitutaceae; genus Lacunisphaera. The sequence continues at coordinate 42,594 of CAYRDN010000022.1, read as the reverse complement.
AGGTAGGGCAGCACTTCGTCCGCCAGCATGACCGCGCTGCTCTCCTCCACGTTGACCAGCATGATGGGGCTGCCGTTCTGATTGTGGGAGAAGACGAGGAAATTCTGCCCGAAGGAGGTCAGGGCCAGGCCGGCGAACTGGCCGGCGGCGTTGAAGACCGGCAGGCCCGGCCCGGCCACCTCGCTGCCGAGGATGGCGGTCTTTTGCGGCAGCTTCATGAGCATCGCGACGCGGGAGCTCAGGAAGTAGGGCATGAAATCCTCGTCCTTGTTGCGCAGGCCGATGCCCCACCATTCCTCGCTGACCGGCGGGTCGCCGGCCAGCGCGGGATACGCGGTGATCGGCACCAGCTCGGCCCGGAGTTTTTCCTCCACGCGGATGAAATGCCAGCCGGTGAACGCATCCTGGCCGAGGTACTCGGCATTGGCCGGCACGGTGCTGCCCGGGCGGTAGACCTTGAAATCCCGCAGCTGGGCGGGCGCCACGCCGGGCTGGATCGCCGCCCCCGGGAGGATGATCGTGCCCTGGTTGTCGATCACGGTGCCCAGCACGCTGACGGGCTGGCGGTCGATCTCGGACTGGACGAAGAACTCCACGCCCACGACTGATTTCAGCCGCGCGTTGAAAAGTTCGGGGAGCGGTGCGGCCGCGGCGCCGAGGGCCGCAAGGGCGGAAAGCAGGAACAGGACACGGAAGATTCTCATGGCTTGATCACGTAAAGGGAGATGTGGCGGTCGCGCAGGGCCTCGACGAGCTGCGGGGCCGGATTCGCCGCGAAGGACTCGTAGATCGATTTCAGCCCCGCCAGTTCCCTCACGGGCACACTGCCCACCTTGGTGATGATGTCGCCGCGTTCGAGTCCCGCCTCCGCCGCCGGATAACCCGGCTGGACGCCCAGGACGATGACCCCGGACTGGTCGGCCAGCTGGTTCTCGCGGGCGAAGGCTCGCGTGACCTGGCGGACGCTCAGGCCCCATTTCTCAAAGGCCCATTCCTCCCCCACCCGGCTCTCCAGTTTCTCGGTCTGGACGGTGAACGCCAGGGTCTGGGATCCGCGCTTCACCTCAAGCGCCACCGGCGAGCCGACCGGAAGGCTGGCGATGGCCTGCTGGATGGGCGGCAGCTGTTCCGGGAAACGTCCGTCCAGCTTCCGGCCGTTGAGCGTCAGCACCACGTCGCCGGCACGGAGCCCGGCGCGGGCGGCGGGCGAGCCGGGATCCACGCCGTTGAGCAACAGGCCGGTGTTCGCCTCCAGGGCGTAGAATCTTTCCAGATCCTGCAGCACACCGGGCACCAGGCCGAGATAGCTGCGGGTGATGGAGCCATGCCGCACAAGTTCGGCCGACACGCGCTGCGCGATGTCGGCGGGGATGGCGAAGCCGAGGTTCTCGGCCCCGATGTAGGCGCGGGAATTGATGCCCACAACCTTGCCGTCCTCGGTCACCAGCGGTCCGCCGCTGTTGCCCGGGTTGATGGCCGCGTCCGTCTGCAGCCAGGTGTTGAACAACCCGGTCTCATAGCCGCGCACGCCCTGGGTGTCCGCGAAGGGCCGGTTGTTGTTGGAGATGATGCCGCGGGTGATGGTGCGGGTCAGCCCGTAGGGCGTGCCCACGGCAAAAACGGTCTGCCCGGAGTAAAGCTCCGCAGTGTCGCCAAATTCCGCGCTCGTGAAGCTGAGCTTGCGCCGGCGCACCTCATTCAGGTCGAGCCGGAGCACGGCCAGGTCGGTCCAGTGATCCCAGCCGACAAGCTTGGCGCCGACACGCTCCAGGCTCGCCAGGGTCACGGAGATCTCGACGGCCTGCGGGCTGGCCACGTGCGCGTTGGTCAGGATGAGGCCGTCGGCGGAGATGATGACCCCCGAGCCGATGCCGCCGGTGAACCGCCGGGCCCCGTCCTCGAATTCAATCTCGCGGACGTCGATGCGGACGACCGCCTCCAGCAGGCGGTTGAAGCCACGGCTCATGGCCGCGCCGGCGGCCACGGGCAGGATGAGGCCGGCCAGGGCCGCGAGGAGCAGTCCGCGGATGATTGACGGTGGTTGGATATCTCTCACAGTGGGAAGTTCAAATCGATGTCTACCAATTGCAAAGACTATGACTTTCTGAAGATCGAGCCGGATTGGCAATCTTTCTGGGAGCGAACCAAGGCTTTTCGGGCCGAGAACGGTTCGGCCCGGCCGAAATACTACGTGCTCGACATGTTTCCGTACCCGTCGGGGGCGGGCCTCCACATCGGCCATCCGGAGGGTTACACCGCGACCGACATCCTCGCCCGCTACAAACGCGCCCGGGGCTTCAACGTCCTGCACCCGATGGGCTGGGACGCCTTCGGCCTGCCGGCGGAACAGCATGCGGTCAAGACCGGCACGCATCCGGCGGCGAACACCGCCGCGAATGTCACCAATTTCAAGCGCCAGATAAAGGCGCTCGGCTTCTCCTATGACTGGGACCGGGAGATCGCAACCACCGACCCGGAATACTTCCGGTGGACGCAGTGGATCTTCCTCCAGCTTTTCCAGCGCGGGCTCGCCTATGTCGACGAGCGCCCGGTGTGGTGGTGCCCCGAATTAAAGGCCGTGCTCGCCAACGAGGAGGTCGTCGACGGCCGGTCCGAAATCGGCGGCCATCCGGTGGAGCGGCGCAATCTCCGGCAATGGGTCCTGCGGATCACCGCCTATGCCGATCGCCTGCTGGCCGGCCTGAAGGAGCTGGACTGGCCCGACTCGACCAAGCGCATGCAGGAGGCCTGGATCGGCCGCTCGGAGGGTGCCGAGGTCCTGTTCCGCCTCGAGCCGGAGTCGCTCGGCGACCTGCGCGTCTACACCACCCGGCCCGACACGCTGTTTGGCGCCACCTACATGGTGCTCGCCCCCGAGCATCCCCTCGTCGCGGCCCTCGCCCGGCCGGAGCAGCGGAAGGCGATTGACGCGTACATCCGGCAGGCCGCCGGCAAGAGCGACCTGGAGCGGACCGACCTGGCCAAGGACAAGAGCGGCGTCTTCACCGGCTCGTACGCAATCAATCCCGTCAACGGGGCGCGCATCCCCGTCTGGGTCGCCGACTACGTCCTGATGGGCTACGGCACCGGCGCGATCATGGCGGTCCCGGCGCATGACGAGCGGGACCATGAATTCGCCGTGCAGTACCGATTGCCGATCACACGCGTGATCCAGCCCGCCGATCCCGCGGACAGCGCCCTGCCATACGTCGGCGCGGGGACGATGGTCAATTCGCCCGGCTATGACGGGCTGGCCTGGCCGGATGCGAAGAGGCGGATCACCGCCGACCTCGCGGCCCGCGGCCGGGGCAAGGGCAGCGTGCAGTTCAAGCTGCGCGACTGGGTGTTCTCGCGCCAGCGGTATTGGGGCGAACCGGTGCCGATCGTGTGGGTCAACGCGCCGGATTATGCCCGCGCCCGGGAGCGGCTCGGCGCGGACCTGCCCGCCCGCGACGTGAGCTATCAGGCCGGGGGCGAGACGGTCTTCGCCCTGCCGCTGCCGGCCGCGGCCTTGCCGCTCACACTGCCGGAGGTGACCTCCTACCTGCCCTCCGGCACCGGCGAAAGCCCGCTGGCCAATGCCACGGACTGGGTCGACATCTGGTATGATTTTGCCACGGGTCAGTCCGAGCCCGGCCACGCGCCCCGGCCCGCCGGCGACACCTGGGTGCGCGCCCGCCGCGAAACCAACACCATGCCCCAGTGGGCCGGCTCGTGCTGGTATTACCTGCGCTTCCTCGATCCCAAGAATTCCTCGGCGATCGCCAGTCCGGCCGCGCTGAACTATTGGGGCATGCCGGATCTTTATGTCGGCGGGGCGGAACACGCGGTGCTGCACCTGCTCTACGCCCGCTTCTGGCACAAGGTGCTGTTCGACCTGGGCGTCGTGCCGCACCCCGAGCCGTTCCGGAAGCTGTTTCACCAGGGCATCATCCTCGGCGAGGACGGCGTCAAGATGTCCAAGACCCGGGGCAACGTGGTCAATCCGGACGACATCATCCGCGCCTACGGGGCGGACACCCTGCGCCTCTATCTCATGTTCCTCGGACCGCTGGAGGCGATGAAGCCCTGGAGCCCGAAGGGCATCGAGGGCGTGCACCGCTTCCTCCGCAAGGTCTGGCGCGAGTGCCTCGACGCCGAGGGCGCCCCCAGCCCGCGCGTGAGCGCCGCGGCCGCCCTTTCGGCCGAGACCGAAAAGCTCCGGCACGAAACCATCCGCAAGGTCGGCGAGGACATCGAGGGCCTGCGTTTCAACACCGCCATTTCCCAGATGATGATCCTGGTCAATGCGCTCCAGAAGGAGCCGGCGTTGCCGCGCGCGGCGCTGCTGGATCTGTTGCGGCTGCTCGCCCCCTTTGCCCCGCATATCGCGGAGGAATTGTGGGCCCGGCTGGGAGAATCCGGTTCGATCATGCAGGCCGGCTGGCCGGCCTATGATCCCTCTAAATTTATCACCAGCACGACCACCATTGTCATTCAGGTGAATGGCAAGCATCGGGGCGAGATCAGCGCCGCGCCTGATGCCGTCGAGGCCGAGCTCGTGAAATTAGCATTAGAAAATCCCAAGATCACAGCCCACCTGGCCGGCAAGCCGATCAAAAGAATAATCAACATAAAAGGCAGGCTCCTTAATCTGTTGGTCTGAATTGCTTTCCCATCCACCGATAACGAAGAATTTAACTTGTGTCTAGGTAATAACCCCTATTATACATAGGTAGTATATAAATATTCCCCCCCTGCCTAAATCGGAATAACTCTTCCATCTACCAACATGAAAACAAATCTTGCCCGCCTGATCCTGGCCTGCGTCGCGGTGCTCGTCGTTGGTTCCCCCAGTGCCCTGGCCCAGCGCCAGCTTGGGAAAAAGAAAGGTCCCACCAGCAAGCTCTACCTGGCCGAGTCGACCGGCGACACCCAGATCCAGAATGGGGACAAGATTTATGCGGCGCGGCAGGCCACCGCCTTTGACGCTCCCGGGACCATCATCGAGACCAAGGCGGACTCGCATGATGCCTTTGTCTACTCCAACGGCACCGGCATGTATGTCGACCAGAACACCCGGGTGGAGATCAACCAGTTCGTGCAGGAGCCGTTCCGGCCCGTGCGGGAGGGCGGGGCCGACGCCCCGGTCGAGCCTTCCATCTCGCAGAGCAATGTCTTCGTGTCGCGCGGCGCCGTGGGCATCTGCACCAGCAAGCTGGTCTCCGGCAGTTCGATGAGTTACGGCACCCCGCAGGCCCTGGTGAACATCCGCGGCGGCAAGGTCTCGATCGAGACAAATGCCAACGAAACCGTCGTCGACCTGCTCGAGGGCGACATCACCGTCCGCGGCGGCAGCACCGACCTCGGCGGCCAGGTGCTCACCGCGGGTGAGCGCGCGGTCATCACCAACGGTTCGGCCGGCCAGCCCCCCCACATCACCATCGGCCCGATCCCACCCGACCGGCTCCAGGCGATCGACGACCGCGTGACCATCGCCTGCAACGCCAAAAAGACCGTGACCTTTGAAGTGATCGAGCAGTCCGCGAACCGGGGCCTCGATTCCGCCACGACTGGCGGCGACACCGGCGGCGATATCGTGGCGAAGCCCACCGTGCCGGCCGATCTCCCCAACAACATCGTGATCAGTCCCGACCGCCTGCCCGGCAACTAGGCGCCTTGCTCTGATCCTCTCGTGAGATTTGCGCCCCCAACCCGGATTTTCCTGCTGGCCCTCTGCACCCTGGCCGGCGGGATGCCGCGCGGCATGGCCCTGTTGAACATCGACGGGACGCGCAACCAGGTCTTTGTCTTCGGCAACGTGACCTTCGCCTACAACTCGAACCTCTTCTCCGAAGCCTCGGCGCGGGGCGACTACAGCCTGAGCACGACGGCCGGGCTCGAGCTGAAACGCCGGGCCGGCATCATCGCGGTGAACGCCACCCTGAAGTTCCAGTACGAGGCCTTCGACAAGTACACCAGCCAGAACGCGCTCGACCCCAACTTCTTCATCGAGTTCGACAAAACCACCGGCCGGACCACCGGGGCCTTCACGGTCAACGCCTACCGCGAAAACCGTGCCGACAACGCGGTCAACCTGCGCACCAGCTCCTGGAACTTCCCCCTCGCCCTCAATCTCAAGTATCCGATCAACGACAAACTCTACGTCACCTCGGGCACGACGTACCTCTCGCGCCGCTACATCGACAACGCGGCCCTCGCCAACCTGACGGATTACGCCGAGGCCGTCGACCTGTTCTATGTCTACACCTCGAAGCTCGACCTGCTGGCCGGCTACCGCATCCGGATCTCCCGGACTTCGCTCGGCAACGACACCACCGACCACTGGTTCAATCTCGGGGCCACCGGCGGCTTGTTCGCCAAGCTGAACGGCACGGTGCGCGTGGGCTACCAGATCCGCGAGGTGGCCGGCACCGGCGGGGAGAACTTCACCCATGTCAACGCCCTCGCCTCGCTCGGCTGGCCCGTGACGCGGAAGCTCAACTTGACCGGCCAGGTCAGCCGGGACTTCGACACCATCGCCACCGGCGAGTCGGTCGACTCCACCGGCGTCAGCCTCAACGCGAGCTATGCCTTCAATCGCAAGCTGGAATTGAACACCGGGGTGACCTATGGCCGGAATCTTTTTCTCGGGGCCAGCCAGCCGAACCGCCGGGATGACTTTTTCAGCTGGGAAGTCGGGGCCAATTACAAGTTCAACGAGCACTTGCGCCTCGGCGCCACTTACACTTATTTCCGTAACTGGTCCACCGTCAGTTTTTCGGACTTCGAACGCCAGGGTTATTCCCTGGACATCTCCAGCCGCTTTTGATCCGCCCGCCATGATGCTCCCCCGCCCGTTTCTCCCCCTGCTTGCCGTCCTCCTGCTCGGTGGCGCCGCGTCTTCGCTGTGGGCCCAGGCGGCCGGAACCGGCCGCGCCGAGAAGAAAAATTACGTCCACACCCTGGCCCTCGCGGACCGCCTCCGCGTCGCCGTCTACCAGGAGGAGGACCTGACGACCCTCACCCGCATCGACGCCCGCGGCCGCATCAACCTCCCGCTCATCGGCGAGCTCGCCATCGGCGGCATGACCGTCGACGACGCCCAGCACGCGATCGAGAACGCCTACAAGGACGGCCGCTTCCTGCGCAATCCACAGGTCACGATCAACGTCGAGGAGTACGCCCCGCGCGAGGTCTCCATCCAGGGCCAGATCCGCAACCCGGGCCGCTACACCCTCCCGATCGAGTCGACCTTCACCGTCGTCGAACTGGTGACCAAGGCCGGCGGCATCACCGACATCGGCAAGGGCACCGCCGTCACCATCACCCGCCTCCTGCCCGACGGCACCAAGAAGGTCATCACCGTCGACGTGGACAGCATCATCAAGGGCAAGAAAGGCACGGTCGATGACAACAACTACCTCCTCCAGGCCGGCGACTATGTGTACGTGCCGGAACGTCTGATCTGATTCCCATCAATGTCCGCCTCCGACGTCCTTCCCTCCAGCGCTCCGCAAAGACCTTCCGGGCCCTCCCTGCACGGCAATGACAACCAGGTCATTGAGCGCCGCTCGCTGCGGGACTATTACATCATCCTGCGCGAGCGCCTGTGGATCGCCCTGCCGGTCGCGCTCCTGGTCTCCCTCTCCCTCGGCTACTGGCAGGCCCAGGAGGTCCCGATGTACGCCAGCACCGCCACGATGCAGTTCGAGCGGCCGGAGCGGGTCGTGCTGAACGAGCAGGTGGTCGACACCTCCGTCCGCTCCGATGTCGACCTCAACACCTACCTGCAGATCCTCAACAGCGGCCGCCTCCGGACCATGATCGCCCAGTCGCTCACGCCCGACGAGGTCAAGATCCTCCAGCGTCCCTACCTCAAGGACCTCGCCCCCGGCGCCAATCCCCCGGCCGTCTCCTCGCTCATCGGCAGCGCCTCCATCGCCACCATCCGCAACAGTTTCCTCATCAGCATCGGCGTGACCAACCGCGACCCCGAGGGCGCCGCCCTCATCGCCAACCGCTACGTCGAGCAGTTCATGCGCTACCTCGTCGAGAACGTCGGCGGCAAGAACGAGTTCGCCGTCGACTACCTCCGCACCCGCGCGGAGGAGTTGCGCAAGGAATCCGAGGCCGCCGAGGGCCGGCTGCAGGATTACCGCCGCAAGCACAACCTCGTCTCCCTCGACAACAGCATCAACATCGTCGGCGAGCGCCTCCGCGCCATCAACACCACCCTCACCTCCGCCCGCCTCGCCCGCCTCGATGTGGAGACCCTGCTGGGCCAGATCGAGGCCATGCAGAAGTCCGGCGGCAGCCTCCTCGAGATCGGCTACATCTCCGGCTACGGCAGCATCCCCACCTTCAAGACCCAGCTCGCCGAGCTGAAGAAACAGCAGTCCATCCTCAGCGAGCGCTACCTCGAGCGGCACCCCAAGATGGTCGACCTGGCCAACGCCATCGACATCGTCTCCGCCCAGATCAGCCGCAGCATCGAGCAGTCCATCGCCGACCTGCGCACCCAGTATGTCAAGCTCCAGGAGACCGAGGCCTCCTACCAGCGCGAATACCGCGACGCCGAGAAGGACCAGCTCAGCCTCGGCGACCTCTCCGTCGAGTTCAAGAGCCTCGAGAACCAGTCCCAGGTCGCCAAAAGCAACTACGTCCAGATCCTCGACCGCCTCAACCAGACGACCACCTCCAAGAACCTCGAGAACATCCCCGTCAAGCCGCTCGACCGCGCCCTGCCGGCCGGCGCCCCCTTCACGCCCAACCTGCACAACATCCTCAAGACCAGCATCGGCCTCGGCCTCCTCGTCTTTGCCGGCGTCGCCGTCGGCCTCAGCTTCCTCGACGACCGCGTCAAGAGCGCCTGGGACATCGAGGGTTTCATCGGCGCCAACCTGCTCGGCATCATCCCCGAGCTCGGCGACGTGCCCGACACCGAGAAGCACTCCCTCATCAACAGCAACCGCACCTCGCCCGGCTCCGAGGCGTTCCTCAGCGTCTACAGCGCGGTCAAGATCCAGTCCAAGCTCGATTTCCCCAAGTCGATCCTCGTCACCAGCACCATCCCGGGCGAAGGCAAGACGATGATCAGCTGCAACCTCGCCGCCTCGTTCGCCCGCCACGGCAAGCGCGTCCTCCTCATGGATTGCGACATGCGCCGGCCGATGCTGCACCGCCATTTCAAGCTGACCAACGAGGCCGGCCTCATCGCCTGGTTCGAGTCCGGCGCCGTCATCCCCCCCGATCCGTTCACCGACCCGGCCCTCGGCCTCACCAAGGTCGATGAGAACCTCTACCTGCTCCGCTCCGGCGGCCGCTCCAAGAGCCCGACCGAACTCCTCGAGACCCCCGTCTTCGGCCAGTTCATCGAGGCCATGAAGTCACACTTCGACCTCATTGTCGTCGACTCCCCGCCGATGGGCGCGGTCACCGACTCCCTGCTCATCTCCGAGCGCACCGACGAGGTCATCTACGTCTGCCGCTTCAACCGCGCCTACCGGAAACACATCCGCCTCTACATCCGGCAGCTGCGGGAGGGCAAGAACGAGCTCCTCGGCATCGTCCTCAACGGTCTCTCCGCGCGGCGCATCGAGTATTACAGCAATTACCGCTACTACCGCAGCTACAAGAAATATTACGGCTCGCAAAGCTAGGGGCTGAATACCGAAGGGCGGAAAGGCTGAACACCTGTTGACTGCGGCCTATCACCCCAGGCTGCACCGCGGTTGCGCCGCTCCCGCGGGCCGTTTGCCTGCCGGTCTCAGCATCCTTGCCTTCGACCGATTCAGCCCTTCAGCTTTCAGTCCTGCAGCCTTTCCGCCATGCCCTCCGCCTTCCTGCCGCCCGCTTTTGACGCCCGGCGCCCCGTTGCCCTGATCGCCGGCCGCGGACATTATCCCGTCATCACCGCCGCCGCCATTCGCGCCGCCGGCGTACCGCTGCGCCTGATCGCGATGGATGACGAGACCATGCCCGGACTCATCGCCAGCTTCCCCGCGGCCGAGCGCGTCACGCTCAACGTCGGCCAGGTTGGCAAGATGCTCGACACCCTGAAGGACTTCGGCGCCGGCTACGCCCTGATGGCAGGCCAGGTGAAGCCCAAGAAGCTCTTCCACGGCCTGGTGCCTGACCTCAAGGCCGCCGCGCTGCTCTTTTCCCTCAAGCGCCGCAACGCCGAGACGATCTTCGGCGCCATCGCCACCGAGATCGAGAAACTCGGCGTCACCCTGCTCGACGCCCGCGCCTTCCTCGACGACCAGCTGGCCACCCCGGGCGCCATGACCGGCAAGCTCGCGATCGACGCCGAATACCTCGAACACGGCATCCACATCGCCCGCGAGATCGCCCGCCTCGACATCGGCCAGGGCTGCGTCGTGCGCAAGGGCACCGTCCTCGCCGTCGAGGCCTTCGAGGGCACCGACGAGATGCTCCGCCGCGCCGGCACCTTCAAGACCGACGAGACCCTCTTCGTCAAAACCGTGAAGACCCGGCAGGACTTCCGCTTCGACGTCCCCGTCTTCGGCCTGCGCACCCTCGAGACCATGCACGAGGCCGGACTGGGCACCGCCGCCCTCGAGGCCGGCAAGGTCATCGTCCTCGACAAGGCCGCCGTCCTCCAGCAGGCCAAGGCCTGGGGCATCACCCTCCATGGCTTCTGACGCCGGCCGGGCGGGTCCGCCGGACGAGCCGTGCACCGCCCCCGACTTGCACTTTCCCCCTATCCCGCGCACATTGACCCCATGCCCGCCGATATCGTCGAAGTCACCATCAAGGGCCTGATGCCCACGGCCAACGGCTGCGCCGTTTTCCTCGGCAACGAGGAGAAGGTTTTCGTCATCTACGTCGATCCCAGCGTGGGCAGCGCGATCTCGATGACCATCAATGGCGTCAAGAAGGAGCGCCCGCTCACCCACGACCTCATCGGCCACCTGCTCATGGGCTTTGAGATCAACCTCGAACGCATCATCATCAACGATGTCAACGACGGCACGTATTTCGCCCGGATCATCCTGCACATGCAGAACGAGCTCGGGCGCAAGTTCCTCGAGCTCGACGCCCGGCCGAGCGACTCCATCGTCCTCGCCCTCCAGCAGAAGCGCCCGATTTTCGTCGCCCGCAAGGTCTTCGACCTCGTCGAGGACATGACCGAGATCCTCGAGCGCGTGCTCAAGCAGCAGAAGGAAGAGCCCAAGGAAGAGGGCGACCAGTAGTTTCTTCCTGTAGGAGCTTGCTTGCAAGCGAACCAACCCTCGCCTGTAAACAGGCTCCTGCAAATGGCTCTCCACGCCTCCGCTCTCCCCCCCGGCATCCTCCCCGGCCAGCCGCTCACCGCGCTCGCGCCGATGCAGGACGTTACCGACCTGCCCTTCATGCGGGTCATGGCCCACTACGGCGCGCCCGACTATTTCTTCACCGAGTTCTTCCGCGTGCACTCCCAGTCGCGGCCGGAGAAACACATTCTCCGCTCCATCACGGAAAACCATACCGGCCGCCCGGTCTTCGCCCAGCTTATCGGCGAGCACATCCCGGACATGGTCCGCACCGTGAAGGAACTCCTCGCCTGCCCGGTCGCCGGCATCGACCTCAACCTGGGCTGCCCGGCGCCCAAGATCTACAAGAAGAACGTCGGCGGCGGCCTCCTCCGCGACCCGGCCAGGATCGACGACCTCCTCGGCGCCCTCCGCGACGCCGTGCCGGGCCTCTTCACCGTCAAGATGCGCATCGGCTTCGACTCGACCGACCATTACGAACGCATCCTCGGCCTCATCAACAAGCACGGCGTCGACCTGCTCAGCGTGCACGGCCGCACCGTGAAGGAGATGTACCGCAGTGACGTGCATTACGATTTCATCGCCCTCGCTGCGCGCACCGTCCGCTGTCCGGTCCTCGCCAACGGCAACATCACCTCCGCCGCCAAGGCCGCCGCCGTGCTCGCCACGACCGGCGCCGCCGGCGTGATGGTCGGCCGCCACGCCATCCGCAACCCCTGGATCTTCCGCCAATGCCGGGAGTTCCTTGAGGTGGAGCGTGACCTCCGGTCACACTCTGAACCCGTCCGGAGGCCGGGTTCCATCAGGGATTACGCGCCCTACCCACCCCTCTTCCAACCCACCCTCGCCGACGTCCGCGAATACATCGGCCGGCTTTACCGCGAGACCCAGACCCCCGGCATCCCCGAGTCGGCGCACGTCGCCAAGATGAAGAAATACCTGAACTTCGTCGGCCAGGGCGTGGACGCCGGGGGCGCCTTCCTCCACGACATGCGCCGCGCCATGACGGAAGCCGAGCTCTTCGCCGTGTGCGACCGTCACCTGCTCACCGCGCCCGCGAAGCTGTTCTCCGCCGAACCCCACCCCGGCGTGATCGCCCGCCCCAACTGCGAAACCCCCGTCGAAAGCTGCTCGCTCGATACCGTAACCGCCTGAGCGGGGGTCATTCCGTTGTAGGAGCCTGCTTGCAGGCGATGAGCCGCACGAGACCAAAGAAAACCGCCTGCGAGCAGGCTCCTCCCAGTGGAAACCAACCCGACCCCTTGAGGATTCCTGACTTTGCCATCATTTCAACGCCGCAAAAACTGATACGAAAGATCTCGTGACTTCTCGCTCGGGTCAGAATCAAACGTCAGAAGCCGGGCGAGCCGACCTGCAAAAAGCGTCGCACCTAAGCCGAAGATCACGCCAAGCCACAGATAGATGCTGAAGTCCGCCATCATCTGGTTCTGCGTGCCGCCTAACTGCCCGACCATCGCTTGCGCTTGTTTGAGTTGGAGCAGTCCAACCGAGCAAGTCGTCAGCAGGTAAAGCCCGGCAAGCCTGACGATAAGTGTGGGTGTCTTCATAATTATTTGTCTAGACGTTACGATGAGCCACCAGGCGGTGGGTTCAGGGTTTGGTCTGGCTCCTTTGGTTTTTTCCGGAAAAGGACCAGCGCGATGAGAAAGACACCGAAGCCCCATCCACACGGGAAGAGAATGGCATCGTGCGTCGCCGAGATTGCATCCCGATGTGCGTAGCTTACGAACAGTTGCACTGGCGCCCACCCGCTGACCAGCGCGACAACCGTGAAGAGCGCAATGCGATTCTGCCGCCTTGGATCCACCTTGCCTTGCAGGGCAGCGAGGGTGCTCTTGACCGACTCGGGTATATCTTCTTCGGCGTGCATATTTTTAGCCCGGCCCGGACGCTTCAGATGAGCCCGGAGGTCCGGCGCGGAGCGGTGACCCGAATTGGCCCTGGCGATTGGCTCGTCTCCGTTTCACGATGCGAGGGCTCTCTCGAGATCCGCGGCCCGCCTCTTGGCTGCGATCCACATGTGGCTGAAAAGGGCGGGCAACAGGAGGGGACCCGACATCGCGCGAAGCAGATTTTCTTTCGAGAGAACCGCGTCGACGGCCGCCCACACTAAAAGCAGCAGCGCAACCAGCGTGAGCCATCCCGAGATCTTCTTCGTGCCGCAGGCCTCGCTCAACCGCGTCTGCAGCTTGAAAACATTTTCCGGGGTGTTCATCGAGATCTTTGCCTGGACGTCATGAGTCAGACACGAAAGGGCGCAACCCAGAGTTGTCTGTAATGATCTGAATCGGCTCTGCTTTCATTGAATCACGCGTTCCTCCCGCAGCTTCTCATATAAGGCGGGGGCTTCTTCCTTGATCGCTCGGATGATTGCCTGCTCACGACGTTTTGCCAACC
>CAYRDN010000022.1:0-28818 GCA_964423065.1 uncultured Oleiharenicola sp. | reverse complement strand
GGGGCTTCTTCCTTGATCGCTCGGATGATTGCCTGCTCACGACGTTTTGCCAACCCAGGGTTGGCAGAGGGAGACGCGCAATTGTACCCAATTGAGAGCCTTGGGTCATGGACCTTGGCTCCGGTCTGGAGACCGGGGGTGGCCGGGGCATAGTTGCCGATACCAATCATCGGAGTGGAGTTGGTCGGCAAAACCCTGGCCCGGATCTCGCCAAATTTCCCGCAACCTAATGCCGTCGGACCGGCTTTCAACCAAAATAGGGCTGCCCATCGGCCATGGCTTCGTTGTAAGGTTTCGGGCTGGGGCGTGTCTTCAAATTGTCTTTGTGAGCCAGCCAGGCACGGCTGAACCATGGTCCAGCCCTGCCAATGGATATCGATCGGTATGGGAATCGCGGCGTAAAGCCGCTCCGACAGCAGATTTCAGGTCTCTGGTTTCAGATCTCAGGTTTCAATTGTCCCGCCCTCCCCACTCTTCGCCGTTAGATCACAGCCCGAGGAACTGGATCGCGCAGCCCGCCAGCAAAATCGTCCCGCCGGCGAACGCGTGGCTGAAGCGCTGCCACCGCATCTCCGGCAGCAGGCTGATGCCCTTCAACGCGAGCAGCACCACGAGGAGCATCGTGCCGACCGTCAGGAAGCTGAAGGTGATGACCACCGTCCAGACATCGCCCCAGCTGCCTTTCGCCGCAGGGTACATCACCAGCGGGATCATGGTCTCGCAGGGACCGAAGATGAAGATCGTGAAAAGAATCCATGGCGTCAGCCGGAAGCCCTCCACCTCGCCGTGGGCGTGCGCATGGGAGACATCATGGGCATGAAGGTGCCCGTGCACCTCGCCGCCCTGGTGACCGTGCAGATGCTCGTGCGGCCGGCTGCGCGAGGCCTTCTTAATTCCCCAGGCAAGATAAACCAGCCCGAAGGCGATCAGGGCCCAAGCGGCGAGGTTGCCCCGTAGTCCCTCGAGGAACTGGATGCGCTCGAGTCCGTAGCCGAACACGACGCCGAGCAGCGCGAGCACGACCGAGCTGCCGACGTGCCCGAGGCCGCAGAGGACGGTCCAGAAGGTCGTCCGCGCCACCGACCAGCGGCGGGCGCGGCCCATGACGATGAACGGCAGGTAATGGTCCGGCCCCGCAAGGGTGTGCAGGACGGCGATGCCCGCGGTGCCGAGCATGAGCACGGACATCGCGGGCGAGGACAGGGCGTGGACGTGGAATTGGGGCTGCATGGGAGCGGAGAGCGGGGAGCTATGGGCCAGAGGGAGGGGTTACGAGTGCGGGCAGGGATCGTCCGTCGGGTTGTTCTGATCCGTGTTCAACCGTGAAATCCGTGGTTAATATTCAGGTGTTCTCCGCGGCGAGCCTCGCGGCGAGTGCACGCACGGTGTGCACCACCTCGGGCACGGCGGCGGCGACGGCAGCCGACAACTCCGTGCACATCGGGCGCACCTCCTCCACGGCGATCGTATAAAGATGGATCCGGGGCAGCCGGCCGAGCAGGGCGGCGGCGGCGAAGAGGTCTTTTAAGCCGAAATCATGCGCGCCCAATCCGCGGGGGAGTTCGCCGACGAACTCGGGCCGCAGGAAGGTGATTGTCCCGGCGGCGTGGCCGTCGCGGGTGGCGTCGATCAGGATGATGTCGTCCGCCCCGTCGAATTCCGTGAGCAGGTTGACCCCGCCGGTGCCGCCGTCGAGCAGCCGCACGCCGGGCATGACCGCCTCGTGCTCCAGGGTGCGGAGGATGTGGATGCCCACGCCCTCGTCCCCCATGAGCAGGTTGCCGACGCCGAGCACGAGCACGCGGTCGCCCGCCGCGCCCTGGGGCGGGGCGGCGTTGTTTTCGCCGACGAGGGTGGAGTCGATCAGGCTGAGCATGAGGGGAATTGCAGGGCCGGCGCTTGCGCCGTGCCGTTGGGGTGGCGTGGATGCGGCGGGACCAAGGTCCAGCCCTGCGGGGTTTGGTCAGATGACCGGCTTGGGTTTCGCCGGCGGCGCGGCGGGTTCGCGCTTGCGGCGCGGGAAGCCGGAGATGCCCGTCGCCTCATCGGCGGCGATCTTATCCTTCTCCATGAATTTCCAGCCGCCGACCATGGACGAGAGGACGCCCTGGCCTTCCACGTAGTCGTGGTAGAACACCAGGTAGACGTGGACCAGGGTGAAGACGATGAACACCCAGAGCGCGGCGTAATGGAAGAGCCGCAGGTTCTGCTCGCTGCCGAAGATCGGGATCATCCAGGTGAAAAGCTGCGGGAACCAGGATTTGCTCATCGGGGCGTAGAGCGCGAAACCGGAGGCGACCTGGAAGATCGTCAGCAGCCCCGTGCCCATGTAGGTGAAATACGCCACCGAGTTGTGACCGAGCGTGTGCACGGCCTTGTCGCTCGACTGGAAGATGTCGACCTTCAGCACGGCCCAGACCTGGCGGATCTGCGGCCGCGTGATGGGGAAGAAATTCCGCCAGTGCGTGTACTTGTTGCCCACCGAGGCCCAGTAGAGCCGGAAGGCGAAGTTCGCCATGAACACGTACGCGGTGGCGAAGTGGATGAAGCGGATCTCGCCGAACCAGTAGCTGTTCGCCGCCTCCCCGGCATTGAGGAGGCCCGGGGGGTGCGCGATCAGGTAGCCGGTCGCGCCGAGGGTGATGACGCACAGGGCGTTGATCCAATGGAACCAGCGCACCGGCTGCTCCCAGACGTAAACCCGCTGGTAGTCGTGTGAGGCGTTCATGGTGGTGGCCCCGGGTTCAGTTGACCATCAGCTCGTGGCGCGCGATTTCCTTCTTGTCCTCATAGAGGTGGACCGCGCAGGCGAGACAGGGGTCGAACGAGTGGATGGTGCGGATGATTTCCAGCGGCTGCTGGGGATCGAACACCGGGGTGCCGATGAGCGCCGCCTCGTAGGCCGAGCGCTGGCCCTGCGCGTCGCGGGGCGAGGCGTTCCAGGT
Organism: uncultured Oleiharenicola sp.; assembly: GCA_964423065.1. GTDB lineage: Bacteria > Verrucomicrobiota > Verrucomicrobiia > Opitutales > Opitutaceae > Lacunisphaera. The sequence continues at coordinate 25,873 of CAYRDN010000022.1, read as the reverse complement.
GCTCGGGACGACGAGCTGGTAGTTGGCGATTTTCTTGTCGTTGATGACGATCCAGTGCGCCAGCGCGCCGCGGGGCGCCTCGCTGGTGCCGACGCCCTTGCACATGGCCGGCCAGGAGGACGGCTCCCACTTGTCGCGGGTGAAGGTGCGGGTGTCGCCGGCCTTGATGTTCGCGAGGAGCTGGTTGTAGAAATCCAGGCCCCAGCGGGCGGCGAGCTGCGACTCGATGGCGCGGGCGGCGGTGCGGCCGAGGGTCGAGAACAGCACGGTGGCGGGCGCCTTCAGGGCACCGAGGGTGGCGGTGACGGCGTCCTTGATCTCGGCGTTGCCCGAGGCGTAGCCGACGAGCATGCGCGCCAGCGGGCCGACCTCCATGGCGTGGCCCTTCCAGCGCGGCGTCTTGAGCCAGCTGTACTTGGCCTCCACGTCGAGGTTCTCGTAGGGCGGCTTGGGCCCGGAGTATTTCAGCTTCGTCTCGCCCTTCCACGGGTGCAGCCCGGCGCCGGCGGTCTCGTACTCGTACCACGAGTGGTCGATGAACTCCTGGACGCCGGTGTCGTCGCGGGGATCGACCGGGTGCACGGTGCTCAGGTCGCGGCCGAGGATGGCGCCGCGGGGGAACTTGTAGCTGCCGACGTCGGCGAAGCCGTTGGTCGGCAGGTCGCCGTAGCAGAGGTAATTCTCCAGGCCGCCGCCGATGCCGGCCCAGTCGAGGTAGAACGGGGCGACCGCGAGGACGTCGGGGATGTAGACCTGCTCGATGAACTGCTTTCCCTGCGCGAGGAGCGCGCCGACCATGGCGAGCCGCTCGGAATTGATGGCGTTGGCCTCGTTGATGTTGATCGAGCACGGCATGCCGCCGACGAGGTAGTTCGGGTGCGGGTTCTTGCCGCCGAAGATGGTGTGGACCTTGACGATCTCCTTCTGCCACTCGAGCGCCTCGAGGTAGTGCGCGACCGCCATGAGGTTGGCCTCGGGCGGGAGCTTGAAGGCGGGATGTCCCCAGTAGCCGTTGGCGAAGATGCCGAGCTGGCCGCTCTCGACGAACTTCGTCAGGCGCTTCTGGATGTCCGAGAAGTAGCCCGCTGAGCTCTTCGGCCAGTGCGAGATGCTCTGGGCGAGCGTCGAGGTGGCGGCGGGGTCGGCCTTGAGGGCGCTGACCACGTCGACCCAGTCGAGCGCGTGCAGGTGGTAGAAGTGCACGACATGGTCCTGCATGTATTGCGTGCAAAACATGATGTTCCGGATCAGCTCGGCATTGGGCGGGATCTTGACGTCGATGGCGTCCTCGACGGCGCGGACGGAGGCGAGCGCGTGCACGGTGGTGCAGACGCCGCAGACGCGCTCGCAGAACGCCCAGGCGTCGCGCGGGTCGCGGCCCTTGAGGATGATCTCGAGGCCGCGCACCATGGTGCCGGCGCTCCAGGCATCGACGATCTTGCCGTCCTTGATTTCGGCCTCGATGCGGAGGTGGCCTTCGATGCGGGTGACGGGGTCGACTACAATTCTGGTGCTCATGTGAGGGGCGAGGGGTTAGGATTTGTGGTCGGCGGAACCGTTGTGCTTGTCGTTGTGCTCCTGCTCGGCCTGCTCGGCGTTCTCGCCGGTCTGTTCGCCGATGTCATGGCGCTTGCGGAAGTTGGTCATGATGGCGTGGCCGGCGGCCCCGGCGATGGCGGCCCCGGCGGCGACCATCCCGATCTTGTCCGCGGTCCCCTCGATCGGGAAGCCCGGGAAGTTGGGCAGGCGCTGGTAGAACGGTCCGTTGTCCCAGAAGTTCGCCTCGGAGCAGCCGATGCAGCCGTGGCCCGACTGGATCGGGAAGCTGACGCCGCCGTTCCAACGGATCGTGCCGCAGGAGTTGTAGGTGGAGGGGCCGCGGCAGCCCATCTTATAAAGACAGTAGCCCTTGCGCGCGTTCTCGTCGTCGAAGCTCTCGACGAAGAGCCCGGCGTCGTAGTTGGGCCGGCGGTAGCAGGTGTCGTGGACGCGGCGGGAATAGAATTCCTTCGGGCGGCCGAGATTGTCGAGCTCCGGGATGGCGTCGAAGGTCAGCAGGTGGACGAGCACGCCGGCCATGACCTCGGCGATGGGCGGGCAGCCCTGGACGTTGATGATGGGCTTGCCGGCGATGATCTTGTGGATCGGCTTGGCCTCGGTCGGGTTGGGCTTGGCGGCCTGCACGCAGCCGGAGCATGCGCAGTTGCCCCAGGCGATGATGGCCTTGGCGTTCGCGGCGCACTCCTCGGCGATGTTCTTGGCGGTCTTGCCCCCGATGCAGCAGTAGACCCCGTCCTCGGCAAGCGGCACGGAGCCCTCGATGCAGAGGAGGTACTCGCCCTTGTACTTGGCCATGGTGTCCTGCAGGCACTTCTCGGCCTGGTGGCCGGAGGCGGCGAGGAGGGTCTCGGTGTAGTCAAGCGAGACCTTGTCGAGGAGGATGTCGGCGACGATCGGGTGGGAGCTGCGCAGGAACGACTCGCTGCAACAGGTGCATTCCTGAAAATGGAGCCAGATCACCGGGATGCGCTTCTTGGTCTCGAGGGCCTGCACCATCTGGGCGACGCCGGAGGCCTGCAGGCCGATGCAGGCGCCCATCCAGCCGCAAAACTGCAGAAACTCCCGCCGGGACACCCCGCGGGAGATGATTTGCTGATAGATCGTTTCTTCCTGGGGGACGGTCATTAGTTCCGTTGACATGGGGGAGTGCGGGCCGCTCGGGGTATTAGAAACGGGCACCGCGTTGGGGGTTTGAGATCGGGGACGGGGGCAGCGTGGAATTCGGGGCTCTCTCACAATAACGGAACGGAGGCAGGTGCGGATATGCGTCCCTTGGCAAAGGCTGGTCATATCTTGACCTAATGGCGTCTCGCGCTCGACGCGCGGCGGGACGCGGCTCCATTGTTCCCGCATGCACGAGGTCGGCATCATGGAGTCGGCGCTGGACGCCATCCGGCACCAGGCCGTGAAACACGGCGCCACGCGCGTGTCCAGGATCGTCCTGCGCATCGGCGCGCTCGCGGGGGTCGACCCCGACGCGCTGCGGTTCGCCTACGAGGCCCTGGCGCCGACCAGCATCGCTGCCGGCGCCGAGCTCGAGATCGAGTCCGTGCCGGCCCGCGCGCGCTGCGCCGCCTGCGGCACGGAGTTCGGCGTCGACCGCGGCTTCATCTTCCGCTGCCCGCGGTGCGGCGAGTATTCCGGCGACATCCGCGCCGGCCGCGAACTCGGCATCGCCCGGCTCGAATTTCCCTCCCCATGAACCCCGCCTCCACGCCCCCCACCCTCCCGGAGTCCTCCCCGGGCTTCCGCATCCACGCGCTGACCGGCGCCGCGACGGGCTCGTCCCGCGCCCTCTCCGCCCCGCTGGCCGCCGAGATCAACGCCGCGCTGGCCGCCAGCCCGAACGGCGAGATCGCCGTCCGGTCGATCGACGTCGACATCCCCCTGCTCGAGAAGAACGACATCCTCGCCGAGCGCAACCGGGGCTACTTCCTCGGGCGCGGCCTGGCCGCGCTCAACCTCGTCTCCTCCCCCGGCGCCGGCAAGACCACGCTGCTCGAGCGCACGCTCGACGAGTTCGGCCGGTCGACGAGGTGCGCCGTGCTCGTCGGCGACCTCGAGACGGACAACGACGGCCGGCGGCTGAGCCGCCCGCACGCGCCCGTCGCGCAGATCACCACCGGGACCGTCTGCCACCTCGACGCCGGCATGATCGCCCGCGCCGCCCAGTCCATCAACCTCGACGGCGTGCGCGTGCTCTTCATCGAGAACGTCGGCAACCTGGTCTGCCCCGCCTCGTTCGACCTCGGCGAGCAGGTGCGCGTCGTCCTGCTCTCCACCACCGAGGGCGAGGACAAGCCGCTCAAGTATCCGCCCATCTTCAAGTCCGCGCACCTCGTCCTCCTGACCAAGGTCGACGTGGCCGACGTGCTCGGCTTCAAGCGCGAGGTCGCGGTGGAGAACATCCGCCGCATCGCGCCCCAGGCGAAGATCATCCAGCTGTCCGCCCGCACCGGCGAGGGGATGCCGGAGTGGTACGCCTTTCTCCAGGCCCTTACCGGCCCCCTCTGATCCGCCCTCCCGGCACCCACGATGTCCGCCCCCGCCCCAGTCGCCGATGTGCTCCTCCGCGTGCGCGGCACGGTGCAGGGCGTGGGCTACCGGCCCTTCGTGCACCGCACCGCCACGGGGCTCGGCCTCCACGGCTGGGTGCTGAACGATGCGGAAGGCGTGCTCATCCGCGCCGCCGGCGATCCCGCGCACGTCGCGGCGCTGGCCGAGGCGCTGGTGCACGCGGCCCCGCCCGCCGCGGAGGTGGATGCGCTCGACGAGACGGCGCCGGGCCCCGGCGACCCGCCGGCCGGCAACGCCTTCGCCATCGTCGCCAGCCGCAACGGCGGAGACATCGCCACGGCGACGCCGGCCGACCTCGCCCTGTGCGACGACTGCCGCCGCGAGCTTCTCGACCCCGCCGACCGGCGCCACCGCTACCCCTTCATCAACTGCACGCAATGCGGCCCGCGTTACTCGATCATCGAGCACCTGCCCTACGACCGGCCGCAGACCACCATGCGCGGCTTCCGGATGTGCTTCGACTGCGCCCGCGAATACCACGACCCCGCCAGCCGGCGCTTTCACGCCGAGCCCAACGCCTGCCCGCTCTGCGGCCCGCACGTGACGCTCGCCAACGCCGCCGGAGAGGTGATCTCCCAGCAGGAGGCGGCCCTCCGCACGGCGCGCACGCTCCTCCGCGAGGGGCTCATCTTCGCCGTGAAGGGGATCGGCGGCTACCACCTGATGTGCGATGCCACCAACCCGCACGCCGTCGCGGTGCTCCGCCGCCGCAAGCACCGCGAGGAAAAGCCCCTCGCTGTCATGTTCCGCGACCTCGGCCAGCTGCGCGAGTTCGCCACCGTCTCGCCGGCCGCCGCCTCCCTGCTGGCCTCCGCCCAGGCCCCGGTCGTGCTCGTGCCCCGGCTGCCCGGCACGGCGCTGGCCGCAAGCCTGGCCCCGGCCAATCCCTGGCTCGGCGCCCTGCTGCCCTATTCCCCCCTGCATGTGCTGCTGCTCAATGCGGTGGACTTCCCGCTGGTCGCCACCAGCGCCAACCTGTCCGAGGAGCCGATCTGCACCGACAACGCCGAGGCCCGCCAGCGGCTCGGCCCGATCGCCGATCTTTTCCTCGAGCACAACCGGCCCGTCGCCCGGCCGGTGGACGACTCCGTCGTGCGGCTCACCGCCGACGACGAGCCCATCCTGCTCCGCCGCGCGCGCGGCTACGCCCCGGCGCCTTTCCGCCTGCCCGGACTGCTGCCGGGCCCGCTGCTCTGTGTCGGCGGCCAGATGAAGAGCACCGTGGCCGTCGCCTCAGGACAGCAGGTGGTGGTCAGCGCGCATATCGGCGACCTGGAAAACGCGTCGACCCAGGCCGTGTTCGCCCAGACCATCCGGATGCTCGGCCAGCTCCATGGCTCGAAGTTCACCGCGGTCGCCCGGGACAAGCACCCCGACTATGCCTCGTCGCTCTTCGCGGATCGCCTCGGCCTGCCGGTCATCGCCGTCCAGCATCACCTCGCGCACATCCTCGCCTGCCTGCTGGAGCACGGCCACCCGGCCGACGGCGTCCTCGGCATCGCCTGGGACGGCACCGGCTGCGGCGAGGACGGCACGGTGTGGGGCGGCGAGTTCATCGTGCTCCAGGGGAACCAGGCCGAGCGCTTTGCGCGGCTGCGTCCGTTCCGGCTCGCCGGCGGCGATGCGGCGGCCAAGGACCCCCGCCGGGTCGCCCTCGCGCTCGCGCACGCCACCGGACGTTTCCCGGCGGTGCACGCCCGGCTGGGCTTCGCCGAGCATGAGACCGACACGCTGCAAAAGATGCTCACGCTGGGCTTGAACTCACCCCGGTGCTCGAGCGCCGGCCGGCTGTTCGACGGCTTCGGGGCGCTGCTCGGGCTCGGCGCGCGCAATGCCTTTGAGGGCCAGACCCCGCTCGCGGTCGAGGCCGCGGCGATGCGCGGCCTGTCCGGCGACGCGGCCCTGGCCTTCCCCGTGATCCCCGCCCGCACCCCCGGCGCCCGGCTCGAGGTGGACTGGGAGACCGCGGTCGGGCAGGTGCTGCAGCCCCCCGGCGATGCCGCGGCGCTGGCGGCGGCGTTTCACCGCGGCCTGGCGACGGCGATGGTCGACGTGGCCCGGCAGGCCGGCGTCAGCACCGTCGTGCTCACCGGCGGCTGCTTCCAGAACGCCCTCCTCCACTCCCTCGCCGCCGCGGCGCTCCGCCACGCCGGTTTCCGCGTCCTCGTGCACCAGCGCCTGTCCCCGAACGACAACTCCATCGCCGCCGGCCAGGCCCTCGCCGCGCTGCTGAACCTCACCACCGTGAACCTGCCCGGATGATTCATTTTACAGGAGCTAACAGAGATAACAGAGAAACAGCCCGCCGTTCCCTCAGTTTCCTCCTGTGAAATTCCTATCTCACCCCTCCTGCCTCCGACCTCCAACCTTCCCCTCCCATGTGCCTCGCTGTCCCCGGAAGAATCATTGAAATCATCGGCGACGATCCGTTCCTCCGCGCCGCCAAGGTCAGCTTCGCCGGTGTCGTCAAGCTGATCAGCCTCACCTGCACCCCCGAGGCGAAGCTCGGCGACTTCGTCCTCGTCCACGTCGGCGTCGCCATCAGCGTCGTCGACCCGCAGGAGGCCGCGCAAACCTTCGCCTACCTGCAGGCCATGGGCGAACTGGACGGGCTGGATGTCCCGCCGGTCCACGCTCCGCTGCCATGAAATACGTCGACGAATACCGCGACGCCGCCCTTGTGCGCAAGCTCGCCGCCGCCATCGCGCGCGCCACGACGCGCCCGTGGACCATCATGGAGATCTGCGGCGGCCAGACCCACGCCATCGTCAAATACGGGCTCGACGACCTGCTCCCGAAAAGCATCACCCTCGTCCACGGCCCCGGCTGCCCGGTGTGCGTGACCAGCGCCGACCTCATCGACCAGGCCGTCGAACTCGCGCTCCGGCACGGCGCGATCCTGTGCTCCTTCGGCGACATGCTGCGGGTGCCGGGCAACGGGATCGACCTGCTCACCGCCAAGGCCCGCGGCGCCGATGTGCGCATCGTCTATTCGCCGCTCGACGCCGTCACCCTCGCGCGGGAAAACCCGGCCAAGCAGGTCGTCTTCTTCGCCGTCGGTTTCGAGACCACCGCGCCCGCCAACGCGCTGTCCGTCCTCCGGGCCGCGCGCGAGGAGGTGAAGAACTTCTCCATCCTGACCTCGCACGTCCTCGTGCCGCCGGCGATGCGCGCCATCCTGGGCTCGCCGGACAACCGCGTGCAGGGCTTCCTCGCCGCCGGCCATGTCTGCACCATTATGGGCACCGCCGAATACGGCCCCATCGCCCGCGAGTTCGGCGCGCCGATCATCATCACCGGCTTCGAGCCGGTGGACATCCTCGAGGGCATCCTCCTCTGCGTGCAGCAGCTCGAAAGCGGCCGCGCCGAAGTGGAGAACGCCTATGCCCGCGCCGTGCGGGCCGAGGGCAATGTTCATGCGCGCAAGATCGTCGAGTCGGTCTTCGAGGTCTGCGACCGCGACTGGCGGGGCATCGGCGTCATCCCGCAGAGCGGCCTGGCCGTGCGGCCGGCCTACGCGGCCTTCGACGCGGCCCGGCGGTTCCCGCTGGCAGTATCCTGTGCCAGCTGCGCCACCGAGTGCATCAGCGGCGACATCATGCGCGGTATCAAGAAGCCCCACGACTGCCCCGCCTTCGGCAAGCGCTGCACGCCCGAGCAGCCGTTGGGCGCACCGATGGTCTCAAGCGAAGGGGCCTGCGCCGCCTACTACCGCTATCGCAGCCGCGCACTCGAACCGGCCTCGAGGCTGTAGGGCCGGACCTTGGGCCAGCCTCCCTCGCGGCCCGGCGCAAGCGCCGGCCCTGCGCCCCCTCAGCAGATCCGCGGCAGTTGCTCGCCGCTGAGGCGGTCGACGATGCGCTCGGAGCCGATCACGCTGCGCTGCGTCACCTGCCCCGCCGGACCGGCCTTCACGGTGCCGATGATCACCGGCGTCCCGCCCGGGGCGGTCCGGTTGAGGATCTCCAGCGCGCGGCCGGCCTGCGTCTCCGGCAAAATGCACACGAAGCGGCCCTCGTTGGCCACATAGAACGGATCAAGGCCGAGGATCTCGCAGGCGCCCTGCACGATCTCGGACACCGGCACCCGGGCCGCGTCGATGGCGATGGCGAGATGCGACGATTCCGCCAGCTCGACCAGGGAGGTCGCCAGTCCGCCGCGGGTCAGGTCGCGCAGGCAATGGATCTCCACGCCGGCCTGCAGCAGGGCCTGCACCGGCGCCGTCAACGGCGCGCAGTCGCTTTGGATCTCGCTCTCAAAAGTCAGACCCGCCCGTGTGGCCATGATGGCCATGCCGTGCCGGCCGAGGTCGCCGCTGAGGATGACCACGTCGCCGGCGCGGATGCTGGCGGGCGCGATGGTCAGCGGCGTCTCGATCACCCCGATGCCCGAGGTGGTGACATACAGCCCGTCGCCCTTGCCGCGCTCCACGACCTTGGTGTCGCCGGTCACGATGCTGACTCCTGCCGCGAGCGCCGCCGCCTGCATCGAGGCGACGACCTGCCCGAGCGTCGCGATGGCAAAGCCCTCCTCGATGATGAAGCCCGCGCTGAGCCACAGCGGGCGCGCGCCGCACATGGCCAGGTCGTTGACCGTGCCGTTGACGGCGAGGTGGCCGATGTCGCCCCCGGGAAAGAAGAGCGGGCTGACCACGTGCGAGTCGGTCGTGAACGCCAGCCGGCCGCCGCCGGGAAAATGCAGCAGGGCGCCGTCGTGCTGGTCGTCGGAACCGGCGTGGGCGAAGGCCGGGCGAAAAACCCGCTCGATCAGGTCCTGGGTGAGCCGGCCGCCCCCGCCATGGCCGACGGTGACCTCCGTCCGGTGCGACAGGGGCACCGGGCAGGTGGTGAAACCGGAGGGCGTGGGGCCGGTATCGGGCATGGGACGAGTAAAGCGGTTCCGCGCCCCAGCCCGAGCCCAAATTGTGCGCAGGGGCTGTCAGGCTCTGCGCATTTCTTGCGCGGTCGGCTTCGAGGCGGGACTACCAGTCCCGCGGAGCGTGGGCGGCGTGGCCTGCAAACTGCGGGACTGGTAGTCCCGCCTCCAGCCCGCCCGCATCAGTCACACCGGCTGCTGGCAGGTCCCCTCGGCCAGCAGCGGGCACGGTTGGGCGTAAAGTTCCAGCTCGTCCTTCACGTGCGCGCGCATGGCGTCGCGGTAGGTGTTCACCGACTCGAAGAATTCCGACATCATGAGCATCAGCCAGAACATGCCGCGGCCGGTCAGCCGCCAGCCGTGCGCGTCGCGCGTCGCGGCGCCGAGCACCTCCATCGTGCGCAGCTCCCCCCAGAGCTTGCGGAAGAATCCCTTCCCGTGGCGCGACCGGGCCCAGTCGCGGTCGAGGCCGAGGCCGAACATTTTCACGAGGAGGGTGTACCGCATGCGGTCCGTGTCGCCCAGCCGGTGGCTCGTGGTGATGCCGGTGAGCCCCGCCGCGATGCGCTCGCCGTAGGCCTGCAGGGAGAAGGTGGTCGAGTAGAGCGTGCCATCGAGGTAGCTGAACGCCCCGCTGCCCACGCCGACGTAGTTCTCGCTCGCCACGAGGTACTCGTCGCTGCCACCGCCGGCGCGGGTGAAGCACCACGCGGAGGTCGGCGCGAAGTCCGGGGCGAGCTCCCGCACGATCGTCCGGTAGAACTGGCGGAGCCGCCGGTGGTCGGGCCGGCCCATCTGCCGCTCCATGCGCTGGAGGACGGTCGGCGAGGTCATCAGCGGGTAGAGCGAGATCTGGTTGGCCCCGAGCGTGCGGAAGACCGCGAGGTCGTGCTGGAGTGACGCGAGGGTCTGGTGCGGCTGGTTGAAGATCAGGTCGACGTTGAGGGTCGGGAAATAGGGCGCGGCCATCCGGATGCGCTCGGCCGTCTCGGCCCCGCTGCCGTACTTGGTGTAGCGCTCCATCTCGCGCAGCAGCTGGTCGTCGAAGCTCTGCACGCCGACGGACAGCCGCGTGACGCCGGCGGTGCGCAGCGCGGCCAGCAGCGTGGGATGCAGGTCCTTCGGGTTGGTCTCCACCGACACCTCGCGCACGCCGAAGAGGGAGCGGACCAGCCCGATGGTGGCGACGAGTTCCTCCGGCTCACAGGTGGGCGTGCCGCCGCCGAAGTAGACCCCGTTGAAGCGGTGGCCGGCGGCGTGATAGCGCCGGATCTCCTCGCGCAGCGAGGCGAAGTAGGCGCGCGCCGCGACGGTGCGGTGCTGCACCCGGTGAAAGGAGCAGAACGGGCACAGCACCTCGCAGAAGGGGATGTGCACGTAGAGGTAGGCGTCCCCGGCCGGCACGGGCGGCACGCGGCCGTCGGCCTCCGTCATCTGCATGAACCCGCGCGTCCGGTACCGGAAAAGCCGGATGAGGAGGGAGTCGATGAGGGTGGAGTCGAGCATGGGGAGCGCAATTTAACCTGATGGGCGGACATCAAGCACACACCCCGCCCTGACGGGCACCCCGCTCCAGAGGGGCCCTGCATCCAGAGTTCCCCTCTGGAGAGGGGTGGCGCTCAGCGCCGGGGTGTGGTGGGTTGCCATAGCCGGGCCCGGCATATGATTTTTAGTGACCCAGCCGGGAGACCATCGCATAGACGATTAGACCCAGCAGGACCAGGCCGGTGCCGAAGAAGAGGAAGCCAATGGCCTTGGCCACGTGCTTGCGGCCCTCCCATTCGTCCCTGATGGCGTAATCCTTCAGGCGGCCGGTGGCGACCAGGCGGTCGTACCAGCGCTTCCGCTCATGCAGCATCTCGGTGTGCGAGATGCGGCCGGAGAAGATGACCGTGTCCATCGGGAACTTCTCGATGCGGAAATGCGTGTTGAAGAAATGGAAGGTGAAGATGAAGCCCGCGGCGAGCAGCGCCTCGTCGGAGTGGATGACCTGCGCGATGTTGATCATCCAGCCCGGCAGGAAAAGGGTGAAGAACTTCGGGAACCACAGGACCAGGCCCGAGACGCCGATCATGAAGACGCCCCAGAACACGGCGAAGTAGTCGAAGCGCTCCCAGTAGGTCCAGCGGTCGAACTGCGGCCGCGGGCCCTTGCCGAAAAACCATTTCTGGTGGGCGACGAAGTCGCGCAGGTCCTGGAGGGACGGGACCATCGAGTCGGGGCCGAAGACCGCGCGGAACAGGCGCATCGGCTCGAGGCGGCCGGTCTCCGGGTTGCGGACCGTTCCGCGCCGCGACCAGAGCATGCGGGCGATGGCGCCGAGGTGGAGGGCGAAGTAGGTGAAGGTGATGATCGCGCCGAAATGGTGCAGCGAGCGGGCCACGCCCGCGCCGCCGATGAAGCGGAAGATGACCTTGGCCCAGTCCGTGTAATAGAACTTGAGCGGCATGCCCGTGATGACCAGCAGCAGGAAACTCGTGACCACCAGCATGTGCAGGAAGCGCTCGAAGGGCGTGAAGCGGGTGTACTGGACGTCGTCGGTGTTCGACTTGATGACCGCCTCGCGGAAGGTCTTGGAGTCGGTCAGGTAGAGGTAGACCGAGCGGAACAGCCAGAAGGCGGTGTGCAGCCCGAAGAAGGCGAAGGTGCCGATCAGCAGCGCCGTCATGAACAGGAAGACCTTGTTCAGGATCGGGTAGTTGACCTTGTCCAGCGGGTTGGCGTGCGGCTGGTACTCCGTGAATTTCCGGTTGATGCCCTCGTGGCACTGCGAGCAGGTGGCAATGATGCGGCCCTTCGACAGCCGGGACCGCGGGTCGCTGACCGGGAACACGTCGTGGTGGCCGTGGCAATCGTAGCAGGCGGCGACCGCCGAGGCGACGTTCGGCTGGCCGAGCGCCATCGCCTTGCCGTGATAGGTCTCGTTGTAATGCTCGAGCCGGTCGGCATGGCACTTGCCGCAGATCTGGTCGCTGTTGGCCTTGAAATGGGCGGTCGCGGGCTTCTCGATGTCGTGGGCGCTGTGGCAGTCGGTGCAGACCGGGCCCTTCTTGTCGCCTGTGACCAGGAGCTGGCCGTGAACGCTGGCATTGTAGGTCTCCTCGATGCCCACGTGGCACTTGCCGCAGGACTTGGCGATGTTGGCGTGATTGGTGTGCGAGTCCTTGTCGATGCTCCGCTTGATGTCGTGGACGCCGTGGCAGTCGTTGCACGATGGGGCGACGACGAGGCCCATCGTCATGAGGGCGCGGCCGTGGATGCTGTCGAGGTAATGCCCGGCGGCCTCGGTCTGGCCCATGCGGTATTCCTTCGTCAGCTTGGCGTTGTCATGGCAGGTGCCGCAGGTCTTCGGCAGGTTGAGCTTGAAGACGGGCGAGTCGGCCTGCTTGACCGGTACGATGTCGTGCGTGCCGTGGCAGCTGGTGCACGAGGCGGCGTCGGACGCGCCCATCTGGTGGCTCATGCCGTGGATGCTGGTCGCGTACTGGGCGGCGGCCGACGCGTGGCAGCTCGCGCACTGCGCGGGCGGCAGCTTGGAATCATGCGGGGTCTCCTTGATGGAGACGTGGCAGTCGGTGCAATTGAGCTTCGCGTGGACGGACTTGGCGAAGACCTCGGGGCGCACGCCGATCCACTCGGGGGCCTGGCCCTTCTTGCGCGGCTTGAATTCCGCCTCGTGGCAGTCCATGCACTCGCTGTTCGGCACGCCCGGCGCGGGCTTCGCCGGCGCCGCGGGGGTTTCGGCGCCGAACATGAAACCCGACATAAGCAGAAATAATCCCGCGGTCAGGCACGCCGACCGGCTATTAATTGGCGATGCGGGTCTCATGGTTATAGCAGAGTATACGGCAAGATCTGCGCAGCCGGCTACGCAGACATTGCGCGGCCGTGGGCGTATATTGCCCAGTGGGAGGCCGGCCGGCCCCGCCTGCGAACGGCTGCACCGAGGTGCAGCTCTACAGCCCTGAGCTGTCATCAGGCGGCGGCGGACCGGCGTCAGCGTCCGGCTCCGCCACCGCGCGCTCGGCGGCCTTCATCTCCTCGAGCTGGAGCGGGTGCTCCTCCATCATCTCGCCCTCGGACATCTTGCCGGTCAGCCAGGCGAGGTTGACGGGGTAGACGTCGGGGTTGAAGACCACGAAGTAGAAGTGCCAGACGATGATGGCCAGCGTGGCGAGGACGGCCTCGTAGAAGTGGACGAGGCGGGCGATGTCGAAGCCCAGCTTGGTGATGGCGCCCATCGAGGCGTTGTCGAACCACAGAATCGCGCCGGTGACGGTCATGAGCGCGGTGCCCCAGGCCATGGCCCAGTATTCGGCCTTCTCGATGTAGCAGAACCGGCCGAACGCCGGCTTGTCCGGCGCGAGCCCGAGGTTGTACATCAGCACGCCCCAGGGGTCGGTCAGGTCGCGCCAGCGCGGCAGCATCTCCCGGAAGAGCTTCCGGCCCGGGGCGGTGAACGCGAGGTAGCCGACGTGCCAGGCGCCGCTGGCCAGCATGATGACGCTGGCGATCCGGTGGGCCAGGGCCCGCCACTCGAAGGCGCGGCCGCTCAGGTGCCGGATGCCGACGACCCACCAGGCCTCGGGATAGCGCAGCATGAAGCCGGTGACGACCAGCGCGGTGAAGCTGAGGACGAGGACCCCGTGCTGCAGCCGCTCGTTGAGGGTCATGCGCAGGTAGAGCCGGTGCGCGACGGGCAGCTCCATGGCCTCGCCCTTCTGGACCGCGAGCTTGTGGCGGGTCTTCTTGAGGAAATCGAGGAGGTTGTGCACCACCATGCCGCCGACCACGACCAGGATGAGGGCGACGTAGAAATTGGCGATCCAGTAGAGCCAGGGCGAGGCCTCGCGCTGCGACTCGCTGGCGTGGACCTTCCCGACGGCAAACCGGGTGTTGGCCCCCGGGTGGCACTCGCCGCAGGTCCGCGCGAGGTTGGCCTTGTTGACCGAGGAGGTCGGGTCGTCGGGCGACTTGATGGCGTGGGCGCCGTGGCAGCTGGCGCAGTTGACCACCTCGAGAGTGCCGCCGCGGACGGCGAGGCCGTGGTAGCTGTCGGAAAAGGTCTTGAAGGTGTCGCTCGCGAGACCGTAGCGGCGGCTGAGCCGGACGGAGGCGTGGCACGAGGCGCAGACCTGTTGGGCCAGGTTGGCCTTGTTGACCGGCGCGGTCGGGTCGGTGTGCAGCTTGATGTCGTGCTCGCCGTGGCAGCTGGTGCAGCCCGCGGAATCGAGGTTGCCCTTGCGCAGGGCGACGGCGTGGACGCTGGTGTCGTACTCGCGCGCCTGGGCCTCGTGGCATTTCGCGCACGTTGCGGTGATGCGGGCCCGGCTGATGCGCGAGCCGGCGACGGCCGCCTTGTTCATCGCGTGGGCGCCATGGCAGTCGATGCAGCCGGCGGACGCTGCCTTGCCCGCCTGCAGGGCGGCGCCGTGCACGGAATGGTCGAACGAGGTGACGAACTTCGCCCCGAGGTTGGACTGGCCCGCGACCTCGGGTTTGCCCACGTGGCAGGACTCGCAGAGCTTCGCCTGCGCGAGTTTCAGTTCCACCGGCGTGCGGCCCGGGCCCGGGCTGGCGATCCGTTCCTGATGGCACCCCAGGCAGTCCGGGGTGATGCGTCGGGTCCCCTCCGGCCGGGCGGCGTGGGCCGAGGCCAGGTAATCCTTCGCCGCCGCCTCATGGCAGCGGCCGCATGTCTCGGCCTGCGCGGCGCTGGCGAAGGCGAACTCCTTCTGCTTCACCGGCACGGTGTCGTGGGCGCCATGGCACGCCACGCAGGACGTGTCATCGCCGGCGGGAATGGGTGTGAGGCCGAGGCGCGGGTGGAAGGCGTGCGTTTTCAGCGACTTTTCGTGGCAGGCGGCGCACTGGACCGCGGGCAGCTTGGTCGCATGCGGGGTCTCCTTGACCGACGTGTGGCAGTCGACGCAGGCGAGCTTGGCGTGGGCGGAATGGGCGTAGACGTCGGGCTTCACGCCGATCCACTCGGGCGCCAGACCCTTCTTGCGCGGCTTGAACTCCGCCTCGTGGCAGTCCAGGCATTCGCTGTTCGGCACGGCGGGCGCGGGTTTTGCCGGGTCGGCGGCGACCTCCGCGGCGCGGCCCGGGGCGGCCAGTAGCAGGACTGCCAGCCAGAACCCTGCGAGCCGGAGTGGATGAGATCTTTTCATATGCCCTCGGCCGTATTATGCTCCGATTGCGGCCGGTGTGCTCCGCAGCACTTGTCCACTGGTGGGCGTGGATTGCCGGGCGGGGAGCCGGCTGCCCGGGGCGAGACCGCGCCAAGCCGGCCGGAGGCCGGCTTCCACCCGGACACAGCAAGATATGCGCAGTGAAGGGCAAGGTGCCGGTAGTTTTGCGGGGCGGTTTTGACGATAGTAACCCTGTCAAACGGAACCCCGCTCCGCCCATCCACGCAGTCCCAATCCCCCTCATGAAAAAGCATCAATTGCTCACGGTATTGTTGTTCCTCGCGGCCGCTTTGGCCGCTTCCGCCGCCGACGCCCAGGCCAACTGGGATGAACATTGCGCCAAATGCCACGGGGCCGATGGCAAGGGCCAGACCAAGATGGGCAAGAAGCTCAGCATCGGCGATTTTACCGACGCCAAGTACCAGGCCGGCTTCACCGATGAGCAGGCCGCCAAAGCCATGAAAGAAGGTCTGACCGACAAGAACGGCAAAACCAGCATGAAGGCCATCGAGGGCCTGTCCGACGACGACATCAAGGCCCTGATCCCCCTCGTCCGCGGGTTCAAGAAGTAGCCCCCGCCCCGCACCGCCCGCCATGGAGCTCCACCAACCCGCATCCCGATGACCGGTTCCATCCGGATCAAGTGGTGTCTCGGCGCCTTGGTGCTGGGCTTCGTCGGACTGGCGGCCGCCTTTCTCGGCGACCTGTGGGGCCACCCCCCGGCGCACCAGCAGATCGCGCTCGTCGACAAGTCGTTTCTCGAGCAGACCCCCTGGCGCCGGACCTATGCCGACATGGTGCGCGCGAAGGAGGACATGTCCGATTTCGACTGCTACGGGTGCCATGACCAGAAAAAGCCGCCGCCCCTCCGCTTCGACAAGAACAGCATCCTGATCGTGCCTGAGGAGCACAAGGACATCGTCATGGGCCACGGTTCGCACAACCGGAACAACCTCTGTTACAACTGTCACAACGAGTCGAACCTCCTGACCTTCCAGGTGCGCGACGGCCGGGAGCTGAAGTTTGCCGACAGCTCGCAGCTCTGCGGCAGCTGCCACGGCCCGAATTACCGCGACTGGGAAGCCGGCGCCCACGGCCGGATCAACGGCTATTGGAACACGTCGCTCGGCGCGGCGCGCAAGCTCGACTGCGCCAACTGCCACAACCCGCACAACCCGCACATTCCCACCCGCAAGCCCGCCCCCGGGCCGCATGCCCTGCGCACGCCGGTGTACGAGTACCAGGCCAGTCGCGCGCCGAACCCATGACCCCGTCCGCCTCCACGCCCCCGCCCGCCCCGCCGCCCGGGCATGATCCTGACCGGCGCAGCTTTCTCCGCTCGTCCGCCGCGTTCGCGGGCCTGACCGCCCTCGCCGCCAGCCTCTCACCGCTGCGCGAACTGGGCGACTACACCTCGACCGAGCAGTTCCTGCAGAAATACTACAAGGAGATGACGCCCGAGGACATGAAGAAGGTCCTCCGACGGATCACCAACGAGGTCGAGCGCCAGTACGGCATCCGGCCCCACGTGCGCGACCTCCGGCCGATGGACGGCGTCGAGTTCGTCTACGCCCTCAACCTGACCCGCTGCATCGGCTGCCGCAAATGCGTCCACGCCTGCGTGGCCGAGAACAACCAGTCGCGCAGCCCCGAGATCCAGTACATCCGCGTCCTCAAGATGCCGCACGGGTCGATGGACGTCGACAAGGGCAACCACACCTACGACGACAAGGACGTCCCGGATCCCGGCTACTTCTACATGCCGATCCAGTGCCAGCAGTGCAAGAACCCGCCCTGCGTCAAGGTCTGCCCCGTCAACGCGACCTGGCAGGAGAAGGACGGCATCACGGTGATCGACTACGACTGGTGCATCGGCTGCCGCTACTGCGAGGCCGCCTGCCCGTATTGGGCGCGCCGCTTCAATTTCACCAAGCCCGAGATCCCGAAGGACCGCCTCAACCCCGAGATGTCCTACCTCGGCAACCGGCCGCGCAAGCAGGGCGTGATGGAGAAATGCCACTTCTGCATCCAGCGCACCCGGGCCGGGCGCTACCCCGCGTGCCTCGAGGTCTGCCCCGTCGGCGCGCGCAAGTTCGGCAACATCCTCGATCCCGAGAGCGAGATCTCCTACATCCTGCGGACAAAGCGCATCTTCATCCAGCTGAAGGAGGAGATGGGCACCTCGCCGCGGTTCTTCTACTACTTCGACAAATGATCACCGCCGCCCGCAACTACCTCGTCTTCCTCCGGCGGTCCGCGCGCATCGCGTTCGTCGGCGACTGGCGCTACTACGCCTGGATGGGCGTGCTCACGGCCATCACCCTGCTCGGGCTCAACGCCTACGCCAAGCAGCTGGTGCACGGCCTCGTCGTCACCGGCATGAGCGACGAGGTGTCCTGGGGCGTCTACATCGCCAACTTCACCTTTCTCGTCGGCGTGGCCGCGGCGGCCGTGATGATGGTCATCCCGGTCTACATCTATGACAACGAGGAGCTGCACGACCTGGTCATCTTCGGCGAGCTGCTCGCGGTGGCGGCCATCATCATGTGCCTGCTGTTCGTGACCGTCGACCTCGGCCGGCCCGACCGCTTCTGGCACCTCATCCCCGGGCTCGGCCAGCTGAACTTCCCGCGCTCGATGCTCAGCTGGGACGTCATCGTGCTCAACGGCTACCTGCTGCTCAATGTGCACATCTGCGGCTACCTGCTCTACTGCCGCTACCAGGACCGGAAGCCGGCGAAGTGGTTCTACATCCCCTTTGTCTTCACCGCCATCATCTGGGCGGTCTCCATCCACACCGTCACCGCCTTCCTCTACGTCGGCCTCGGCGGCCGGCCGTTCTGGAATGCGTCCATCGTCGGCCCGCGCTTCCTCGCCTCGGCCTTCACCGCGGGGCCGGCGATCATCATCCTCGCCCTGCAGATCATCCGCCACGTCACCCACTACCGGATCACGGACAAGGCGCTGCTCACGCTGCGCAGCATCGTGCAGGTTTCGATGATCATCAATGTGTTCCTGCTCGTCTGCGAGGTGTTCAAGGAATTCTACTCGGGCACGACCCACAGCGAGTCGGCCCGCTATCTTTTTCTCGGCCTCGAGGGCCACCATGCGCTCGTGCCGTGGATCTGGACCGCCATCGGCTTCAACCTCATCGCGATGACCATCCTCGTGCTCCCCGTCAGCCGCGGCCTGAAATATCTCAACGTCGCCTGCGTGCTCAGCATCGTGGGCATCTGGATCGAGAAGGGCATGGGCCTCGTCATCCCGGGCTTCATCCCGACGCCGCTCGGCGCCATCGTCGACTACGTGCCCTCGCTCAACGAGACCCTCGTCTGCCTCGGCATCTGGGCGTTCGGCCTGCTGTGCTACACCATCTTCCTGCGGATGTCGGTGCCGATCCTCCAGGGCCGCCTGTCCCAGGCCAACGAGGGCCAGCCCGAGATCCAGGGCGACGAGCCCGACACCCCCGCCTCGTTCGCGACGCCCGCCCCGCACTGATCCCCGCCCGGTTCCCCCCGCCCCATGGCCATCCAGCTCACCGCCACCGACGCGAAACTATCGCTCAACGCCCACGTCGCGGCCAAGGGCGCGGACCTCTTCGAGAAATATGGCCCGCAGATCGGCTGGACGCAGCTGCAGGCGATCCTGCAGGACCACGCCTGCGTGCGCTACCCCTGCACGCTGGAGTTCGACAGCTCCCGACTCAACCCCGGCGAGTTCGCCTTTCCCGAGCCCAAGGGCGAGCGGCCGGAGGATGGCTTCACCCTGTTCGTCCATCCCGTCTACATGACCCAGCTGGCGCTGGTGCCCTACCTCGCCCTCTACCAGCTGGTGGCGGTGAACTATGGCGATTTCGCCTCGGCGGACGACGCCGAGACCTTCGCGGCCCACGCGCTCGGGCTGCCCCGCGAGGAATATTACCAGATGCTCTGCGGCCTGGCGGACCAGCTCGGCACCGGCCCCGCGGCCGTCCCGGGCCATGACCACGCCCACGGCGAATGCAGCTGTGGCGGAGGCTGCGGCTAGATCCGGCGCGGCCGGCCGCGCCTCGCTGCTTCCCCTCACCTCAACGCATCCGCCCCAGATAAATTGAGCGACCACCCCACCAACCGCACCGAGCCGGCCCTGCCCGAGACGCTGCGGCGCCTCGAGCAACGGCTGGCGCGCCTCGAGCAGCATCTCCGGTTGTCACCGCTGGAGGAGGCTGATCCGAAGGTGGAAACCCCGACCCCGCCGGCCGTGGTTCCGTTGCTGGAACCCGTGCTCCGGCCCGAGCCCGCGGAGGAGGAACTTGAGTTTGTCGTCGGCCAGCGCTGGTTCGCCGGCGTCGGCGTCATCGTCCTGACCTGCGGGGCCGGCTTCGCGCTCTCACTGCCCTGGTCCGGCCTGCCGCCCGTCGCGCCCGCCGCGGCCGGCATGGTGCTGGCGGCGACCCTGCTGCTCGTGGCCCGGATCGGCCAGCAATCCTTCGAGCTGGTCGCCGGGCATCTGCGCGCCGCGGGCATGGCCCTGCTCTTCTTCTCCACGCTACGGCTGTTTTTTTTCGGTCCGGTGCCGGTACTGGCGTCCGATTCGGCAGCCGGGGGCGCCGTGCTGACCGCGGTCGTGCTTTTCAACCTGGGCCTGGCCCTGCGGCAAAAATCACCCTGGCTGCTCGGCCTGGCGCTGCTGACGGGCTACGTGGGTGTCACGGCGGTGGGCACACCCTACGGGGTCTTTGTCGCGGTGACTGCGCTTGTCGGCGTCGCCGCGGTCGCCGCGGTGCGGAATGACTGGCCGGGGCTGCTGCTCGCCACGGTGCCCGCGGCCTACCTGACCCATCTGCTCTGGGTCATCAACCGCCCCTGGTCGGGCCGGCCATTCAAGGTCCTGCTGGAGCCGGCCGCCGGACCGCTGTTCCTCCTCGCCTACACGGTGATCCTCGCGGCGGCCTCCTGGCGCCGGCGCGACCGCTCGCGGGAGGATCCCGTCACCATCCTGGCCGTCGTGCTCAACTGCGGCCTCGGCTACGGCCTGTTGCTACTCACGACCCTCGGGGCGGCCCCGGCGGCGTTCGTCGCGCTGCATCTGGCCGCGGCGGGGGTGTATCTCGGGCTGGCGGTGGCCTTCTGGCGGAGCGAGGCGAGCCGGTTCTCGACGTTCTTCTATGCCATGACGGGCTATCTCGCGCTCAGCGCGGCCATCGTGAAGGCGTTTCCCGCCCCCGGAGTCTTCATCTGGCTTTCCGGCCAGAGCTTCGTGGTGGTCGCCACCGCACTGTGGTTCCGCTCGCGGCTGATCGTGATGGCCAACTTTTTCATCTACGTCGCCATCGTGCTGGCCTACGTTGCGGTCGCGCAGGAGGAGACGGGATTCAGCGCGGGCTTCGGCATCGTCGCGCTCCTGACCGCCCGCATCCTGAACTGGAAAAAGGAACGGCTCGAGCTGAAGACCGAGCTGATGCGCAATGCCTACCTCGCGAGCGCCTTCGTCGTGTTCCCCTACGCGCTCTACCACCTCGTGCCCGGGGCCTACGTGAGCCTGGCGTGGGTCGGGGTCGCGGTCGCCTACTACCTCATGAACCTGGTTGTGCGGAACCCGAAATACCGCTGGATGGGACACCTGACCCTGCTGCTGACGGTCGGTTACGTGCTCGTGGCCGGACTGACCCAGCTCGCACCGGCCCACCGGATCGTATCCTTCCTGGTGCTCGGCTCGGTGCTGGTGGTGGTCTCGCTGGTCTTCACCGCGGTGCGGGCGCGGCGCCGGCGCACGGGCGGGCGGGCGGAGTGAGGCGGGGTTGCACTGCCGGACGGGATCGCCTGATCCCGCCCGACAAAGTCACTTCCCCTGCACGCCACCGTTGTGACAGTCGGAACAGGTGAGATCGGGATCGAGGTCGCCGCCGGGGTGCTTGAACTCGAGGCCGGACGCGGTGAGCGCCGAGAGCTCGGCGCCCTTGCCCTGGCTCAGGATGACGTGGCAGGAGGTGCAGTCGCTGGCCTTGACGGCCTCGCCGGCGAGGGTCTTGTGCTTGTCATCGTGGCACCGGAAGCAGCCGGGCCAGTCCTTGTGGCCGATGTTGTTCGGGTAGACGCGCCAGTCGGCCTTGCGCTCC
Organism: uncultured Oleiharenicola sp.; assembly: GCA_964423065.1. Classification (GTDB taxonomy): domain Bacteria; phylum Verrucomicrobiota; class Verrucomicrobiia; order Opitutales; family Opitutaceae; genus Lacunisphaera. The sequence continues at coordinate 4,570 of CAYRDN010000022.1, read as the reverse complement.
GGAAAGATGGTCTCGGTGTAGATCTGTTGGACGGCGGCGATCGCGGCGGGCAGGTCGGGACTGTCCTTGTATTTGGCCGTGATGAACTCGGCGATCTTCGCGGGCGCGCCGGCGGTGGTGGTGATGTCCTTCTGCAGCATGGCCTGCACGGCGGTGCGCTTGATGTTGGGCAGGGTCGCCGGCAGCGTGCCGAGGGCCAGGGACTTCTCGACGGCCTCGTTGGCGGTGGGAAACACGTGGGCCGGGCGGTTGTGGCAGTCGATGCAGTCCATCACGCGGATGGCGGCGGCGGGCGGCTCGCCCTTGAACTCGGGGGTGCGGTAGACCTTCTGCGTGCCGTCCTTCTTGTTCGTCACGCGCATCCAGGCGATGGTCTGACGCTTTTCATCGGTGGCGTAATACTCGACGCTGCTGTCCTTGTTCACGTGCCAGTGGATGCCGCTGAGCGGGCTGCCGGGCCGGCCCTCGTTGACCTTCAGGAGCAGGCGCACGCTGAAGGGGGTGTTTTTCCTGTCGGAGAGGTAGTGGTCGTTGGTGATGTCGACGTTGCCGAGGAATTTCTCGGGCCAGTGGCATTTCTCGCAGGTCTCGCGCGCGGGGCGGAGGTTCTTCACCGGGGTGTCGATCGGGCGGTGGTAGTTGTCGAGGGTGTAGGCGATGAGCTGGTGGGTGCCGTTGATCTTGGCCTTGATGAAGGCGGTGGCGCCGGAGCCGACGTGGCATTCCACGCAGTCCACGCGGGCATGGCCACCGTGCTGGTAGGTGACAAACTCCGGATTCATGGCCCGGTGGCAGACCTCGCCGCAGAAGATCGTCGACTCGGAATAATGGTAGGTCTGGTAGCTGCCGAACGCGCTGAGCAGGAGGAAGGCGATGCCGCCGGTGCCGAAGAGGATCAGGTTGCGGCGCTGGGCCGTGTTCGAAAAATCCAGCCGCCACTTGTCCGGCGCCGTGGCCGCATGCGTGACGGACCAGCGGCGCTGGGCCCAGGCCCCGAAGAACACGAGGACCAGCCCGGCGATGAGAAACCCGGGCGCCACGAGGTAGGTGAAGATGCCGAGGTAGGGATTCTTGTGGTCCCCGGTGAAATCCATCCAGACCAGCAGGGCGAAGGAGAAGAGCGCGCCGAGCGCCAGGACGCCGCCGCTGGCACTGATCCAGTTGTTAAAATTTGACCGGGGCTTCGGCGCCGGCGTGGTCATTGATGGCTCGGTCATGGTCGTGGTGAATCAGGATCGGGGAAAGCTGGAGTCGCGGCCACCCACCGGGGTTACGCAAAAACCGCAGCGGGGTCGCTGCGGCTCCAGGGAGGGACGGGCGGGTGGCTCAGGCCTTGAATTTGCGAATGTAGGCCACGAGGTCCTTGATCTCGTCGGCCGAGAGCTCGTCCTTGAACGCCTTCATCTTCTCCTTGCCGTCGACCTTGATGCCGTCGGTGATGGCCTTGGCCATGTCCTCGTCCTTGAGCCCGGCCTGCACCTTGGCGTCGGTGTAGTCCTGGATCTTGAGTTTCTTGCCGGTCTTGGTCTGGCCCTTGCCGTCGCTGCCGTGGCAGGAGGCGCAATTGTTGTCCCAGTTGTCGGCGGCGGGGGCGGCCTGCGCGATCCCGGCGGCGACGAACAGCCCGAGGCTGGTGAGTGCGATCTTGGTCGTGGTATTCATAGGGGAAGGAATGACAGTTCGGTGAGGTTAAAGGAAAGCCCGTCGGAATGCGACTGGCAAGTGACGGGCGGGGGAAGCGTGGTATGACCTGGGATCCGGGTGATGGCGCTCAGGCCTTGAATTTGCGGATATAGGCCACGAGGTCCTTGATCTCGTCGGCCGAGAGCTCGGCCTTGAAGCCCTTCATCTTCTCCTTGCCGTCGACGACCACGCCGTCGGCGGTGGCCTTGATCATGGCCTCGTCCTTGAGCTCGGCCTGCACGGCCGCATCGGTGTAGTCGCGGATCTTGAGCTTCTTGCCGGTCTTGGTCTGGGCCTTGCCGTCCGCGCCGTGGCAGGAGGCGCAATGGCTGTCCCAGTTGTCGGCGGCGGGGGCGGCGAGCGCGACCCCGGTGCCGAGGGCGAGCGCCAGGCCGGTCAGGGCAACCTTGGCTGTGGTTTTCATGGGGTGGGCGGGGGTATCAGAGGGCGTAGTCGAGCGAGACGTAGGCCAGCGGACCGCGGAAGTTCGTGTTGCCGCCGGTGGTGTCGTTCTGCGAATCGTAGTAGCCGACCTTGAGGTTGCCGATGCAACGGTCGGAGAACTTGTGCTTCAGGCCGGCGGACACCGAGACTTCCTTGGCGCCGGCGCCGTAGGGCATGGTCAGGGCGGCGACGGCGGGGTTGTAGTTGTCCGCCCGGTAGTAGGTGAAGCGCAGCTGCAGGTCGTCGATCTTCGTGAGCACGGCGCCGGCCATGACGCTGGCGGTGATGTAGTTGTTGTCGGCGTTGGTCACGATGGTGTCGCTGCTGTAGGCGACCGTGGTCGCCGTCGCCGCCGTGATGCCCGACCGGCCGTAGGCGGTGTTGAGCGTGTTGAACACGACGTTGATGTTCGCCTGCGCGTAGAACTGCTTGGTGGGGTTCCAGTCGACCGTCTCAGCGATCGTGTGGTTGGCCGCATCCATGGAGTCATACTGCGGGAAGGTGGGCAGGACCCCGGTGACGTCCGCCGTGCCCTTCTGGTAGACATAGCGGGTGGTGAAGCTGAGTTCGGGGAGCGGCTTGAGGATGGCGGTCAGCTTGAAGCCGTCGAACTTGTAATGGAGCAGGTAGGTGAGGCCGAGGCTCGAGCTGTAGCCGGTGTCGTGGTTCTCATGCTCCTTGTGGAAGACCTCGCCGCGCAGGTTCAGCAGGGTCGACTGGTTCCAGTTGAAGCCCAGGTTGAGCTTGTTGTGGCCGTCGTCGACGGTGTTGTTCGCCAGCGTGCCATTGCCCGCGGTGAGCGGATTGTAGGGCGTCGTGTAGCGCTCGTCGCCCGAGACGAACTGCTTGCTGCCGGTGAAGTAGAGCGTGACACTCCGGATGCCGGTGTAGCTGAGGTCCAGCGCCGGCGTGTACGAGTTTTCCTTGATCCGGGAGAAAAACACCTGGTTGGTCGGCGTGACGGTGACGGCGCCGGTGGTCGCGTTGACGGTCGAGGTCACGCTGGTCAGGCCGCCCGAGCTTGCGGTGCGCTTGTCCTCCGCGCTCACGGCCAGCTTGGCAAAGAGCGCGGGCAGGGGCTTGAGCTCGACGCCGAGCATGCCGGCGTAGGTCTCGATGTTGGAATCACCATACAGGTTCAAAAAGTTGTCACTGGGCGCATTGACCGGGCCGATCGCCGTGGGGGTGATCGTATTGATGGGCCGGTCGCCACTGATGGTGCCGTCGAGCTTCTCATACTTGTAGCCGGCCAGGAGCTTGATCTTGTCGGAAACCGTCGTCTCGATCTTGCCGTTGATGCCGTTCGTCGTGGTCTTCATCCCGTCGGTCTCGGAATACTGCACCTGGTTGTTCATCTTGGCCGGGGGCAGGAGCACGGTGGCGGCGGGGGTCGGGTACGGCTTGACCTCGCCCGGGTAGCGCATGCCGAAGCGGACGTCGTTGTCATCGGTCTTCTCGTGGATCAGCGTGATGCTGTAGGTGGTGTTGCCCACGGTGTCCCGCATGGTGCCTTCCAGGTTCTGGTTGTGCTCGTCCAGCTTGCGGTAGCTCGGGACCATCTTGCGGGTCGGCGAGATCGGCGAGACGTTGTTGGGGATGCCGGTGAAGTCGCTGTCGCCCCAGATCAGGGAATCCTTCTTGCCGGTGCGGGTGCCGTCGGTGAAGCGGAACGTAAACTCGGGGGTGTTGGCCAGCTTGATCTTGGCCTCGGCCCAGAATTCGCCGCGGTCGACGTGCAGGTCCTCCGGATTGAGCGCATTCCATTGGTTGCTGGTCGGGAAGAAACCGCCGATGCCGTCATAAAAAGTCCGGAAGGACTTCCAGCCCGCCTCGAAGCTGCCGACATCGGTCTTCGAGAGGTTGAGCTTGGCGAGGTAGTCCTCGTCATTGAACAGCGCCTTCCCGTCGACGACGAGGGTGGTGTCCTTGGAGAGGTCCTGGGAGTAATGGAAATCCTCGATGCCGCCGGCGGTGCTCGAGGACTGGCCGGTGCGCTGCTGGAACGCGGCCTCATCCCCGGAGATCGACACCCCCGTGGCGCTCAGCTTGAGGTAATTGTCGAAGGCGGGGAAGGCGTCGGTCTGCTTGGCGGTGGTGTCGGCTTTGACCCCGGCACAGCCGAGGGCCAAGGCCAGGCAGGCGATCACACTGGCTCCGCGGCGGAGGTTGAAATGGGTGGCATGCATGTTGGGAGGAGGTAAGGGTTTCAGCGGCGGAAGTGGTTGTTCGAGTTCGATCCGTGCGGGGCCTCGTGGCACCCGGCGCTCCAGCAGGCACCTTGCATGAGGCGGGCGTTGTGGTTTGACAGGCCCGTGTCGATGGCGCTGGCGTTGATCTGGCCGGCGTTCGGGATCGTGGGCGACTCGAGGTGGCAGCGCAGGCAGAGGTTGGCGTCGCGGGCGACGAGCATCTTCTGGTTGACCGAGCCGTGCGGGTTGTGGCA
>CAYRDN010000021.1:0-62198 GCA_964423065.1 uncultured Oleiharenicola sp. | reverse complement strand
TCGGAGATGGCGAGGGCGGCGCTGGCGCCGTTGACCATGGCGATGTCGGAGTCGTGGATGAGGTCGGCCGACATGAGCTGGCCGATGATCTGGACCTCGTTGAGGAAGCCCTCGGGGAAGAGGGGGCGGCAGGGGCGGTCGCAGAGGCGGGAGATGAGGATCTCGCGCTCGGTGGGGCGGCCCTCGCGCTTGAAGTAGCCGCCGGGGAAGCGGCCGGCCGCGGCGTATTTGTCGCGGTAGTCGCAGGTCAGCGGGAAGAAGTCCTGGCCGGGGCGCATGGTCTGGGCGGCGCAGGCGGTGACGAAGACGTTGGTCTCGCCGACGTTGACGTTGACGGCGCCGCCCGCGAGCTGGGCGATGGAGCCGGTGGAGAACGTGAGCCCGAGGCCGGGCACGGTGACATTGTGTTTCTGATTCATGGTATTTTGTAGCGGTTGCACGTGGACCGGGTAGGTCGGGGTTCATCCCCGACTGTCGGGCGTAAAGCCCGACCTACAGGTCGGCGCGCGGGGGTCGGTTTTACCTTTTTCGAGGCGCCCTCTGAATCAGTTCCGAGAAATTTCGAATTGCGGTCCCAACGTCGGCTGGGGCGGCAAGCTGAAATGTCCCGGGCGGCTGATTCGTAGGAGGAGGCTAAAACAAAGGCGGTCCGTCGGTGGACCGCCTTTGGTGAAATCGGTTACTTGCGCAGGCTGAGCTTCTGCAGCAGGTCGTTGTACTTGGCCAGGTCCTCGCTCTTGACGTAATCAAGAAGCTTGCGACGGCGGCTGGCCATCTGGAGAAGTCCGCGGCGGCTGTGGAAGTCCTTGCGATGCGTGCGCAGATGCTCGGTCAGGTGATTGATCCGGGCGGTGAGCAATGCGATCTGGACGTCGCTGGAGCCGGTGTCCTTCTCGTGGGTTTTGTATTGGGCGATAACTTCGGATTTGACTGGTTGTGACATGGTTCAGGTTGTTGATGGCGCGATCATTTGGAAGCCTGGCGGCTTCGTGCCACCCGCTTTTGGAGGGCCGGCGGCACCGTTATCGTCCGGTTGCCCGGACTGACCGTGGTGGGGGCCTGCGACCAGCAGACCCTCACTAACGCAAGCGGCCATTAACTAAACCGCACCCCTGCCGTGCAAGCGTTTTTTTCACGGAAACCCAAGTGGGACGGGATGGCGCGATTAACTGCGTTTTTGTTGCCACTCTTTGAAAGCGCTGGTCCACATGGCAGTGCGGACATTAGTCAGGCCGCTCTTCATTTGTAGCTCACCCAGTTCGATCAGGGCTACCTCGACATCTCTCTTTAGTTGTGGGGTTGTTGCTAGTCCGGCTTCATCTGCAATTGAGCCCGCTCCGCCCCATAGATCGTTTGAAACCAGAAATGCAAGCAAGGCGGCGTCATCGCGATCAGTCAATGGACGCGTTCGGGCGGCGAGTTTCTGGTCGCCGGCTGCTTCCAAGGCTTCGACGAGCTTTCGGAGGCAGGCCTGATAATCAGCGAGGTGATTCATCGTTACACCTCCCAGTTTTCGACCAGCAGGCTGGTGACTCGGCCAAACTCGCGAAGGTTGCGTGTAACGACAGTCGCGCCAAGGCGCAGGGCCTGGGCGGCGATCAGGGTGTCGAACGGGCCGATGCCTTGTCCGCGCCCCTCCAGCTGGTGGCGAAGGGTTGCGTAGCGACGGGCGTCCTCCCGGGTGAAGGGTTCGACCGTGAGCAGCTGCTCAAGTGACTGCAGTCTGCGCCGCTGGGCGGCACTGCCGCCTTTGATCACGCCAAATTCCCGCTCAGCCAGAACGATGACGGACAGGCGCAGTTCTTCCCGCACGAAGGCCGCCTGCATCCGCGTCACCAGTCCCGGATTGATCCCGCGCATGTAGGCCGAGATCGCATTGGTGTCGGGCAGGTAGAGCATCGCGGTCAGTCGCGCGGGATGTCCTTGGTGGTGTGGGTCGGGACGTCGGCGAGATCGGGACAGGAGCCGGCCAGGGCGCAGAACTTCAGCCGGCGCTCCTCTGCGTCAGCCCGGAGCGGCTCCAGCAGGACGCCCCGGGCCGTCCGCGAAACCTTGACCTCGCCGCCGGGTAGCCGGAATGCCTTGGGCAGGCGCACGGCCTGCGAACCGCCGTGCTGGAAGAGTTTGGCTTTAGCGAACGTCGCCATGTAGCTACACGTAGCTATAGCAGGACTCGTGTCAAGGTTTGCGACTCCGGCTCACCAGCCGGTCACTTCCTGGATCGGGCCGAGGAACGCGAGGGCGATCTGCTCCTGCTGGAAGGCCACGATGTGCGGGTTGGCCGGCGTGCTCGGATAATAGCCGCAGCGCACCAGCCGGACCCGGTCGTCGCCGGCGGCGTGCCGGCGGGCGATCACGGCGTCCAGCGTCTTCAGCATTGCCTCACGCATGGCCGTCGGCCGGCCGCTGGCGGCATCGGGGTGAAAGCCGCTTTCGCCGATCAGAATCCAAGCTTGGGGATGCACGGCACGGACGCGCGCGACGAACGCGGCATAGGCCTCGGTCAGTTCCGCGTGCGGCATGATGTCCTTGTCATGATCCGTGCCGTCGTTGATCACGATGACATCGGGCTGGTAGCGGAGGTGGTCCCACTTCGAGGCCGGATCGTCGGGCAGGGCGCGTTCGAAGAAGACCGGGACGGTGTTCACGTCCCGCCGGCCGTCCCAGTTGCGCACGAGGCCGCGGCCGCCGTAGGCGACGACGTGCACCTGCGCGTCAAGCCACTTCGCCAGGAGCATGCCATAGGATCGGGTGATATTGGTGGTGCGCGGGGTGCGGTCGTTCTCCGGCGGAAAGCATTCGTCGTCCTCGCCGCAGGTGAGCGAGTCACCGATGAACATCAGCTTGCGCTCCGGCCACGCTGGCGGCGCCAACAGCTCGCATCCGGCCGGCAGCAGCAGGCCATCAAACGAAGCGGGGCCCATCCACGATTCCGTCCGCCGGACCAGTTCGACCGGCCAGCCGCTGGCGGGCGCCGGGCCGGCCGGCAGGGGGATTTCGTTTTCACCTGGGTGCAGGCGAAGCATCACCGGATCCCAGCCGTTGCAGGACAGGTTGAAATAGCAGTTGGGATTGTCGCCGGTCAGCTTGAGGATCGGGGCCGGACCCCGGTAGGCGAAACGGATCGTGATGCCCGGGTAGCCCATTTTCATCCTGCCGCCCGCCAGCTCGGTCCGGCCCATGCAGCTGATCCGGGTGTCATTGGCGGCAACGACCGTCGGTTCGGCGGCGCGAGCGACCAGGCAGGAAAGGAGCAACAGGCAAATAATGGTATCAGGTCGCATGTTGTGAGGGTGGGGCGGCTCACCCGGTCCGGAGCGCGATCCCCTTGATCTCCGCGCAGCCGGGCAGTTTTTTCAGTCTTTCAAGGATGGACTGGCGGTGCAGGAAGAGCTCGTTGCGGACGACGGCGTGGGAGACCAGGACCACCAGCAGGCCGCGTTCGACGGTGACGGGGTGGGAGTAGGCGGCGTGGGCGGCGCCGACCAGCGCGGGCCATTTTTCCCGGATGCTGTGTTCGAGCGAGTCGTGGCTGATCCGGTATTTGACCAGGAGCTCGTCGATGAGCGCGGTGAGGTCGGTCGTCCGGCGGCGCTTGGAGCGACCCGGGTCCTCGGGCAGTTCGCGGAAGCCGGCGATGAGGTTCTCCACCGCGCGGCTGAATTCCTTGGGCTCGTCGTGTGACACGGCGGGAAGTAACAAGGAACAAGTCACAAGTGACAAGACTGGGATGCCTGCCGCCTTGATGCTTGTTACTTGGTCCTTGTCACTTTCCGCCGCGCCTACGGTGCGGCGGACTGCCGGTCGTAGAGCGACTTGTAGAGCGCGTTGCCGGCGTAGAGCGAGGCATGGTCGCCCTGGGCGACGATCCGGCCCTCGTTGAAAACGAGGATCATCGAGGCGTCCCGGATGGTGCTGAAGCGGTGCGCGATGATGAGCACCGTTTTTCCCCGGACGAGTTGACGCAGGGCGTCCTGCACCGCCGCCTCGCTGTCGGAATCCAGCGCGCTGGTCGCCTCGTCGAGGATGAGGATGGGCGCCTGGCGGAGGAAGGCGCGGGCGATGGCGATGCGCTGCTTCTGGCCGCCGGAGAGGAGCGCGCCGCGCTCGCCGACCATCGTGTCGTAACCCTGCGGCAGCTGGGTGATGAATTCGTGGGCGTGGGCGCTGCGGGCCGCGGCGAGGATCTCGTCGTGTGAAGCTCCGGCCCTGCCGAGCTCGAGGTTGTGGTAGATGGTGTCGTTGAAGAGCACCGGTTCCTGCGAGACCAGGGCGATGTTGCGCCGCAGGTCGGCGAGCTTCATGGCGCGGACGTCAATCCCGTCGATGCTCACGCCGCCGGCGCCGACCTCGAAGAAGCGCGGCACCAGGTTGGCGAAGGTGCTCTTGCCCGCGCCGCTCGGGCCGACCAGCGCGCAGACCGTGCCGGCGGGGATCGACACGGTGACGTGCTGCAAGGCGGGCGAATCGCCATAGGCAAAGGTCACGTCCTGGAACGAGATCCGGCCCTGCAACCGGGTGATGGACCTGGGGGCGGCGGGATCGGTGATGGTCAGCGGCTCGTTCAGCACCTGTTCCAGTCGCTCCATCGACGCCGCGCCGCGGTTTAACTCCGTGTTGAGATAACCGAGCTTCTTAATCGGCTCATAGCAGAGATAGAGCGCCATAATGATGGCAAAGAAAGTCTCCCATTTGACGCCGGCCTGGTAGGCAAAGAGGAGGGTGGCGGCGATGCCGACGCCGGAAAGAATCTCGATGGCCGGGGTCAGGGCCTTCGCATATTTCACGGTTTTCATCTGGGCGGTGACGAGCCGGCCGGTCGATTGGCTGAAACGTCCGATTTCCCGTTCTTCCAGGCCAAACGCCCGGACTTCCCGCGCACCGGAAAGGTTCTCCACGAAGTGCGATGAGATATCGCCGATCTGGTTTTGCACCTGCAGCGCGCGCTTGACGATTTTCTTGCCGATGTAGTGGACGGGCAGGACCGTGATCGGAACCACCGCGAGACACACCAGCACAAGCGCGGCGCCATCGGTGCTGAACGCCTGCCAGACGAGAAAGCCGAGGGCGCAAAGCAGCTGGATTGGCTGTTTCACGCCATCGTCGGCGATCAGCGACAAAGTGAACTGCAGTTGCGCCGCATCGGAAGTGCCGCGGGAAATCAGGTCGCCGCTCGAGTTGCGCTGCAGGTAGGAGAGTGGCAGGAACTGCAGCTTGCGGAAATAGTCGAGCCGGACGCCTTCCAGGATGCGCAGGCCAGTCAATTGAACATAATAGCTGTTCAGGAAACCGCTGACGGCGCGAAGGAGGAAAACCATCGGAACGCAGCCGGCGATCAACAGGATCGTGCTGAAAGGCAACGGGACTTCTCCCGGCCGGGGAAAAATCGGAGGGAAGGCGTATTTGACGAGCGTGGGAAAACCAAACCCGGTGGAAACGCCGAAGATCAGGCCGTAAAACACCGCGGCGACCAGCGTGCCGCGATTGGCTTTGAGGTAACGGAAGTAGGGTCGGAAGCGGCGGAGCATGGGGCGGGCGAGTGCTTAGTCCTTTGCCGCGCGCACGTCGAGCGCATCCCTCAAACCGTCGCCGAGGAAATTCAGCGAGAAAAGCGTCAGGGAGAAGACGCCGCCGGGAAACAACAGGAGCCAGGGGAACTCCTCCATCTTTTCCGCGCCGTCCTTGATCAGCGTGCCCCACGAGCTCATGGGCGGCTGGACGCCGAGGCCGAGGAAGCTGAGGAAGGCCTCGAGCAGCATCACGGCCGGGATGGTCAGCGTGGTGTAGACGATGACCGGGCCGAGGACATTGGGCAGCAGGTGGCGGAAGATGATCCGGCCGTGGCCGAGGCCGAGCGAGCGGGCGGCCTCGATGAACTCCATTTTCTTCAGCGCCATGACCTGGCCGCGGACGATGCGCGCCATGGTCAGCCACTCCACCGCGCCGATGGCGACGAAGAGCAGGATGATGTTCCGGCCGAGGAACACCATCAGCAGGATGACGAAGATGGTGAAGGGCAGGGCGTAGATGATGTCGACCAGGCGCATCATGACGGCGTCGGTCCTGCCGCCGACGTAGCCGGCGACCGCGCCGTAGGCGACGCCGATGGTCAGGGCGACGAAGGTGGCGCTGAGGCCGACGCCGAGGGAGATGCGCCCGCCGTAGAGCAGGCGGACCAGCAGGTCGCGGCCGAGCGTGTCGGTGCCCAGCCAGTGCGCGGCGCCCGGGGCGGAGGCGCCGAGGGCGAGATCCTGCGCCTGGTAGGTGGCGTGCAACAGCCAGGGCCCGGCGAGGCAGCACAGGGCCAGCCCGAGCAGCAGTCCGCCGCCGCCGACCGCGAGCTTGTTCCGCTGCAGCCGGCGCCAGGCATCGCGCCCGGGCGAGGAGCCCGGCTCGAGGTCGGCAGACAAAACTGGAGCAGCTTTAACCACGGATGACGCGGATTGGCACGGATGGATCAAGCATGCCTGTCATCCTGAGCGAAATGAAGGAACCAGCGGCAACGGCGCTGGCGGACATGGTTCTGGATTCTTCGCTGCGCTCAGAATGACAGAAAGAGCAGGGGGATGGGTCATCCGTGATCATCCGTGAAATCCGTGGTAAAAAAATCCTCATTCGAACTTCAGCTTCGGGTTGAGCCAGACCTGGGCGATGTCCGCCGCCAGGTTGCAAAGCACGATGAGGCCGGCGTAGAGGATGACGGTGCCGAGCACGAGGGTGTAGTCGCGGTTGAAGGCGCTGGTGACGAACTCCCGGCCGAGCCCGGGGATCTGGAAGATCGTCTCGATGACGAACGAGCCCGTGAGGATCCCGGCGACGGCCGGGCCGAGGAAGGACACGACCGGGAGCAGGCCGCCGCGGAGCGCGTGCCGCAGCACGATCCGATATTCCGACGCGCCCTTGGCGCGGGCGGTGCGGATGTAATCCTGGTTGAGCACCTCGAGCAGGCCGCCGCGGGTCAGCCGCATGACATAGGCCGCGTAGACCAGGCCGAGGGTCAGGCACGGCAGGATCCGGTCGGACCAGCCGTACCAGCCGGAGGCGTTGACCCAGCCCAGATGGATGGCGAAGTAAAGCACCAGCAGCGGGCCCAGCACGAAGGTCGGCACGCAGATGCCCACCATGCCGACGGAGCTGGCGAGGTAGTCCAGCCAGGTGTTCCGGCGGACGGCGGCCAGCACGCCGAGGGGCAGACCGGCCAGCAGGGCGACGAGGAGCGAGAGGGCGCCGAGCTCGAGCGACACCGGCAGCTTGTCGCCGATGATCTCGTTGACCGAGCGGTTGGCATACTTGAAGGACGGGCCGAGGTCGCCGTGCGCGATTTTCCCGAGATAGCCGAGGTACTGCCGCCAGAGCGGCTGGTCGAGGCCGTAGTGGGCCGTGAGGTTGCGCAGGATTTCCGGCGGGATCTCCTTCTCGGCGGTGAACGGTCCGCCGGGCACGAAGCGCACCATGAAAAACGTCGCCGTGATGATGACGAACAGGACGGGGACGGTCTGCAGCAGGCGGCGGGCGAGGAAGCGGAGCATGGCCGGAGGCAGCATGCAGAGGACCCGCCGGCGCGCAAGACTGCGGCGCGCGCCGGCGGGTCCGGGCACTAATCGACCGAGAGGTCCGAATAAAAGCGGGTCCAAAGCCGGTCGGTCTGCCAGTGGCGGACACGGGGCTGGACGAGGAAGTTCTGGGTGTTGAAGTAAAGCGGGATGAGCGGCAGCTCGGTCAGGAGCAGCTTTTCCGCGCGCTGGTAGGCGGTGTTGCGCAGGGCGGCGGAGCCGGCGCGGCCGGCCCCGGTCACGAGCTGGTCGAACTCCACGCTGCTCCAGTGGGCATAGTTGCCGGGGCTGCCGCTTTTCAGGGCGGTGAAAAGGTCCGAGGCCCCGTTGAAGTCCGGGATGGCGGTCACGAGGGCGAGGTCGTAGTCCCCGGCGAACAGCGCGGCCAGGTGGGTGCGCGCCTCGCGCTGGACGATGGCGACCTCGATGCCGAGCTCCTGCCGCCACATCTGCTGGATGGCCTCGAGCACCGGGGTGTTGACCCAGGTGGTCAGCTCGAGCGGGGGGAAGCCCCGGCCGTCCGGATACCCGGCCTCGCGCAGCAGCCGCCGGGCTTCCGCGGCATCCTCCTCGACGTGCCACTGCGGCTGGTAGCCGCCGAGCCCGGGCGGGATGAAGGTGAAGGCGGCCTGCTGCCCGCCCTGCAGCACCTTTTCCACCAGGGCCGTGCGGTTGAGCGCCAGGCCGAGGGCGCGGCGCACCGACTCGTTGTTCAGCGGGATGCGGCGGGTGTTGAGCGCGAGGTAGCGGGTTTCGTAGAGCGGGGTGGTCCGCAGGACGGGCGGCTGGGCCGCACGGTAGGTCGCGAGCTTGCTGAACGGGACGGCCAGGGTCACGTCCAGCTGGCCCGCGCGGAACGCCCGCTCCTCGCTATCGCCGTTGTCGAAGGCCAGGAACCGGATCCCGCGCAGCTTGATGCGGGCGGCGTCCCGGTAGGCGGGATTGCGCACCACCACGATCTCCTGGTTCGGCCGCCAGGCGGCGAGGGTGAAGGGACCGTTGCCGATGAAGCGGCCCGGCCGGGTCCAGTCGTTCCCGCGGTGGTCGACGTGCCCGTATTTGCGGGTCGTGGCCGGGTGCACCGGGATCCAGGGCCCGCTGGCGACGAGGGCGGGGAAATCCGCATTCGGTTCCTCGAGGGTGAGCTCCAGCAGGTGGTCGCCGAGCGCTTGCGCCCCCACGGCGGAGAAGTCCTTCTCCCGGCCCGCATAGAAGGCCTCGGCGTTGCGCAGCGGGAAGAACAGCGCGGCCTTCGGCGCACCCAGCGCCGGGGACAGCACGCGGTGGATCGAGAAGACAAAATCGGCGGCGACGACCGGGTCGCCGTTGGACCATTGGGCGTCGGGGCGCAGCGTGAACACGTAAGTGCGGCCGTCCGCTGAGACATCCCAGCCCGAGGCCACCGCGGGCCGGGGCTCGCCACCGTCGGGCGCGGGGACGAGCAGCCCCTCGCTGAGCGCCCGGATGATGAAGAACTCGTCGGGCAGCGTCGCGCGCTGCGGGTCGAGCGTGGCCGGCTCGTTGCGCTGGGAGATGCGCAGGGATTGTTCCGGGGGCGCGGCGGCATCCGGCCTTCGGCACCCGGCACCGAGGGCATAGAGGCCGCACAGGCCGGAGAGGGCCCAGGCGAGGCCAGGCCGGGGCACGCTATCTTTCCAGCCAGACATATTTGTACGGGTGCCGGTCGAGCAGCGTCGGGTGCCAGCCGTGCACGTCGGGCGACACGAGGCGCACGCTCGCGTAGTAATAGATCGGGATGATCGGCGCCTCGTCCAGCAGGATGCTCTCGGCCCGTCGCATCAGGGCGTAGCGGGCGGCCGGGTCGGCCGTGCGGTCGGCCTCGGTGAGCAGGGCGTCGTAGGCCGCGTTCGTCCACCCCGTGTGGTTGTTGTTCGAACCGGTGCGGAAGACATCGAGGAAGCTCTTCGGGTCCAGGTAGTCCGCCGACCATTCCCCGCGCATGATCTGGTAGTCGAGCGTGCGGCGGTTGGCGAGGAGCGTGGCCTGCTCCATGTTGTTCACGCGCACGTCCACGCCGAGTTCGCGGCGCCACATTTCCTGGACGGCCTCGGCGATCGCGCGGTGGTTGCCCGAGCTGTTGATCATGATCTCGAGCGGGGGGAGTCCTTTCCCGCCCGGAAATCCCGCCGCGGCCAGCAGCCGGCGCGCGTCGGCGAAGCCGCCCTGCAGCCCGTCCGGCGGCACGTAGCCCCCGACGCCCGGCGGCGTGAAGGAATGCGCCGGCTGCTGGCCGCCGCGCGTGATCTTTTCCACGATCCCGGCCCGGTCGATGGCGGCGGCGAGGGCCTGGCGCACCCGGACCTGGTCGAGGCCGGGCCGCGTGGTGTTCAGCCGGTAGAAATAGGTGTCGAGGAAGGCCGCGATCTGGAGGACGCCGGGCTGGGTGCGCCGGTAGGTGTCGACCTTGCTGACCGGAAGCGCCTCGGTGATGTGCAGCTGGCCGGCGCGGAAGGCCCGCTCCTCGCCCTCGACGTCGGCGGCCGGGTGAAAGTGGATGGCATGGAGCCGCACCGCGGCGGCGTCCCAGTAGGTCGGGGATTTTTCGACGATGATGACCTCGCCCCGCTTCCACGCGGTGAGGACGAACGGACCGTTGCCGACGAGGGTCCCGGGCCGGGTCCAGTCGTTGCCGCGCTCGTAGGGGGAGCCCGATTTTTCCAGCGCGGGCAGCCAGACCGGGTACCACGCGGGGTGGGAGAGGAGCGAGACGAAGTAGGGTGCCGGGTGCGCGAGGGTCAGCCGCAGCGTGCGGGCGTCGGGGGTGGCGACCCCCACCTGGGCAAAGTCCGCGAGCGCGCCCCGGTGGTACGCCTCGGCGTTGGCCAGCACGAAGAGCATGGTCGCGTAATCGGCGCCCAGCGAGGGCGTGAGCACGCGGCGGATCGAGTGCGCGAAGTCCTGCGCGGTGACCGGCTCGCCGTTGGACCAGCGGGCATTGGCGCGGAGATGGAAGGTGTAGGTGAGGGCGTCGGGCGACACCTCCCAGCTTTCCGCCACGCCCGGGACCGGGTGGAGGTCCACGGGATCCTCGCCGACCAGGCCCTCGAAGAGGGTGGAGGCCACGTTGATTTCGGGCAGGCCGGTGATGAGGTGGGGATCAAGCCCGGACAGGTCGGCGCTCAGCCCGCGCTGGAGCACCTGTTCGCGCGTGCCGCGCTCGACGGGTGTCTCGCGTCGGGCGCAGGAAAACAGCAGGCCCACGAAGCACACGAAAAGACACGAAAGGATGCCTCGGAGGGTTTCGTGGTATTTCGTGTGTTTCGTGGGCATCAAACCTTCTGGATCAGCACCACGGCGTGCGCGGCGATGGCGAGGCCCCGGCCGATGTCGTCTACGCCCTCGTTGGTCGTGGCCTTCAGGCCGATGGCCTCCACCGGCAGGCCGGTCGCGCGGGCGAGGGCCGCCTTCATCTCGGCGAGGCGGGGGGAGAGTTTCGGCTGCTCCGCGATGACGGTGGCGTCGATGTTGACCGGCGACCAGCCGCGCTGGCGCAGCGCGGTGACGACCCGCTGGAGCAGCACCTGCGAGTCGGCGTCCTTGTAGGCCGGATCGGTGTTGGGGAACTGGTGGCCGATGTCGAGGAGGCCGGCGGCCCCGAGCAGGGCGTCGCAGATGGCGTGGGTCAGGGCATCGGCGTCGGAATGGCCCGCGAGCCCGAAGGCGGCCTCGAAGGTGACGCCGCCCAGCACGAGCTTCCGGCCGGGCGCCGTCCGGTGGATGTCGTAGCCGTGGCCGATGCGCAGGTTCATAGGGGAAAGGGTCCCCGGGATCCGGCGGGCGGCGGCGCGAGCAGGAACTCCAGGTACGCGAGGTCCGCGGGCGTCGTCAGCTTCGGATTGGGATAGGGATTCTCGAGCAGCGCGATGGGATGGTTGAGCAGCTCGACGGCCGCGGCGTCGTCGGTGAGGACGAGTTTGCGCGCGGCGGCGCGGGCGTAGGCGCGGCAGAGCAGCTTGCGGGAGAACACCTGCGGGGTTTCCATCGCCCACAGGTGGCGGCGGACGAGGGTGCGGAGCCGGCCCTCGCCCCGGTGCTCCTTGATCGTGTCGGTCACACGGTGCGCGAGCACGACGGCATCCTCACGGCGCACGATCTTGTGCAGCGCCACCAACTGCTCTGCGCGGACCAGCGGCCGGGCGCAGTCGTGGATGAAGACGTAGCCGACATCGTCCGGCAGCTCGGCGAGCGCGGCCGCCACGGAGTCCTGCCGCTCGCGGCCGCCGGGGACGAAGAGCGTCGGCGTCGGCGCGTAGGCGGAGAGCCCGACCATCTGGGCCTGGTCGCGGTAGGTGACGATGAAGGTGTCGATGACGCCGCTGCGGTAGAAGGTGGCGGCGGAATGGGCGAAGACCGGCTTGCCGCCGAGCGGGGCGAGGATCTTGTCGGGCACGGTGCCCTCCATGCGGCGGCTGCCGCCGGCGGCGAGGAGGATGGCGGCGGTGCGGCTCAAGCGGGGTTGAAAGTTGAAGGTTGAATGTTGAAAGTCCGGTCACGTAGCCGACAGCTCCGCGAGGATCGCGCGGGTGGCGGCGGCGGGGTCGGCGGCCTGGAGGATGGGGCGGCCGACGACGATGTAAGTCGAGCCGGATCGGGCGGCCTCGGCGGGGGTCATGACGCGCTTCTGGTCGTCCGTGCCGGCCGCGCCGGCCGGGCGGATGCCGGGGGTGACGAGCTGCAGGTCGGCCGGCAGGGTCCGGCGCAGCAGCGCGACCTCCTGCGGCGAGCAGACGAGGCCGCGCAGCCCGGAGGCGGCGGCGAGCCGGCCGAGCCGGGCGACCTGGTCGGGGGCGGTGGCGGACACGCCGATTTCGCCGAGGCCGGCGTCGTCCATGGAGGTGAGGACGGTGACGCCGAGCAGCAGCAGGCCGGGGTTGTGCTGCTGCTGGGCGGCGCGGGCGGCGCGCAGCATTTCCCCGCCGCCGGCGGTGTGCAAGGTGAGCATCCGGATGGGCAGCGGCGCGAGCGACTCGACGGCTTTGGCGACGGTGTTCGGGATGTCGTGCAGCTTCAGGTCGAGGAAGACGTCGAAGCCGAGGCCGGCGACCTCGCGGACAAAGTCCGGGCCGTAGGCGGTGAAGAGCTGCAGGCCGATTTTCACCCAGTGCAGCTCGCCGCGCAGCTGGCGGAGGACCGGCGCCGCCGCCTCGCGCGTGGGTACGTCAAGGGCCAGGATGAGATCACAAGGCATTTGGTGAGACCACTATTGGACAGTAATGGGCACTAATCAAAGCGAGAATTCACCCGGGGTTTTGGCTAGGATCACGACGCATTAGTGTGCATTAGTGATCAATTATCCATGGGTGTCGCCATTTTCAGTCCGGCCAAGATCAATCTTTACCTCGCCGTCACCGGGCGGCGGGCGGACGGCTACCATGAGCTGGTGTCCGTGGCGGCGCCGCTGGACTTCGGGGACGAGGTGCGAGCCGGGAGCGGGGAGGGGGGACCCTCCTTTGCCAAGGCTACGGAGGGCAGGGCGGGGAGCCAGTTCAGTCTGGAATGCGACCGGTCCGGGTTGCCGGTGGACGAGTCAAACCTGGTCCTGAAGGCGGCGCGGGCGTTTGCGGCGGCGACGGGTTGGGACCGGCCGGTCGCGTTCAGGCTGACCAAGCGCATCCCGCTCGGCGCCGGGCTCGGGGGCGGCAGCAGCAATGCGGTGGCGGCGCTGCGCGCGCTGAACCGGCTGGCCGGCGGGCCGCTCGCGGAGGCACGGCTGGCGGAGCTCGCCGCGGCGCTGGGATCAGATTGCGCCCTGTTCGTGGCCGGCGCCGCGGTCGTGATGCGCGGGCGGGGCGAGCGGATCGAGGCGCTGCCCGGGGCCGCCGGCCGCCGGCTGGCCGGCCAGCGCGTGCTGCTGTTCATGCCCTCCTTCGCCATCAGCACCGCGTGGGCCTATGGCCGGATGGCGGCGCGCGGTTCCGACTATGTGCCGGCGGCGGCGGCCGAGGCGCGGCTGGGCGCGTGGCTGGCCGGCGGCGTGCCGGCGGGGGAACTTTTGTTCAACAACATGGAAGCGGCCGCGTTTGAGAAATTCGTCGCGCTGCCGGTGCTGCTGGCGCGTTTGCGCCGCGACCACGGCCTGGTCGCGGGGATGAGCGGGAGCGGCAGCGCATGCTTCGCGTTGCTGCCGGCGGAGGCGTCCGCCGGGCCCGTGACGGCGTGCATCCGGGAGGCGTGGGGCCCGGCGGCCTTCGTGCAGGAGGCGCGGATCGTCTAGTTCCGCATTGACCGCACCGCACGGGGGTTGGTTAAGTCGCGCAGCCCTGAAGCCCATGGACCCCAACGCCAAAAGCGAAATCGTCATCCAGGGCATAGCTGCATCCAAGGGGATCGCCTACGGACAGGTCTTCCTCTATCTCCAGAGCGAGCTGGAGATCCCACGCTACACCGTCGACCCGGACAAGCGCGTGGCGGAGATCGCGCGCTTCGAGCAGGCCCTGATCGTCACCCGGCAGCAGATTTCCCAGATCCAGGCGCAGGTGACCAAGAACCTCAGCGAGGAGGAGGCGCTCATCTTCGACGCGCACCAGATGGTGCTCGAGGACCAGGCGCTGATCGGCGAGACCATCCGCGATTTCCAGAAGACCGGCCTCAACATCGAGACCTGCTTCAACGCCGTCGCGGAGCGCTACATCAAGGCGTTCTCCGAGATCGACGACGAATACCTGCGCGAACGCGCGGCCGACATCAAGGACGTGACCAAGCGCGTGCTGCACATCCTGCTTGGGCAGACGGCCAACAGCCTGTCCGAGCTGGTGGAGCAGCGCATCATCGTGGCCCACGACATCTCGCCCTCCGAGGCGGCCGGCATCGACCGGAGCGCGGCCCTGGGCATCGTGACCGACGCCGGCAGCCGCACCAGCCACGCGGTGATCGTGGCGCGCTCGATGAAGATCCCGGCGGTCGTCGGCGTGCGCGACCTCACCACCAAGCTGAAGAGCGGCGACTGGCTGATGGTGGACGGCTACGACGGCGTGGTCATCATCAACCCGGCGGAGCCGACCCTGTTCCGCTACGGCAAGATCCAGAAGGCAAAGAAATCCTTCGAGACGCGGCTGATGTCGGTCAACGACCTCGCGGCGGAGACGCTCGACGGCATGGCCGTGACCCTGCGCGCCAACATCGAGAAGCCCGAGGAGGTCGCGCTGGTGCGGCAGTACCGGGCGGACGGCGTCGGCCTTTACCGCACGGAGTTTCTCTTCCTCAGCTCCACCCACCTTCCGACGGAGGAGGAGCAGTACGCGGCCTACCGCGAGATCGTCGCCGGCCTCGCCCCCGCGCCGGTGACCATCCGCACGCTCGATGTCGGCGGCGACAAGCCGCTGCCCGGCGACCCGCACCTGATCGGCCCGGAGGCCAACCCCTTCATGGGCTTCCGCGCCATCCGCATGTGCCTGGAAAACCCAGAGCTGTTCAAGGTCCAGCTCCGCGCCATCCTCCGCGCCAGCGCCCACGGCACGGTGGAGCTGATGTACCCGATGATCAGCGGCACGGAGGAGCTCGACCGGGCCCGGGTGCTGCTGGACGAGGCCCGCGGCGAGCTCACGGCCCGCGGCCAGGCCTTTGACGCCCGGCTGCGCGTGGGCACGATGATCGAGATCCCGAGCGCGGCCCTCGCCAGCGACCTGCTGGCGGACAAGAGCGACTTCTTCAGCATCGGCACCAACGACCTCATCCAGTACCTGCTGGCCATCGACCGCGGCAACAACCGCATCGCCCACCTCTACGACCCGTCACACCCTGCGGTGATCCGGGTGCTCCGGCAGATCGTCGACGCGGGCCATGCCCACGGGCTCAAGGTCAGCGTCTGCGGCGAGATGGCGGGCGACCCCGTTTACACGCCCCTGCTGCTGGGGCTCGGGGTGGACGAGCTGAGCATGTCGCCCACGCTGCTGCCGGCCGTGAAATTCCTGGTCCGCGCCATGAAAATGACGGACGCCCGGAAGCTCGCCGCGGACGCCCTCGCGCAGTCCGACCAGAAGCAGACCTACGCCCTGATCGAGGCGTTCTACAACGAACGCGTGACGGTGGAGTGATCACCCCAAGCGGGCCGATAGGAGTTGCGTTGGCCGGGTTTGTGCACCCCTTGGGGCATCATGGCGACCACCACCCTCTCGCCAAAGTTCGATGTCACGGTGCGCGTCGGGTGCAGCCTGGCCTACGAGGTCTCGGGCTCGGCGATGCTGCTGCTGAACGTGAAGCCCTGCCCGAACCGGAACCATGCCATCGTCTTCGAGGCGCTCACCCTCGGCGACAACCTGCCCGCGGAGCTCTTCACCGACAGCCATGGCAACCGGGTCTACCGGGTGCGCCTCGCCCCGGGCCTGAACCTGTTCCGGCACGACGCCATCGTCACGCTGTCGTCCCGGCCGGACAACCACGACATGCCGTACACCACGCCGCACCTGCCGGCCGACCTGCCGCTGGAACTGCTGCGCTACACGCTGCCCAGCCGCTACTGCGACTCGGACAAGCTGACCAACTTTGCGTGGCAGAAATTCGGGCAGGTCGAGCACGGCTGGCCGCGGGTGCAGGCGATCAGCGCGTGGATCCACGAGAACATCGAGTACCGCTTCATGTCCGGCCGGCCCGACCTCTCCGCGGGCGACGTGCTGCAGCGCGGCTACGGCGTGTGCCGGGACTTCGCGCACCTGGCGATCGCGCTGAACCGCTGCTTCAACGTGCCCGCCCGCTACGTGACCGGCCACCTGCCGGACATCGGGTGGCCCGACCCGGCGGGCCACATGGATTTCCATGCCTACGCGGAGGTGTATCTCGGTGACAACTGGTTCACGACCGACGCGCGCTTCCATGTGCCCCGCATCGGCCGGATCAAGGTGTCCTGCGGGCAGGACGCGGTGGACGGCGCGTTTTCCACCATCTATGGCGGCGCGAACCTGACGTACTTTGAAGTCTGGGCCTACCAGGTGGCGCGCGGCGCGGTCGGCGTGGGCGACCCGTTGGACTTCAGCAAGCGGCTGGACAACTCGTGGACGGTGCGGACGGATGGAGGTTGATCAACAGCCCGGTCGAAAGCATCCCGGCCGCGGGAGACAAGGCACTCACTGCCCGCTGCTCGGGATGCTTGGGTCATGTTCCAGCAGGTCGAGCACGCGCCGGGCCTCGGTCTCCTCCTGCGGCGGGAGTTTCAACTCCAACGCCCGTTCGAGTTCCGCTTTGCCCTCGCTGAAGTTTTTCAACTGATGATGGGACAAGCCGAGGAACAAATAGGTATCGGCATGACGGCCATCCTGGCGGGCGCTGGTCTGCAGGAACCTTACGGCCTTGGCATACTCGCCGCGGCGGTAATTCACGACGCCGCATTCATAGTTGAGTTCCGGGTCATCGGGCAGCGACTGCAGCGCCTTAGTCGCCAGGGCCTCCGCCTGAGGGTCATCACCCAGCTGTTCGCCATCGAGGATGGCCAGCCACCGTAGGGCCGGGACAAACGTCGGGTCCAGGGCGAGGATGTGCTGATAGATCCGGGCCGCCCCCTTGTAGTCGGCCTGCCGCTCCGAGGCCAGCGCCGTCACCACCAGGGCGGGGATGTTTCCGGGATCGGAACTGAGCACCTGGCGGGCCTCGGTTTGGACCGCGTCCGTGGGCGCGTCCTCCTTCGCCCCGGCGATCAGCGACGCC
Organism: uncultured Oleiharenicola sp.; assembly: GCA_964423065.1. Classification (GTDB taxonomy): domain Bacteria; phylum Verrucomicrobiota; class Verrucomicrobiia; order Opitutales; family Opitutaceae; genus Lacunisphaera. Next base: position 44,988 of record CAYRDN010000021.1, on the reverse strand, counting down.
ATGTGGGCGGCCGGCTCGCGCAGGGCGGGCTGCGCGTCGGTGCCGAGGATCTTGGCCAAGGCGGCCTCTGCTTCAGCGACCCGGCCGACACTGTACTGGGTCCTGGCCAGGTCAAACAGCAGCTCGGGCTGGCTGGGCAGGATCCGGACCGCCTCCGGGAGCAGCGTGGCCGCCCAGGCGAAATCGCCGGCCTGAAAAAGCAGGCGCCCCAGCTGCCACGTGATCTGGCCGTCGTTGGGCGCGGCGGCGCGGACGAGCTTGGCGAGGTCGTGTGCGCGGTCCAGATTTGGCAGCGGGATGACATAAAGCTTGAGCAACGCCATCATGACCGGCACGGCGCCGGGGTTGATCTTCAAGACGGCCTCATAATGTTCCGCTGCCGATTTGGCTGCGCCGGTGAGCGTCTCAAGCTCGGCCAGCCGGGTCAAAACCACGGGGTCGGGCGGCGTCTCTCGCGCCATGGCTTCCAGCCGGGACCGGGCGGACGGATCCGGATTGCGCGGATCGAGCGCCAGGATCGCCAGGCGCCGGCTGGCATCCTCATGGACCGGGGAACCCGCGGGGGCGGCGAGGGCGTTGCGGAAGGACTGGCGTGCCGGCTCGGTCTGACCGAGGTAATACTGCGTCAGGCCGAGGTGATACTGGATTTCCGGATCGCCCGGGATTTTTTCCCCCGCCAGCTGCAAGGGGCGCAGGGCCCCTTCATACTGCCCCCGGCGGAAGAGGATCCAGCCGAAGGTATCGGCCACCACCGGATCGTTGGGCGCGAGATCCCGCGCCCGTTGGGCGAAGTCGTGGGCCTTCTCGGGCTGACCCAGTTGCTCGCTGTAGAGGACGGCAAGGTTGTTCAGCGCGGGGCTGAACGTCGCGTCGAAGGCGATGGCCTGCTCATAGTTCGCCCGCGCTGCATCGTAGTCCTTCAGCGCGGTGTGAAGCATGCCGAGCATCATGAGGGCATTCAAACTGGGCCGCTGCGCGGCGAGCGCGGCAAGCTTGTCCCGGGCCTCCCTGACCCGGTTGGACTGATAATAGATCCTCGCCAGCAGGAGGTAAGGGTACTGCATTTTCGGCTCCAGCTCGATCGCCTTGAGCAGATCGGTTGCGGCAGTATCGGTGTCACCGCCGACCAGCCGGACCTTGGCGCGCAGCAGCCAGGGTTGGACCGCGGCGGGATATTTTTTGACCAATCCTTCCACCCGGTCCACGGCGGCGGCGGGCTGGTCCGCCAGATCCAGATCGACCAGCATCTCCAAGGCGGGCCAGTAGTTTTCCTGGATTCGGATCGATTGGGTCAACGCTTCCCGCGCCTCCGCCTTCTGCCGGAGTTCGGTCAGGATGGCTCCCACGAGATAGGGGCCCTCGGGCGAATTGGGGGAGGCGGCTGACAACAGCTTGAGCAGGGCGAGGGCCTTGGGCTGGTTGCCTTGCGCGCGGTAGGCCTTGGCCAGGAGTACATAGGCCGGGGCGATCTGCGGGTGCTGCTCGATCAGCCGCGTCAGCGCCGCTATCGTTTCCGCCGGTTTGCCATTCTGCAGGTTGACCTCCGCCAGCAATAGGGCCGCATCGGTGTAATTGGGGGAGAGCCGAAGCGCCAGCTGCAGGTAATCCTCGGCCCGGAACGGCTGTGAGATTTTGAGGTAGGCGAGCGCGAGCTGATATTTGACCTGCGGGGATCGAGTGAAGATGGCGTCGACGGTCTTCAACTCGGCGATCACACCTTCGATGTCGCCCTTGACCAGCTTGATGGCGGCCCGCTGCATGAGCGCCTCATAGTTGGTGCGATCATGAAAGAGGACTTCGGCCGCCGCCTTTTCGGACCGTTCGTAGTTTCCCTGCTGAAACGCGAGCTTCATCGTCAGCGCCCACGCCGGCACATAATCCGGAGCTTGGCCGGTGATATAATCCAGCTCCCGCTGCGCGTCGGCCAGGGCCCCGGTTTTGACCAGGAAATCAATGTATTTGATCCGCCGCGGCGCCCGCAGGGGGCTGAGTCCGGCGGCTCGCTTCAGCGCTTCTCCCGCCTGCTTGGGGTCATTGCGGGCCAGGAAAAGGTCGCCCAGGTGCGCAAGAGCGGCGCTCGAGTCCGGGTCTTGCACGAGCGCCAGGCGAAACTCGGCCTCGGCCCCGGCCTCGTCCCGCTGCGCCATCAGTAGGGCGCCAAGCGCGACATGGTGGCCGGCGGTTTTCTTGCTGCGATCGCGCAGCTGTTCGATCAAACGCCGGGCCTCCTCATTGTCCCGGGTGGTCACACAGGTATCCGCCAGGAGCAGCAGGGCGTCCGCGTTGTCCGGCTGGCTTTCCAGCACCTTTTTCGCCGCCAGGCGGGCATCGGCGTTGCGGGCCAGGGACAGGCAGGCGAGACCGTAGGTCAGGCGGACTTCCGGGTCGTCGGCCTGATTTTCAAGGACGCCCTTGAGGATGATATAGGCGGACAGCGGCCGGCCCTGCTGATAGACCATGATGCCGATCCGGCCCATGACGTGGGGATCGCTGGGCACCAGCTGGAGTGCGGCGCGGTACTGTTCCTCGGCGTGCGCGTAATCCCCCGCCGCGATCAGCTGGTCGCCGGCGGCCAGCCGCCGCTCCATCCGGGCGTGCTTTGAACAGCCGGTTCCGGCGAGCGAGCAGCCGAGCACGAACGCCAGCAGGAACAACCGAAAAATAAACGACATCATCGCAACTGGGTCACAATGCCGTTTCCTCAATCAATGTGAAGAAAAACCCTTGGCCGGGAGAACCCAGCCAAGGGCTGCAAAGGGATGGCCAACTTGTGCGCCGAGTGGCGCGCGGTGAACCGGAGTGATGGCCGCCTCAAGCCCGCGGCTTGAAGCGACGGATGCCCGCGAGAGTGACCATGGCCACGCCCAGCAGAACGAGGGTGTTGCTCCCGTCGGGCACCTTGGCCGTCGTGACGCTGAGCGAGATACCGGAATCATAATAATGGCACTCGCCTGCAAACCCGAAACCGACGTCGGGCGTCGCACTGTTCGGGTCGCCAACCAGCAAGGTATCGAGCAGGCTTAGGTTGGCCTGACTCAATTGGATCACCAGGTTGAAACTACGGGCCGATCCACCCAAGGGGTCGCTCCACGTCACCCCTGAAGGCGTGCCGGCAGCAGTGGTGCTAGCATTGAGCAACGATCCTGTCTGGGCATTCGTAAAGGGCAGGGCTGTAGTCGCCTGCAAGGTGGTATTGTAGGCGTTGCCGGAGTTAAACGGGTCGACCACCTGCGACCATGAGGTGTTAACTGTATTGGCATCGGTGGCGGAGAATTGCTTTGAGGTAATTCCGGCATTTACCCCGCCAAGGATATTAATGAACAGCGCATCGTACGGGTCCGTAGTGTTGTTCGCCCAATCATACAGGTTCGTGATCGTCAGCGTCGCGCCGGTGATCGTCGTGCCCGCCGTCTTGACGCTCGCGAGCAGCGAATTGTAACTGTTCGTGTTGGCCGTGGTATCATTGAGGCCCCAAGTGACCGCCGTGCCATGGGGCAGGTCGGTGAGACTCGTGCTGGTGGTGGAGAAGGTGTAGGTTCCCGCGTGGGCTGAAAACGGAGCGATCGTTGCGAGCAGAGCCAGAATGAGACGTTTCATAGGGAAAATGGTTTGTATGGTTCGGTGCAAAAAGCAGGACTGATACCATGTAAAAAGTAATTTACTCACAAAATACGTTATAATATGAACATAAACGTAATAAAAATGTTTCTGGCGATCGCTGGCCTTTAAAAATGCACTCTCGGTTTTGTAAAAAGCGTAATGTTATCCGACAAATTTACCCTCTTAGTTTACAGAAATATACAGGACGATATTTCACGGGCAAACGGGATTTTGACGCAGTGTACCGGCAACGTTCGCGGAAGCTAAATTGAACCCAATCAAGTGCGGCGAACACCGGTTGCCCCATTTCAGCACAGACCAAGCTTACCGGACTGAACGCAGGATGAACGCGACTTTACTTTGCGGCCTTGATGCCGCTGGCGAGCAGCGTCTCGAAGTGCGGTTCCTGCGCCTCGCGGGAGACGGCGCTGACCTCGACCTGCTGGAAGCCGGCCGACTTCAGGAAGCCGTGGAGCGCGCTTTCCTTGAAACCGAGCCAGAGGTCGCCGTAGAGATCGCGGGCCTTCTCGAAATGGTGCTCCTTGAGGTCGAGGACGAGGAGCTGGCCGCCGGGTTTTAAAATCCGGCAGGCCTCGTTGACGGCGGTCTGCGGGTGGCTGGCGTGGTGGAGGGCCTGCGAGAGGATGGCGAGGTCGACGGACTTGTCGGGCAGCGGCACGGCCTCGATGTCGCCGAGCTTGTAGACGAGGTTGGCCAGGCCGTTCTTCTTCGCCAGCTCGGTGCCGACCTCGACCATCTTGGCGGAGTTGTCGATGCACCAGACGCGCTCGGCGCGGTGGGCGATGAGCTGGGACAGCAGGCCCTCGCCGGCACCGAGGTCGGCGACGGTGATGGCGGGCACGAGCCGGAGGGCGAGGTGGCCGATGGCCTCCCAGGAGCGGCCGGGGCAGTGGTTCCGGCCGAGCCGGCCGGCGATCAGGTTGAAATACTGCTCCGAAACGCGGCGGCGCTTCTGCAGGCAGCGGTCGAGGCTGGCGCGGTCCTCGGCCAGCTCGGGCAGCTCGGCCACCGATTCGCAGGCGGCCCTGAGCAGGGCGAGCGCGCGCGGGGGCAGGCCGGCGCGCAGCGAATAAAAGGCCTTCTTGCCCTCGCGGCGGTCGGTGACGAAGCCGGCCTGGCGCAGCAGGGCAAGCTGCGAGGAGATGCGCGACTGGGCCATGCCGAGGATTTCCTGCAGCTCGGCGACCGAGAGCTCCTCCTTGAGCAGCAGCGTCAGGAGGCGCAGCCGCGTGGAATCGGAGAGGATCTTCAGGTTTTCCCAGGAGGAGTTCAAAGGCGGGCAACTAGTGGCGGAAAATGGCGCGGTTTACAAGCGCGGGCAGGACGGTGGCGGCAGGGCGGGACACGCTGGTCCTGCCGCGAACATGACCAGACCCGCGAGGCGGGGATAGCGATCCCGCCCCACAGCAAAAAGGCCGCGCGGTGAGCGCGGCCTGAGGGGAAGAACGGCCCGGCCTTATTTGGCGGCGGCGCAGCGGGTGATGCCGGCGATCTGGAACTCCTGGTGGTTGGTGCCGATCTTGAGCTTCACGTGCTCGCCGACCTTCTTGCCCATGAGGGCCTGGCCGAGCGGCGTCTTGTAGGCGATGCGGTGGTTGTCCGGGTCGCTGTCCCAGGCGCCGAGGACGGAGTAGCGGACGGCCTTGCCGGTCGCGACGTCGCGGAGGTCGACGATGGTGCCGACGCTGATGGCGTCGGTGCTGGCCTCGGCGAAGTCGGTGATGCGGGCGCGGGCGAGGTCGCGCTCGAGCTGCGCCTTCTGGCCCATGAGGACGGACTGGTCCTGCTTGGCCATCTTGAACTCGGAGTTTTCCTTGAGGTCCCCGTGCTCGCGGGCGATGGCGATGGCCTTGGAGTTTTCCGGGATGCGCTTGGAGACGATCTCCTCGTACTCGATGCGCTTGCGCTCGTAGCTCTCGCGCGAGACGAGGAACTGCTCGTCCTTGGTCTCGCTCTCGCCGGAGACGAGGGACTGGAGGGTCGGGAAGAGCTTGATGAAGCGGGCGAGGAGCGACTTCTTGGTGAGCTCCTCGAAGCCCTGGTTGAGCAGGAGGCTGTTGGCCAGGTCGCGGGCGGTCTCGGTGTCGGCGGTGGAGAGGAGGTCGGAGATGAGGTCGGGGTCGTCGCTGAGGACCTCGCCCAGCGGGATGCGGCGGGTGCCGGCGGACTGGAGCGCCTCGTAGTCGATGGCGAAGAAGATGGCGCCGAGGAGGCGGGGGGTGACGAGCTCGTTGAGGAGCTTGGAGAATTTCTTGGAGTGGCGGTTCTTGATGATCCAGAGGAGGACCGGGGCACGGAGGTTCTGCTCGGTCTTCCAGCGCTTGAGGGCGGCGGCGAGCTCGTCGGCCTGGCCGTTTTCCATCAGGAAATTGATGCACTCGGTGGTGAACTTGCCCTGCGAGGTCTTGAGGAGGGCGAAGACGATCTCGCGCCACTCGAGGGGATGCGTCTCCTTGACGAGGTCGAGGAAGCGCGACTGGAAATGGACGGGGATCTTCTCGGCGATGGCGGAGAGTCCGCGGACCTCCTTGATCAGGTCGGGCTGGCTGGGGGCGACGGTGGTGTGGTCGTGGCCGAGGATCTTGGCGAGCTCGTCGCGGACGAAGGCGCCGTAGAGGCGCTCGGCGGCGTCGAGCTGGTTGCTGTCGCGCACGGCCTCGGTGAGGCCGCTGAGGACGGTGGCGAGGGAGGTCTTGGCCTCGTCCTTGACGGAGGCGGCGAGGAGGTCCTCCGCGAGCGAGATGCGGCGGCGGGCGGAGCGGGTGTTGGTGAACTCCTCCATGATCTCCGACTCGGCGGAGACGGGCTCGTCGCGGACGATGTAGCACTCGGTCTTCTTGGCGGGGACGCCGACGCGCGGGTCCTTGATGAGCTGCTTCTTGACGTTGGAGAACCAGCGCTTGAACTTTTCCTCGCCGATGACCTGGGTCAGGACGATCTCGAGCTCGATGGCGCTGGCGGCCTTGTTTGGGTAGGCGGAAAGGGTGTCGATGACGAGCTGGACGGGATCATCCTCGATGAGTTCCCTGACCTTGGCGGGCTCGGTCTCCTTGCGGGCGAGGATGTGCCGGGCGGGGAGGACGTCCATGCTGCCGACGCAGAAGGCCGGGTCCATGCGGTGGCCCTTCTTGCCCTTGAAGTCGATGACCAGCTTCATGTCCGACTCGTCGTACTCCTTGATCTGGCCGAATCCCCAGCTGCGGTGGACCACGTAGGCGCCGGGTTCCATCGCCTCCAATTTGGCCTTGGACGCCTTCAGGGCGGAGTGTTTGGCGATCGTCGCGGAGATGGCTTCGGAATTCATAATTGCTTATCGAGTCAGTGAACCGATTAGTAGAGGGGACAATGCAGCATGATGTCAAACAGGGTTTGGAGAAAGCCGCGGAGGGGGGCAAATTTGCGCCGAGCGGCTGGGTCGCCGCCGTCGGGCTGGCGGAGCGCTGGCTGGCCCGCGCCGAGCGCGTGGATGCGTTGCTGGAAGGACTTCCGTCAGGCCTGACCGGCCAGGAGCGCGCCCGGGCCCAGCACCTGTTCTACGGGGTCGTCCGCTGGTCGAGCCGGCTGGAGGCGGCGCTCGCGGGGCTGATGACGCATTCGCCGCGGACCAAGGTGCGGGCGGTGCTGCTCGTCGCGGGCTTTGAATTGCTGGAGCAGGAAAAGGGCGGCGGCGTGGCCGCCAAGGTCATCCACCATGCGGTGGAGCGGGCCAAGACCGTCGCCAGCGCCAAGGAGGCCGGGCTGGTCAACGCGGTCCTGCGCAAGCTGGCGCCGCGGCTGGCGGAAAAGCCCGCGGATCTCGCCACGGAGCTGGCGCATCCCGAATGGCTGGTGGCGCGCTGGACGACCCAATATGGCGCCGAGGCGACCCGCAAACTGCTGGAATGGAACCAGCAGCCCGCGCCAGTCTATGCGCGCTGGCGGACCGGGGCTCCGGTGCCCGGGTTTCTTGCGCCGACGAAATGGCCCGGATTTTTTGAGGTGAAGGCCGGCCACTGGGACGAAGTCCGCCGGCTCGCCAACGAAGGCGCCCTTTACCTCCAGGATCCGTCGACGCGGTTGTGCATCGGGCTGCTTGCGCCGCAACCGGGCGAGACGATCCTCGATGCCTGCGCCGCCCCCGGCGGCAAGAGCCTGTTCATCGCCGACACGATGCAGACCGGCAAGGTGATCGCCCTCGACGCACCCGCCGAGCCGGGCCAACCCGACATCCGCCTCGTGCGGCTGAAGGAAAACCTCGCGCGGGCCCCGCATGGCGTGGCGGTGGCGCAGGTCGAGGCCGACCTCGCCCGGGTGGGCACGGTTTTCTACCGGAACCTCAACCTGCCTGACAGCTACGACGCCGTGCTGCTCGACGCCCCGTGCTCGAACACCGGCGTCATGCGCCACCGCATCGACGTGAAGTGGCGGCTGCAGGACGGCGACTTCGCCCGGCACGCGGACCACCAGCTCGAGCTGCTCCACGCGGCGGCGCACCTCGTGAAACCCGGCGGCCGGCTCGTTTACAGCACATGCAGCATCGACGCCGCGGAGAACGAGGGCGTGATCAAGGCGTTTTTCGCCAGCCGCGCCGGCGGGGCGTGGCAGGTCGCGCGCAGCGTGCGGGCGTATCCCTGGGCCGAAGGCCACGACGGCGCCGGGGCGTTCTTGCTGCAGCGCAGCTGATCGCTGCGGGGCCCCGGCTGGAAACAGGCCGGTAGCATTGGAATCCGCAGATCAGCTAGGGTGCGCGCATGTCCGGCAGATTTACCAGTGGCAGCGGGGGCGGCAGGTTCGGCCATGTCCTGCTGGTGATTTTCGTGGCGCTCGTGTGCTGGTCCGCGGTCATGACCAACCGGTCCGCGGGCGCAACCGGCGCCCAGCGCGGATATCCCGTTGCGGCGAGTTCCGGCCTGGGCCTGCCGGGCGGAGTCCTGCTGCTGGGGCCGGTCACCTCCACGCTGCTGCAACTGGAATGAGAGTGGCGCCGGGACCTGGCGGGAAAGGGTGCGCCGGGGTGCGCGGCGTCCGGCCTACGGCACCAGTTCGAACACCGGGACCTCGACGTCGGTCTCCTTGGTGCCGGTGAGGAAGGTGTAGGTGATCCGCGCGGCCGTGCGGAGGAGCGCGGCGTAGCGGTCGAAGGTCCACCTGTCCACCAGCTCGCCGTTGATGCGGATGCAGAGGTCGCCGGCCTGCACGGGGAGCTGCGCCGTGGGCGTGTCGGGGATGACCGTGAGCACGCGCCAGTAGACCGGGGAGCGCGCGAAGGCCAGGCCGGTGCTGCGGCGCGGCTCCATCATGACCGGGTCGTCGGTGGGCCGGGCGAAGGTTACCTGGTTGCGGCGCTGGTCGAAGGTGATGGTGAAGTTTTTCAGGAATTCGCCGCCGAGGGACGAGAGCTGGTCGGTGAGGTCGGCGATGGGCTGCCGGACGGTGAGGCTGCCGACCAGCAGGTCCTGGCTGAGGCGGCCGGTGAGCTGGCGGCGGTCGCCCTGCAGCGAGGAGATCAGCGTGCCGGCCCGCGGGCCGTTGAGGAAGCGCGGATGCAGCCCGGCGGGATTGAGGCTCAGGCTGCCGTCGCTGCCGGTGTCGATGAGCACGAAGAAGGACTCGGCGCCCAGCTGGACCGGGATGAGCGGCGTGTTCTGCTCGTTGTTGAACCCGATGGTGGCGGTGTGCGGCGCGGGCCGGGCCGGCGGCAGGTAGAGCGGCGACGGCGCGATCACCAGCTGCGCGCCGGGATAATCCATCGTCAGCAACGTTTCGCGGAACACGGGAAAGCCGATGATGCCGTCGAGGTGCAGGCCGAGGTGCTCGGACAGCTCGGTCAGGTCGTACACCAGCGCCGGCACCCGCTCAAAGGTGGCGCGCCCCAGCGTCACGCGGCGCAGCGTGACCGGGTCGAGCTCGATCTCGCCGCCATTGGCCGAGCGGACCCGGACCCTGGCCGGGGCGGGTTTCTTGGGCTTCAGGCCGAAGCGCTTCGCCAGGTCGGGCGACACCAGCGTCGAGGTCGAGCCGGTGTCGATGATGAAGCGGTAGGTGCGGCCGTCGTCCTCCTTCGACTCGACGACGAAGAAATTGGAGACCAGGTGCGCGGGGACGACCGTGCTGCTCGCCTCGACGACGGTCCGTCCCGGCGGGCGGTGCAGCACGGTGGCGCAACCCGTGAATAAAAGCAGCAGGCCCGCGAGGCCGAGGCCGCACCGGAGGACCGGCCTGGATTCAGCCGGCGGCAGGGAACGGGTGGCGGAGGAGTGCAACGGAGGGAAGGATGCCGGATGGTGGAGGGAAAGAAGTCCGCGCGCAAAGCCTGAATCTGTCCGGTGGCAGGATTGAGGCGGGCTGATTGACACGCCGCCGCGCGGCTAATCGGTCTGCGCGGGGCGCAGCTGCGCCTGCAGCTTCTTGGGCAGCTTCGCCACGACGAGGTCGAAGCTCCGGCGGATCCGCGCCTGCAGCTCCGGCTCCGGCAGGACCGCGGGATCCGCGACGTTCACCCACAGGCGCTTGGCGCAATACGGCGCCTGCCCGATCCCGTCGAGGGCGGTGAGTTCGTCGAACTCCTCCGGGGTGCATTTGAAGACAACGCCCGTGATCACCCCGCCGTCGAGAAAGATCATGAGGAAAACCTTGCCGGCGACCTTGTGGACCAGCCCGCCCCACTGGTTGACGACGGTGGTCTGCGGGAAGGAGAGGGCGATGGTCCTGAGCCGGTCGAGGCGCATCGGTGAATGGAGGCGGGCTCGGCGACCCCGGCTACAGTTTGTACGGCAGCGGAAATCTCGAGGTCAGTGCGATCACCTTTTCCTTGGTGGCGGCGAGGACGGCGGCCTCGTCGGGGGAGCCGATGGCGACGAGCACGCCGTCGATCAGTCCGGCGATCTCCTCCATCTCGGCCTCCTTGAGCCCGCGGGTGGTCATGGCGGGGGTGCCGAGGCGGATGCCGGAGGCCTGGAAGGGGGACCGGGTCTCGAACGGGACGGTGTTCTTGTTGCAGGTGATGTTGGCCCGGTCGAGCGTCTCCTGCGCGACCTTGCCGGTGAGAGCCGGCAGCTTGGCGCGGAGGTCGACGAGCATGAGGTGGTTGTCGGTGCCGCCGGAGACGATGTGGTAGCCCCGCCGGGTCATGCCGGCGGCGAGCGCCTGCGCGTTCCGGATGATCTGGGCACTGTACTCGGTGAACTCGGGCTTGAGGCATTCGCCGAAGCACACGGCCTTGGCGGCGATGACGTGCATGAGCGGCCCGCCCTGGCCGCCGGGGAAGACGGCGGAATCGATGGCCTTGGCGTATGCCGCCTTGCACATCGTGAGGCCGCCGCGCGGCCCGCGCAGGGTCTTGTGCGTGGTGGTGGTGACGAAATCGGCGTGCGGGAAGGGCGACGGGTGGTGGCCCGAGGCGACGAGACCGGCGATGTGGGCGATGTCGGCGAAGAGCAGCGCGCCGACCGAGCGGGCGATCTCGCCCATCCGGGCGAAGTCGATGAGGCGTGAGTAGGCGGAGGCGCCGACCGTGATCATCCTGGGCTGCTCGCGTGCGGCGACAGCGGCGAGCTCGTCGTAGTCGATCCGGCCGCTGTCCTCGCGCACGCCGTACTGGCAGAACTGGTAGAGCTTGCCGGAAAAATTCGCGGGGTTGCCGTGCGTCAGGTGGCCGCCGTGGCTCAGGTTCATGCCGAGGATCTTGTCGCCCGGCTGGAGCATGGCGGTGTAGACGGCGAAGTTGGCCTGCGAGCCGGAGTGCGGCTGCACATTGGCGTGGTCGGCGCCGAAGAGTTGCTTCGCGCGCTCGATGGCGAGGTTCTCGACCTGGTCGACGAACTCACAGCCGCCGTACCAGCGCTTGCCCGGGTAACCCTCGGCGTACTTGTTGGTCAGCACGCTGCCCGTGGCCGCCAGCACGGCGGGGTAGGTGAAGTTTTCCGAGGCGATCAGCTCGAGGTGGTTCGCCTGGCGGTGGAACTCGCCGGCGATGGCGGCGAAGACGGCGGGATCGAGCTGCGGGAGCGGGGTGGCGTTGAGCGACATGGAAGCAGGGAGCCGGGAGTTGGGGGCAGGGAAAAGACTATTTTTGGGGCACGAGTGTCTTAAAGAACTCGAGCAGGCTGGGAATGGCCTCGACCATCTCGTCGCGGCAGGCCTCGTAGACCTGCAGCGGGCCGCCGTACGGGTCGCCGATCTCCGGATCGGCGGGCGGCGGCAGGAACTCGCGGAACAGGTGGAGGTGCGGCGGCACCGGCGTGGCCTTGTACTGGATGATCGCGCGGTGCGACTCCGTCATGCCCAGCACGATCAGGGCGTGGTCCAGCAGATCCTGCGTGACCGGGCGGCTGCGCTGGCCGCTGATGTCGATGCCGGCCTTTTTCAGCGCGATGACGGAGTTCTCCGACACCGGCTCGCCGGGGCGGGTGGCGACGCCGGCCGAGACGACCTTGAGCGCCTGCAGCGGCGGGGACTGGGCGGCCAGCGCGTGTTTGAGCAGACCCTCCGCCATCGGGCTGCGGCAGATGTTGCCGGTGCAAAGGACGAGGATGTGGCCGGGCTCGGGCATCAATAATCAGGCCCTCGAATGGATACGATTTTACCCGAAAGGCAAAGGCTGAGTTCCGGGTGGCGGCGCGGCGGAGGCCGTCCGCCGCGGCCCTAGCTGCGCGGCTTCAGCGCCAGCAGGGCCGCGTGCAGCTGCACGGCGCGCTGGAGCACGCGGTCGGTGAGGGGCGGCGCCTTTGCCGGCGCGGCGGCGGGATCGGGGGCCGCCGGGTCGGGGTCGGGCGGGGGTTCGGCGTCGTGGTTGCCGTTCTTGAACTCCTGCACGAGTGTCGCCTCGTCGAAGCGTTCCTTTTCGAGCTGGCCGGAGATCAGCGCGGCCGGCGGGGTGCCGGCGTCGAGCGCTTCGCCGGCGCGGCGGTCGTCCGCGGCGGTGGCGTGCACGATGACCCGCGGGGCGGGCACGGCGCCCTCGATCCCGAGGGAGAGGGCATGCGCGGCGGTGAGGGCGGGGGCCAGCGCGGCGGGGGTCGCCGGACTGACCAGAATGAACCACGGCGCCTCGGTGGGCGGGCGGCCCAGGGCGGCCGCGAGCGCGGCGGCGGAATTTTCGTCGACGGTGACGTAACGCAGGTCGAGCACGAGCGCGCCCGTTTCCGACCTGGCGCCAGGCAGGCTGGTGGCGAAATCAGCGGGGACATGAAGCCGGACGTAGAACAGACCCGGGCTGAGCTCGGTCCTCCCGGCCGCCGGGCTGGCCACGGCGAGGACGAGCCCGAGGAGGAGAAATGGGAATGATTTTTTCATGGGCGGTGCAACTGGCGGGCGCCGATGTCGCGGCGGAAATACTTGGACGCACACCCGACCATTTCGCAAGCGGCGTAGGCGCGGGCGGCGGCCTCGCGCAGCGTCGGGGCCAGGGCCGTGACGCCCAGGACGCGGCCGCCGTTGGTCACGATCTGACCCGCGGCGTTCCGCGCCGTGCCGGCGTGGTAGAGGAAGGTTTGCGGGGGGAGGACGGAGGCGGGAGGCAGGGTGATCGGATCGCCCTTGGGGAAGGACCCGGGGTAGCCCTGCGCGGCGATGACGACGCAAAGCGCGTGGCCGGGCTTCACCTCCAGCCTGAACCCGGCGAGCTCGCGCCGGGTGGCGGCCCAGAGCAGCGCGAGCAGGTCGGTCTGCAGGCGCGGCAGCACGACCTGCGTCTCGGGGTCGCCGAAGCGGGCGTTGTACTCGATCACGCTCGGGCCGGTGGGCGTGAGCATGATGCCGATGAAGAGCGTGCCGCAGTAGTCGAGGCCCTCGTCCGCGATGGCGTGGACGGAGGGGCGGACGATCTCGCGGTCGATGCGCTCGAGCAGCGCCGGCGTGACCACCTCGGCGGGCGAATACGTGCCCATGCCGCCGGTGTTCGGGCCGGTGTCGCCGTCGCCGATGCGCTTGTGGTCCTGTGACACGGGCAGGATGACATAGTCGCGGCCTGCGACAACGACGAGGATCGAGGTCTCCTCGCCGACGAGGCAGTCCTCGATGAGAATCTGGCTGCCGGCGGCGCCGTATTTGTTGCCCGCGAGCATGTCGCGGACGGCGGTTTCGGCCTCGGCGGGCGACTGGGCGACGACGACGCCCTTGCCCGCGGCGAGGCCGTCGGCCTTGATGACGATGGGGGCGGATTTCGTCCGGAGATAGTCGAGCGCGGGCTGCACCTCGTGAAAGATGCCCGCGGCGGCGGTCGGGATCCGGTGCTTCAGCAGGAGCTGTTTCGTGAAGATCTTCGAGGCCTCGAGCCTGGCGCCGGCGGCCTTCGGGCCGTAGACAGGGATGCCGGCGGCGATGAGCCGGTCAGCCAGGCCGAGGGCGAGGGGCACTTCCGGACCGACGACCACCAACCCAATTTCCTCCCGTTGCGCGAGGGCGACGAGGCCGGGGAGGTCGTCGACGGCGACGGGGAAGCAGGAAACATCCTGCGCGATGCCGGCGTTGCCCGGCGCGCAGAGCACGCGCGGTTGCGCGGGGGAGGCGGCGAGCGCGCGGACGAGCGCGTGCTCGCGACCGCCGGCGCCGACGACGAGGACGGACCGCGGCAGCGCCGCGGAGTTGAGGGTTGAGGGTTGAGCGTTGAGAGTCACGGGGGTGAGTGGGATGATTCCTCCCAACTCTCAGCGATCAACCCCCAACTTCGTCACAGCACCTGCAGCGTCTTGCGGTAGAAGCGGACGACCTCGTCGGGGTCGTCGGTGAAGAGGATGTAGTCGTTGATCCAGGCGGGGGCGCGCTTGGTGGCGATCATGTGCTTCACCTGCTTGCGGAGGTCGCCCCAGAACCGGGAGTTGAAGAACACGTAGGGGACGCGCGGGCGGATGCCGAGCTTGAGGTTGCACATCTCGATGCCGATCTCCTCGAGCGTGCCGACGCCGCCGACGTTGAAGATGCAAAAATCCGCCGCCTCGAACCATTTCTGGCGGAAGTGGCGGGAGCTTTCCTGGAAGGTGTTGAAGAAATCGACGCCGAGCTCGGGCGGCTGGGCCTCGAGTTCGAGGAAGCAGGCGCCGGTGAGCGCGCCCTTGTGGCGGGCCTGGTCGGTGGCGAGGCGCATGACGCCGCCGCCGCCGCCGGTGAGCACGCCGACGTTGGGGCCGATGAAGCCGGTGACCTGCTCGACCAGGCCGGTGATGCGGTCGGTGTCGGCCTGCTCGAGCCCGACGGCCGAGCCGTAGAAGGCGAGGATGGTGGTCTCCTGGAACTTGCGCGCCAGCTCCTCGCGGACGAAGAAGCCGTGCTCCTTCTTGTAGACGTGGAGGTAGATCTCCTTGGTCAGCTCGTCGTACCAGTAGACCTGCACGCCGATGGACTGGAAGGTGTCGAGGCGGGAGTGGGCGTTGCTGGAGAGGAAGTAGCCGTGGGTGCGCGAGGCCTTGCGGAAGATGATGCGCCGGAGCTTCACATCGCCGACGCGGGTGAGCAGCTCGATGTGCTCGAGCAGGTCGGGGAAGAAGTCGATGATGAGCGTGTCGGCCTCGGCGGGGGCGTTGTCGAGGGCCTGGATCATGGTGCGGCTGCCGATGGGGCAGGCGTCGCCCTCGAGGAACTTCTTGAGGTCGTCGTTGGCGCGGACAAACACGCTGCGGTTCTCCATGGTGCCGCTCTGGCCGCGGACGCTGATCCGGGTCTTCGGCACGGCCTCCGGCGTGGCCTGCGCCGGGTTGTGGTCGAGGCAGGTGTAGAGCTGGCTGGCGGTGGCGAGGAGGCGCTGGCGTTTCTTGGTGAGGGTCTTGACCTCGGGGTCGGTGAAGGGCGGGGCGCGGAAGATGTCGACCGACACCATGGGGTTCACCACCGGCTGGTCGCCGGTGTTGTAGATCTCCAGCATGACATTTGTGCCGAAGGTCTTGATCGGGTCGAGGAGGACCGCGCTGGTGTGGAGGCCGAAGTTGCCCTCGCCCTGGTTGAGCACGACAAAGTGCTCCTTGAGGTACATGGAGCAGCTCGTGAGGATGCCGGAGCGCGGCGGGATGGTCAGCGGGGAGGCGTCGTGGCGGAGCTGGACCTTGTCGAGAAAGGAGCGCCCGGCGTTGCCACTGACGATGTTCTCAAAATTCAGGCGCTGGAGCTTGGTCGAGAGGGTGTAGCTGACCTGGTGCGGCGTGAGAAAGACGCGGCCGCGGGAGTCGATGCTGATGGTGTTGGGCAGCTTGAGGTCGTTCGCCTGGATCGCGGCCCAGATCTCGCCGGTGGAGAGCTTGGCGGCGGCCGGGGCGTAGAACAGCCGGCCGACGGGCACGCCGGGCCGGAGCAGTTTCTTCCAGTAGGGGGCGTCGGGAAAATTGGCGTCGAAAATGAAGGCGTCGGCGGAGAGCAGCAGGCGGTGGCCTTCGATCACCGGGGCCCCCTGGAGGTGCATCTCGATGCCGATGCGGGCGAGCGAACTGCGCTCGGTGAAATGGAGGTCCGCGAGATGGGTCTTGAGGAACTCCATCTCCACCGGGTGGCGCGGCCAGAAGGCGAGGGTGAGGGCGAGATTGTCGCCATCCTTGTTCTTGACCGTGAGAATCTGGCCGTCGGTGCTGTGCCAGAATTGGTTTTCGTTCATGGGATTGGCTAGCTTTAGGGAGGTTGCAGAGGCTGACAAGCCCGCGCTTTGCCCGGTGGTTGCTGGCTTTTTGCTGGCAATGGGATTGATTTTTGCCGGACGACCGGCAAGTTCCGGCAGTTTTAACGGCACAAACCCGCCCGGGCCGTTTCTTAACCGGGCTTACCTCATCGCAATGAAATTCACATCCAAACTTACTGCCGGCCTGGTTAGCATGGGTCTGCTCGTCGCCGCCTCCGCCCAGGACGCGGTCAAATTCAACGTCCCGGGCGTCACCGCCGGTACGCCCCCGGCCGCCACCCCCGCGGCGCCCGCGGCCGCCCCGGCCAAGCCCAAGTTCACCGAGGCGCAGGTCGCCGAGGCCTACGGCTGGTACATGGGCGCGCAAATGGGCCTCCGCCAGCTGGAGTTCACCCAGGCGCAGATCGAGGCCATGGCGCGCGGCATGGTCGGCGTCGCCAGCGGCGGCACCCCGCCGTTTGACGCCAAGGAAATCGGGCCCGACGTCGAGGCCTTCCTCGCCAAGAAAAACGAGGCGTTCATGGGCAAGCTCCGCGTCACGAACCTTGCGGAGGGTGCGGCCTTTCTCGCCAAGCTGAAGGAGAACAAGAACGTCATCGAGCTGCCCAGCGGCCTGCGCTATGAGATCGTCAAGGCGGGCACGGGTGCCACGCCCAAGCCCGGCCAGGTGGTGACCATCCATTACACCGGTTCCCTGACCACCGGCCAGGTGTTCGACAGTTCCGTGGAGCGCGGCCAGCCCATCGACATGCTCCTGCAGCCGGGCCAGCTGATCCCCGGCATGCTGGAAGGCATGCAGCTGGCCGGCGTCGGCGCCAAGCTCAAGCTCTACATCCCGCCCTCGCTCGCCTATGGCGAACAGGGCAACCAGGCCATCCCGCCGGGAGCGACCCTGATCTTCGATGTCGACCTGATCGGGGTCAAGGACGCGCCCGCCGCGCCCGCCGCGCCCGCCGCCCCGGCCGCCGGCAAGTAAGGCGGCCGCCACAGGCTCAACCAAGCGCCTCCCAACCGGGAGGCGTTTTTTTTGCCGGCCGCCCAGGGAGCGCGAGCCCCTCGACCGGCTCACACTTCCAGCTCGGCGCGCAGGTCGGCGGCGAGGCGGTCGACCGTTTCCGGCGCCGTGGCCCACGAGCACATCAGCCGGTAGCCATGCTCGCCGATGAAGCGCAGGAACTGCCAGCCCCGCGCCGCCAGCGCCGCCGCCGCCGCCGCGGGCAGTTCGACAAACACGCCGTTCGCCTCCGGCGGGGCGAGGAACGCGACCCCCGGCAGCGGCCGCAGCGCGGCGGCGAGCCGTTGCGCCATGGCGTTGGCGTGCGCGGCGTGGCGCAGCCACGCGCCGGTCTCGAGCAGGCCGACCCACTGCGCGGCGGCGAAGCGCTGCTTCGCGGCCAGCTGGGCCGACTGCTTCAGCCGGCAGTCGAAATCGCGTGCGAGCTCCCGGTTGAAAAACACGACGGCCTCGGTGGCGAGCATGCCGTTCTTGGTGCCGCCGAGGCTGAGCACGTCCACGCCCGCGCGCCAGGTGAGGTCGGCCGGCCGGACCCCGCGCGCGGCGACGGCGGCGGCGGCGTTGGCGAAGCGCGCGCCGTCCATCTGCACGGCCAGCCCGTGCGACTTCGCCACGGCGCAGAGCGCCCGCACCTCGTCCGGCGTGTAGACGGTGCCCCACTCGGTGGCCTGCGTGAGCGACAGGACGGCGGCCCGCGGATAATGCACGTCGGTGCGCCGCCGGAGGGCGGCCGCGACGGCGGCCGGCGCCAGCTTGCCGCCCGGGCCGGCGACAGTCATGACCTTGGCGCCGCCGGTGAAGAACTCCGGCGCGCCGCCCTCGTCGGTGTCCACGTGCGAGCATTCATGGCACAGGATGCCCTGGTAGCCGCGGCACACGGCGGCGAGCGCCAGTGCGTTGGCGGCGGTGCCGCTGCCGACGAGGAAAACCTCGGCGTCAGCCTCGAACACGGCGCACACCAGTTCCCGGGCGCGCCGGGTCCAGTCGTCCTCCCCGTAGGACGGGACCGCGCCGGCGTTGGCGGCGGCGAGGGCGGCCAGCGCCTCCGGGGCCAGGCCGGCGGCGTTGTCGCTGGCGAAGGCGTGGTCGGGGCGGACCGGTCGGGTCGGGTCGGGCATGGCGCGGCCAGCGTGCCGTTTTTCGCGCGGCTTGAACAGGGTGAACTGCGCAACCTGCACTTGCACCGGGCCGCCGGTAAGTGTTCGTTGACTCCGGTCAAATGACGCCGCCGGACACCAACCTCTACCTAGTGGGCTTCATGGGCACGGGCAAAAGCACCGTGGGCCGCCTGCTGGTCAAGCCGCTCGGGTTCCAGTTCCTGGACAGCGACCACGAGATCGAGCGGGCGCAGGGCAAGCCCATCTCCCGGATCTTCGCCGAGGAGGGCGAGGAACGCTTCCGCGCGCTGGAGCGCGAGTTCATCGCGCACGGGCACCCGGACCGCGGCTGCATCGTGGCCTGCGGCGGCGGGCTGGTCGTGCCGCCGGGCATGCTGGAGCTCCTGCGCCGCCGCGGGGTCGTCATCTGCATGCACGCGCCCCTCGAGACGGTGCTGGCGCGCACCCTGCACACCACGCACCGGCCGCTGTTCGAGGTGGAGAACCGCGAGCAGCGGGTGCGCGAGCTCTTCGCCCAGCGCGAGGAGATCTACCGGCGCACGGGCACCATGGTGCTGACCGACCGCCGGCCGATGCGCGAGATCGCGGCGCACGTGCTGCGCGTGTACCGGCACGAGGCCGCACATTTCCAGCCATGACCGCGCCGGCCGGGCCGGCGGTGACGGGCGCGGCCCGCGAGACGCTGCGGCGGCGGCTGCAGGATCTGGGCTTCGACGCGGTGCGCTTCGCCGCCGTGGCCGGCGGGAAAAACGCCAGCCTGCGCACCTGGCTCGACGCCGGCCGCCAGGCCGACATGCACTGGCTGGAACGCACCGCGGACAAGCGGATGGACGCGGAACTGGTGCTGCCCGGCGCGCGCTCGGTCATCCTGCTCGGGGTCAATTATCTCGGCGCCGCGGCCCCGGCCGCGGGCGGCAAAAATCCCCGCTGGGCGCGCTATGCCCTGCACGCGGACTATCACGACACGCTGCGGCCCGGCCTGGCGGCGGCGGGGCGCGTGCTGGAGGAGACGGCCGGCGCGGCCGGCACGGACCATCGCTATTATGTGGACACCGGTCCGGTGCTGGAGCGCGGCTGGGCCGCGCGCAGCGGCCTCGGGTTTCTCGGCAAGAACGCGATGCTGATCTCCCGGGACCACGGCAACTGGCTCTTCCTCGCGTCGATCCTCACGCGGGTGGAAATCGCGCCCGACGACCCGCTGCGGCGCAAGCCGGCCGCGGCGGGTCCCGATGAGCCCGCGGGCCTGCTCTGCGGCAAGTGCACGCGCTGCCTCGACGCGTGTCCGACCGCTGCGTTTCCGCAGGCCGGCGTGGTCGATGCGCGGCGCTGCATCTCATACCACACGATCGAGAACAAGGGCATCATCCCGCGCGCACTGCGCGCGGGCATTGGCGGCCGGATCTACGGCTGCGACGTGTGCCTGGAGGTCTGCCCCTGGAACCGGTTCGCGCAGGCCGGCCGGCGGATGCTGCTCAGCGCGCGCGACGACCTCGCGGAACTCGGGCTGGATGAGATCCTGGCGCTGACGCCGGTGCGGTTCGCGGCGGTTTTCAAGGGCACGGCGATCAAGCGGCTCAAGCTCACCGGGCTGCTGCGCAACGCGTGCGTCGTGGCGGGCAACACCGGCGGCCCGGACCTGCTGCCCGCGCTGGTCCGGCTCGCCGCGCATGCGTCGCCCGTGGTGCGGGCCCACGCGGTGTGGGCGGTGCGGCGGATCGCGGGGGCGGAAGCGGGACCGATGCTTGCGTCCACGCGCGCGGGCGAGACCGAGGCCGCGGTGCTCGCGGAACATGACGAATAGGGGTGGGGCCGATCATCCCTGGCCCGCCGCCCGCTCACGGCAGCGGTCACCGCCCGGCGCGTTGGGGACAACGCGCCCTACCTCGCCGGAAAGAGCTCGCGCATCTTTTCGGTGTAGGCGGCCGGGGGGCGGACGGGTTCGCCGGCGGGGTTGATGAAGGTATGGACGGTGAAGCCGGTGACGAGGAGCTCGTCGCCGCGGCGGACCTCGTAGTCGAGGCGGATGCGGAGCAGCGGGCGCTCCCGGAGCTGCGTGATGACCGTGATGGTGTCGTCGTAGAGCGCGGGGCGGAAGTATTTCACGCCGACCTCGACCACCGGCAGCCGGTAGCCCTGCGCCTCCAGCTCGCGGTACACGATGCCGCATTCCTTGAGCAGGGTGGTGCGGCCGACCTCGAACCAGGGGAGGTAGTGGCCATGATAGACGATGCCCATCATGTCGGTCTCGGCGTAGCGGACGGTGATCTGCGAGCGCGATTCGATCATGGCCTCAGGCTGCCGGTTTGGCGTGCGGTTGTCCAAACAAGGATTGGGCGGAGTCGCGCCAGGTGCGGCGGCTGGCACGGGTGCGGCCGGCCTCGCCCAGCCGGCGGCGGAGCGCGGGATCCGCGAGCAGACGGGAAAACGCCTGTATCAGCGCGGCTTGGTCCCCCGGGGCGACCAGCAGGCCGGTGTCCTCGTGGGCCACGGCCTCGGCCACGCCGCCGATGTTGTGGGCGATCACGGGCAGGCCATGGGCGCCGGCCTCGAGGTAGACGAGGCCGAAGCCCTCGACGCTGTGCTTGTGCGGCATGCTCGTCATCGCGAAGATGTCCGCCTGCGCATAGACGTCGCCGAGCTTGTCATCGGCGATGTCGCCGAGGAACTTGACGGGAAAATCGGCGGCGGCGGCGGCGGCGGCCAGGGTGGTGCCGTAGTTTTCCTTGCTGTGCGAGCCGACCAGCCAGTACTCGATCCCGGCCCGCTGGGCGGGGGGCAGGGCCTGCAAGGCGGCGATGACCTGGAGCTGGCCCTTGCGCGGATTCAACCGGCCGACGGTCAGGATGATGGTCTTGCCCCCGGGGGCTTTCGGCCCGGCTGGCGGCCGCAGGACCAGGTCCGTGCGCAGGGTGCCGGGGGTGATGACGACCTTCTGGGCTGCCGAGGGAAAATGCCGCTCAAGCAGGTCCCGGGCATAGGCGCTGACGACGCTGACACGGGTGGCCTTGCGGAGGAGGTGGGTGGTGCTCCAGCGCAACAGCTGGCGCGAGCCAAGGCGTTGGATTTCCGAGCCATGGAAGGTCAGCACCAGCTGCGCCGGCTGCAGGGTGTCGAAATATTGCAGCAGCAGCATCGCGAGCAGGGGACCGGGTTCGGGGATGTAGAGGGTGGCCGAGCGCAGACGGTCGCTTTGGGCCATGAGCTGGCGGGCCACCCGCCATTGGCTCACCAGACCGTGATCGCCCGCCATCGCCAGCCGATGCACCCGGAAAGGCCAGGATTGTTCCTGCACGCCGGCGGGAAGCGCGGGCGCCCAGACCTCCACCTGGTAGCCCATTTCCTGCGCCGCCCGGGCCATCTCGGCGGCGTACACGGCGATCCCGCCGCGATGGGGGTAGAATTCGTGGGTGACCAACACCAAGTGGCGGGTGGGATGGTCGGTTCGGCTGGAAAATTTCGGCTGCATCGGCCGTGAAGGGGAGGGAGGCGCGGCCGGCTCGGGTCAGGTCAGGCCGATACCGGAAACGGCATGTCGGCCCGCAAGCACCGGCAAGTCAACAGACTAAAACTGAATGCATCAAAAATTGAAACGGGGTGTCAACATAGGGCCCTGAATTTTTGGGGTTTACATACCCAGCACCATTAACTTATTTATCACCCAATGGCACAGGCAGTAAAAAACTCATCGGGCGTTCCGCTCAAACCGTTCACGCCCGAGGATGACGCAAACTTAAGGGAAGCCTTGAAACGTTGTTCTGCAGCGACTTATGAAGCGGCAGCACAGTTTCGTAAAACCGGCAACACCGAGCATCTGCCCGCCATCGTGCTGGGCATCATCGAGCGCTATGTCGAGCCGGACCTGCGGGCGAAACTCAAGGATACTGATGATGACCTGCGGATCATCGAGGATCTGGGCATCGATTCCCTGACGATGATGGAAATCGTGATCCTGGTGGAGGACGTGCTGCAGATGACGATTAACAACGAGGAACTCCGCCATTTGCGCACCGTGGGCGACGTCAAGACCTTCATCGAATGCAAGGTCAGCGGCCTGCCCCTGCCCAAGCCCACCAAGTTCATCCCGATCGAGCAGATCATGTCCGTCATGCCGATCCAGCCGCCATTCCTTTTCCTCGGCGAGGCCTCGGTCAACGCCCATGGCGCCAACGCCAAGTACAAGATCAGCGGCCAGGAATTCTTCCTCCAGGGCCATTTCAAGGACAACCCCGTGCTGCCCGCGTCCATCATGCTGGAGGCCCTCGGCCAGCTCGCCGTGCTTTTCCTGCTGGAAGGCCAGGTCGGCGAGGCCGGCAAGGTCGTCGACCACCGCACCATTTTCTTCACTTCCTGCGAGGGCGTCCGCTGCCACCGCGTCTGCAAGCCGGGCGACGTCCTCAGCCTCTCGATCAAGCCCAAGCGCCTGAAGTCGCCGCTCGCCACCTTCGAGGGCCAGATCCGCGTCGGCCAGGAAAAGGCGGCCATCGCCGAGGAAATCACGCTCACTTTCGGCTACGCCGAGGAAGTCGCCCAGCCGGCCGCGCCGGCGGAATCCGCGCCGGCGGCGGTCCCGGTCCCGACCCAGGCCGCGGTCAACGCCTGATCGAAGCGATGCGGGGCGTCGCGGCTGCGGTGGTTGACCACCCACGGAAATACGCTTTGCTGCCCCGCGGTCCGGTCGGGGCGGCCACGGTCGCCGCCGCCGGCTAATCTCACATGCGGAAAGTCTACATCACGGGCGTCGGTTTCATCACGAGCATTGGCAACGATTCCATCGCGGTGTCCGAAAGCCTGCGGGAACTGCGCCACGGGATGATCCAGTACCCGCCTTTCCAGAAGCCCGATGTCCCGGTCAAGGTGGCCGCGCCAATCCGCGATTTCACCACCGACACCACCGACGCGGAGGACTGGATCTTCCCCGCGCGCTACAGCATCCGCCGGGAGACCCTGCGCGGCATGGCCCCGCACGGTGTCTATGCCTACTGCGCCATGCAGCAGGCCGTGGAGGACGCCAAGCTGACCGAGGCCGACTGGTCCAACCGCGACACCGGGCTCTACGCCGCCTCCGCCGGCTCGCCCTTCCTGCTGGGCCATCACCTGGAGCGCATGCGCAAGATGGGCGTCATGCGCTGCCCGCCGCTCGGCATCGTCGCCTCCATCTCCGGCACCGTCAATTTCAACTTGGTCTCCCAGTTCAAGATCAAGGGCGCCTCGACCGGCTTCTCGTCCGCCTGCGCCTCGTCGGCCCACGCCCTGGGCTTCGCCTACGACGAGATCGCCCTCGGGCGCCAGAAACGCATGTTCGTCATCGGCGCCGAGGACGGCAACGTCGAGAGCATCCTGCCGTTCGCCGGCATGCGCGCCCTGTCGCTGCAGACCGATCCCTCGGTCGCCTCGCGGCCGTTCGACGTCGCCCGCGACGGCTTTGTCGGCACCGGCGGCGCCACCGTGCTGGTCCTGGAAAGCGAGGAGGAGGTCGCGCGGCGCCACCCGAAGGTCTATTGCGAGGTCGCCGGCTGGGGCCAGGGCTCCGACGGCTACAACGTCGCCATCTCGCACCCCGAGGGCGCGGGCCTGATCCTCGCGATCGAGAACGCCCTCCGGTATTCCGACCTCGCCTCCGAGGCGGTCGACTACGTCAACGCCCACGCCACCTCCACGCCGATTGGCGACATCGCCGAGGCCCGGGCGCTCCGGCACATCTTCCAGAACTCCCCCACGCGCCCCGCCGTCAGCAGCACCAAGGCGCTCACGGGCCACGGCCTTTCCCTCGCCGGCGCCATGGAGGCCGGGTTCTGCGCCCTGGCCATCCGGGAGGGCTTCATGCCCGGGTCCGCCCACATCACGAAGCTCGACCCCGCCTGCGAGGGGCTCAACATCATCCGCTCCACGCTGCCGCACCGGCCCACTGTCGTGCTCAGCAACAGCTGCGGCTTCGGCGGCGCCAACGTCTGCCTGGTGTTCCGGGCCGCCTGAGGCATGAGCACGTCCGCCCTCTCCGCCCGCTACCGCACGGCTTTCATCACGGGGGCCAGCACCGGCCTCGGCCGCGCCTTCACCGCCATGCTGCTCGCCGCCGGGGTGGAGGTCTGGGGCACGGCCCGCGACGCGGCCCGGCTGCCGCCGCGGGAACGGTTCCACCCGGTCGCCCTCGAGCTCGGCGACGGCCCGGCGGCGGAAAGGATCTTCCTCGACGCGGAGCGCGCCGCCGGCGGCTTCGACCTGGTGATCAACAACGCCGGCTTCGGCGCGTTCGGCGGCTTTGCCGCCACGGACTTCGCGGTCTGGGAGGAACAGCTCCGCGTCATGCTCGTCAACACCGCCCGCCTCAGCCACGCCGCGCTCCGCGGCCAGCTGGCGCGCCGCCGCGGGGCGTTGGTCAACATCTCCTCCATCGCCGGGGAATTCGGCATGCCCTACCAGGCCGCCTACAACACGGCCAAGGCCGGCCTCTCCGCCCTGAACGAGAGCCTCATGTTCGAACTCGAGGGCACCGGCGTCATCGTGATCGATTTCCGCCCCGGCGACTACCGCACCGATTTCGAGGGCTCGGTCCGCCGGCCGCCGCCGGCCGCCGCGGGGGCCGCCGATCCGGCCCAGGCCGACCGCCTGGCCCGGGCGTGGGCCGCGTTCACCGGCATGATGCAATCCGGCCCGGACCCGGCGCAGGCGGCCGCGGACCTCCGCCGCGCCCTGCTGCGCGGCCGCAGCGACACGGTCCGCACCGGCCGCTTCTTCCAGGCCGTGCTCGGCCCGTTTCTGGCCCGGTTCGGCTCGCTCGCTCTCCGCCGGAAGTTCCAGGCGAAATATTTCGGCCTGTGAGCACGATCCCGACGCCACATTTCATCCGCCGGCCGCGCGGCCTGAGCCCGGCCCCGGCCTTGCTGCCCTGACCCATGGCCCGCGTCCGCATCCTCGTCCTCACCTCCAGCACCGGCGCCGGGCACGACACCCGCGCCCAGGCCTTCGCCGAATGGTGCTTCGAGCTCTACCGGCACGACGTCGACGTGCGCATCGAGCAGATGCTGGAGAAATCCTCCGGCTTCTTCAGCCTCGGCGTGAGTTTCTACAACTGGATCCAGAAGAAGTCCCCGTGGATCCACAAGGCGTTCTTCCTCTTCGTCGAGCTGCTCAGCCTGCTCAACCGCCGGACTGTCAGCTTCGGCCGGAGCTACTACGAGGGGGTGCTGCGCGAATACCAGCCGCACCTGGTCTTCAGCGTGCACGACTGCCTCAACCGCGGCTACTTTCAGCTCGCCCGGAAAATCCTCGGGCCGGACAGCGTGCGCTGCGCCACCTACTGCGGCGAGTTCTCCGGCGGCTTCGGCTACAGCATCAACTGGATCGAGCCCAGCGCCGACCTCTACATCTCCCGCACCGCCACGGCCCGCGACTACGCCATCAAGCTCGGCATGCCGGCGGCCCGCACCCGCGTCCGCGGCTACCTGATGCAGCCGCGGGCGCACCTCGAGGTGCTCACCCCGGAGTCGCGCGCCACCTACCTTGAGGAGACCCTCGAGCTGCGCGCGGACCTCTTCACCGTGTTCCTCGCCACCGGCGGCAACGGCGCCAACAACCACCTCGATCTTCTCCCTCGGCTCCTGCCCCACGCGGACCACGTCCAGGCCGTCGTCATCTGCGGCAAGAACCGGGAGGCCTACAACCAGCTCGTGCACTGGCGCGCCGTGCACCCGGAGTTCAACTGCTTCGTCGACGGCTACTCCGACCAGGTGCATCTGCTCCTGCAGGTCAGCGACGCCATCGTCACCCGCGGCGGCACGACCACGAGCGCCAAGGCCCTGCATTTCCGCTGCCCCATCATCTTCAACGCCCTCGGCGGCATCATGCCGCAGGAGGAGCTGACGGTGAAATTCTTCCGCAACGGCGAGGGTGCGGCGCTCGTCGGCAACCCCGCCGAGTTCGGCCGGCTCATCGACTCCTGGATGGCCGACCGCGGCGCCTACGACCGGCTCCGCGCGAATTTCCTGAAGCTCCGCTACGAGGAGGACCCGACCGTCCTCATCACGGAACTGGTCGACCTCGCGCAGCAGGCCTCCGGCACGACGCTGAAGCCCGGTCCGTTCCCGCCCAAGCCCCGCAAGGCGCGCTGAGCGGAGCGCTTCCGCGGTCGCTGCGCCGGTGGCGGCGTGGCCCAACGTGCCCGGCCAATAATTGCCCGTTCGACCGCGGTCGCCGCATTTCCTGCTTTCCTGAGTTCCACATTGTCCATTGGGTGGGGGCGCGCCCCGCCTCTTGTCCCCCCCGCCGCACATCGCCCTGCTGTTCACGACGTTTCCGAAGACCTCGGAGACCTTCCTCCAGCGCGACGTGGCGGCGCTCCAGGCCCGGGGGCTCCGGCTGAAGCTCTATTCGCTCTGGGGCGGCGGCGGCGAGTTCCGCGGGCTGCCGGTGCGGAATTTTCCCAAGTGGCGGCTGATCCCGCTGTTTCTCTTCATCATCCCGTGGAACTGTGTCCGCCGGCCGCGGGTGGTCCGCGACCTGTTTGAGGGCGTGCTCACGCGCTGGGCGCCGTCATGGCTGAATTTCTGGGAGAACATGCTCGGGGCGGGCTTCGCCGGCTGCTTTTACCGGGAGCTCCGCCGGGACCCGCCGGCGCTGGTGCACGGCGCCTGGGCGGGCGCTCCCGCCACCGCCGGCTGGGTGCTGTGGCGGATCTTCGGCTGGCCCTACAGCACCGGGGCGCACGCCTACGACCTCTACGAGCACGGCGGCGACTGGTGGCTGCGCGAGAAGCTCCGGCACGCGCGGTTCATCCACACCTCGACCGAGATGGGCCGGCGCGAACTGATCGCGCGCGGCGTCCCGCCGGCGAAGATCGTCTGCATCCGCCGCGGGCTCGACACCTTCCCCGCCTGCAAGCCGCTGCGGCCGGACCGCCGGCCGCTGCGGCTGCTCTGCATCGCCCGGCTCGTGCCGAAGAAGGGCCTCGACCACCAGCTGCGCATTTATGCCGCGCTCGAGGCGGCCGGGCTGGCATTCGAGGCGCGGATCATCGGCGACGGCCCGTTGCGCGAAACGCTCGGCTCCGCCGCACGGCAGCTCGGCGTGGACGGCAGCGTGAAATTTCTGGGCCAGCTGGCGCCGCCGGAAGTCTGGGCGCAGCTCGCCTGGGCCGACGTGTTGCTGCACACGGGTGTGGTGGCCCCGAGCGGCGATCGCGACGGGCTGCCCAATGTCATCCCGGAGGCGATGGCGGCCGGCGTGCTGGTCGTGACCTCGCCGACCTCGGCCACGACCGAGGCGGTCAGCCCGGAGCGCACGGGCCTGGTGGCGGACGTGGACAATCCGCCGGCGTGGATCGACGCCCTGCGCCGGCTCGGCGGGGACGACCGCCTGGCGGAGTCGCTGCGCACCGCCGCCCGGCGCTGGGTGGAGGAGAACTACGATGCCCACAACAACACCGCGCAGCTGGCGGAATGCTTCCGGCGGGCGATCGGGGAGTAATATGAAAGTACGATGCGGATCTTACAGGAGGCCACGGAGAAAACGGAGGGCTGCCTTGCTGTCGCCTCTGTTTGCTCTGTTCCCTCCTGTGAAATTTCCGTCCCGGTTTGAAATCGTCCTATGATCTACTTCGACACCACCAAGACGGGCGCGGCCAGCCATCGCTCCGGGCTGATGCGGGTGAGTTCGCGCCTGCGCGAGGAGCTGGGCGGCACGGTGACCCCGGTCCGCTGGGACGACGGTTTCCGCGCCGACGCGGGCCGGGCCCCGGTCGCGTTCAAGCCGGCGGACTGGCTGCTCACGGTGGAGCTGTTCAGCGAGGCCGAGCGGCCGGGTTTTTCCGCCTTCGTGCACCATCCGCCCTGCCGGCTGGCCGCGGTGTTTCACGACGCGATCCCGATCCGGTTCCCGCACATCACCTGGCCGCAGAGCGTGCAGCGGCATCCGGAATACATGAAGCTGCTGGCGGGCTTCAACCAGGTGTGGGCCATCTCGGTGGCGAGCCGGCAGGACCTCGAGGGGTTCTGGCGCTGGCAGGGTGTGACGCCCAAGTCCCCGGTGGAACTGCTCGCGCTCGGGGCGGATTTCGACGGCGGCCACCGGGTGCGGCGCGACGCGCTGGTCACGACCGGCCGCCCGGCGCTGCTGTGCGTCGGCATCGTCGAGCCGCGCAAGAACCAGATGCTGCTCCTGGATGCCGCGGAGGCCCTCTGGCGCGAGGGGCTCGATTTCGAGCTGCACGTCGTGGGGCGGGTGAACCCGCATTTCGGCCGGCCCGTGGCCGCGCGGATGGCGGCGCTGCAGGCGCGCGAGCCGCGGTTCCGCTTTCACGCCCGGGCGGGCGACCGCGAGCTCGGCCGGCTCTACGCGGCGGCGCGGGCGGTGGTGTTCCCGACCCTCGCCGAGGGCTGCGGGCTGCCGGTGCTGGAGGCGCTCTGGCGCGGCGTGCCGGCGGTGTGCAGCGACCTGCCGGTGCTGCGGGAGAACGCGGACGGCGGCGGCTGCCTGCTGGCACGGGTCGATGACGCGGCCGACTGGCAGGCCAAGCTGCGGACGGTGCTGACGGACGAGGCCGCGGGCCGGCGGCTGCAGACCGAGGCGATGGCGCGGCCGCTGCCCCGCTGGACGGATACGGCGCAGACGCTGATCAAGGCGCTGCGCGCCGGTTGAAAGTTAAAGGTTGAAAGACGGGCTTCAACCAGGCCGGGCCTCCCGCCCGGCAACTCACATCTGCTTCACCGCGTAGGCCATCGCCTCGGCGATCTTCTCGAGATCCTCTTCGCTGTGCAGGGCGGAGACGGCGGTGCGGATGAGGTCCTTGCCCGGCGGCACGGCCGGGGCGATGGACATGACGGTGAACACACCCTTTTCGAGCAGGGCCTGCCAGAAGCGGTAGACGAGTTCCTTCGAGCCGAGCACGATGGGGATGGCCGGAGTCTCGCTGCCCCAGGTGTCGAGGCCGAGGGCCTTGAGCATTTCGCGGTACCGCCGGGTGTTGCGCCAGAGGCGCTCGAGGTGCTGCGGCTCCGTCTGCATGATGTCGAGCGAGGCGGTGGCCGCGGCGGCCTGGCTGGGGCTGATGGCGGCGCTGAACAGCGTCTGCTTCGAGCTGGTCTGCAGGTAGTCGATGAGCTCGCGCGAGCCCGAGACGAAGCCGCCGGTGCTGGCGAGGGACTTTGACATCGAGCCGCAGAGGATCTCGACCTTGTCGTTCAGCTTGAAATGGTCGACCGTGCCGCGGCCCTGCCGGCCGAGCACGCCGAAGCCGTGGGCGTCGTCGACGACCGTGAAGCAGCCCGCCTCGTCGCCGATCTGGGCGAACTCGGGCAGGCGGCAGATGTGGCCTTCCATCGAATACACGCCCTCGACGACCAGCATCTTGGGGATGGCGTGCGGGACATCCTTGAGGATCTGGCGGAGGTCCTCGGGGTTGTTGTGGCTGAAGCGCTCGACGGCGGCCATCGAGAGCCGGACACCGTCCCAGAGGCAGGAATGGATGTTTTTGTCGGCGAGGATCATGTCGCCCTTCTGTGCGAAGGTGGCGACGGCGGAGAGGCAGGAGACGTACCCGGCGACGCTGATGTGGCAGGCTTCGCGGCCGAGGAAGGCGGCGAGCTTTTCCTCGAGGGCGACGTGGTAGGCGCGCGAGCCGTTGGAGATGCGGGCGCCGGTGGTGCTGGAGCCCCAGGCCCGGGCGCCCGCGCCGCAGGCCTCGATGACCTTGGGGTGGAAGGACAGCCCGAGGTAGTCGTTGCTGGACAGCATGACCATGTCGCGGCCCTGGAGCCGGATGTGGGTGCCCCGCTGGGCCTCCAGGGCGTGGTAGTACGGCTTGTATTTCAGCCGCAGCTTCGTCGCATAGTCATCATGGGCCCGCTCGATGATGGCTTTTTTGGTCTTGGTGAACAGGGAGAGGGCCATGGAATTTTGTCGGCCGACTACAGGTCACAACCGGAGGCAAAGCAACCGCAAAGGCCCGCCGTCAGGCGTGCCGCGGCAGCCCCTGCATCCAGGCGGTCAGGTCGCGGGCGTAATCCGGCCAGGTGCGAAATTCCCGGGTGCGCGCGGCCGCGGCCAGAGCGGCGAGCTCGCCGGGGTTAAGCAGCAGGCGCCGGAGGGCGGCGGCCAGGCTGGCGGCGTCCACCGACTCAAGCGCCACGCCGCCGCCGCCGCGGGCGGATTCGCCGAGGGCGCCGAGGGCGGAGCAGATGCAGGGCTTGCCGTGCTGCAGGCTCTCGAGCACCGGCAGGCCGAAGCCCTCGAGGGTGGAGGGATAGACCGTGAACGCGCAGCGGCGGTAGGCGGCGTGCAGTTCCGCGTCGGCCGCCGCCCCGTGGTAAAGCAGCGGCCGGCCGGCCTGCTTGAGCGCGGCGATCCTGGCCAGCGCCGGCCCCGCGGTGTCGGCGCGCGCAAGGCCGAGCAGCTGCAATTCAAAGTCGAGCCCCCCGGCCCAGAGCGTCTCGCACGCCGCGAGCAGGGCGACGTGGTTCTTGCGGCCCTCGATCGTGCCGACGCACAGCACGCGCAGCGGCGCGGCCGGCGCCGGATCCGCGGGGGCCGGGGGCAGGGCGTCGAGGCCGTTGGGGATGACCTGCACGGGCGGCGCGCCGGCGACCCCGAGCCACGACCAGTAGTCGCGCAGGCTCGCAGCGGAATCCTCCGAGACCGCGGCCACGCCGTCGAATAGCAGCAGCTCGCGCAGGTAGGCCGGCAGCCGCGCGACGGTGCCCGGCGGCGTCAGCTCGGGCAGCTTCAGGCCGATCGCGTCGTGAAACACGGCCACGCGGGGTCCGCGCACATGGCGGAAGAGCGCGGGCAGGTTCGCGCCGGCGCGGGCGGAGAAAAGCTCGGGACAGACGAGGGCGTCGCCCGCGGGCGGCGCGGGCCGGGCGCCGGCGAGGCGGCGGGCGTGCCCCGCGAGGCGCTGGTGCAGCGGCCATTTCGCGCCGCGTGATCCGGTGGCGCTCTGCCCGGGGCGCAGCCGGGCGAGTTCGCCGGCGGTGAGCGGCCGCCACGCCCGGAGATACGGATCGTGGCAGATGCCGGTCGCGGGTCCGGCGCCGGCCAGTGCGGCGAAGAGCGACCGGGTGACACGCTGGATGCCCGTTTGCGCGCGGGTGTGGCTCGTGTGGGTGGCGTCGAGGAGGAGCACGACAGCGGCGGTTCAGGGCCGGCGTTCCGCCGGCGCGGTGGTGAGCCAGCGGAGGGCCAGGCCGTCATCCGGATGGCCGCCGCCGTTCGTCGCGGGCACCGAGGGCAGACGCAGGCTGAGCGTGTCGACGGGCCGGCTGTTCCAGATGACGGCGGGGATCGAGAGCCGGATGACGCCGGGGCCGTTGAAGGGGGAGTTGAACACGAGCTTGTCGTTGAAGTAGACCTCGCAGGGCAGGGTCTTCGTCTTGCCGTCGGCGGAAAAGGGCTGGGCGACGATCTGCAGCTCGACGTCCGCGGTCGCCGGGCCGGGGCGGAACAGCAGGTCCATGAGGCCGCCGTCGGTGTGGGTGGCGCCGGCCGCGGGCTCGGCGAAGCCGGAGGTCCGGTAGCCGGCCAGGCTGCCGCCGGCCGTGAAATCGATCCGGCCGCCGGCCGCCGGCAGGAGCGCGGTGGGCTGCGCCGGGACCGGGTCGGCGGCGCTGGCGAACCACACCCCCCACAGCCCCCATGCGGCCCAGGAGATGCTCGCCGGCTTGGTGAACAGGTACACACGGACGGCCTCGGGGAAGCGCAGCTCAAGCTTCGCCACCGGGGCGGCGTTCCAGACATCCTTGGGCACGGTGAGGGAGACATGCCGGCGCTCCGCGACGCTGACGGGGCCGAGGTCGACGCCGTTGAAGAAGACCTCCGCGGCCTGCGGTGCGCTGGCGCCGGGGCGCGGGTTGCTCTGGGCGTCGAGGATGAGCTGCACATCCGCGGTGGCGGGCAGGGGCCTGAACAACAGCGAGACCTGCGGCTGGTCGGTCCAGGCGTGGGTCACGTTCCCCGTGGAGAGGCCGCTGACCAGGTGGCGGTAGCCGTTGGCGGACTTGGCGAAGCCGATCACCGCGCCGTGCGGGTCGATCGGGGCCGGGTCGGTGAAGATGGCCAGGTCCTTCGCGATCAGGATGCCGTCGGGCGCCGCCCGCGTGATCCACCAGACGGTCGCCGACTTTTCGGGTGCGGGGCCGAGCAGGCCGACATCGTGCTGGCGGCCGACCATGAAGTTCCAGGAGGGCGAGGCATAGAACGGGATGCCCCGCCGCTGGAGTTCCAGCGCGACGGGGATGGCGGCCACGTCCCAGGCGTGGTGTTCGAACACCAGCAGCACCGGGCGGTGGCGGGGGCTGCGGGCCAGGGCCGTCTCCACGCCCTGGCGGATGCGCTGGCCCTCGTCCTCGTTGGGCCCGGGGATCAGGCGGAAGGACCAGCTCGCCACGATCGTGGCGAGGCAGCACAGCACCACGATGACGGGGGCCGGGCAGCGGCGGCCGAAGAAATGGACCAGCCCGCCGACCCCGAGCATGGCCAGGAAATAATAGGCCGCATGGTAGAAGTCGCCGTTGAACTGGAACATCGGCCCCGACTGCAACAGGCCCCAGACGAGGCAGAGCAGGGCGGTGGCGCCCCAGATCGTGTAGGCCGAACCGAGAAAATCGCGCAGCGGCCCGGGCAGCCGGCGGCGCCAGACCCACGCCAGCACGGCCGGGCCGCCCAGGCCGGCGAAGCCGGTCAGCAGGATCGGCAGGTGATCGAGGAAGAAACGCCCGGAAGCCGCGTTGAGCTGGGTCAGGAAATATTCCTGGTCGGTGGTGTAGGTCGGGAAGGAAAGGAAGTAGAGCAGGGACTGGAGCAGGGATTTGTGCTCCGTGGTGTTCAGCAGGAACCGGCGCAGGATGGTGGCCACATTGCTCTGCAGGCCATAGCGGCAAACGTCGATCACCAGCGGCAGGAGCATCAGCGCCGTCCAGGCGCCGCAAAACCAGAGCAGGCCGCGATGCGCCGCCAGCCACGCGCGCGCGCCCGGCCACGCCCCGTTTCGTTTTTCCCGGCGCCAGTACAGCAGCCCGGCCACGCCGCCCAGGCCGCCGACAAACAGGGGCTGGGCGACGTGGCTGTGGAAAAGGATGCCGCCCATCACGGTCATCACGGCCAGGTGCCGCGTGCGGCCGGCGGCGAACGAACTGGCCGCCGTGATGAAGCACAGGAAGGGCATCAGCAGCACGTGCGGCGGCCAGATGCTGTTGAAGGCGCCCGGCACCTGCGCGAAATGGAGCATCCCGGCGAGCAGCGCCGCGGCGAGGAACAGCCACGAGTCGAACCAGAACTGCAGGATGGCCAGCGCCAGCGCGAAGCAGCCGACCTGCACGGCGAGCGACGCAAGCAGGTGGGCGTTGTGCGGGGAGGGCACGACCCCGAGCCAGTCCCGCAGGATGTACTCGCCCGCGGCATAGACATAGAAGAGCACCGGCCCGGGGTGGTTGAACTGGAAGCGCGAATAATTCCCGTAGATTTCCGTGCCGTGCC
Source organism: uncultured Oleiharenicola sp. (assembly GCA_964423065.1). Taxonomy (GTDB): domain Bacteria; phylum Verrucomicrobiota; class Verrucomicrobiia; order Opitutales; family Opitutaceae; genus Lacunisphaera. Next base: position 11,195 of record CAYRDN010000021.1, on the reverse strand, counting down.
GCGCGTTGTCGATCTGCAGGGCGTTCACGGCCGCGTCGCCCTGTTCCAGGATCGCGGTCCCGAAATACAGTTCCCGGCTGGAGGCGACGAGGGCGATCATCAGCACCGCGGCGATGATGCCGGCCAGCAGCCAGGTTGAGCGCAGAGGGGTGGATTGATCCATAAAGGGGTGGGGGCCGGTCACCAGCCGGCGATGGCCTCGAGGCGCTGGCGGTAGCGGGCGCCGATGACGGCGGGGGAGAATTTTTCCTCGATGGTGGCGCGCGCGGCCGCGCCGAGCCGGAGCGCGAGGGACCGGTCCGACGCCAGCTGCCGCATGCAGGCCGCGGCATGGTCGAGGTCGGGCTCGGCCCACGTCTGGCCGCGGGCATACGGGCCGTGGTTGCGGTCCAGGGTGACCGGCGCGCAGCGCACGGGGCGGCCGTTGGCGGCGGTGACGTATTCCGCCGTGGCGGACCAGTCGGTCGCGATGACCGGCTTGCCGAGGTACATGCACTCGGCGACGGCGAGGCCGAAGCCTTCCGAGCGGTGGAGCGAGACGAAGGAGTCGCAGGCGGCCTCCAGCTCATAGACCTCGTCGCGCGCGAGCGTGCCCGTGAGGAGGATCGCGCCCGGCAGTTCCGCGGCCGCGGCGCGCAGCCGCTCGTGGTCGGCGGGATGGGCCGCGACATTGTGCGCCTTGATGACCAGCCCGGCGCCCGTGCCGGTCAGGCCGGAGCGGCGGAAGGCCTCGAGCACCGCCGCGGGGTTCTTGCGTTCCGAGTAGGAGTTCAGGTCGTAGAGGAAGAGGAAGAGGAACCGGTCCGCGGGCAGGCCGAATTTCGCGCGGTAATCGCCCGCGGGCCGCGCGAAGGAGATCGCGTGCGGCATGGTGAGGACCGGCACGGGCACCTTCTGGGCGATGGCCTCGGCGGAGAAACGGGACGGGGCCCAGACCTCCTGGCAATAATCGGAGAAATCGATCCACGCGTCGGGGAACTCCGGCAGCTCCCACGCCCAGTAGCCGATGTTGTACTTGCCGCGGCGGAAGGCCGAGCCGTGGTGGTGGTCGAGGTCGCGCATGCCCGGCGGGTCGACATGGATGACATTCACCGGGTGGGGATTGTCCGCCTGCAGCCGCGCGGCCAGGGTGGCGTCGGACTGCGGGTTCCGGCACGGCAGCTTCAGGTCGACAAGGGCCAGCGGCAGGCCGGCGGCCCCGGCCGCCCGCGCCATGCAGCGCGCGGACTCGCCGATGCCGAGGTCGGCGCGGAAATAGCCGGTGACATTCAGCCCGAGTCGGAGGAAGCGGCGGGCGAAGGCGGTGTTCCAGGGCGCGGCGCGGTTGGAAAAATCAAAGAGCACCTCGCCGTCGGCCTCGACGAGCCGGATGCGCAACCGGCGGTTGCGGGCCTGCCGGCGCCAGGGCTGCAGGGCAGCCAGGCCGGTGACGCGGCCCAGCCAGGCGGAGAGGTTGCTCCCTCCGGCCCCGATCAGCTGGAGCGCCAGGGCATGGCCGCGAGCGGGGTCGCCGGCCGGCAGCGGCAGGTCGAAACGGAACGGGCCGGGCGGCAGGGTGGGGCGGGAGGCCATGGCGCGGCCGTCGAGGAAGACCGCCAGCCCGAGTTCACCGGTGGAGGTCGGGTCGGCGGGGTCGGGCGGCAGCATTTCGCCGCTGACGGACAGCCGCGTGATCCCGCCGAGGGGGGGCAGCGCCAATTCCGCCTGCTCGCGAATCCAGTAGGAGTCCGTCACGACATCATCGTGAAAAAGACCGGTGAACTTGGGGCGGCGGCGGTGCGGCATGCAGCGTGAACGTGGGCGCGGTTTATCGCCCACGCCAGCCGCATTGTAAATCTGGAATTGCCGCGCCGCCTTTTCGCTTTCCTTGCCGGGGCGGGGCGCGATAGTGGCCGCGGTCATCCAGATGCTGTATTACCTCACTGCCGCCGGTCTGATCGCTCACACATTTTTCTGGGGCCTGGGCCTCGCATGGCTGGCCATGCCGCGGAGCTGGCGGCCCTGGGCGTGGACCGCGGCCCCGGGCTTCGGCCTCGCCCTGCAGTCGGCCGTGGTCTGGGCCGGCGCCCACACCGCGCTGGCGGGGACGAATGCCTACGCCCGCGGGAGCGAGGTCATCCCGTTGGCGCTGCTGGCGGTGGCGGTCGCGCGGCGCGCGGCCTGCCGGCCGCGGGGGTGGTGGGGCCTCGCGCTGGTGCTGATCGCGGCCGGCGTGCTCTTCATCTCGCCGATGACCAAGCCCGGGATCGGGCTGACCTCGAGTTCCCTTGGCAGCTGCGACCAGGCGGACTACGCGGCGGGGGCGCGGGTCCTGCAGGAGTTCTCGCGTTCCGACCGCACGGGATTCCTGGGCCAGCCAGAAGTCACGAAGGTACGGTCGGCGGAATATTTTTTCGATTTCTGGCTGCGGTTGAATCATTTCACCCCCTCGGCCCTGATTGCGCACAACGCCGCGGTCTTCGGCCTCGAACCGTTCCGGCTGGTGAGCATCACGGCGGTGGCGCTGGTCCTGCTGAACCTGCCGATGGTGCTCTTCCTGGCCCGGACCGCGGTGGGCCTGCGCGGACCCTGGCTGCTCGGGCTCGTCGCGCTGTACGCGCTGTCGCCGATCAACGCCTATGCCGTGTACCACGGGGCGCTCGGGCAGCTGTATGCGGCGCAGGGCATCGGTTTGCTGACGCTGGCGGTGCTGGGGGCGGGCCGCGCCGCCGGGCGCGGGCGCAGCGTATGGCCCTGGCTGCCGCTGGTGCTGGCGGCGTTCTGGCTGCTCGCCGGCGGCTATAATTTCATCCTGACCGTCTGTCTCGCCCCCGCGGGCGCCTGGCTGCTCGTCATGCTGTGGCTGCGGCGCGACTGGGCGGCGGCCGGCCGGGTGCTGGCGCTGGTGGCCGTCGCGCTGGTGACGTGCGCCGTCCTGTTCTGGGGCCGGTTTGACGGGCTGATCGAGCGCTTCAGCCTTTTTGACCAATATGACTTCGGCTGGGTCGTGCCGCTGGCCTCGCCGGAAGGGTGGCTGGGCCTGTCGCGTGATGCGCAGTTGCATGCCTGGCCGCCGGCCGTGCGGGTGGTCCTCAGCGCCGGTGTGCTCGTCCTGTGGGCGGCCGGTCTGGAGGTCCTGTGGCGGCGGCAGAAGGCGCTCGCCCTCGCCGCCCTGGCGCTGGTCGTGCCGGTCGTCTTCGGCTGGTACCTGCTGGTGCGCGAGACGCCGGTGCGGGCCAACGCCAGTTATGACGCCTACAAGCTCATCGCGGTGTTTTATCCGGGTCTGCTCGCCGGACTGGGCTGCTGGCTGGTGGCGGTGCGGCCGGCCGGCCGCGGCGTGCGGTTCGGCGCCGCGGTGGTCCTCGCGGTGATCCTCGCGGCGAACGTGGCGGGCACCACTGATTTTCGGGTGCAGATGGCCGTCCCGCCGCTGCGGGTGCACCGCAACCTGTTCGACCTCGGCCAGCTTGAGTCGGACCCGCGCTTCGCCTCCTTCAACATGCTGCTGGACGATTTCTGGTCGCGGCTCTGGGCCAACTGCTTCCTCCTGCGCAAGCCGCAGTATTTCGCCACCCACACCTACGAGGGCCGGATCAACACCGCGCTCAAGGGCGAGTGGAACCTGCGCGACAGCATCCTGCGCATCGAGCCGCTGCGCCCGGAGGATTTTGTGGTGTTCAACGTCCGTTTCCATCTCGTCCGCGCTGCCGCCGCGGGGTTGCTGACGGCCGGGTTCGGGGACGGCTGGTATCCGCTGGAGCATTCCGGCCCGGCGCGCTGGCGCTGGTCCGGCGGGCAGGGGGTCATCGAGCTGGACAATCCGACCGGAGCCTCCGCGCGCGCACAGCTGCGGCTGCGGGTCGTCGCGTTCCGGCCGCAGGCACTCACGGTCCGGCTGGGCGGGAAGGTGGTCGCGCGCCAGGCGCTGACCAGCGCGGAGGAGATCGTGGCGGTGGACGACCTGCTGCTGCCGCCCGGGCGGACGGTGCTGACCCTGGCCGGCGCGGGCGCGGCCCCGGCGCCCGGGGCGGGCGATGACCGGGTGCTGGCCTTCGCCCTGTACGATTTTCGATTGCGGGTGCTGGCGCTGGGAAAGTAGACCGTCGCCGGCATGCAACCCGACGAATACCGCAAGATGGCCGGGGTGGAGGATGCCATGTGGTATTACCGCGCCCTGCACCGGCACGTCGCGCGCAGCCTGACGCACGCGGTCGGGGCGGACGCGCGGGTGCTCGACGCGGGCTGCGGCACCGGCGGGCTGCTGCGCCGGCTGCAGGCGGAACATCCCGCGTGGCGGCTGACCGGGGTCGATTTTTCCCCGCTGGCCTGCGCGCTCGCGCGGGAGCGGACCGGCGCCGAGGTCGTGCAGGGCTCGGTCGCGGAGCTGCCGTTCGCCGACGCGGGCTTCGACGCCGTGGTCTCCTGCGACGTGCTCTGCCAGGTGGCCGACCCGGCGCGGGCGGCCGCGGAGTTTCACCGCTGCCTCCGGCCCGGCGGCGCGGCGGTGCTGACGATGCCCGCGTACCCCTGGATGTTCTCCTACCACGACCGCGAGGTGGGGAACCTCCGGCGCACCACGCGCCGGGAGGTCGACGGCCTGCTGCGCGGCGCGGGATTCACGGTCGTCCGCAGCACCTATTGGAACCTGCTGCCGTTTCCGCTCGCGGTGCTGCGCCGGAAAATCCTGCCGCCGGCGGCGCCGCGGAGCGATGTCGGGCTCTTCCCCGCGCCGATGGAGGCGTTTTTCAACGCCCTGATGGCGGCCGAGCACGGCTGGCTGGGCCGGGGCGGGTCGCTGCCCGCCGGCAATTCGGTGCTGACTGTGGCCCGGAAACCGTGACAGGATGCGCGGTCCACCCCACCCATGACCCCGGCCCTCAGCTTTGTCATCCCGCTCTATTACAGCGCGGAGTCGATCACCCCGCTCGTGCGGGAGATCGAGGGCCTGGCGATCGAGGGGGGCCATGAGCTGGTGCTGGTCAACGACGGCAGCCGCGACGCCACGGCCGGCATCTGCCGCGAACTGCTGCGCGACGCGCGGATCCCGATCATCTTCGTCAACCATGCGCGCAATTTCGGCGAGCACAACGCCGTGCTCACCGGCTACCGGCACGCCCGCGGGGCCTTCGTGGTCAACCTGGACGACGATGGCCAGAACCCGCCGGCGGAAGCCGTGCGGCTCTGGCGGCACGCCCGGCAGGAGGGGCTCGACGTGGTCTACGGCCATTATGCCCGCAAGGAGCACGCGGCGTGGCGCAACCTGGCCAGCTGGCTCACCAACCGCGTCTCCGACTGGGTGCTGGACAAGCCGCGGGGATTCTACCTCTCGAGTTTCCGCTGCGTCAGCGCCTTCGTGGCCCGCGAGGTCGCGCGGCACGTGGGGCCGTACCCGTACATCGACGGGCTCATCCTGCAGGTGACGCAGAACATCGGGGCGCTGGAGGTGCAGCATGCCGGGCGCGCCGCCGGGCAGAGCGGCTATTCGCTGCGCCGGCTGCTGCGGCTGTGGGTGAGCACGTTCGTGAATTTTTCCGTCATGCCGCTGCGGCTGGCGACGCTGCTCGGCCTGGTCATGGCCGCGGTGGGCCTGGGCGGCCTTGCGGTGGTGTTCTGCCTGTGGGCGAGCAACCGCGGCCCGGATTACGGCTGGGGCTCGCTGATGGGGGCGCTGCTGGTCTTCTCCGGCACGCAGCTGGTCATGCTCGGGCTGATCGGCGAATACGTCGGCCGGATGTTCCTGACCGTGAACGGCCGGCCGCAGTCGGTCGTGCGTTCGGTCGAGCGCGCGGGCGGAGCCTAGATCTGGTCGGTCCGGACGGACGGCGGCGCCGGCGGGGCGGCCGCGCCCTCGAGCAGTTCGCGCCAGCGCTGCAGCTCCCGGTCCAGCGCGGCGGCCACGCCGGCGCGCACGAGCCGGGGCGGTGCGGGCAGGATGAACAGGTAGGCGAGGGCGGCGTGGAGCAGGGCGTAGTCGAACACCCCGGAGCGGTCGGCGTGGTCGATGACCTGCCGGCGGCTCCAGTCGCGCGCGGCCAGCAGGACGATGCGGTCGTGCCAGCGCTGCACCAGCCGGAAGGTGTTCTGCTCGTCGCGGAGCTTGCGGCCCGCCGACGCGCTGATGTGGTGCCGCACCACGCTGCGCAGCGCGACCGTGTGCCGGAACCCGGCGGCGGAGGCGCGCAGGGCGAGGTCGACGTCCTCGCCGCCGTTGCGGAAGCCCTCGTCGAACCCGCCGAGCTGCCGCCAGGCCGCGCGGCGGATGGCGAAGCAGGCGCCGGTGAGCGCGTCGACCGGCCGCCAGGCGGGCCGGCCGAACCAGCGGGTCGTGCGGGGCAGCGCGGTGGCGTGCGCGGGCTTGCCCTTGTGGTCGAAATAAATCCCCGCGTGGTCGACCGCGCCGGTGGCGGCGTTGAGCTGGACGTTGCCCACGAGGCCGGCGGCGGGAAAGCGGGTGAAGGCCGCGAGCATCGGTTCCAGCCAGTGCGGCGTGAGCACCAGGTCGTTGTTCAGGAAAAACAGGAACTCGCCCGCCGCCGCCGCCGCGCCGCGGTTGCAGGCGCCGGCGAAGCCGAGGTTTTTTTCGTTGCGGAGGACGTGGCAGGGCGCGGGAGGGGAAGGGGGTGGATTCGACCGGCTCACCACCGGCTGGTTGAGGCCGGCCAGCCATGCGCGCGTGCCGTCGGTGCTGCCGTCATCGACGAGGATGATCTCATGCGCGAGGCCCGGCGGCAGCGTGGCCTGCAGGCTGGCCAGCATGGCCTGCGTGAGCGGCAGGCAGTTGAAGAGCGGGATGATGAAGGAAACCTGCATGGGGGCCGGTCAGGGGGCCGGGATGTAGCGCCAGAGGGTGCAGATGTCGATTTCGGTGATTTTCTCCCAGTGCCCGGGCATGCGCTCGTGGAGGGCGCCGGGCACCTCGTCGCGGAGCAGGGCGGCAAACAGGGGCCGGCCCGACGCGCGCAGGGCCGCGGCATAGCGGGCGAACTGGGGCGCCTCGAACTGGTCCCAGCGCAGGACCGCGAAGTCGGTGTAGTAATAGATCGAGCCGCTGAGGGTGAGGCAGGCGATGGCGGAGCCCGGCGGGCAGTGCGCGCGGGTCCAGGCCGGCACGTCGAGGTAGAGCTGCTGGTAGGGTTTGAGCAGCATGACGTGGATCTCGGGTTCCCAGCGGCGGAACACGGTGCGGGGATCCCAGGCGACGGCACCGGCGGCGACGAGGGTGAAGGCCCACGCCCAGCGGCCGGCCCGGCGCGTGATGAGCCGATCCAGGCCCACCAGGGCCAGCACCACGAGGGCCGGGATGCCCGGCAGCAGGAAGCGCAGGTACCACCAGGCCTGCTGGGAGATGTCGTAGTAGGCGTAGAAAAAAAGCAGCGCCAGGAACCACAGGTACAAGGCGGCCAGCTCGCGGCCGCGTTCGCGCCAGGGCAGCCAGGGCGCCAGCAGGAAGGCGAGCCAGGAGACGGGCAACAGGCGCGGCAGCCAGGTGAGGAAGTTGGCCATGCTCGGGCGGAAGCATTCCCACTGGAACGCGCTGAAGATGGGACCGTAGCCGGACTCCAGGGCGGCGCCATAGAGATGCCGCTGGTAGAAGAGCTGCCAGAGGCCGAAGGGCAGGCCGCCGAGGGCGGCGCCGAGGAAGTTGCGCCCGCCCCACAGGATCAGCGGCAGCGGCAGGAAGCCGATCAGGCAGCTCGGCCGCACCAGCACGGCGCAGCCGCAGGCCACGCCGCAGAGCACCGACCAGCCCCAGGCCCGCCGGGTGCGGAGCGCGGCGAGGTAGGCGGTGATGCTCCAGGCGGTGGCCACCGTGTCGCTCAAGGGCAGGAAGGACGTGAAGAGATAGATCGGGAAGAACCCCAGCGCCACGGCCCCGGCGGCCGCAAGGAGGTCGGAGACGCCCAGTTCGCGCGCGAGGAGGAAAAAGAGCACGAGGCCGGCGACGGCGCTGCCCACCACCACGAACAGCGTGCCCCGCTCGGGACCGAACACCAGGTAGGCGGCGGCCAGGTGCAGGGGCAGGCCGACGGGGTACGTGGGCTCCAGGCGATCGGGCGACTCATGGCTCAGAAAACCGAGCGGCGTGGTGTGCAGCGCGCGGCTGACCGCGAGCTCGGGGATGGTCCGCATGGGGGTCGTGAGCCGGCCGGCCGCGAGCAGCCGGCCGCTGTGCATGTAGCCCGAGGAATCCGCGCCCGCGGCGACCGGCGCGAAATGCCGGCCCAGGAAAAAGGCGTACCAGAGCAGGCAGGGCAGCGCGGCCCAGATCAGCCAGCGGGGAACGGGGGGCGGGACGGCCATGCAATTTTTTCGCGTGCCGCCGGGGCGAACGCAAGACCGGGTTGGCCGGGGGCCGGCGACGGGGGCTACTCGAGCAGCGAGCGCAGGTAGGCGCCGTAGGAGGACTTGCCGAGCTTCCGGATGTTGGCCTCCAGCCCCGCGCGGTCGATCCAGCCTTTCCGGAACGCAATCTCCTCGAGGCAGGCGATCTTCAGGCCGGTGCGGTTTTCCAGCACATGGACAAACTGGGCGGCCTCGATGAGCGAATCGTGGGTGCCGGTGTCGAGCCAGGCCGTGCCGCGGCCGAAGAGCTCGACGTGGAGAGAGCCGCGCTCGAGGTAGAGGCGGTTGAGGTCGGTGATCTCGAGCTCGCCGCGGGCCGAGGGCCGCAGGCTGCGGGCGAGCGCGACGACGCCGGCGTCGTAGAAATACAGGCCCGGGATGGCGTAGTCGGACTTGGGCTGCGCCGGCTTCTCCTCGATCGAGAGCACGCGGCCGTCCGGGGCGAACTCGACGACGCCGTACGCCGACGGATTGGCGACGTGGTAGCCGAAGATGGTGGCGCCCGCCGGGCGGGCGGCGGCCTCGACGATCGAGTTCACGAATTCGGCGCCATAGAAAAGATTGTCGCCCAGCACGAGGGCGGAGGGTTCCCCGCCCGTGAGGAAGCCGGTGTCGCCCGCGATGTGGAAGGCCTGGGCCAGGCCGTCGGGGCTGGGCTGTTCGGCGTAGGTGAAGCGGAGCCCGAGGCTGGTGCCGTCGCCGAGCAGCCGCCGGAAAAGGGGCAGGTCCGCCGGGGTCGAGATGACCAGGATCTCGCGGATGCCGGCGAGCATCAGGACCGACAGCGGATAATAGATCATCGGCTTGTCGTAGACCGGCATGAGCTGCTTCGAGACCGCGATGGTGAGGGGGAAGAGCCGGGTGCCGGAGCCGCCGGCGAGGATGATGCCTTTGCGTTGCATAGCTTTAAGTTTTAAGGGCGTAAGTTTTAAGCCGCAGAAGCTCCGGGCTTACAACTTAAACCTTACGCCTGACCCGTGCCGAGGCGCTCGCGGGCGTATTTTTTCGTGGTGATCTCGGCGGCCCAGGCGCGGTGGGCCAGGTACCAGTCGACCGTCTTCTCGATGCCGGTCGCGAAGCTCTCGCGGGGCGACCAGCCGAGCTCGCGCTTGATCTTGGCGCAGTCGATGGCGTAGCGGCGGTCGTGGCCGGGGCGGTCGGCGACGTGGGTGACCTGGTTGGCGTAGCGCTGGCCGTCGGCGCGGGGCGACTTTTGGTCGAGCAGCGCGCAGATCTTCTGCACGATGGCGAGGTTGGGCTGCTCGTTCAGGCCGCCGATGTTGTAGGTCTCGCCCACGCGGCCCTGCTGGAGGACGCGCCAGATGGCGGCGGCGTGGTCCTCGACGTAGAGCCAGTCGCGGACCTGCTGGCCGTCGCCGTAGACGGGCAGGTTTTTCCCGTCGAGGGCGTTGAGGATGATGAGCGGGATGAGCTTTTCCGGGAAATGGTACGGGCCGTAGTTGTTCGAGCAGTTGGTCGTGAGCGTGGGCAGGCCGTAGGTGTGCTGGTAGGCGCGGACAAGGTGGTCGCTCGCGGCCTTGGAGGCGGCGTAGGGGCTGTTGGGCTCGAAATTGTGTTCCTCGGTGAACGCCGGTGCGCCGGGGGCGAGCGAACCGTAGACCTCGTCGGTCGAGACGTGCAGGAACCGGAAGGTGTTTTTCTTCTGGTCAGGCAGCCGGCTCCAGTGGAGGCGGGCCTCGTTGAGCAGCCGGAGGGTGCCGAGGACGTTGGTCTGGATGAACGGCTCGGGCGAGTCGATGGAGCGGTCGACATGCGACTCGGCGGCGAAGTTCACGATGGCGTCGATCGCGTGCGTGGCGAGGAGCCGGGCGACCAGCGCGCTCTCGCCGATGTCGCCGTGGGCAAAAACATAGCGCGGGTCGCCGGCCAGGTCCGCGAGGTTGGCCGGGTTGCCCGCGTAGGTCAGCGCGTCGAGGTTGACCAGCCGGTGCAGGACGGGATCCGTTTCGGCCAGCCGCTGGCGGATGAAATTGGAGCCAATAAAGCCGCAGCCGCCGGTGACCAATAGGTTCATAAAGTTTATGGTTTAAGGTTTAAGCGATCGGAGCAAGGCATTGGTCATTTTCGAGACTTCAGAATAATCTGCCTCCAGCCGGGCGTGAGCGTCAGGGGGCAACAGGCCCAGGTCGCGCGCGAGCAGCAGCAGGTATCGCGTTTCCTCGATCGACCCGCGGGCGATGAACAGAAATTGCCGGAACTCGGCCAATGACCCGCGGCCTTTGCCTTCCGCGATGTTGGTCGGAACCGAAGTGGCGGCCCGGCAAAGCTGATCAATCAGGCGGTATCGCTCATCGGCGGGAAAGGCCTTGGTGATACGATAAATCTCCAAGACGCACGCGTGGCTTTTTTGCCAAACCATCAGGTCGCGCCAACTTTCGATTTTTTCCGGACTCACAGGCTTAGACCTTAAGCGCTTTACACCTATCAGCTCGCCTTCCGCCAGCGGCGGAGGTCGCGCTCGACGGCCTCATGGACCTCGGTCAGCCTGATGCCGGCGGCGGCGAGCTTGGCGGTGTCCATCACGCAGTTGGAGCGCGGGGTCTTCGCGGCCCTGGCCATGAAGTCGGACTCGTCCTTGAAGAAGACGAAATCCTTGAGGGACACCCCCGTCTTTTTGATCAGGGCGACGACCTCGTGCGTGGTGACCTGGCCGGGGTTGGTGACATTGTAGGTTCCGAAGGGCACGCGCTTTTCCCAGCAGGCAAAGGTCGCGGCGGCGAATTCCTCCAGCTGCGAGATGGAATTGGTGGCTTCCAGCAGGGTGGAGTAGCGCATCAGCTTGGACAGGTAGTTGCGCGGGTTGTCCGACTCGTTGAAAGGAATGCGCAGGCGCCAGATGAAGACGTCCG
>CAYRDN010000020.1:0-62549 GCA_964423065.1 uncultured Oleiharenicola sp. | reverse complement strand
AATGTGACACAAAAAAGGCGGCCGGTTAGGGCCGCCTTGCGGAAGGGAGGGAAGATGATCTTTTTGTTGCTGCGTCACTGGCAGGCTTCCGCCGTCGCCCTTTGGGCTATGGCGCGACAAGTCCTTGCCATGAGGCTATGGCCCGGTAGGCGAGTCGATGGAGTTGATGGGATCACTGGCAGGCTTCGCATTCCTCGCCATTCTTCATGGCTTCGATGCTGCAGACGCGCTTTTCTTCGGCGGTGTAGGACTTCTTCGGCGTGGCCGAAGAAGAGCCGGGAGCGGAGAGCGAGGAGCTGGGAGCCAATACAGGCGGATTTGAATCCACGGAGACCAGGAACGGGGCGGTGGTGACCTCGGCCACGGCGTTGTTGATCGCCGTGGCGGCGGCGGCATCCCGCGTGTCGCGGGTGGCGGTCTCGGCCTTTGTCTCGCCGGCGGCGCCGCGGACGTCCTTCTTGCCGGCGAGGGTCGCCTTCTCGATGCCGGAGGCGCCCATGCTGCGGAGGTAATACGTCGTCTTCAACCCGGCGTGCCAGGCGGAACGGTACATGTGGCTGAGGACCTTCAGGTCGGGCGCCTTCAGCCAGAGATTCACGCTCTGGGACTGGTCGATCCATTTCTGCCGGCGGGCGGCGGCGGCGATGACCCACTTGAAGTCCACGCCGAAGGCCGTCAGGTATTTCTCCTTCAGGTCGGTCGGGATGGCCTCGATGTCCTTCAGCTCGCCGTCGAAATACTTCAGGGCGTCGCTCATCTCCTGGTTCCACAGGCCGCGGGCCTTGAGGTCGCGGACGAGGAACGGGTTCAGGACGACGAATTCGCCGGAGAGGTTGGATTTGACGTAGAGGTTCTTGTAGGTCGGCTCGATGCAGGGCGACGTGTTGGTGATGTTCGAGATCGTCGCGGTGGGGGCGATGGCGAGGACGTTGGAGTTGCGCATGCCCTGCTGGGCGATCTTGGCCCGGAGGGGCTCCCAGTTCATCTTGGCGCCGCGGGGGACCTGGATCGGCACGCCGCGCTCCTGCTCGAGGAGGTCGACGGTGTCCTGCGGCAGGAGGCCGCGGTCCCACTTGGAGCCCTTGTAGGTGGAGTAGGTGCCGCGCTCGGCCGCGAGGTCGGAGGAGGCCTCGTAGGCGTAGTGCGCGATGGCCTCCATGAACTCGTCGTTGAACTCGACGGCGGCCTCGGAGGCGAAGGAGACGTTCTTCAGGTAGAGGGCGTTGGCCAGGCCCATGACGCCGAGCCCGATGGGGCGGTGGCGGTTGTTGGAGCGCTTGGCGGCCTCGGTCGGGTAGAAATTGATGTCGATGACGTTGTCGAGGGCGCGGACGGCGACGCGGATGGTGTCGCGCAGCTTCTCGTGGTCGAGTGAGCCGTCGGGCTTGAGGTGGGAGTCGAGGATGACGGAGCCGAGGTTGCAGACGGCGGTCTCGTCGTTCGACGTGTTAAGCGTGATCTCCGTGCAGAGGTTGGAGCTGTGGATGACGCCGACGTGGTCCTGCGGGGAGCGGACGTTGCAGGCGTCCTTGAAGGTGATCCACGGGTGGCCGGTCTCGAAGAGCATCGAGAGCATCTTTTTCCAGAGCTCGAGGGCCTCGATCTTGTGGGCCTGGATCTTGCCCTCCTCGCCGAGCTTCTCGTAGCGGAGGTAGGCCTCCTCGAACCTGCGGCCGTAGAGGTGGTGGAGGTCGGCGGTCTCGTTGGCGCGGAAGAGGGTCCAGGTGCCGCGGGCCTCCATGCGCTTCATGAAGAGGTCGGGGATCCAGTTGGCCGTGTTCATGTCGTGGGTGCGGCGGCGGTCGTCCCCCGTGTTGCGGCGGAGCTCGAGGAACTCGAAGATGTCGTTGTGCCAGGACTCGAGGTAGGCGCAGCCGGAGCCCTTGCGCTTGCCGCCCTGGTTGACGGCGACGAGCTGGTCGTTGTGGAGCTTGAGGAAGGGGATGACGCCCTGGGACTCGCCGTTGGTGCCGGCGATGTGGGCGCCGGTGCCGCGGACGGAGGTCCAGGAGCCGCCGAGGCCGCCGGCCCACTTCGAGAGGTAGGCGTTGTCGGCGATGCCGCGCTGGAAGATGCCCTCGATGGAGTCGTCGACGTAGTAGAGGTAGCAGGAGCTCAGCTGGGAGTGGAGGGTGCCGGCGTTGAAGAGGGTCGGCGTGCTGCTGCAGAAGCGGCGGCTCTTGTAGAGCTCGTAGAGGCGGATGGCCCAGTCCTCGCGGGTACGCTTCTTCTCGTCGATGAAGAGGCCCATGGCCACGCGCATCCAGAAGAACTGGGGCGTCTCGATGCGGCGGGAGCGCTTGCCGGTCTTGTCGATGATGAGGTAGCGGTCGTACATCGTCTGGACGCCGAGGAAGTCGAGCTCGAGGTCGGCGGTGGGGTCGATGGCGGCGGCGATCTTGGCGAGGTCGTATTCCTTGAGGCGCGGGGAGAGGCGCTTGATGGCGATGCCGTGGTCGATGTAGCGGGCAAAGGTCTGCTGGTGGAATTTCTTGAGGGCGCCGATGCCGTCGCGGACGATGTCCCAGCCGAGGACCTCCTCGTAGATGTAGGTGAGCTGGATGCGGCCGGCGAACTTGGCGAAGTCGGCGTCCTTCTCGATCAGGGTCTTGGCGTTGAGGACGATGGTGTTGTTGAGGTCGCCGAGGGCGATGTGGTCGAAGAGGGCGCGGCGGAGCTCGGCCTCGATCTGGTCGGTGGTGAGGCAGAGCTCGAGGCCGATGGCGGCGAACTCGATGCGTTTCTTGAGGTCGAGGCCGTCCCAGAGGAAGGTGGAGCCGTCGGCCTTGGCGACCACGACCATGGAGTTCTGGCCGGCGGGGACGGTCTCGGGGGCCGCGGCGGCGGGCTCGGCGGCGCGGGCGGCGGCGCGGGCGGCGCGGTAGAGGATGTAGTCCTCGGCGACCTTGAAGTGGCCGGCCTTCATCAGCTCCTCCTGGACCATGTCCTGGACCTCCTCGATGTGGAGGAAGGCCTGCTTGACGTGGAGGGCGCGCTCGGTGACGGCGCGGGTGATGACGGAGGCGGGGGCGGGGTCCTTCTGGAGGGAGAGGAAGGCCTTGCGGATGGCGATCTCGATCTTGCCTTCGTTCCAAGGCACCACCTGGTGGTTGCGGCGGATGAGGCGGACGGTGACGCCGTGGGTGTCGCTGGAGATGTTGAGCTTGGAGGCGCGCTTGAGCAGGAGGCTCTTGGCGACGTCGTGGGCGTTGTTGTCGACGAGGGTCTTTTCGATGAGCACGTAGAGGTCGTGGAGGGTGACGCGGATGGGGCCGCGCTCGAGGGCCTTCTTGGTGAGGTTGGCGGCGACCTCGCGGGTGACGTCGGCGACGAAGCGCTGGTTCTTCTCGTTGAAGATGTCCTTCTCGCCCCGGGCCTGGAGGAGGTTGGCGAGGGAGCGGCCGACGGTGTCGGCGACCTCGCTGAGATCGAAGCGCTCATCGCCGTGCGGGCAGAGGACATGGACCTCGGGGACGGCGACCTCGCCCTCGCGGAGGATATCGCGCCAGTTGTAGTTCGGTTTCTGGTCCTTGGGGGCGGTGGTGAGTTTTTTGAGCGCGAGATCCTGCGCGACGGAAGGCGTATGCATGGGTGGGGGCGGAGAATGGTTGAAAGTTGAAAGATGAAAGTTGGGAGACGGCTCGGGGGAAAGGCGGGAGGCGGAAAGGGAAAGACGGGGACGGGGGAGCGGAGGGCTCGGACGGATCGGTGGGACTAGGGGATGCGGGGTCGGTCTTTCAACTCTCAACTCATGACTTTCAACCGGCGCGCGAAGCGCGTCAGAGCTCGTCGTCGCTGGCGCCGTGGAGCGCCGAGGATTTCTGGTACTCGGTGACGCGACCCTCGAAGAAGTTTTGTTCCTTCTTGATGTCCATCATCTCCGCGAGCCACGGCAGGGGGTTTTTGATGCCGGGGTTGAGCGGGAGCAGGCCGCAGCCCTCGAGGCGGCGGTCGGCGATGTAGTCGATGTAGGTCAGAAATTCGTCGATGGACAGGCCGACGGCGTTCACGGGCAGGCAGTCGCGGATGAAGTCCTTCTCCAGGCCGATGCCCTCGACCATGGTCGCGCGCAGCTCCTCCTTGAACTCGGGGGTCCAGATCTCGCGGTTCTCCTCGATCAGGTCCATGAAGAGGTTCCGGAAGAGCTCGATGTGGTTGGACTCGTCGCGGAGGGTGTAGCGGAACATCTGGCCGATGCCGGGGAACTTGTTCTGGCGGTAGAGCGAGAGGACCATGCCGAAGAGGCCGTAGAACTGGGTGCCCTCCATGCACTGGCCGAAGACGAAGATGTTCTTCGCCAGGAGCCGCTTGTTCTCGGGCCGGGTCAGGTCGAGGTCGCGGCGGAGGTCGCGGGAGACCTTGTTGACGAACTCGTTCTTCTTCTCGATCGACTTGATGTCCTCGAACATCGCCTCGCACTCGTGCGGGTTGATGCCGAGGGAGGAAATCATGTAGAGGAGCGAGTCGGCGTGGATGTTCTCCTCGTGGGCGTGGCGGCCGAGGACGAGCTTGAGCTCGGGGGCGGTGACGAGCTCGCGGACGACGTGCTGGATGTTGTCGCCGACGATGCCCTCGGCGGCGGAGAAGTAGCCGATGCCCATGCGGATGATCCAGCGTTCGATGTCGCTGACCACCTTCTCATCGCGCCACTGCTCGATGTCCTTGCCCATCGGGACGTCCTCCGGCTCCCAGTGGTTCGCCTTCATCGTCTTGTACAGATCATAGGCCCACTGGTATTTCAGGGGGAGGATGTTGAAGTAGGGAACCTGGCGGCCGTTGATGACTTTCTTGGCGGCGAAGGCGGCTTCGGCCTTGTCCTGGTCCAAGACGAACGTCTTGTTACCGACGGAAAAAGATTTTTGCATGGCAGTGCGGGGAGGCGAAACTGGGAGAAAAGCGAGGTGTGTCCCGTGGTCTAGAGACGGCAGAAAGCGACTGGCGACACTAAGTTGCCACTACTTCCTGACACGTTGTCGACCACCACAGGATGTGGATGCCCGGAACCTTGACCACAACTAATGGGAATCGGCCCAATCTCCGTCAATTAGATTAAAGTCGGATATTGCAAATTTTGCGTCAACTTTTGTGTGGACAAACCGGCGGTGGGCGCGCGCGGAGATTTTTTGCGGAAAAAAATCCGCGCCGCGCGGGTTTTCACTCTGAAAACGGCGCCGGTCCCCGCCGGGGCGGAATGTGCAAATATTTTCTTGACGCGAAAATATTTCAGCCGCGCCCGGATTTGAGAGGGAAAATCCGCCGCGGGCCGGGCGGCGGGCCCGGGACACGGGCGCAAAAAAGGGCGGCCGCGTTGCCGCAGCCGCCCGAAGGAAGGGAGCCCGAGGCGGGCCGGGGATCAGAATTCCAGCTTGGCGCCGAGCTGCAGCTGCCAGCGCGACAGGTCGGTGAAGACCGTCGGGATCGTCTGCGTGCTGGAGGTGAAGGTGTAGACGTACTGGCCCGAGGCGTTGACCGTCGTGCTGGCCACGGCGCGGTTGTAGCCGGAATAGCCCGTGCCGAAGTCGATGCCGGTGTAGGCGCCGTACTTCTTGTTGATGAGGTTGGCGAAGTTCAGGCAGTCCGCAAACAGCGTGAGCTTGAGCTTGTGCGGGATCGGGATCTCCTGCTCGACGTGCAGGTCCAGCGTGTGCTGCCAGGGGCTGAACGAGTTGTTCGGCGGGACGATCTTGCCCTGGAAGTTTTTCAGGTTCGTGCTGTTGATGAAATCCCAGAGCGCGGTCTGCTGCGCGGCGTTGGTGTAGACGACCAGCGGGTCGTTCGGGCCGTTCGGGACGTAGAACGCGTCGTTGCCGGATTGGGAGTCATTGTTGGCGTCGCCGCTGAAGACCCAGCTGTACGCGTGGCCAGTCTGCGCGCGGTACACGGCGGTCACGCGGGTGACGTAGCCCTTGTCCTGGACGAAGTGAAACTCGCGGGACGCGCTGACGACAAACTTGTCGGGGATGACGTAGGACGAGTTCCGCGCGGCGGGCTCGTTGGGATTGATGATCGCGCGGTTGTTGAAGTTCGAGGAAGCGACGGACGAGGTCAGGGGCTGCACCTCGGTGGCATGGGTGTGGGTGTAGGCGGCGGAGACGGCCCAGCCGTTCTTCATGGGACGGGCGATCTGGAGGGTATAAGCCTGCGAGCCGCCCTTGTTGGTGTTGGTCAGCTCATACACGCCCAAGGTGCTGAAGTTGGCATGGAGACCGGTGCCGCCGCTGTAGCGGATGCGGCCGTCCGGATTCGTCCCGTTGGGCAGCAGATTGATGTTTTGATAATTGATGGCCTGCAGGACCTGGATGAAATCGGCCTCCGCGGTCGCCACCAGCCCGAACCATGGCAGGGTCACGTCGGCGGCGATATTGTCCTTCCATGAGGTCGGGGTCTTGAAGTTCGGGTCCGTGAAGGCGATGCCCGGGGTCGGCACGGCCGGCGCCGGCAGGGTCTGCACATAACCCGGAGACGGGTTGAACGGCGTGAAGGGAGCGACCAGCGGCGGGTTAGTGTTGCTGGCGTTCGAGGCGCCCTTGATCACGGTGTTCAGCAGGCCGGTGGTGCCGTAGGAATTGCCGATCCAGACGGCCGGATTGGTGCCCTGGAAGAGCCCGATGCCGCCGCGGATCTGGATCTTGAGCTTGGTGGGAAGCTTATAGTTGAAGCCGACGCGCGGTGCGAGGGTGGAGTTGCCGCTGGGCACGGTGTTGTTCGGGATGCCGAACGCAGCCTGGAAGGCCGGCAGATAGGGTGGCTTGTTGGGGAAATACGGATAGTCGTAGCGGAGGCCGGCGACGACGGTCACGTCCTGATTGGGCTTCCAGGTGTCCTGAAAGAGCAGGCCGGCGTCGGTATACGAATAATGGTAGGTGGCGGCGGCAACCGTATCGGCTCCCCCCGTGATCGCCTGCTGGTAACGGGCGTAGTTGGGCGTGCCGGCTGCAAAGGCGGCGGGGCTGGCAAAGCCGTAGAGGCCGGTATAATACTGGCCGAACACATCGGAGTAACCGGCCTTGTCGACATCGGTGCCGAACTTCAGCGTGTGGTCGCCCTTGGACCACTCGGCATACAGGTGGCCGTTGTAATCATTCGTGTAGAGCTGATTCAGCTGATAGGAATGGTTGGTGCCGATGTCGATCTGGCCGTTGGTCAGCGTCGCGCCGGACACCAGGTTGGTGCCATTCACGCCGTTGATGTAGATTTCCGGGGCCAGCGGCGCGTAGAGGGAGGCCGTGCCGTTGTATTTCACCGCGGCGATGCCGAACTCGGAGCGGAGGTCGGGCGTCCAGGTGCTGTTGAGCAGGAAGCTCAGGTTGTCGTTCTTGCGGTTCGACTGATAGGCATTGCTGCTCAGTTCGGTGTAGGTCGAGCCGTTGCTGTAGACCGGGGCGGAGCTGTCCGTGCGGCGGTAGGTCAGCGAGGCGCGCTGGTCGCTGTTGATGTTCCAGTCGATCTTGGCCAGATAGGATTTCTGCTGGGTCTGGGCCAGGCCGAGCTGGTCGCCCGGAGTGATGCCGTAGGCCTTGGCGGCGGTGAGGATGGTTGCCAGGTCGGCGTCCGTGGCCTTGAAGACCACCGGGGAGGAAGGCAGGCCGGTCTTCTCGAAATTATCATAGGCCAGAAAGAAGAACAGCTTGTCCTTGATGATGGGGCCGCCGAAGGTGAAACCATAGGTGCGTTCCTTCAGGGGGTCTTTCACGCCCTTGTTCGGGTCGGTCGCGCTCTGGCCGGGATTGACGGCCCGCAGGCTCTTGCCCGTGTAATAGCCGTAGAAATCACCGTGAAACTCGTTGGTGCCGCTCTTGGTCACGGCGTTGATCAGGGCGCCGGTGAAACCGGTGCGGGTCACGTCATAGGGGCTGAGGTCGATCGTCAGCGACGCGATGGCATCCAGCGGCACGGGGCTGCGCAGGGAGGCGAAGCCGTTAGCGTTGAGACCGAAGGGGTCGTTGGCCTGCTGGCCGTCGATCAGGAAGGAGTTGAAGCGGCTGTTCTGGCCCTGGGCAGAAGCGGAGAACTCACCGGTGCTGGTATTGACGGTGAGGCCGATGCGGGTATCGAGATTGGCTATATCCTGCACGTCGCGACGCACCGTCGGGATCTGGCTGATCTGGTCCCGGGTGAAGGTGGAGCTGGTGCCGATCTTGCCGGGATCGAAGGCCGAATTGGCGACACCGGTCACACTCAGTTTCTCGAGCACGAGGACTTCGTTCGACAGGGTGAAATTGACGACCCGGGGCTCGGCGGTGTCGAGATAGACGTCATTTTGCTTGCTGGGCTCGATATCCTTGGCGGTCACGGTGACCGTGTAAGGACCACCGACGCGCAGACCGGAAAGGTCGTATTGGCCGTTGGTACGGGTGGTGCCGGTGGCCACGGTGCCCGACGGCACGTGCAACACGGTGACTTTGGCGCCGGGAATCGGCTGGCCCTGGCCGTTGGCCACAAAGCCGGTGATGGCCGCGGTGGTGACGCCTTGGCCGGAGGCGATGTTAGCCAGGATCAGGCCGAATGCCGTGACCGAGGCGAAAACTAACGATTTAAGGAACGATCTTTGCATGGTGTTGATGCAGTTTAGGTGTTGGGTTCAGACTAGGTCGTCTGAGTGAGGATGGCGGAGCGAACGCCTGTGTCATATGCGAGTCAAGCCTGCAACCGGCCTGATCGCCTTCCACAAGCAGAAGTTTCTTTGCCGTAACTTTTCCTGTTCGCCCCGGTGCGCAGCAAGCGCTCTGCCAAGCCTTCGGGTATTAATTTCCACTCGCCTCTCCGCCGCGATCTGGCGTGCTTGAATCCGTGCCTGATGCCTATCCGCCGCGTGAAGAGCTGGCCAACCGCCTGACCCATGGGCTGGGAGCGGCATGCAGTGTGGCGGGACTGGTCCTCATGGTGGTGTTTTCCGCCCGTTACGGCGATGCCTGGCTGGTGGTGAGCACCGCGATCTTTGGCACGACCTTGGTGCTCCTTTACGGCTCATCGACCCTGTACCACAGCATCCGGCGCGACCGGCATAAGGTCCTGCTGCAAAAATTCGACCACGCCGCCATCTTCCTGCTGATCGCAGGCACTTACACGCCTTTCATGCTGGTCACCCTGCGCGGACCCTGGGGTTGGAGCCTCTTCGGCGTGGTCTGGGGCCTGGCGATCGCCGGCGTCACCCTCAAGTTCTGGTTCGCGGGGCGCTTCAACCTCGTTTCCACCCTCATTTACATCGGCATGGGCTGGCTCGTCATGATCGCAATCAAGCCACTGATGGCGGCGCTGCCGGCCGGCGGGCTGCGGTTGCTGGTCGCCGGCGGCCTGTGCTACACGGGCGGCGCGGTCTTCTACCTCTGGCACCGGCTCCCTTATAACCATGCCATCTGGCACCTGTTCGTGCTCGGGGGCAGTGTCTGCCATTGGGCGGCGGTCTTTTTCTATGTGGTGCCATCGGGCGCTTGAGCCGTCGGGCAGGGGGACCTGCCCGACCACCCCTGGGCTGGAGGTGGGCGGGCACGTCCCGGTGCCCGCGGCCGGCCGATCAGCCGGGTAATTTGATCTCCCCCGCCGCCAGGCGGTGCAGGAACAGCGCGGCCACCTGGGCCCGTTCGATCAGGCTCGGGACGAGACAATATTCCTCCGGGCTGTGCAGGTGGTCGCCGACGCAGCCGAGCCCGTCGAGGTTCGGCAGCCCGGCGGCGGCGAGGATGTTGCCGTCGGAGCCGCCGCCCACGTGCTGCCAGTTGAGCCGGAGGCCGAATTCCTGCGCGCACGCGCACCACTCGGCGAACACCGCGGTTTCGAACGGGGTCTCGACCTTCGGGCCGCGGTTGAAGCCGCCCCCGATTTCGAGGCGGAAGCCCTCGCGGGCGCGCAGCGGGGCGCAGAGTTCGTCCAGTCGCCGCAGGAAAAGCGCGTCCTCCCCGTCGTGGGTCACGCGGGCGTTGACCACCGCCTCGGCGAAGTCCGGCACGATGTTGGCCGCGCCGCCGCCCCGGATCGCGCCGATGTTCACCATCACGCCGGGCAGCTCGTCGATCAGCTCGGCGATGGCCGGCAGGAGTTCGCAGAGGGCGAGGATGGCATTCCGGCCGGCGGCGGGATCGCGGCCGGCGTGCGCGGCGCGGCCGTGGCAGGTGAGGGTGAAGATGCCGGTGCCCTTGCGCGAGCGCACGAGGTCGCCGTTGGCCCGCGCGGGCTCGAACACCAGGCCGAGCTGGTGGCGCCGGGCCGCCTCCTGGAGCAGCGGCGCCGAACCCTGCGAACCCGTCTCCTCGTCCGGCCCGAGCAGGATCTCATAGCCCAGCCGGGCCGCCTGCGGGGTCTGCTCGAAGGCCTGCAGCGCCGCCAGCAGCACGATGAGCCCGCCCTTCATGTCCGCGGCGCCGGGCCCGCGCAGCCGGTCCGGCGCGGGGATGTCGCATTGCTGGAACGGGTGGGCGGAGCCGTACACCGTGTCGTAATGGCCGCTGATAAAGACCTGGAGCGGGGCCGCGGGCCGCACGGTCACGCGCAGGGCCTGCGCCGGGGTGCCGGCGAGGCCGGCGCGCTCGGTCCGGGCCCCCGGCAGCCGGCTGAAATCGCGGTGCAGCAGTTCCAGCATCGCCGCCAGGCCGGGCAGGTTGTCACTGCCCGAGTTCTGGTCGCACCAGCGCGTCAGCAGCCCGCGCAATTCCCCGGCGCGGCTGGTCAGGGCGGAGATGGCGGCGGGGACGGGCATGGCAAGTACGGACCCCGGCATGGAAAACACCCGGGCCCGCGGCGTCCAGCACATCCAGCATGCGCCCGCCCGCGGCCGCCAAGCGGGTGATTTTATCCGCGCGTTGGGTTTGCAAACCGCCATTAATCCCGCAAGCTCCCCCGCCAATGAAAATCGCGATCATCGGCGCGGGCAAACTCGGCGGGGCGCTCGGCGTCGCCTGGGCGAAGGCGGGGCACACGATTTATTTCGGCGTCCGCGACCCGGTGGGGGGCAAGACCAGGCCGCCGCTGGCCGAGATCGGCGGCCGGGCCTCGTCGCTGGTCGTGCCCGACGCGGTGCGTCTGGCGGAGGTGGTGGTGCTGGCCACGCCGTGGAACGCCGTCCCCGAGGTCATCGCCGTGATGGGCGAGGTGCGTGGGAAGATCATCATCGACTCCACCAACCCGCTTTTCCTGAACGCCGAGGGCAGCCTGAGCCTGTCGCTCGGCTCCTCCACGTCGGGCGCCGAGGAGGTCGCGCGGCTCGCGCCGGGCGCGCGCGTGGCCAAGGCCTTCAACACCTACGGCTGGGAAAATTTCGCCGACGCCGCCTACCCGGCGTACGGGGACCTGAAGCCGGTCATGTTTTACTGCAGCGACGACGACGAGGCGAAGGAGATCGTGGAAAAGCTGGCCGTGGACCTGGGGTTCGATCCGGTGGACACCGGCGGGCTCGGCATGGCGCGCAGTCTGGAACCGCTCGCGCTGCTCTGGATCCGCCTGGCGGTCCGGCGCGGGCGCAACCCGAATTTCACCTGGGCGATGCTGAAGCGCTGAGCGGCCGCGATCGCGACCGATGGTTGAAAGTTGAGAGGTGAAAGTTGAAAGACGGAGCCTCCGTCTCCGCCCACGCTGTCATCAACCGTGGCCGAACCTCACTGCTTTCAACCTTCAACCTTCAACTCCATGCTCCTCGCCCTCCACAAACCCTACGGCGTGCTCTCGCAGTTCACGCCCGAGCCCGGCTCCCGCTGGCGCACGCTGGCGGAGTGCGGGCTGCCCGCGGGCGTCTACGCGCTCGGCCGGCTCGACGCCGACTCGGAGGGACTGCTGCTTTTCTCGGATGAACCGGGCCTGAACTCGCGCCTGCTCGACCCGGCCGCCGCGCATGTCCGCGAATACTGGGTGCAGGTCGAGCGCATCCCGGATGCGGCCGCGCTCGCGCGGCTCGCCGGCGGCGTCACGGCCGGCGGCCGCGCCACACGGCCGTGTGCGGTGCGCCGGCTCGCACCCGCCCCGGCGGTGCCGCCGCGTGTCCCACCGATCCGGGTGCGGCCGACCGTGCCCGACTGCTGGCTCGCGCTCGAGCTGGTGGAGGGGAAGAACCGGCAGGTGCGGCGGATGACCGCGGCGGTCGGCCACCCGACGCTGCGGCTGCTGCGGGTGCGCATCGGGGGCTTCGTCCTCGGTGACCTGGCCCCGGGCCGCTGGCGCGAGCTCACCGCCGCCGAGCGCGCCGCGGTCTTCGCCTGAGCCGCCCCGCCCGCCGCCCGCGGGCGGCGGCCTGCTACTGGCGGGCGCGAGCTTTCTTTTGCGACTTCTCCGCGGCGGCCGGGTCGGTTTCCGGCCGCAGCCCGTCGCGCGCGGGCCGGTGGTCGTTCAGGAGGCTGTCAGTCAGCCGGCCCACGGTCTGAGGGATGGGTTCATGCAGCGGGATCGTGGCGGTGAAGCTCACGATGGCCACCATCTCGTTGGTCACGGCGTTGCGGGCGGTAAAGGACAGGTAGACGAGGTGGTCGCCGAAATCCCAGGACCAGCGGTCCTGGTAGGTGATGATCACCTGGTTGTTGTCGGGCATCATGGTCAGCGGACCGGCGTCGGCCTCGAAGCCGCGGGCCTTGAGGGCCTCGGCGATGCGGTGGTCGAGCGCGTGGTTGTCGTTGAGATTGCTCACGACAAAGAAACGTTTCAGACCGGTGAGGCTCTGGCCGCGCTCGACCTGGGCGTCGTAAGTCGCGCAGCCGCCGAGCAGGAGGCCGAAGCCGAGAAGGAAAAGCAGGCGCATCGGGTTGGGGGTGGGTTTCACGCGGATTGTTCGGCCCAGACTTGGGCCAGATGGAGGAGGGATTCAACCGCTTTCGTCATGTCCTGGAGGCTGACCCATTCCCGCTGGCTGTGCACCTCGTGCATGCCGCAGAAGATGTTCGGCGCGGGCAGGCCGCGCTGCGTGAGGCTGGAGCCGTCGGTGCCGCCGCGGATGGCGGAGGAACGGGGGGCGAGACCGGCGCGGCGGAGGGCCTCGCAGGCGAACTCGACCGGCCGCCTGTCCGACTCGAGCCAGTAGCGCATGTTGCGGTATTGCTCCGTGAAGGTCAGGGTGACGGTGGCCCGCGGCTCGGCGGCGCGCAGGTCCGCGGCGATTTTCTCCAGCAGGGCGTGCTGGGCGGACAGGCCTGCGCGCTCGAAGTCGCGCAGGATCAGCCGCACCCGGGCGTGCTCGGCGGTGGCGGAGCACTCGAGGGGGTGGATGAAGCCGTCCCGGCCGGCGGTGCGTTCGGGGGAGAGTTCCGGCGGGAGGGCCGCGAGAAAGCGGCCGGCGAGCCGCGCGGCGTTCACCATGACGTCCTTGGCCCAGCCGGGATGCGAGGCGACGCCCTGGATTTCCAGCACGGCGGCGTCGGCGCTGAAGGTCTCGAAATCGATCTCGCCCGGCGCGGAGCCGTCGAGCGTGTAGCCGCAGTCGGCGCCGAGCTGCGCCAGGTCGAGCTTGCTCACCCCGCGGGCGATCTCCTCGTCGGGATTGAAACAGATCCGGATCCTGCCGTGGGGGATCTCCGGGTGGAGGAGCAGGTGGCGCACGGCGGCCATGATCGTCGCGACGCCGGCCTTGTCGTCCGCCCCCAGCAGCGTGGTGCCGCTGGCGGTGATGAGATCGTGGCCGAGGCAGTCGCGCAGATAGGGCGTCGTCCCGAGGGTGAGCTGCTGCGCGGGATCGTCGGGCAGGACGATGGGCCGGCCGTCGTAGGCGCGGTGGACGATGGGCCGGGCCGCGCCCGGCAGGTTCGTCGCGGTGTCGACATGGGCGAACCACGCGATGACGGGCACTTTTTTCTCCGCGGTGGCCGGCAGGGTGGCGAGCAGGTAGCCGTGCCCGGTCAGCACGACATCGGCCAGGCCCAGTCCCCGCAGTTCCTGCTCGAGCAGGCGGAGCAGGTCCCACTGGCCGGGCGTGCTGGGCGTCGTGGACGACGCATCGTCGCTGCGCGTGTCGATCCGGACGTAGCGCAGGAAACGGTCGAGGAGGTCGGCGGCGTCGATCATGGCGATCGGACAGCTAAATTGCGGCCAGGAGCCGGTCAATGATGCCGGCGTTGCGCAGCGACTCCGCGAGGGAAAACTGCGGCGGCCGGTTCCGCAGGATGGCGTCGGCGAAATCCTCCACCTCCAGCCGGTAGCGGTCGCTGGCGGCCACCGGGATGAGGCGGCGCTCCTCGCCGGCCGTGAGGATGAGTTCGCCGGGGTTGTCAAAATAAGTGTCGGGGATCTCCAGCACGCCCCGGGTGCCGGTGATCCCGGCGTGGACGCGCTTGTGGGCGTTGAAGCCGCAGTCGAGCGTGGCGAGCAGCCCGGACGGATAGCGCAGCAGGCCGGAGAAACTCACGTCGACGCCGCCGGCGCGAATGCATTGGGCCGACACCGCGTCCGGGCTTTCCGTGCCGCCGCCGGGCCGGCCGGCGATTTCGTCGGCCACGAGGCCGATGAAGTTGACCGGGTAGCAGCCGACATCATAGAGCGCCCCGCCGCCGAGAGCCGGCTGGAGCTTGATGCTGTCGGGCCGGTTAAGGAGGAAGCGGAAGCTGGCGTGGACCGACCGGATCTGGCCGAGTGCGCCGCTGCGCAGCACCGCGCGCACCTGGGCGGTGCGGTCGGTGTAGCGGTACATGAAGGCTTCCATCAGCCGCACGCCGTGCGCGGCCGCGGCGGCGGCCATCTCGCGGCACTCGGCGGCCGTGAGCCCGAGCGGTTTTTCACAGAGGACATGCTTGCCGAGCGTCAGGGCGCGCAGGGTCCACTCGCGGTGCTGCGCGTTGGGCAGCGGAACATAGACGGCATCGACCTCGGGGTCGCGCAGCAGGGACTCGTAATTGTCATGGGTCCGGGCGAGGGGGAAGCGCATGCGGGCCTCGGCGAGCTTTGCGGCGTCGCGCGAGGCGAGGGCGTGCAGCCCGGAGTTGGCCGCGCGGAGGATGGCCGGCACGACGCTCTCGCGGGCGATCCGGGCGTAGCCCAGCACGCCCCAGCGGATCTTGCGGTTGAGCGGTGCGGTCATCGGAAGTCCGATCATGGGCGAAGGGGCGGACGGCTCAACGGGAAATTTTCCCCCCCGCGGCCGCGGGCGGGACATGGGCGCGCCTCACCGCGCGGGATAGGCCACGAGGTTGCCGTCGAAACCGGCGGCGATGACGCGGTCGCCGGCCAGCGCGAGCGAGCCGGCGTAGCCGCCGAAACCGCCCGTCGACGCCGCGGGAGCCACGAGGCGCCAGAGGACGGCCCCGGTCGCGCGGTCGAGGGCGAGCAGGCCGCCGGTGTGGGCGATCACCGTGCCGGGCAGGTTTTGCGCGACGGTGCCGGTGAAGACGCGGTCGGCGGTGACAAGCGGCGAGCCCCAGTTCATGCCGTGTACTTCCGCGGACCACCGCGCGCGGCCCGTGGCGGGGTCCAGCGCCGTGACCCGGCTGTAGTCGGACGCACCGATGTAAACGGTGCCGTCGCGCAGCACGGGGGTGGATTCGATCCAGGAAAACCAGTAGGAGAATTTCCAGGCCACCGTGCCGTCCGCGAGGTTGAAGCCATAGAGCTGATAGTCGCGGCTGCCGACAATGAGCCGGTCGCCGGCGACCAGCGGCGTGGTGACCACGCCGCCGCCGGTGTGGCCGCGCCGGATTTCCCGCCGGGTCCGGCGGTCGAGGAGCACGACGGAGCCGTCCATCGTGCCAAAAGCCAGGGTGTCGGCCCCCACGCGGGCGACGCCGGAAAATACGGGCGCCCCGGCCTCGTGCCGCCAGAGACGGCCGCCGGTCGCGGCGTCGAGGGCGTACAGGCCCCCGTCACTCGAGCCCGCGTAGAGGACGCCATCCAGCAGCAGCGGCGTGGCCGCGCGGTGATTGAAGGTGGGGTTGTCGGGCGCGGGGCCGCCGGCGATCTTTTCGTCGTGCAGGGGCGTGCGCCAGCGGAGGGAGCCGTCGGAGCGGTTCAGCGCGACGAGGTTGCAGCCGGTGTCGATGAACCAGACCGCATCGGCGCCGACGACGGCGCGGCCGTCGATGCCGTGCGCGCCCGACCAGACCCAGCGGCCGGCGCCGTCGGCGGCGTTGACCGCGTGAAATTTTCCCTCGCTGGTGCCGATGTAGATCATGCCATCCCCGACCACCGGCGGGGCCCACGTGCCGGAGCCGAGCGGATGGCTCCACAGCGCGGCCGGTGCCGGCGGAAATTCCGGCGGGACCGGCCGCGGAGGGAAGACGCCGCCGCGCTTGAGCTCGAGGGGCAGCCGGCCGGGCGCGAACGTGCCGGACAGCCGGTCACCATCACGATGGAGGCGGGTGTCGATCGGCGGCGGGATGGCATAGTTGCCCTGGCGGTCGGCCTCCACCGGGAGACCGAGGGCGGTCTGGTAGGTGTACATGGCGGGGAAATTCAGCCGGAAGGTGAGGGTTCCGCGCGGCGTGCGGAAAAACTCGAACCCGATATCCGCCACCGTGCCCTGCGGGGCGGCGACGGTGCCGGTCCAGATGCCTTCGATCGGGTCGGGGGTGATCGCGTGGTCGGACGCGGAGCCGCCGGTCTGGGCGCAGCAGAAATTTCCCAGGCTGGCGGTGAGAACGATCAGGAAACACCGGCCGACTTGAGGCAGGCACGCGGAAGATTCGGGCAGGCGCGGCATGGCAGGGGTGTAATCCGTCACACCGCGGGCTCAACCCCCATTCGCTTTTGCCCCACTCTCCGGCGGCCAGCCGGTGCCGCGCGGCGGCGAACGCCCCCAACCTCACCGTCGGCGCAAATAACCACGGCCGAAGGCATCCCCGTCGTCCGCGGGGCGAAACGACTGGCCGGAGCCATAGGTGAAATCTTCCCGAGATGCCCCGCTATAGAACGGATCGTAGTAATCGGCCGGGCCGAGGTTGTAATAATCCGGCGCGAAGGTGAAGGGATAATAGCCGCGGATGCCGCGGCCGGAAACCTGGCCCACCCCGACACTCAGCCCGAGGCCCGTGGCGGGATCGAAATAATTGACATTGAAGGAAGCGGCCTGGAAATGGCCGCCGCCGCCCCAGCCGAAGGTCAGCGAGGCCGCGCCGTGGATCTCCGGCTTCCGGACGTTGATGACATCGTCATCCTTGAGCCGCGGCCGTTCCTTGGGTGCGGGGCGAGCGGTCTGGGCCGTGGCCACGAGCTCGTCGAGCCGGGCCAGTTCGGCGGCCGACAACCGGTCGAGGCCAGCCTGCTGGCGTTCCGGCGGGGTGCGGCGGCTGACGAAGGTGCCGGCCAGGGCGCGGCCCCCGCCGGCGCGCACCCACGCCAGTTCGGCGGCCACGAACTGGTCGAGCGCGGTCCGCTCGGCGGTCGTCAGGCGGGTGAGACCGGCGGCCGCCTGCACGTCCGGGGACAAGAGGGCGGTGAATCCGCCCTCCGCCGCCGACAACGCCGGGCCGAGGGCCAGCAGGCAGGCCAGCCAGGCGGCGCGCAGGATCGGAACCGGCGCAGGGCGGGACGGGGTCATGCGTTTTTCTGACCCGGCTGAGCCGGGCGGGTTCCGCCGGCCGGGTGCGCGGCGGCGGCCCCGGGAGTTGGCGTCAGGCGTCCTTCTCGGTGATTTCCACGGCGCCGCCGGTGACCGCGTATTTCATGACATCGGCGGGGGCGAGTTTCTCGATCAGGCGCACCCGGTCGCGTTTCAGGAGATAAAGCTGGCCGCCGACGGTGTAGGCCTGCGGGACATAGACGGAGACATGGCCGTCGCCGAGGTTGAACAGGGCGGGGTCCTCATCGGTCAGGAACCCGACCACCCAGACCCCGGCCGCCGTCACATCGACCAGCACCGCCGTGTTGAAGCGCCGCTTGTTGCCGACGAAGGCCTCGAAGAAATCCCGGATGGAGGTGTAGATGAAACTCACACCCGGCGTGTGCTCGATCCCGTTGCCGAGCAGCCGTGAAATCCGCTTGATGAAATAGAAGGTGCTGATCCAACCGACGAGGATGATGAACAGCAGCACCGACGCAAAACCCAGGCCCGGTCGGGTCACATAGGGTTGCAGGATGCCATCGACCTTGGTGAAGCCCCAGAACAGGGCGCAGAGGGTGATAAACACCGGCGAGAGCACGAGGATGCCGCGCAGGAAGTACTGTCCGCTGTTGCGCCAGTGGAACTTGGACGTGAGCCGGCGGTGACGGATGGGCTTGATTGCGGTCATGCGGACAAGTTGTCCAAACACAGACCCTTGCGACAGGGCGAGGTAACGCCTGCTTTGGCCGGGGCGAAGGCGGAACGAGAGTGAACTTTCAGGTCGCCCAGCGGTCTTGTTTCCCAGCCATCACTCTCCACCAAGCATGAAAGCAGCCGTATTTTTTCTTTTGATCGGTGCCGTCCTGGGCGCCGTCGGCTGGCGCTATTACCAGCGGGCCCAACATCCGACCATCACCCAACGGGCGGAGCATCTGGCCGGCGAGGCCCGGGAGGCCGCCGGCGACACCAAGGAGGCCGTGGCCGCGAAGGCCGAGGACTGGAAACTGACGCCCGACAGCATCCGCCACGAACTCGCCCAATCCGGCCGGGTGGTGCGCTCCAAGGCCCGGGACATGGGCGACTCCATCGCCGACGCCCGCATCGTCGCGGTCATCAAGGGGAAATTTGTCGTGGACAACAATCTCTCCGTGCTGGCCATCAGCGTGGCCTGCACGGATGGGGCGGTGACGCTGACGGGCTCGGCGACTTCGCCGGAGAACATCGGCCGGGCGGTCACCCTCGCGCTGGAGACGCACGGCGTGCACCGCGTGGTCTCGCAACTTGTCGTCCGGAGCTGACGTCATTGCTTTTGTACTGGAAAAACTTTCCTCGAAAACTTCCCTCCCTCCTTACCATGAATACCAAAAGCATCCTCATCCTTCCCCTCGGACTCTCCCTGCTGTGCGCCGGTTGCGTCGGCACGGGCCCCAACACCCAGCAGGGTGCCGTCAGCGGCGGCATCCTCGGGGCGATCGCCGGCGGGGTCATCGGCAACAACAGTGGCAGCCACAACGGCGCGCAGGGCGCCCTGATCGGCGCCGCCGCCGGCGCCCTGATCGGCGGCACGATGGGCAACCAGGTCGACCACCAGCGCGGCACCATCTACGGCTCCGAGCAGGAGGCGACGACGCAGGTCGTGACCGAGGCGGCGCCGCCGCCGCCGCCGCCGCCGCAACGGGAGATCATCGTGGAGCGCACCGCGCCCGATGCCATCTGGGTGCAGGGACACTGGGAGTATGACGGCCGCGGCTATTACTGGCAGCGCGGCTACTGGGAGGTCCCGCCGCCGCACTATCACCACTATGTGCCGCCGCACTGGGAGCGCCGGGGCAACGTGCACGTCTATATCCGCGGTTACTGGCGCCTATAAGCGGGCCGGCCGTTGGGCATGTCATCGCGGGTTTTTGGTTGGACGCGATGGCCGTCGGCCGGTCATGCTGGACCGATGTCTCGCATCGCAATCGTCGGTCCCGGTGCCGTCGGGGGAGTGATCGCAGCCCTGCTCGGGCAAACGGGCCGGCACGAGGTGACGCTCTGCGCGCGCCGTCCACTCGCGGAGCTGACGGTCGAGACGCCGGGCGGGGTCATCGTCGCCCGGCCCCGGGTGCTGACCGACCCGGCGCTCGCCACGCCGGTGGACTGGGTGCTGGTGGCGACCAAGGCCTACGACGCCGCGGGCGCGGCGACGTGGCTCCAGGGCCTGGCGGCGCAGGGCGCGCCGGTCGCGATCCTGCAGAACGGCGTCGAGCACCGCGAGCGGTTCGCACCCTGGCTGCCGGCCGCGCAGATCGTGCCGGTCATGGTCGACTGCCCGGCGGAGCGCACCTCGCCGACCTACATCCGCCAGCGCCGCACCGGGAAAATGGCCGTGCAGGACGACGCGCGCGGGCGCGAATTCGTCGCGCTCCTCGCCGGCACGCCGCTGGAGGTGACGCTGACCCCCGACTTGAAGAGCGCCGTCTGGCGCAAGCTCTGCCTCAACTCCTCGGGGGTCCTCAACGCCCTGATCCTGCAGCCGGCCGGGGCGATGCAGGATGAAAAACTCGGCGAACTGGTCCGGTTGATGGTGGAGGAATGCATGGCGGTGGGCCGGGCCGAGGGGGCGGTGTTCGAGGACGGTTTGCCCGACAAGATCCTGCAGGATTACCGCACCGCGCCGCCCGATTCGGTCAATTCCATCCACGCCGACCGCGCGGCCGGCCGGCCGATGGAACTGGACGCGCGCAACGGCGTCATCGTCCGGCTCGGCCGCCAGCATGGCATCCCGACCCCGTACAACCTGATGGCCGTCGCCCTGCTCGAGGCGATGGCGCGGGGGCCAAAACCGTAGGGCGCAGGCTGGCCCGTTCGACCGGCGCAGGGCCCCGGGCTGGTCGGGAGGCCGCGGCCCCTATGCCCGGAGCACCGCGAGTGCCTCGCGCCACGCGGCGCGGGTGCCGAGCTCGAACGCCGCCTTCTGGCCGAAAACAACGCGGTTGACCGCCAGGGCGAAGCCGATGCACGCCCAGACCGTCAGGGCCATCGAGTGCAGGAAATGCCACGGGGCCGGGACGCCGGGGTGAAGGCGGTGGAGCACCGGCCAGCCGAACGAGAGCAGCGCGTAAAAGCCCGAACCGAAGACGATGGTGGCGATCACCGCGCGCGCGTCGACGTTGCGGAAGAGCAGGCCGACCAGGAAGGCGGAGAGGATCGGCATCGTGAACAGGCCGATCAGCTGCTGGATGAGCCCCATGATGCTCGTGGCGCCCTCGTAGGCCGGCACCAGGGCGATGGACACGAGGGCGAACAGGATCTGCAGCCAGATGCTCAGCCGCTGGACGTTGCCCCGGGGGTTGAGGTAGCGCAGGTGGATGTCACAGACGTAAAGCGAGGCCGAGGAGTTCAGCGTCGCGTTGTAGCTCGACATGACCGCGCCGAACATCGCGGCGGCGAACGCGCCGGTCAGCCAGACCGGCAGCAGCTGCCCGACGATGTGACCGTAGGCCGCGTCGCCGAGGTGGCCGTAGAGCTTGAAGGAGCAGATGCCAGGGATGACGACGATCGGCGGGATGATCAGCAGCCGGATGGCCATGGCGGCGTAGACCCCCTTCTGCGCCTCCTTGATCGACGGCGCGGCGAGCGCGCGCTGGGTGATCGTCTGGTTGGTGCTCCAGTAGAAGAGCTGGGAAAAGATCATGCCGGTCAGCAGCGTCGGCCACGGGATGGGCGAACCGGGGCCGCCGATGAGCGTCAGGCGCTCGGCGGGGATGCCGGAGAAATCCCAGTGGATGGCGTTGAGCGAGAGGACCGCGATGAGCATCGCCATGCTGAGGACGACCACGCCGTTGTAGGTGTCGGAGACGGCGACGGCCCGCAGGCCGCCGAGGATGGCGTAGATGGCGCCGACCGTCGCGGTGCCGCTCGCCAGCACGACGAGCGGCACGTCGAGCTTGAACATGGATTTGATCACGAGCGAGCTCGTGTAGAGCATGATGGGCAGGAAGATCAGGACGTCGCCCAGCAGGAAGATCGACGCCACGGTCGCGCGGATGTGCTTGTTGTCATAGCGGCGCTCGAGCAGCTCGGTGACGGTCGTGCACTTGTACCGGTAGTAGATCGGGACGAAGATCTTCGCGAGGAGGATGAGGCCGACGACCGCGGAGAGCTCCCACAGGACGAGGAGCAGCATCTGCCCGCCGTTCATGCCGACCAGGGTGTCGGTGTTGAGGTTGGTCAAGGTGATGGAGCCGGCGATGAAGACCCAGGTGAGCCCGCTGTTGGCGAGGAAGTATTCCTTGGTGTCGTCGGTCGAGCGGACGGCCCGGCGGCAGTGCCGCCAGGTGATGATGCCGACGAGCATATTCAGGCCGAGAAAGACGCAAAGCTGGATCATGGCGCAGCGGGGTGGGGTGGGGGCGCAGCGAGCCTGCCCGCGCCCGGCCCCGGGCGGCAAGGCCGAAGCCGGATTACTTTTTCTGACCGTCAGGCGACGATACGCGCCATTGACGGGCGGGCGCGGGGCTGGAATCCTCGGGCCGGCCCAGGCATCACCTGGCTGCACCCCAAAAACCCAAAAATGAAATCATACCTCAAAATCCTCGCGGCGTTCGGCGCCGCTTGCTTCCTCACCCTCGCCGCGGTGGCGGCCGATGCCACCCCGGCCGGCACCTGGAAATGGACCCAACCCGGCCGCGGCGACCGCCCGGCCATCGAGATGACCATCAAGCTCGACTACCAGGACGGCAAACTCACGGGAACCCTGCTGGGTTTTGACGGCCCGATGGGCAAGGTGCCCGACGTGGCGATCGCCGACGCCTCGTTCAAGGACGGCGCGGTGGCGTTTTCCGTCACGCGCGAATTCAACGGCAATTCCGTCACCACGAAATACGAGGCCAAGCTCGACGGCGACACCCTCAAGGGCTCGACCGAGCGGCCCGGCCGCGACGGCGGCGCGCCGATGAAGCGGGATTGGACCGCGACCCGCGCGAAGTGACCCGGGGCCACCGCCGGCCCGTCGAATCCCGCCCTGCCCGGGCGGGATTTTTTTCGCCGCCGCTCAGAGCGTCGCGAGCACGGCCCGCAGCGTGACGGGGAAGACCGGCTTGGGGAGCACGTAGTCCACCTTCAGGTCGCGGTAAGCCGCGCTGACCGCGCCGCTCAGCTCGGAACTGAAGACGATGATCTTGCCCGGGTAGGAAAGGGCGCGCAGCTGCAGGACGAGATCGAGGCCGTTCATGTTGGGCATGTGGTGGTCGGTGATCACGAGATCGTAGGCCGCCGGTGCGGCGGCGACTTTCTGGAGGGCTATCATCCCGTCGTCCACACATTCCACCGTGTGCCCTTCCTTGCTCAGCACGATTTGCAGCAGATCCCGCAACTGGCGCACGTCCTCCGCGTACAGGACCCGCAGCAACCGCTTGGTCGGGATCGCGGACAGCGACGGGGTGGCGGGAATGGTCGTCATGGCGGGCTCATTGATGCGTAGCTACGTAGACGCGTCCTGCCGAGACATGTTCTGTCAAAAAGGTGCAAATCGGCCGGTGCGATCCTTTCCGGTGGGCCCGCGCCGCGGCCTTCACCGCCGGCCGCAGCCCGGTCACTTCAGCTGGATGTCCCAGACCTTCGCGCGGCGCGAGGTGCCGGCGGGACCCGTCACGTCGAGGATGACGACGTAATTGCCGGGCTTGGCGTAGGCGTGCTGCGGGTGCTGTTCGGTCGAGGCGGCGCCGTCGCCGAAATCCCATTTCCAGCCCGTGACGGTGCCGGCGGACAGGTCCTTGAACGCCACGAGGCGGCGGTCCATGTCGACCACCTTCCAGCTCCACTGGGCGGCGAGCCCGGGCTGCAGGGCGGGCTCGAGCGGCATGAGGCGGAACGCGCACAGCTCGGAGGCCTGGCCGAACATCGTGTGCTTCGGCGAGAGGTTCCAGAAGCCGTTGTTCCCCCTGGCGTCCACCTTGTCGTAGTCGATGACGGCCCACGCGAGGCCGATGATCTTGTTCTCGGTGAGCACCGATTCCACGGCGCGCTGGGGTCCCTCGGGGCCGGCGTAGTCGAACGGGGTGATCCAGAACTCGAGCACATACCTGCCGGATTCCCCGGGCTTGAAGGCGAAGGACTGGGCCGCGTTCGCCCACGGAAACTCCTTGATCCAGGTCGGCGAGCCCCAGGCCATGCACCAGTCCTTGTCCACCGCCGGCGTGAAGATGTGGTAGTTCTGCGCCTGCACGCCATGGATGGCCCAGTGCGATTCGTCCGCGCTGATGCGTGCGTCCGGCGTGGCCGCCGATGTGCCGACGCGCTCGGGCGACCAGATGTTCTTCGAGTCCCGGCCGACCAGCGGACCGCCGGAGGCGTCGCCGTCCACCACGATCTCAAAGGTGTCGTTGTGGAGGTCGGGCCGGGAGAAATCCCAGTAGTCGTCGTAGGCCTCGTAGAGGAAATAGAGCCGGTTGAGGCCCTTGACCCAGCCGACGCGCACGCGGACATCGAGCGTCTTCGGGTCGGGCGCCGCGTGTTTCTTCGTGTCATCCTGCAGCTGGTCGGTGCCGATGACATAGCTTTCCGGCACCATTGCCCAGTCGTCGGCGTTGCCGTCGATGCGCGGGATCTTGTCGGCGGGAAACTGGAAGACCTTGTAGGTGGTGCCGGGCTTTTCGAGCGCCTGTGCGCAGGGACCGGCCGCGGCCAGCAGGCCAAGCCAAAGCACAAGCCCGGGGGATGTTTTCATGGGGTGGAGTGGCCGGAGTCAGCCAGGCCCGGGCCGCGAAGGCCATGCCGGCGAAACCGGTCCGTAAGAATCCCCGCGGTGCGGCCCGCCGGCGGGCCGCGGCTCAGAACTCCGCCAGCAATTGTTTCAGCTCGGGGAGCACGATCGGCTTGGGCAGGACCATGTCCACCTTCAGGGTCAGGTAGACGGCGTTCACCTCCTCGTCGATCTCGGAGCTGTAGATGAAGATCTTGCCGCCAAACGCAATGCGCCGCAGTTCGTGCACCACTTCCAGGCCGTTCATCCGCGGCATGTGGTGGTCGCTGATGAAGAGGTCGAAGGCCGCCGGATCCTCCTTGATCCGCTCGAGGGCGGAAGCGCCGTCCGAGAAACTTTCCACCGTGTGCCCGTCCTGGCTCAGCGACTGCCGCACGATCTCGCACAACTGGCGCATATCATCGACGTGCATTATCCGCAGCGCTTTCCGCCGCTTGGGTGCCGTCTGGGCTTTTTCCGGTGCGAGCTCGCTCATGTGATGGATATTTATGCCCCGAAATGCCGGAATTGCACGCCCGGTTTTTCCGTAACATACCCCATGCTCATACTGGCCCCGCGTCCGGCCGGCTACCGGCTCTCTGCTTGGCAAGCGCCCGCGGCCCTGTTCCACTCCCCCCATGCGTCTACCCGTCTGCGCGTTACTCGCCCTCGGCCCGGTTGGCTTGCACGCGGGCGCCGGCCGCGACTGGCCGGTCTATCTCGGCGACAAGGCGGCCAGCCATTACTCGACCCTGGACGGAATCACCCTGGCCAATGTCTCCCGGCTGGAGGTGGCGTGGACCTGGCACGCCGGTGATGCGCGCGGCAACAGCACCCAGATCCAATGCAACCCGCTGGTGATCGACGGGGTGCTCTACGGGACGACCCCGCAGCTCCGGCTCTTCGCCCTCGATGCCGCCACCGGCCGCGAACTCTGGCGTTACGAGCCCGCCGAGGCCAACGGCGTGAACCGCGGCCTGGTGTTCTGGCGGGAGGGCGACGACCGCCGCATCCTCTTCGGCGCGGGCCGCTGGCTGCAGGCCGTCGATGCGCGCACCGGGCGGCTGATCGAGTCGTTCGGGGATCACGGCCGGGTCGACCTGGCCGAGGGCCTCGGCCGCGACGTCCGCGGGCTCGCGATCCAGGCGAACACGCCGGGCGTCATCTGCGGCCGTCTCCTCATCATGGGCATGCGCGTGGGCGAGGGGCCCGCCCCCGCCGCGCCCGGGCACATCCGCGCCTACGACGTGCGCACGGGGAAACTGGCCTGGCGCTTCAACACCATCCCGCAACCGGGCGAGGCGGGTTACGAAACCTGGCCGGCGGACGCGTGGACGCGGACCGGCGGCGCCAACGTCTGGGCCGGCATGACCGTCGACGAGGAGCGCGGCCTCGTGTTCTGCCCGGTCGGCTCGGCCACGTTTGATTTCTGGGGCGGCGACCGCCGCGGCGACAACCTCTATGCGGATTGCCTGCTCGTGCTCGACGCCGCCACCGGGAGGCGCGTGTGGCATTATCAGTTCACCCACCACGACCTGTGGGACCGCGATCCGCCCGCGCCGCCGACCCTGCTCACGGTCCGTCGCGACGGCCGCGACATCCCGGCGGTCGCGCAGATCACGAAGTCGGGGCACGTGTGGGTTTTCCAGCGCGAGACCGGGGCGCTGCTGTTTCCGGCGGCGGAGATCGCCGTGCCCTCCTCGGACCTCGCCGGCGAGGTCGCGGCACCGACCCAGCCGCTGCCGCTCAAGCCCGCCCCGTTTGCCCGCCAGCAGTTCACGGCGGACGAGATCACCGACCGCACGCCCGAGGCGCACCGCGCCGTGCTGGAGCGCTTCGCGCGCCTGCGGGCGCACACGCGCTTCGCCCCGCCCAGCCGCGAGGGCACGATCATCTTCCCGGGCTTCGACGGCGGCGCCGAATGGGGCGGCGCGGCGGCCGATCCCGCCGGCATCCTCTACGTGAACGCGAACGAGATGCCCTGGGTCCTCACCATGATTGACACCGGCGGCGCGACCTCACCCGGCCAGCAGGTGTTTTTGCAGAATTGCGTCGGCTGCCACGGCGCGGACCGCCGGGGCAATGTCGCGGCCAACATCCCGTCGCTCGTCGATCTCCGGCAGCGCCTGACCCGGGCGCAGGCGCTGGAGGTCGTGACCAAGGGGCGGGCGGTCATGCCACCCTGGGGTTTTCTCGGCGAAGCCCAGCGCGAAGCGGTCGTGGGTTACCTGCTGGGCGAGCCCGAGACCCCCGCGGCCCGCGAGGAAAAGCCGGGCTGGCAGACCTTCGCCCCCGACCTGCCCGCCACGGCCTCCACGCCCCCGCCTTACACCCACACGGGCTACAACCGCTGGCTGGATCCCGACGGCTACCCGGCGGTGAAGCCGCCGTGGGGCACCCTGAACGCCATCGACCTCAACACCGGCGAGTATCTCTGGCGCGTGCCACTGGGCGAATACCCCGAGCTGGCGGCGCGCGGCGTGCCGGTGACCGGCACCGAGAATTACGGCGGGCCGCTCGTGACCGCGGGCGGGCTGGTGTTCATCGGCGCGACCCGGGACGAGCTGTTCCGCGCGTTCGACCGCCGGACCGGTCGCGAAGTCTGGCGCGCGCCGCTGCCCGCCGCCGGCTACGCCAGCCCGGCGACCTACGAGGTGAACGGCCGGCAATACGTGGTCATCGCCTGCGGCGGCGGCAAACTGGGCACGAAGAGCGGCGACGCCTACGTGGCCTTCGCGCTGCCGGCAAAATAACCGGCGGTGTCTCAGGCCGGCGGGGCCGCAGGTTTGCCCCGGCGGGCGTACAACCGGACGGCGGTGCGCTTGAGGCCGAAATGGTAGACGGCCAGCAGCACCAGCATCCCGGCCAGCGCGTAGACCAGGCCCTCGAGGGTCGTCGGCACGCCGGGCTTGAAGATCCCCCACGTGGCACGCGCTATCGGCAGGTCGAGCCGGGCGAGGAAAATGAAGGGCCGCGACCAGAGCGAGGCATGCTCAAGGGCCGACTGGGCCGCGGCGAGGGATTCCACCCGCGCGACCGTCTCGGTCATGACGCCGCCGAGCCGCGCCACCGAAGGTTCGGCATTGGCGGTGGTCTGCGCGATGAAGCGGTCGAGCGTCAGGCCGGACTGCGTGGCGGTGGCCTGGAACTGCGCCAGCTGCCGGCGCGCCTCGTCGAGATGACCGCCGAGCCGCTGCAGGTATTGCTGCATGAACTCCGGCACCTGGGAAAAAATGATCGCCCCGAATACGCACAAGGCCCGATCCAGCAGGCCGGCACCCGCCCCCAGCAAAACCCGTAGGGGATTCATGCCACCACCGTGGCTGCGCCCGCCGGCCAACGCAAGCCGGACATCGGCGCCCCCGCCGGCGGCATCATGATTTGGGCGGGCCGGTCGGCGGTGCCGGCATCGCCGCGCCGTGGCTTTCCTCCCGCCGCGGTCCGGGCACGACGGGCGCCGCCGCCGGCAGCTGGTCGCGGCAGAGTTCGAGCACCTCGATGGTCGTCAATCCGGTCTGGGCGGCGGCGTTGGTGTTCACGTCGGGGTCCTCCTCGGCCGGGCTGAGCACTTCCGGTCCCGTCAGCAGCTTCGGGTGGGCGAAACCGCCGCCGTAACTGAGCATGCCCGTGATCGCCTTCTGCGCGAAGGCGGGGATCCTGGTCTGCGCGTAGGCATAAGCGGCGAGGCGCGGGCCGCTCTGCTCATTGAGGATGTAGCGGGCGTCGGCGCCCTCGGTCCCGGTGGCCCGGTCCCGGGTCAGCACCTCCGCCGGCGCGCCGCCGATGCGGCAGTATTGCGCGAAGGCCCGGGCGAAGTCCGGCCGCCCGAGCAGCGGCACCAGCTCGAACATCACCTCGCCGCCGCCCTGGATGGTCGCAAGATTGTAGCTCACCGGCACCGAGCCCTTCGTCACCGGGTCGCGGATCACACTCAGCCGGCCGGAGGCGGGGTCGTAGCCGACGAGCTGCACGCCGCCGCCCTTGAGCCGGCCGATGCCGCCGTCGGGCAGGTCGGGATTGAGGCCGTTGAGCTGGCCGGTCTGCAGCCAGTAGGGCATCTGCACGATCGAATCCACGCCGGCGAGGAGGTGGTCGCGCCAGTGGTTGTCCCCCGTGCGCTCCCACTCCGTCATCCAGTTGCCGGCGAGGGCGAACCAATCCGGCCCGATGCGCAGGCGCACGGCGACCGGCGGCTCGCCGGGCACGGGCGGCGAGGCCAGCCGCATGGGGTCGTACCGGGCGATCGCCGCGTCGGCGTGGACGGTCGCGCGCATGATGTCGCCGGTGCGCTCGTCGGTCGTGAGGTAGTAATACGGCCGCCAGTGCGCGGCCTGGCTGATGCGGGCCTCCTTGGCGCCGCAGCCCCACTTGACCACGTTGTGGCGCGAGCCGAGTCCGGCCATCGGCCCGAGGGAGTAGACATCCGTCTCGCTCGTGTTGCGCGTGTGGGCCTCGGCCAGCCGGAAGAGGTCGGCCCGGCCCGTGCGCAGGAAGCTGTACCAGAGCCACAGCGGCGCCCCGAGCTCGGTGTTGTCCCAGGCATGGCCGCCCCAGTCGTAGTGCCAGACATGCCGCGGCGCCGAGTAGGAATGCATGAAGTCGCCGTACTGCCAGAAGCCGTACCAGTGGCGCGAGTCCACCTGCTTCGCGTAATACGAAAGCACGGAGTCGAGGCCGTCCTCGACCGCCTGCTTGAACGGCGTCGAGCGGTCCGGCAGGCTCCACACGCCGAACACGCCCGTCGAGTGGATGTACTCCGGCGTGGCCGCCAGCAGCGGCAGGACCGTGCCGGCCTGCGCGCGGGCGGCCGTGGCGGCACGCGCCGGCAGCCCCGCGCCGTTGGGCCAGAGGGTGAGTTCGCTCGTGCGGGCGATGCCGTAGGCCGTGCTCATCCCGGGTTGCACGTCCTCGTACGAGGCGAGCAGGCCGTGCGCGACGAGGTCGTAGTGGCGCATGTCCATCTGCGGGCCGTCGGGCGACCACAGCCAGGCGATGAGCTCCGCGACGGGGCTGCTCGCGCGGCGCACCTCGAGCCCGGCGGGATACGACTGCCAGAAATTCTTCACGCTGACGGCAAACCCGCCGGCCAGGTCGCCGACAAAGGCGAGGCCGGCGGCGCGCGTCCCGCCGGCGGAGGCCAGCCAGGTGCTCTTCGGGTTGGTGCGCTTGACGATGGTGAAGCCGTCGGGATTCGGCTGCGAGAGCTTGAAGTCGTCCCACACGGCGTTCTGGGCGAAATCCCCGCGGCCGGTGAAAGGCCGGCCGGCCTCCTGGGCGGCGCTGCCGCCGCCGGGCTGCAGCGGCTCGGACCACACGCCGCCCCCGGCGCCGGCGAAGCGCACGGTGCGGTTCCGGGGCTCGTCGCGCAGCGGCACGGAGAACTGCACCCCGAGCCCGCGCACGAAGTCCTTCTCCTGGTCGCCGTCATAGATGATGGTGTGCACCAGCCGGACCGCCGTCTCCCCGCTGTAGAAATAAAGCCGCACGGTGAACGGCAGCCATTCGCGGCCCGACACCAGGCCCTGGTGGACGCCCTCGAGCCGCACGACCGCCCGCACCGGGCCGGACTGCTCGACCGTGACCTGCCGGATGACGCCGAGGTAGCGCTCGCGCGGCGGGGTGTCCTCGTTGCCGGTGACGGGGCCGGCCTGAAGGATGCAGATGAGCTGCCCGGCGCGTGCGACCTCGGTGCCGGCGATGCACAGGGAGTCGATGAGATTGTGGCCCTCGCGCGGGATGACGCAGGTGAGCGCGCCGGTGTCGATGAGGATGGATTTTTCGCCCGGGGTGACCTTGAGCAACCCGGCGGCGACCGACGGACCGGTGGCGAGCGTCAGCTCACCCTGGAGCCCGGCGGGCACGACCGTCGCCAGGCCGCTCCACTTGAGCGAGCCGTCCGGCCAGTAGGCAAGGGGCCAGATCTGAAGCGGCAGGGCCCGGCCCCGGGCGTCGGTCAGGTTGAAGACCGTCTCACGCGGCACGGCGCCCAGCGGCCACGGGACGCCCCAGCTCACGCCTTCCGCCAGGCCCGGCACCGGGCCGCCGAGCTGATGCAGCCGGACCGGAGCGGGGGCGGCCGCAGTCAGCGGGCCGAAGCCGGAGAAAAAAAGCAGGACGGCTACCAGCAGCGTCCGGGCACGGATCGGGGAATGCTTCATGGTGGGGACGGACCAGGCGGGCGAAACGGGAGGGGTGGACGTCGCCTTTCAAGACGTTCGGCCCAAAAAAGGTTACCGTCAATTTATTCGTCGCTTGGCGGAGCCGGCGGGTGCCGGGCGCGGCGGGCCGCCTATGGCGCCAGGGCGGCCCGCAGGTGCGGCACGAGGCGCTTGGTGAATTCCACCGAGTCCGGCGCCGACAGGTGCGACCATTCCGGGCACACGAAGGACGCGAGCTCGGGATAGTCCTCGAAATAAATGCCCGGGGCCCCGGATTCCTTGAGCAGGCGGTCCCAGGGCCCGGCGCGCGGAGTGAGCTTGTCCTCGTGTTTCTTCAGCTCGCCGCTGACCGGAAAACGGACAAAGACCACCTTGCCGCCGCGGCCGCGGATCTTGGCGACGGCGGCGGCCGCGTCGTGGAAGCGTGCCTCGACCGCCTGGTGCATGGCCGCCATGAAGGCATCGGCCGGCACATAGCTGGGCGGCGGCGGCGGCGTGAACAGCGGCAGCCAGCCGTATTTGACCCGGTCCTGCAGCTTGCCGGGCTGCGCGCAACCGTCGATCATCCGGGCCCGCCGGTCCCGTTCCACGGTCGCAAAATAGGGCGGCAGCGGAGGTCCCAACTGCGCATCCGCGCGGTTCGGGATCGGCAGCCGCTTGAGCATCTCCTCCAGGGTGAGGTCTTCCAGCCGGAGAAAGGCGATGTGCTCTTCCAGCCTGATGCCGAGCTCGTTGCCGGAACGCTGGGCCCAGGTCCCATGGTGGTAGCTTTTCAGCGCGTCGGCGGAATTCTGCAGCAGCGGTCCGCCGGGGGCGAAAAACATCAGCGGGACGATGCTGCAGATCACCGTGCCATGGAATGATTGATCGTTGGCGAAATCGGCCAGCATCGGGTAGGCGCAGCTGCCGGCGAGCGCAAGCTGGATGGGCCGCTGCCCCAGGCCGGCCTGCAGCTGGTCGAGATCCATGTCAAAAAACGGCCGGGAATCGCCGATGATGACGATGGAGTCGGGCTGCACCACCCGGCGCTGCCGCGCCCACAGCTCGGGCGTGTCGTTCAGGGTGGGTGCATAGCCCCAGGCCCGGCAGCGGATCTCCCACGCGCCCGCGGCGCCGATGGTCAGCAGCGCCGCCGCGAACGCGAGGCCGCGCCACGGCCGGGGGGGGATGGCCCGCTCAAAACTGGAAATAGATGAAGGCATGGCCGTTTCCTTGCGTGAGAACGATGGCGGACAGCATCAGGGTCCAAACCCCGACGATCAGCCCGCGCGGCAGCCGGGCCACGGCCGCCTCGATCGAGGTGTGGCGCAGGTTCCAGTGGGCGAACAGCAGGCAGGCTGTCACGCTGCCGACCTGGAGGATCTCCCGGGTGGACAGGATCGCGTCGCCCTTCGGCCCGCCGCCGGTCATCGCCCCGAGGAGGCGGGCCGCCGTGGTGAAGTTCGGGGCGCGGAAAAAGACCCACGCAAAACACACCGCGGCGTAGGTGCCGAGCCCGATGAGCAGCTGCCCGATGAAGGCCTGCGCCCAGCGCGGCTCCTTCGCCACGGCGGTCACCACCCGCTCGATCACCAGGAAGACGCCGTGGAGCAGCCCCCACACCACGAAGGTCCACGCGGCGCCGTGCCAGAGGCCGCCGATGAACATCACGATCATCAGGTTGATCGCCGCGCGGGTGACGCCGTCACGGTTCCCGCCGAGCGGGATGTAGAGGAAGTCGCGCAGGAAGGTGGAGAGCGAGATGTGCCAGCGCCGCCAGAAATCCGAGAAGCCCATCGCGGCGTAGGGGAACCGGAAGTTGTCCTTGAGGTGGAACCCCAGGCAGAGCGCCGCGCCGATGGCGCAGGTCGAGTAGCCGGCGAAGTCGAAGAAGATCTGCCCGGCGAACGCCAGCACGCCGGTCCACGCATCGAGCGCGTGCAGCGGCCCGCCGTGGTCAAAGACCGCGTCGGCCGAGCCGGAGAGCAGCGTGTCGGCCAGCACGATCTTCTCGAACAGGCCGAGGGTCATCAGGAGCAGGCCCCAGCCAAACTGCCCCGCGCGCAGCACGGGCGCCGTCACCAGCTGGGGCAGGAAGTCCGCGGCGCGCACGATCGGGCCGGCGACGAGCTGCGGGAAGAAGGACACGGCCAGCGTGAAGTCGCGCAGCGACCGCGTCGGCGCGCACACCCCGCGGTAGACGTCGAGCGTGTAGGACAGCGAGTGGAAGGTGTAGAAGGAGATGCCGATCGGCAGGAAGACGTCGAGGTGCGGCGGCGCGTAGACGATACCAACCCGGGCCAGCAGCCACTGCGTGTTCTCGAGGAGGAAGTTCCCGTACTTGAAGAAGCCCAGCATGCTCAGGTTCGAGGTCACGCTCGCGATCATCCAGCCCCGGCGGGCCCGCGGCCCCTCCGCCCGGGCGATGCGGGCGCCGAGGTAGAAATCCAGCGCGGTGGTCGCGAAGAGCAGCAGCGCGAACGGCGGATTCCAGGCGCCGTAGAAGATGTAGCTGGCCACCAGCAACAGGTTCTTTCGTGCGGTCCAGGACCGGAGCGTCCAGTACCCGCCCAGCACAAGGACGAAAAAAACGACGAAGGTGAGGGAATTGAACAGCACGGGCGTGGCGGCTGGCTCGCGGGGAGAAAACCGGAACTCCCCCCGCCGGCAACTTTATTCGCACACGATCCGAAGCCTGCCTCGGCCGGGCCCATGCAGTTGACCGCGGTATTCCTCTTAACTCGAGGAACTGAATAGTGCGGCGGTAGGCCAGCCCGCTGGCGGGCGCCCAAAGAGCGCGAGCAAGCTCGCTGGCCCACGGGCCACTGCATAGATCC
This sequence comes from uncultured Oleiharenicola sp., assembly GCA_964423065.1. Lineage (GTDB taxonomy): Bacteria > Verrucomicrobiota > Verrucomicrobiia > Opitutales > Opitutaceae > Lacunisphaera. The sequence continues at coordinate 29,414 of CAYRDN010000020.1, read as the reverse complement.
GCCTCAGGGCCGGTCCCCGGGATTTTTACTTCCGGCCGAGCCGGCTGATCTCCTGCGCGACCCGGCCGTCGGCCTGCATGTAGCGACCGACGGCTCCGGCCTCGCCCGCGTTGAGCCCGGCGATGAGCTGCCGGAAATTGACGAGCCGCAGCCGGATGATCCGCAGCAGCGCATCGCGGTAGCGGGCGGTGATTTTTTCCGGGGCCAGGTCCAGTCCGGAGATGCGGCGCGCCCAGTCCTCGTAAAAGGGCACCGCCTCGGTGGCGAGCCACCGGGCGTGGGCCTCGCGGTCGCGGCCCTGTTCCAGCTCGGCCACGGCCGCGGCGGTTTGCCGGGCGATGGACTCCTCGCGGGTGTAATAGGTCTCATTGGCGGCGGTCCAGGCCAGCTCGTCCCGCACCCGGTAGTCGTAACGGGGCGTCAGGTAATACCCGGCGACGCACGCGGCCGCGATGGCCGCCAGCCCGGTCCCCAGCCGCGGCCACCAGAGGCGGGCGCGGGCGGCCGGATCGACCGGCAGCGCGACGAGCCAGCCAAGGGCGATGCCGCTGAGGAATCCGCCGACATGGGCCGAGTTGTCGATGCGCGGGAGCGCCAGGCCGTACAGAATGTTGTACCCGGCGAAGACCAGGGTGCTCTTCAGGATGGGCTGGAAGACGCTGCGGGGCAGGGCGTGCTTCTCGCGCAGCATGTACCCGAGCAGCGCGCCGTAGACACCGAAGATCGCGCCCGAGGCGCCGGCGCTCCAGATCTTGTCCCCGTGCCAGAGGATGCTGGCCAGCCCGGCGATGATGCCGCTGCCGAGGTACGTGAGGGTGTAGAGGGCGCGGCCGAGCAGCCGTTCCACCAGGTGGCCGGCCTGGAGCAGCGCCCACATGTTCATCGCCAGGTGGATGAAGCCGTAATGCATGAACATGCTGGTGACGAGGCGCCACCACTCGCCATCGGTCGTCGCGCCGCCGTTGTTCGCCCCATACAACACGTACGGCATCATGCGGGTCGTCGTGAACCAGCCGGCGCCGAGGCAGCCCATGACGATGAACACGGCGACGTTCAGCCCGATCAGGATGTGGGTGACCGACGTCCACGGGCTGGCGGCGCCGGGCAGGGCGCGGAGCCGGGCGGAAAAATCCCGGGCCTCGTGAAACTCCGCATCCTTGTGCGCCGGCAGCAGGGCCGCGACGGCCGCGGCCTCCGCGGCATCACCGCAGAGGAACAGGAACAGCCTGCCCTGCCGCCCGGACTCGCCGCGGGCGGTCCGGAAGCGGATGATCCGGCCCTCCGTGACCACGTTCCAGATGTCCGCGACGCCCAGCTCCAGGGTCAGCTCGTGGCGGGCGGTGAACCGCTCGCGTTTCGTGCCCGAGAAAAGGTAGGCCGGGCCCTCGGGGCGGATGATGAGCCGGCCCTTGCCGCGGAAGTCGGCGTTGTGCGCGTTGCCGGCGAACGCCTCATAGGTGATCGGGAAGGAGAGCTCTTGGCCGGACGCGTCTGCTGGCATGGGTGGAGTGGGGTCTGGGCCCGTTGCGCGCAGGCTGCTGCCGCGCGAGGGCGAGTCAAGGGCCGGGATACCCGGCCGGAACGTTCGCCCGCGGCCGGGACCGGACTGGCTGGATTTATTTCTTTCATTCCGGTTGGTGGCGGCGGGCCGGGGTGGAGGTTGACCCGGGCGGCCGGGGCAGGCTTGATGGGGGCATGGCGCGAAGCGTTGTCCTTGAAACCACGGTGCGGTGCGTCCGGTGCCGTTTCGTGCCGCGGTGGTGCATCTGCGCCGGCCTGCAGCCGGTCGCCTGTCCGCTGCCGGTGGACGTGCTCATCCACCGGCGCGAGTTCTGGCGCCCGACCAGCACGGGCCGGTTGATCAACCGCATCCTGCCCGCATCGCGCGGGCATGTCTTCGAGCGCGAGGCGCCGCCGGAGCGGGAGGCGATCGCGGTGCCGGGCCGGACGCTTTGGATCCTGCATCCGCGCGGCGAGCCATTGCCGGCCGCCCTCCCGCCGACGGCGGACGTGCAGCTCCTGCTGCTCGACGGCAGCTGGCGCGAGGCGGCGGCGATGCTGCCGGTGGTGGAAACCTGGGGCCGCCGCATCAGCCTGCCGCTGACGGGCCCGAGCCGGTACTGGCTGCGCGAGCAGCCGGGGGCGGGACGATATTCCACGGTCGAGGCCCTGCTGTTTCTGCTCGCGGCGCTGGGCCTGGCCGGGGCGGAGGCGCAGCTCCGGCTCCAGTTTGAACTGCATGTCTACGCCGGCCTGCGCGGGCGCGGCGCCAAGGTGCTGGCGGACGAATTCCTCGCCTCCTCGCCGCTGCGCCAGGCCATGCCGGATTTGCTGCGCCAGCTCGATGAGCGCCGGCCGAACCCCTCCAGCCGCCGGCCGGGGAGTGCGGCGGAAGTTTCGGGCTGATTTCGGGCGGGGAATGCTGCAGGCTGAGGCCATGAAGCGTGCCTTCGGTCTGTCCCTGCTGGTTCTTTTCCTGGCCGGCTGCGAGCCGGCGCCGCCGCCGGCCGCGCCGGAGCGCGACGAGGCCGCGTACTGGCGGGAGGAATATTTCGGTCCCCAGGTCGCCAAGGCGAAGGACATTGCGTGGCGTTCGAGCGGGCTCGGCATCCACATCATCACGCCGGGCGAGGGCCAGCCGCCGCAGCTGATGGACCACGTCCTCGTCCACTATGTCGGCCGGCTCAAGGACGGCACGGTGTTCGCCGACTCGCATGCCGGGGCCGGCAAGCCCTCGAACTTTGTGGTCAGCCGCCTGATCACCGGCTGGGCTGCGGCCATGCCGTCGCTGAAGCCGGGCGGCCGCGCCGTGTTCTACATCCCGCCACATCTCGGGTACGGCGGGCTGCAAAGCGGGAAGATCCCGCCGGGCTCCGGGTTGATCTTCGAGGTCGAGCTGCTCGCGGTGAATCCGCCGGCAAGCTGAGTCCCCGGGCGCGGGCGGACCGGGTGCGTCGCTTCGCGTCAGGAGGCCGGCGGCGGGGCAAGCGGCTGGAGCATGATGTTGCGGTAGAAAATCTCGGCCCCTTCGGCCTGCAGCAGGATCCGGCCCTGTGTCAGCGGCTGCCAGCTGGCGGTGGCCGCATCCCAATGCCTGAGGCCGGTGACGCGGTTGGCGACGTGGCCGTTGACGTAATAGGTGGCGGTGTCGCCGCGGACGACCAGCTCGACCTTGTTCCAGCCCGGCTGCTCATAGGAGTAGCTGCGCAGGAAGCGCTGGTACCCGCGGGGGTTCTCACCCTTGGTCAGCTCGATGCCGCTGGTCTGGTCCAGGGTCCAGTAGTTCATATTGTCGGGATGGACGTGCGAGGTGCCGCGCGTGTGGATCAGCCAGACGTCCCCGGTGTCGCCTTCCTGGATCTGGCATTCCACGCCCGTGGGCCAGATCTCGTCCGGGGCCTGCACATGGTAGCAGACACCGGCATCGCGCACGCTGTCGGGATCGGCGCGCGGGGCGAACTGCTTCGTGCCCCACTTGTATTCCAGCGTCAGCCGGTAATCGGCGTGCTCCGCCGCCGTGAGCAGGTAGCCGAAGGGCTGCCTGGTGCCGGCGGCGGCATCCTTGTAGACGTGCACCACGCCCGCCTCGGCCTGGAAGATGTCCTGGGCCGCGCCCGCCGGCCGGCCCGCCAGATAAACCCTCCAGCCGTCGAGGTTGTGACCGTTGAACAGCGGCGCGGCGGCGGCCGGGCCGGGGGTTTCCACCGCCGTCAGCGGGGCGAGCAGCAGGGCGCCGGTCAGGAGGGTGAGGGAAAGCGAATGGGCATGAAAGGAACGGGGCATGGCAGAGCGGGGTGGGGGTGGAGCCGGGGCCGGGGTGGCCGCCGGGGCACACCATCAATGCATCTCCCCGGCGCAAAAGCCAAGCCGGGAGCACGTGTCACCGGCAAAGCGGGTGCCACCCGACCGGTCCCGGTGCTGACGGCGCGAAACCTGCTTTGGCTGCCCTGCTTTCCCCCAACCCATGGACTTATCCCTGCTCCAGCATCTGCCGTCCGTCAGCTGTGCCGCCGGCGGGGTGCTGATCACCGAGGGGCAGCCGGTCCAGGGCATCTTTTTCCTCGAGAGTGGCGAGGTCGAGGTCCTCAAGGACGGCGTGCTCATCGCCGAGGTCTATGTGACCGGGGCGGTGTTCGGCGACATGGCCTTCCTGCTCGGCACCGCACCGACCGCCACGGTCAAGGCGATCACGCCCTGCGTTTTCCGGCATGTGGCCGACCCGGGGGAGTTTTTCCGGCTGCATCCCGCAGTCACCCTGCACATGGCCGCCATCCTCGCGCGCCGGCTCGATTCGCTCAACCGGTACCTCGTGGACATCAAGCACCAGTTCAAGGACCGGTCCGACCATCTGGGCATCATCGACGAGGTGCTGGACGCGCTCATGCACAAGCACCCGCGTGACATCCCGCGGCGGGCCACGGACGATTAGCCGCCGGCGGTCGGGACGGTCCCGGCCGCATCGAGCTGGATTTCCTCCACCCCGGCCTGGGAAACCCAGCGGGCGGAATTCTTTCCGAGATCGAGCTCGATGTAAGTGGGCGGCGCGCCCAGCTGCTTGCCGGGATTGAAGACCCAGGTCCGGCCGATGCGGGCGGCCCAGCCACCCCCCGAGCGGAACGGGGAATTGTGGATGTGGCCGGAAAACACAAAGTCGGGCGCCAGTTCATGGATGGTCTCGACCAGGAAGGCGTCGCCGGCGTGCGCCTTGCCCGTCCAGCTGACACCGACGCCGTCGGGCGGGGCATGGTGCACCCAGAGCCAGGGCCTGGGCGCGCCCGCGTGTTCCGTGCGCAGGAACGCCCGCATCGTCTCGCGGGTGGCCGGGCCGTCCCACCAGGGGCAGACGGAGAGGCGGACCCCGTCCAGGTCGATCCCGGCGCCGTCGACCACCAGGCCGGCGGCGCGCACGCGCAGGAGCCAGCGCGCGATGTATTCCTCGGCCGCATTCTTTTCATCGCCATCGTGGTTGCCGGAGCAGACCACCAGCCGGGTCTTGGTGCTGATGGTCCGGAGATATTTGACGACGACGGTGATCTGGGAGTCGAGGTCGAGGTGCCCGCCGATGTCGAGCAGGTCGCCCGCGATGATGACGAGGTCGTAGTTCGGCGCCTGGGCCACGACCCAGTCAAACTGGGTCAGGCCGAAATGCAGGTCGGAGACAGCGAGGATCTTCATGGGGCGGGGTGAGGCGCCGTTGCAGCGGGTCCCATGCCACGGCCGGGGCAATGTCGGCCGCCCGCGGGCGGCCGACTAAAGATCCACCATGGCCGTGAAACCGCCGTAAGCCATGCGCTTGGGGTCAAAGGGCATTTTCTTCGGATCCATCAGCGGGAGCAGGCGCGGGTCCTTCATGACCCTGGCGTTCACCCGGTCGCGGTGTTTCCTGGACTGATAGACGATGAAGGAGAAAACCACGGTCTCGCCGGGCCTGGTTTTCGCGAGCACGGGGAAGGGCAGGGCGAATGACGCCTTCAGGTCCTCGCCGGTGCACTCCATGTAGGCGAGCGCGCCGTGGTCCTTCCAGACCATGCCGCCGATGCGCGCCATGCGGCGGTAGGCGGCGAGTTTGCGTTTCGGGACGGGGATGACGAATCCATCGACATAGCGTGGCATGAAACCTCCTTGGGTGGGATGGCCCGCAAGCTGACGCGCGCATCGCGTGACGGGAAGGCTTAAACCGGTCCCATCCCCTGGGTTTGCCGGCATACCCCAATCCAAGGGCCCGATTCAGCCGCCTCTGATCGCGGGGATCGTTTTATTCCCCGGCGCGGGCTTTCGCGTAGGAGGCGTGCATGCGGTCCCAAGAGGCGATGACGTTGTCGCGCGCTGAGCCCCAGGTGTCGGCGGTGGCGGTGCCGACCGCCGCGAGCTTGTCCTTGTAGTCGGACTCGGAGTCCTTGAATTCCGCCATGGCGGCCTTGCGGCTGGCGCTGGCCTTGTCCTCGGAATAGTCCGCCCGCATCTTGCTCACGTCGGCATCAAACCCGACCTGCCGGGCCTTGAACTTGGCGGAGAAATCACCGCGTTTCTCGAAGGTGTAGGACTTGAGGTCGCCCCAGTTGTCGACGACGGCGGCCTTGGTGTCCTGGTAGGCGTCCTTGGTCTTGTCCGCGAGGTCGTCGCGCTTCTCCTTGGAGCAGGCGGCGAAGGCCAGGAGGGTGAGGCCGGAGGCGAGGATGACGGAGGAATGGATGGCTTTGTTTTTCATGGTGGGCGGAGAAGGCGGGTGGAGGGAAGGCAGTTCGGGGTCGGCAGGCTCAGGTGGCGGGCGGAGGCCGGCCCCCCAGGGTGAGGACCACGAGCGAAATGAGCAGCAGGGCGAGGAAGAGCGCGAAAATGATCTTGGCGACACTGGCGGCGGCTCCGGCGATGCCGGTGAAACCCAGCAAGCCGGCGACGATGGCCACGAGGAAAAAGAAGAGGACCCAGCGTAACATGGCGGACGATTTGGAGGTGGGGCCGGCGGCGGCCGGCGGAAAGGGAGGCGGACCCGGTTGATCGAGTCGGCTACAAGGGTTCGACCGGCCGGCCACGGCCGGGTATCGTCCGCCGCGAAAATATAATTGCGACAAAACGGGAACCTAACCCCGGAATAAATGACGCGACCGGCAGGCCGGCGCGGCGAACCGGCCCGGTGGGTGGAATTTGATTCAAGATTTGAAATTTCCGGTTAGGTTCCGGCGATGGACGCTCCCGACTGGCCCGCGCTGGATGATGACCTGCTGCTGGAAAGGAAGATTTCCCGGCTCGGCCTGACCCTGACGGGCACGCCCCTCCAGGCCCTGGTGCAGCAGCTCCATGATGAGCTGGCCCAAAAGGGCCTGGCGTTCCTTCCGCCCTGCCACGTCGGCGATGAATGGTTCGTGCCCGTTGGCATCCCGGCGATCTTCATCCCTTTTTTTCTGGTCCATGACCGCCTGCGCCGGCTCGAGGCGAAGCTGATGCTCGAGGTCGAGGGCGGGAGCCCGGAGTGGTTCATGCGGCTCATCCGGCACGAGGCCGCCCACGCCTATGCCTACGCGTACCAGCTCTTCCGGAAGCGGAAATGGCAGCGCGTATTCGGCAAGTCCTCAGCCGAGGCCACGCCCGATTTCTACCGGCCGCGGCCCTACAGCCGCTCGTATGTCGTGCACCTCGACGATTGGTACGCCCAGAGCCACCCGGACGAGGATTTTGCGGAAACCTTCGCCGTCTGGCTGACGCCGGGACTCGATTGGCGCACCCGCTTCAAGGGTTGGAAGGCCCTGCAGAAGCTCGAGTACGTGGACGGGCTGATGCAGTCCCTGGCCGGCCGGCCGCCGCCCTGCCAGCCGGTCTACCGCGTGAAGGACTTCGACTGCCTCAACCTCAAGCTGCGGACCTATTACGCGCGGAAGCGGAAGCAGTACGAGGACATCTATCCCGACTTTTATGACCGCGACCTCCGCCAGCTGTTTACGGGTGCGGCGGACGCCGGCCCGGCGCACCGGGCCTCGGTCTATCTGCGCCAGCGGCGGCGCCTGCTGGGGGACGCCGTGTGCGAGTCCACCAACGAGCGGAAATACCGCGTGCACAAGCTCCTCTCCCGGCTGATCGACCGCTGCGACCAGCTCGACCTGCACCTGAGCCCCGGTGACGCGCCGCCGGACATGGCGGTGGCGGCCTACTTCACCACGCTGGTGATGAACTACCTGTTCACGGGGAAATTCAAGCGCACCAAGTAGCATGCCGCGGCCACTCAAGATTCTCACGCTGTTCGACGCCGTGCGGCCGACGACACTCGACCAGGACCTCGGCCCCGAGCTGAAGACGGCGGACTGGAAAACCGAGGCCGCGGTGCTTGCCGCCCTCAACGAGCTCGGCTATCCCCACGAGCACCTGGCGATCTTCGACGACCTCGACCTCCTGCGCCAGAAACTGCAGACCTTCAGCCCGGATGTGATCTTCAACCTGGCCGACCAGTTCCGGAACAACCGGGCCTTCGACCAGCACATCGTCTCGTTCCTCGCGATGTCCGACCTGGCCTTCACCGGCTGCGGCTCGACCGGACTGACCCTGTGCAAGCACAAGGGCATCTCGAAGAAGATCCTCAGCTACCACCGCATCCACACGCCGGACTTCGTGATCATCCCGCGCGGCAAGCGCATCGCGCGCCCGAAACGCCTGCAGTTTCCCATCCTCGTGAAGCCCCTGAAGGAGGAGGCGTCCTACGGGATCGCGCAGGCATCGTTCGTGGAAACCGACGAGCAGTTCCGGGAGCGGGTCGGCTTCCTCCACCAGAACACCGACAACGACGTCATCGCCGAGGAGTACATCGAGGGGCGCGAGCTCTACGTCAGCCTCATCGGCAACCACCGCCTGCAGGTCTTCCCGATCCGCGAGCTGGTGTTCCGTGAGGTGCCGCCGGACGAGCCGAAGATCGCCACCTACCGGGCGAAGTGGGACGACGCCTACCGCGAGCGCTGGGGCCTGGAGAACCGCTTTGCGGAGGGGCTGGAGCCGGCGCTGGTGCGGCACATCGAGGCGGTCTGCAAGCGCATCTACCACCTGCTGACCATCGACGGCTACGCGCGGCTGGACCTGCGGCTGAACGCGCGGAAAGAACTCTACTTCATCGAGGCGAATCCGAACCCCATCCTGGCCCCGGACGAGGATTTCGCGCAGTCGGCCCGCAAGGCGGGGCTGGCTTATCCGCAGCTAATTGACCGCATCGCCCGCCTCGGCCTGAACACGGTGCGGGACTGACCGGCCCCCCGGGGGGCCGAACCAGGGCGGCACCCGCGCCTATTTGGCCGGCGCCGGCTTGGCGTCGGGCTTGGCGTCGGCTACCTTCACCCGTTTCGCGACGAGCTGCTCGGTGGCGAAGTCGCCGACCACCCGCGTGAGCTTCAGCTCGTCGCCGGCGAGCTTGCCGGTGTAGGTGATCGCGAGCTCGTTGCTGTCGAACTTGGCGGTCTCGACGAAGGAGACGTCATCGCCCTTGATCCTGATGTCCTTGAGGGGCGCCTCCCCCTTGCCCATCGAGTGGTCGAAGGTGGCCTTGCCGGTCAGCTTGTCGCCGTCGGTGGCAAATTCATAGGTGTATTTCTGGACACCGATCTGGGTGTCGAATTCGGCCGTCCATTTGCCGGCGAGGCCGGCGGCGTGCGCCAGGCTCCAGGTGGTCAGGAACAGGGCGGCAAGGGTGAGCAGGGGGCGATGTTTCATGGGTGGGGTTTCCTCGGGGCGGGGAGGCCAAAGATGCAGTACTCCCGACGGATTGAAAACACCAATCTGGCAGGTGGCCGGCGCGGCTGGAAAATCTTTCACTAGATCATTGGCGCTCCTCGGCGCTGGGGCGTCCGTCACCAGCGGGGCCCCCAGCCCGTGATCCAGCCCCACCCGCCTCGCCGGCGGTCACGGAGAATCACTCCCGGCTGTGTCCAAGGAAACCAATACAACCAGCGCGGCCAGGATCAGGGTGGTGAAAAACATGGTGGAGCGGGTGCCGTCCGCCCGGGGGCGGTTTGGGAATAAATCCAGCGGGCTGCTTCGTGCAGCGGCCGGCGCGATTCCCTGAAGGCGTGCGGCGCGGTTGAGGAACTCGCATCGATCCTATCGCGGCCCTCTTGCCGGACGTGTAAGGAACCCGGCGAGGCCTGCCGCCGCGCCGATCGCAGGCAGCCATAAGGTCCAAGGTCCGGCCGTGTCGCCCGACGCGCCGCAGAGCTCCGGGCCGCCGAGCCCGAGCGCGGCCCCGAGACCGGCATATGTCAGCAGGCACAGCACGCATTTGGGCGCGAGGGCGAACAGCGCGGCCGGGAGCAACCAGCCGCGCGCGCCGGCGAGGCGCTGGCGGAGACTCTCAGGCGAGCGCATGCTCGTAACGGTCGTGGTAACGGACCCAGCTCATGGTGGCCTCGGGATCCTCGTCCCGGCCCTTGGGCACGAGGTCGAGGAGGTGGTAAGTGCCCATGACCACTTCCACTCCCCGGCCATAGGTGGAGTAGGTATGGTATACCTCGCCGGCGGCATCACGGGCAAAGACGCTGATGCCTGGCGCCTCTGCCAGCGGAAACGGCCGCTGCGCATAATTGTAGTCCACCGGCCCGCGGGCCAGTTCCTCGGGGGAGAAGGAGACATGGTAGTCCTGGTTGAAATCATTGCCATGCGCCGAGACCCAGTTGACCGCCCAGCCCATCCGCGCTTTGAACGGCAGGATTTCCGCCAGCGGGGCGCGGGAGATGGCGGCGAAGGAGACGTCCCGGGCATTCAGGTGCGGCACGGCCGGATTGAAATGATCCATCATGAACGAGCAGCTCTTGCACCCTTCCTCCCAGCCGGCGCCAAACATGAAGTGCTGGACGAGCAGCTGGCTGCGACCTTCGAACAGGTCGGCCAGGGTCGCCGGTCCATGGGGCGAGGCGAAGACATAGGACTTGTCGATCCTCACCCGGGGCAGCTCGCGGCGGCGGGCGGCCAGCTGGTCGCCCAGCCTGGTGTATTCCTTTTCCTCGCGCAGCAGCTCGCGCCGGGCGGCGAGCCATTGGTCGGGAGCGACGATTTTGGGTGGGGTAGTGGGCGTGGATTTCATGGTGCGATGGGATTCGGTTGTTTTGATGACGTTGGCGGGATCGGGTTCAGAACAGGTTGGTGGCTGGGCAAGGCCGTAGCCTTGGTGCAGTGTGACGGGGAACGGTCAGGGCGGCGCGGGGAGCCTTCCCACCGGGAAATTTTGAGCGGGTTAACCCTGCGGGGCGGCGTCGCGGAGTTTTTGGTATTCGGCCTTGAGCTGGGCGTGCATCGGCCAGAACGGCGGACGCGGCGCGCCCTCGAGCAGCGCGATGAGCTGCGCAAGGTGAGTGTGCCAGCCGCTTGAGTAGCCGTGGAGAAAAGGGAGGTCTGCGCCGCGCGCGCGATGTGTGAGCACCAGCAGGACGTCCTTGCCCTGCGCCGTGAGCTCGAATGTGACGTCCGAATCCTCGTCAAACGTGTAGCTCAGCACGCGCGGCGGCTCCCAGCGCAGCACCGTGGCGGGCATCTTGAAGCCGGGGTCCTGCACGTGCTTGTGATCCTCCGGCGGCGTCTCGTCGGGCGCGATGTTTTTATGGTGGAAGAAGAGCTCCACCTTGCCGCCCTTTTTCGGCTCGATCGGCCCGCCGGCGAACCAGCGGGCGCGCTTCTCGGCGTCGACGAGGTAGTCCCAGACGCGTTCGATGGGTCCGGGCAACGTGCGCACCAGGCGGACTTCGCCCGGCGCCGTGAATTTTCCGTTTTGGTCGTTGGATTTCATGAGGAAGATTGTTTCTTTTTGGCTCGGGCGTTCCGCTCATCGTCCGCGCGCAACTCGCGCTCCAGGGCATCGAGATGGCGCGACCAGAAGCTGCGCGTCTTCTCCAGCCAGTCCCCGAGCTCGTCGAGCCCGGCGGGGTTGAGCGACTGGATGCGCGTCTGGCCCTCGGCGCGGGTGGTGACGAGGCCGGCCTGGCGGAGCACGTTCAGGTGCTGGGAGATGGCGGGCGCGCTCAGGTCGAACTCGGCCACGAGCTCGCCGGCGGTGCGCTCGCGCTGGGCGAGCAGCTCGACGATGCGCCGGCGGGTCGGGTCGGAGATGGCAGCGAGGCTTTGCATGCCGATAAGATTAAGCAGACGCTTAATTAAGCAAGCACCAAAACCAGGGTCCGGCAAAAAATCTCCCAAGGCCGGTCGCGGGTCATCCCCAGATACTGGAAAATCCGAGTCTGCCGGACCACCACCGACAAAGCCAGACCCGGTGCCTTTATTCTGGTCTGGCCCGATCAGGGCAGGTGGGCGCGGAGAAAGCGGTCGATGAAGGCGAGATTGTCCGGCGTGGTGAAGGCGGGGTCACCGTGGCCCGCGCCGTACAGGACCTTGAAGACGACCGGCCGGCCGGCCCGCTCATAGGCACCCACGAGTTCGTGTGCCTGGTTGATGGGCATCTGCCCGTCCTGGTCGCCGTGCTCCAGCAACAGCGGCGGGTCGTGGGCGTCGACATGGAAAACCGGGCTGGCCAGCCGCGCCAGCGCCGGCACCTGGTCGGGCTGGCCGCCGAGCAACAACTCCAGCGCCGGCACGCGCATCGCCAGGCCGTGCGGTGTCGATTGCGCCAGGATGGTGGTCAGGTCGCTGGCGCCGTAGAGCACGACGACCGCCTGCACGTCGGACGACCCGCCGGGGTTGGCGCCGACCGTTCCCTCGAGTTCGCGGTCGCCGTTGGTCACTCCGACCAGCGCGGCCAGGTGACCCCCGGCCGACGACCCGGCGACGACCAGGCGGCCGGGCGGATAGCCGTAATCGGCGGCATGGCTGCGCAGGAAGCGGATGGCCGCCTTGATGTCGTGCACCTGCGCCGGGAAACGCGCGACGGTCGACAGCCGGTAGTCGACGCTGGCCACAGTCCAGCCAAGGGCGGTCAGGCCCCGGAGGTCGCAGTCCTGGCGCGATCCCCGGCGCCACGCGCCGCCGTGCACCCACACGATCAGTCCGGCGGACGGGCCGTCGGGCTGATACAGGTCGAGTTTCAACTCCGTGTCGCCGACCCGCGCAAAGCTCACGCCGGCGACCGTGTGTTCGGCCGGTGCGGACACCGCGGCCAGCAAACAGGGCAACCACAGCCCGGGGATTCGGGAAATCCGCATGGGCAACACATCCGGCGAAGCCCGACGCAGGTCAAACGCGGAATCGGTCGCCGGCTTGGCCAAACTCAATCCCTGAGATGGCCCTGATTGGACGGACGGGGGACCGGGGATCAACACCCAAGGAGTCCGCATGAAGGCGCAGTTGAGAATGCCGGTATCCGGCAAAGCCAGTTAGAGTGACGAGTCCAAGCGGCGCTGCTGGAGTTAGGTCGCGGCCGACCGCATTTGCCCAGTCTGCTGCTGACGGATTTTGGCTTAGTAGTCCAAATACGGAGCCAGCCACTTTTCCGCCTCGGTCATGGGAATTCCCTTCCGGGCGGCGTAGTCTTCGATCTGGTCCGGCGCGAGTTTGCCGACCGCGAAGTACTTCGCCTCCGGGTGATTGAAATAGTGTCCGCTCACGCTGCTGGCGGGGAACATGGCATTCGACTCCGTGAGCACGATGCCGGTCGCCTCCGTGGCGTTGAGCAGGTCGAACAACGGGGGCTTCTCCGTGTGGTCCGGGCAGGCGGGGTAGCCGGGCGCCGGGCGGATGCCGCGGTATTTTTCGCGGATGATGTCCTTCATCTCGAGGTTCTCCGTCTTGCCGTAGCCGCAGAAGTCGCGGGCCCTTTTGTGCATCAGCTCGGCGAGGGCCTCGGCGAGGCGGTCGCCGAGGGCCTGCGCCAGGATGGCGTTGTAGTCGTCGTGTTTCGCGCGGAACCCGGCGGCGAATTCCTCGACGCCGTGGCCGGCGGTGACGGCGAAGCCGCCGAGGTAGTCGATCCGGCCCGAATCCTTCGGGGCGATGAAGTCGGCGAGACAGTGGTTGAACTGCCCGGCGGGCTTTGCGTTCTGCTGGCGGAGGAAATGGAACGTCTTGAGGACCTTCGAGCGCGACTCGTCCGCATACACCTCGACCGAATCGCCAACGGCGTTGGCCGGCCAGAAGCCGATGACGGCCCTGGCGGTGTAGCGTTTCTCGGCGACGATGCGCTGCAGCATCGCCTGCGCCTCGGCGTAGAGCTTGGTGGCTTCCTCGCCGACCTTCTCATCCTTGAGGAGGTCGGGGAAGCGGCCGTGGAGTTCCCAGGTCGAGAAGAACGGCCCCCAGTCGATGTAGGCGGCGATTTCGTCCAGCGACAGGCCGAAGGGTGTCGCTTTCAAGCCCTCGCCGGCATGTCCGCTGACCGCGGCCAGTTGGTCGCTGGTGAAGACCCGCGGGCCGAGGAATTCGGGCTGGGGTATGTCGACGGTCGCCCAATCCGTCGGTTGCCTGCGGGCGCGGGCCTCGGGCAGCGCCAGGAGCTTGCGGGCGCCCTTGCGGTCGGCGAAGTCGGCGCGCTGGCGCTCCTGGGTGGCCTTCATTTCCGCGACGTAGGCGGGCTGGTGCTCGGGGCTGAGGAGCTTTGAGACGACGCCGATGACGCGCGAGGCGTCGAGCACGTGGATCACGGGTTCGTCGTAGTTCTGGGCGATCTTGATCGCGGTGTGCGCGGCGGAGGTCGTGGCGCCACCGATGAGCAGCGGCAGCTTGAAGCCGAGCCGCTTCATCTCCCTGGCGACATGCACCATCTCGTCGAGCGACGGCGTGATCAGGCCGGAGAGGCCGATGACGTGCGCGCCCTTCTCCTGCGCGGCGGCGAGGATCTTTTCGCACGACACCATGACGCCGAGGTCGACAACCTCGTAATTGTTGCAGGCGAGCACGACGCCGACGATGTTCTTGCCGATGTCGTGCACGTCGCCCTTGACGGTGGCCATGATGATCCTGCCCTGGGCGCGGGCGGTGCCGCCGGAGGCGACGAGCTGCTTTTTCTCCTCCTCCATGAACGGCTGGAGGTAGGCGACAGCCTTCTTCATGACGCGGGCGCTCTTGACAACCTGCGGGAGGAACATCTTGCCGGAGCCGAAGAGGTCGCCGACGACGCGCATGCCGTCCATCAGCGGGCCCTCGATGATGAGGAGCGGCTTGCCGTATTTCTGGCGGGCCTCCTCGGTGTCCTCGTCGATCCAGGCGTCGATGCCCTTGACGAGGGCGTGGGAGAGGCGCGCCTCGACGGTGCCCTGGCGCCAGCCCTCGATGAGGGCGATGTTGGCTTTCTCGTCGGTGGTGGCGCCGGCGGCCTTCAGCTGTTCGCCGAGGGTGACGAGGCGCTCGGTGGCGTCGGGCCGGCGGTTGAGCAGGACGTCCTCCACGTGTTCCAGGAGGTTTTTGTCGATCTCCTCGTAGACCTCGAGCATCGACGGGTTGACAATGCCCATGTCCATCCCGGCCCTGATGGCGTGGTAGAGGAAGGCCGAGTGCATGGCCTCGCGCACGACGTTGTTGCCGCGGTAGCTGAAGGAGATGTTCGAGACGCCGCCGCTGACCTTGGCGTGGGGCAGGTTGGCCTTGATCCAGCGCGTGGCCTCGATGAAATCGACGGCGTAGTTGTTGTGCTCCTCGATGCCGGTGCCGACGGTGAGGATGTTCGGGTCGAAGATGATGTCCTCGGGCGGGAACCCGACGGTGTCGACGAGGAGCCGGTAGGCGCGCTCGCAGATGCGGATCTTCTCGGCGTAGGAGGAGGCCTGGCCGTTCTCGTCGAAGGCCATGACAACCACGGCGGCACCGTAGCGCCGGATGGTTCGCGCCTGGTCGAGGAATCTGGCCTCGCCCTCCTTGAGGGAGATGGAGTTGACGATGCCCTTGCCCTGAAGGCATTTCAGCCCGGCCTCGATGACCTCCCACTTGGAGGAGTCGACCATCACGGGGACCTTGGCGACCTCGGGCTCGCTGCCGATGAGGTGCAGGAAGCGCGTCATGGCGGCGACGCCGTCGATGAGGCCCTCGTCCATGCAGACATCGATGACGTTGGCGCCGTTCTCAACCTGCTGGCGGGCGACGGAGACGGCCTCCTCATAGTTGCCGGCCTTGATGAGCTTGGCGAATTTCGGGGAGCCGGCGACGTTGGTGCGCTCGCCGATCATGATGAAGTTCTTCGGGTCGGGCGTGAACGGCAGCGAGCCGGACAGCGCGAACTGCGGCGCGAGGATGCTGACCTTGCGCGCGGGCTTGGGGGCGAGGGCGGCGGCGATCGCGACGATGTGCTCGGGCGTGTTGCCGCAGCAGCCGCCCGCGATGTTGAGCAGGCCGCTTGAGGCGAACTCGCCGAGGTAGCGGCCCATGTCGGCGGGGCCGAGGTCAAAGCCGGTCGGCGACAGCGGATTGGGCAGGCCGGCGTTCGGGTAGCAGGAGATGAAGGTGTCGGCCTTCTGGCCCAGTTCCTCGAGGAACGGGCGCATGAGATCGGGGCCGAGCGAGCAGTTGAGGCCGACCGCGAGGGGCTTGACGTGGCGGACGGCGTTCCAGAACGCGCCGACGGTCTGGGCGGAGATCATCGTCTCGCCGCCGCGGCCGACGGCGGCCGAGATCATCAGCGGGAGCTTGATCCGGTCCTCGGCGAAGACCTCGCCGATGGCGACAAGGGCGGCCTTGGCGTTGAGCGAGTCGAAGATGGTCTCGACCAGCAGCAGGTCCACGCCGCCGGCGATGAGCGCGCGCACCTGGCGGCGGTAGTCGGCCTTGACCTGGTCGAAGGTGACGACGCGGAAGCCGGCGTCGTCGGCGTCGGGCGAGACGGAGAGCGAGACCGTCAAGGGCCCGATGGCGCCCGCGACGTAGCGGCGGCGGCCGGTGGCGTTGGCGATGCGGTCGGCCCACTCGCGGCACTGGCGCGCGGACTGGAAGTTGATGTCGTGGGCGAGTTCGGTGAGGAACGGGTTCTCGATGACGCCCTGGTAGAACGCCGGGTCCTTGCGGCCGCCCTTTTCGCGCGGATCCTCGACGAAGAATTCGCTCTGGCCGATGCTGGTCGCGGAAAAAGTGTTGGTCTCGATGATGTCCGCGCCGGCCTCAAGGAAGCGCCGGTGGATGTCGCCGATCTCGTTCGGGCGGGTGAGGGAATAGATGTCGCCGTTGTTCTTGAGGTCCTTGAGGGAGTCCTTGAAGCGCTCGCCCCGCGCGTCCTGCTCCGTCAGATTGTACGTGCGGATGGTCGTACCCATGGCGCCGTCAATGATGGCGACGCGCTCGGCCAGAAGGCGGCGGAGAGCGGTTTCAGCGGAGCTGGGTGCAGGCGTGGACATCAGACAAACGTTATATCAGGATACGATGATATGAAAATAGCAACCCCGGCTTGCGTCAGGTCAATTATGATGCGTATCCACGGGAAAAAATCCTGCAAAGGCAAGAAGTGCACAGGGTTTGGGCTTGCTTGGAGCGGGGTTCAGGCGGATTTGTGCAGCGCCTGAGGTTCTTTTTATTCAACTCTGAAGCAACAGGGAAGGCCGTGAGATCCGGCCACAGTTGCGCTGCGGTAACGCATCACAGACCCCCATTCCGCGCAGGGCGGGAGCAAAGCCAATCGGACAGCCGGTGAAGGCGAGGGGCGAGGACGCGCTTGCGCGCAAGTATCAAGTGACAAGTGGCAAGTAACAAGAGGCAGACTCCTGATACTTGGTCCTTGGCCCTTGGCACTTGGGCGCGGCGCCCACATGCGGAGTCCGAACATCTGCCTTCAGGGGCTCACCGTGCCGGCGTGCAGTGCGCGCGCCGGCGACAAACCTTCAACGCACCTTTGAAGGGTGGGAGTGGATCATGTTCGGCCATTGTAGCCGGCCTCGCTGAGGCCGGTCTCCGGGGTCAGCGACCCCGGTTTCAACTACAGCCCTGCCGCGACCGGGTCTGCTCTTGCCACCGCATCAGCAGATCATGAAAAACATCATCCCGGCGTCCCTCCGACGCCTCTCGTTTCTCGCCGGCCTCTGGCCGGTCCTCACCGCGTTCGCGCAGACCGCCGAGCCGGAACCGTTGCCCACCTACGTCCTGACCGCGACGCGCACGCCCGCCGCGCTGACGACCACCGGGACCTTCGTCGATGCCCTCAGTGCCGCCGAGCTCGCGCGGATGCAGCTGACCGGACTCGGGGCGGCGCTCGGGGGCCTGTCCGGTGCGCCGGTCTCCGCCTCGGGCGCGCCGGGCGCGGTGACCTCGCTCTTTCTCCGCGGCGCCAATTCCAACCAGACGCTGTTCCTCGTCGATGGCATCCGGGCGAACGATCCCAACACGGACTACCAGGCCACGCTCGGCGGTGTCGCGCTGGGCGCCGGCGACCGCCTCGAGGTGGCGCACGGCCCGCAAAGCACTCTCTACGGCGGCGAGGCGGTGGGCGGCGTGGTGTCGCTCAGCGCCCAGCGCGGCAGCGGCCCGGCCCGGGCCGCGGTGGCGGTGGAGGGCGGATCGTTCGGCACGGTGCAGGGGGCGCTGAGCGCGTCCGGCGGCGACGCCGCGGGCGGCTACAGCTTCTCCGCGTCCGGCGGCCACACCGACAACGAGCGGGTAAACAATAAATTCGACAGCGCGACCTACACGTTGCGGCTGGATCGCCGGTTTTCCGACAGCGTGGCGCTCGGCATGACCTGGCGTGGATTCAACGGCCGCTACGGTTCGCCCGGCGCGGCGGTGGGCTACGGGGCGAACGATCCCGACAACTCGGAGACCGAGAACAACCAGCTCGCGACGGTGTTTGCCGACCTCACGCATTCGCCTTCGCTCACAAGCCACGTCGTGCTCGGCGGGCAGGACCGGCGATATGTCGCGAACAGTCCCGATCCCCTTGGTGGATCCGTGACGGTGGTCCAAAACCGACGCGCCGCCCTCGACTGGCAGACCACGTGCGTGGCGAACGAACAGCATCGCGTGACCGGAGGGTTCACCGGCGAGCTGAACACGACACGCAACACCGGGTTCGGCGACATCAACCAGCGGCAGAGACTGCTCGCGTTTTTCGCGCAGGACGAATGGACGCCGGTGAAGGATCTATACCTGACGGCCGGCCTGCGCAGCGATGATTTTGATACCTTTGGGCACGCCACCACGGGCCGCGTGACGGCGGCGTGGCTGACGAATCAGGACCGGCTGAAGTTCCGGGCGAGCTATGGCACGGGATTCCGGGCCCCGAGCTTTCTCGATCTCTACGGGCAGAACGCGTCCTATGCCGGCAATCCGAACCTGAGGGCCGAGACGGCGCGCGGCTGGGATGCCGGGGTGGATTATTATTTTGCAAAAAATGCCGGCACGCTCAGCGCGACGTGGTTCCAAACGGACCTGCACGACCTGATCACCTATGACTTCAACGTGTTTCCCAGCACGGTTGAGAACGTGGAAAGCGCGCGCACGCGCGGGCTCGAGCTCGCGGCCAAACTCGACCTGCCCGGCGGCTGGAAAATCCACGCCGCCTATACCTACCTCGACGCCGTCAATCTCACGGAGCGGACCCGGCTGCTGCGGCGGCCGCGGCACAGCGGTGCGCTCGATCTCTGGCATGAGCTGGGGTCCGGCTTCAGCGCCGGGGCCGGCGCGGTGTTCGCCGCCGACCGGATGGATGTGGATGCGCAGACCTATGCGACGATCGCGCAGCCCGGCTACACGGTCGTGCGCCTCTACGGCGCGTGGCAGGCGAGCCCGCGCATGGCGTTGAAGGCGCGGGTGGAGAACCTGCTCGACGAGAGATACGAGACGGTGAACGGCTATCCGCAGCTCGGCCGGGGGGCCTACGGCAGCGTGGAGGTGAAGTTTTGAGCCGGGGTTGAGGGCACCCCGCCCAACGGCTCAGCCCGGGGGCCACCGCCGCCTCCGGGCTTGCGGCGATGTTCGCGGCGGGGAGAATGCGCGCATGCCCCGGTTTCCCCTTTTCGTGGCTCTGCTTTTGCCCGTCGGCCCCTGGCTGCCGGCGGCGGACTACCCCTGCCAGCCCGTGCCCTTCTCGGCGGTGCGCCTCACGGGCGGATTCTGGCTGGAGAAGCAGGAGGTGAACCGCACCGTCACCGTGCCGTTCGCGCTCCGGCAGTGCGAGGAATCGGGGCGGCTGCGGAACTTTGACCTGGCGGCCGAGGTGATGCGGCGGCGCGCGGCGGGCGAGAAGGATTTCCAGATCAGGCCGCCGACCCTGTATCCGTTCGACGACACCGACGCCTACAAGGCCATCGAGGGCGCCGCCTATGTGCTGAGCATGCAGCCGGACGGGGCGCTGGAACGGCAGCTCGACGGCTGGATCGCGCGGATCGCCGCGGCCCAGGAACCTGACGGCTATCTCTATACCTTTCGCACCATGCACCCCGATTCGCCCGGGCACAAATGGGTCGGCCAGCAGCGCTGGGAACTCGACCCGCAGCTCAGCCACGAACTTTACGATGCCGGCCACCTCTATGAGGCCGGGGTGGCCCATTTTCAGGCAACGGGCAAGCGGACGCTGCTCAATGTCTGCCTGAAGAACGCCGAACTGCTGTGGCACGACTTCGGCGACGGACAACGGCGCCTCGCGCCCGGGCACGAGATCGTCGAGCTGGGTCTGGTCAAGCTCTACCGCGCGACCGGCGAAACGCGCTGGCTGCGCCTGGCAAGGATCTTCCTCGAGGCCCGCGGGCCGGGCGGCCCGGCGTACAACCAGCAGCACAAGCGGGTGGCCGACCAGGACGAGGCGGTCGGGCATGCGGTCCGGGCGAACTACCTGTATGCCGGCATGGCCGACGTGGCCGCGCTGACCGGGGACCAGCGCTACGTCGCGGCCCTGCATAAAATCTGGGGGAATGTCGTCGCGAAGAAGCTCTCCCTGACCGGCGGCGTCGGGGCGCGGGCGGACGGCGAGGCCTACGGGGCCGACTACGAGCTGCCGGCCGTGGGCTACAACGAGACCTGCGCCGCGGTCGCCCTGATGATGTGGAGCCACCGGATGTTCCTGCTCACCGGCGACGCCCAGTTCATGGACGTGTTCGAGCGCACGGCCTGCAACGGTTTCATCAGCGGCGTCTCCGCGTCGGGCGACCGGTTCTTCTACACCAACCCGCTGGCCTACGACGGGCGGGCGAAGAACAACTACGGCGTGGCCGGACGCGCCCCCTGGTTCGGCTGCGCCTGCTGCCCGCCCAACCTGATGCGCACGCTCGCCGCGCTGACCGGATATTTCTACGCGGTGCGCGACGATGCGCTGTACGTCAATTTCTACGCGGCGAGCGAGGGGGAGGTGAAAATCGCCGGCACCACGGCCCGGCTCGTCCAGACGACCGATTATCCGTGGTCGGGCCGGGTGCAACTGGCCGTGCGGCTGCCCCGGCCCGCGACGTTCACGATGCGGGTCCGGATCCCGGGCTGGGCGCAGGGCCGGCCGGTGCCCTCCGACCTGTATGCCTATGATCCCGCCGGGACCCCGGGGTGGCGGGTGCTCGTCGCCGGCACAGAGGTGAAGGCGGCGCCCGAGCAGGGTTACCTGGCCATCACGCGCGAGTGGCAAAGCGGCGACACGGTCGAGCTCGATTTTCCCCTGCGGGTGCGAGTGGTGCGGGGCAACCCGAACATTGCGGCGACCCGCGGCAAGGTGGCGTTCGAGCGCGGGCCGGTCGTCTATTGCATCGAGGAGATCGGACAGCAGATCGCTCCCGGTTCCTTCGCCGCTCCGCTCCAGATCACAACCCGGACCCAGTCCGCGCCTTCCGGCCGGATCACGGTGCTGGACCTCCGGGGCGGATCCGCCGTGCCGCTCACGGCCATTCCCTATTTCGCCTGGAACAACCACGGGCTGGCGCCGATGGCGGTGTGGCTGCCGCAGCCCGGATCCTAGGCACTCCGGACTTGCGGCTTTGCGGACCCCGGCGAGACTGCCCCCACCCATGAAGCTCCGGACCGCCTGGCTGATGGTTTCAATTCTGTCCGGCATCGCCCTGGCCGGCGCGGAGGACTTCCGCCACGGCCAGCCGGCCCAGGCGCAGCGCGATGCGGCGCTCTATGTGCCGGATCTCGCCGCACTGGCGAAGCCCGCGTCGAGCGAGCTGCGCGAGTTGGTGGAACGGTTCAAGGCCGACAAGGCCGGCCTGCTGGCCTTCTACTCGGTGCCCGGCTCGGCGCTGCAGTTACGGCGGCTGCGGGAATTCTACCAGGCCTGGCAGGCCCGGCTCGAGACGATGCCCTACGAGCCGCTCGGGGTCGAGGGGCGCATCGACTGGCACCTGCTGCGGCTGCAGCTGCGCTACGAACTCGGCCTGCTGGACCGGACCGAGCAGCGCAACACCGAGATGGCGCCGTTCATGGGCTTTGCCGGGGACATCGCGGAGCTGCAGGAGTCCCGCCGGCAATTTGTGCCGGCCAATCCGGCTCAGGCGGCCGCGACTCTCGCCCGGATCCGCCAGGACGTCGAGGCGGCGATGAAATCGTTGTCGGGCGACGGCCCCAAGCCGGACCGGATCGTCGCCCTCCGCGCCGCCAACCGGCTCGGCGAGCTCGGCCAGGAACTCAAGGACTGGTTCGAGCATTACGACACCTACGATCCGCAGTTCGGCTGGTGGACCCGCGAGCCCTACAAGAAGACCCGCACGGCGCTGGAGGCTTACGCGAAACTGCTGCGCGAGAAAATTGTCGGCGTGAAGCCCGGCGAAGACGAGCCGATCGTCGGCGACCCGATCGGGGCCGAGGGTCTCAAGCTCGACCTGGAGCACGAGATGATGCCCTACAGTCCCGACGAGCTCATCGCCGTGGCGGAGAAGGAATTTGCCTGGTGCCAGGCCGAGTGGAAGAAGGTGGCGCAGGCGATGGGCCTCGGCGACGACTGGCGGGCGGCGCTCGAACGGACCAAGCAGGATTATGTCGCCCCCGGCGAGCAACCCGCGCTCATCGCGGGCCTCGCCTACGAGGCGACCGCCTTCGTGACCACGCGCGACCTCATCACCGTGCCGCCGCTCGCGATCGACGACTGGCTCATGACCATGATGTCGCCCGAGCGCCAGAAGGTGAACCCGTTCTTTCTCGGCGGCGACCAGATCATCGTGTCGTACCCGACAGACACGATGGACCAGGCCGACAAGCTCGACAGCCTGCGCGCGAACAACCGGCACTTCTGCCGCGCCACCGTCTTCCACGAGCTGATCCCCGGCCATCACCTGCAGGGCTGGTATGCCGACCGGTTCAACCCGCACCGGAATCTCTTTTACACGCCGTTCTACATCGAGGGCTGGGCGCTGTGGTGGGAGTTTCATCTCTGGGACCTCGGTTTTGCGCAGACGCCGGAGGACAAGGCCGGCATGTTGTTCTGGCGCACGCACCGCTGCGCGCGGATCATCTTCTCCCTGAACTTCCATCTCGGCCGCTGGACGCCGCAGCAATGCGTCGACTTCCTGGTCGACCAGGTCGGGCACGACCGGCACACGGCGACCGGCGAGGTCCGCCGGTCGTTCAACGGCGACTATTCGCCGCTCTACCAGGTCGGCTACATGATGGGGGCGATCCAGCTGCGCGCGCTTTACGCCGACCTCGTGACCGGCGGCCGGATGAAGGAGAAGGGTTTCCACGACGGCATCCTGCAGGGCGGCATCATGCCGATCGAGATGGTGCGGGCGCACCTCACCGGCGCGAAGCTGCCGCGCGACTACCAGTCATCCTGGAAATTTGCCGGCGCGAAGCCGTGAAGCGGTTGCCGCCGGTTGATCGACTAGATGTAAACTAACAGTATACTAAGGTTCGCGGGCAATGGCCGCGGTGTTGGCGCCGGCGCGCTGGTGGTGCAGGACGAGGAGCCGGGTGAGAAGCTCGGCATCGGTCAGGTCCGGGGGCCAGCCGTAGGCGGCGGAGACGGCGGAGTCGAGCGGCCCGGTGCCGGCGCCGCGGGCGGCCCGGGCCACGGCGTGGCGGTGTTCCTCCTGGGACTTGCTCAGGGCACTCAGCCGCGTGACCGGGGGCCAGGGGAAAGGGTAGGTGCTGATGGCGAGCGCGGCCACGCGGGGTGCCTGAAACCGGCGCCACCAGAGCGCGAAGGGCCGGGCCTGCAGGACTCCGTGCGCGAAATCGTCGTCGCGGGCCACGGCCAGGAGGGTGTCGTCGGGGATGATGCAGCTCTCCAGCCACCAAAAGGCCGGCGGCCCGATGCCGGGCGGCGTGACGAGATAGCGATCATGCCGCGCGAGCGCGGCGCGGAGCGTGACATCGGCGCCGGGGTTGATCCACCAGTTTGGGCGGTCCGGAAGCGCGGGGCGCTGGAGCTGCCGGAAGGGCAGCTCGTATAGCCTGGCCTCGCTCTCGCTCATGCCCGGGGAAAAATCAACCTGCCAGTGGATGCGGGGCGGATGCGGGCCGGCCGCGGTCGCCACCTGGCGCAGGACGTCGGCGTTCGGCTTGCCGTGCGGGTTGCGCGCACCGAGCATCTGCCCGGCTACTCCGGTCGGGATGCCGGCGGCGCGGGTCCGTCTTTCGCCGGCATAGGCCAGCCCGTCGTTCTCGGGGAGGGCGCGGGGAGCGGGCTTGGGCATGATCCATCAGAGCAAGGGGCGGCGCCCGGGGCAAACGCATTGGCTGCATTTTTCATCGGGCGCCCGGCGATCCCCCGTGGGTTGCGCCCCGGCGGTTCCAGGCACCGTTCAGTCGTTGAACACGATCCGCGGGTTGGTCTGCAGGAAGTCGGCGATGGCGGCGGCGAAGGTCGCGCCGAACTCCGCGCGCTTTTTCTCACCGACACCGGTGATGCCCGCCATCGCCTCGGGGCGCGTCGGGTAGTCGCGCGCCATCTGGCGGAGGGTGGCGTCGCCAAAGACGACATAGGCGGGGACCTGGCGCTCGTCGGCCAGCTGCTTGCGCAGGGCACGCAGGCGCGCGAAGAGGATCTCGTCGCACACGATGTCGCCCTCGCGGCGGGTCACGCGCCGGACCTTCGGCCGGTCCATGGGCTTGGTCAGTATGACGGGCGTGCGGGCCCGTAGCACCTCGCGGCCCGCGGGGGTGAGCTCGAGCGTGGCGAACTCGCCCTCGGCCACGGTCACATAGCCGAGCCGCATCAGTTCGCGCGCGATGCCGGCCCATTGCGGCCGGGCGAGCTCGCGGCCGATGCCGTAGGTGGTGAGCCGGTCGTGGCCCCAGCGGCGGATCTTGTCGGTGTCGGCCCCGGTGAGGACCTCGATGAGGTGGTTGAGGCCGACATTGAAACTGCCGTGCTGGGCGACGCGGTAGAGACAGGAGAGGAATTTCTGGGCGACGACGGTGCCGTCGTAGGTTTCGCGCGGCTCGAGGCAGTTGTCGCAGGCGCCGCAGTTGTCGCCGGGGAACTGCTCGCCGAAATAAGCGAGCAGCTCGGCGCGGCGGCAGCCGGCGCTCTCGGCGTAGTGCACGATCTGGCGCAGCTGGGCGCGGGCGACGGACTGCTCGTGGTCGTCGGCGATCTCGGCGAGGAAGTGCGTCTGCTTGGCGATGTCCCCGGCGCTGAAGAGCAGCAGGCAGTCGCCCGGCAGGCCGTCGCGACCGGCGCGGCCGGTTTCCTGGTAATACCCCTCGATGTTCTTCGGCAGGTCGTGGTGGATGACCCAGCGGACGTTGGGCTTGTTGATGCCCATGCCGAAGGCGATGGTGGCGCAGATGATCCGGGTCTCGTCGCGAAGAAAGAGCTCCTGGTGGCGCGTGCGCTCGGCGGTGTCGAGGCCCGCGTGGTACGGCTTGGCCGGGAAGCCCTGGCCCGCGAGGGATGCCGCCACGCGCTCGGCCGCGGCGCGGCTGGCGCAGTAGATGATCCCGCTCTCGGCCGCGCGGGCGCGGACGAAGTCGAGGATCTGTTTCGCCGGCTGGTCCTTGGGGATGACGCGGTAGGAGAGATTGGGGCGGTTGAAGCTTGCGACAAAGGTGGCGGGCTCGCGCAGCCGGAGGTGCCGGATGATGTCGGCGCGGACGCGGCTGGTCGCGGTGGCGGTCAGCGCCATCACGGGCACGTCCGGCAGCAGGTCGCGGAGCCGGGCGATCTGGCGGTATTCGGGGCGGAAATCGTGGCCCCACTCGGAGATGCAGTGCGCCTCGTCGATGGCGAGGGCGGTGACGTTCCAGGCCTTCAGGTTCTCCTGCCAGTGGTCGAGCATCAGCCGCTCGGGGGCGACGTAGAGCAGCCGCCACTCGCCGCAGTGCAGGCCGCGCAGCCGGGAGCGCGCCGCGTCGGCGTCGAGCGTGGAGTTGAGAAAGGTGGCGGCGACGCCGGCGGCCTGGAGCTGGTCCACCTGGTCCTTCATCAGGGCGATGAGGGGCGAGACCACGATGGTGAGGCCCGGCCGGAGCAGGGCGGGGAGTTGGAAGCAGAGGGACTTGCCGCCCCCGGTCGGCAGCAGGGCGAAGACGTCCTGGCCGGCCAGGGCGGCCGTGATGATCTCGCGCTGCAGCGGGCGGAAGGCGCCGTAGCCGAAGGTGGTTTTGAGCGTGAGCAGGAGGTCGTCCACAATAAGAGCTGTGTGGATGGGCGAGCCGGAGGCCACCGGCAAGCCTGCTCGCTACGTAATTTCGATTATCCGAGGCCGAGCCAGTGCGCGAGGGCCCGGACCGCGGGTGTCACGGGGTGACCGCGGCGGACGCACCGGGAGACGACGCGGAGTTTTCTGGCCTCGCGGTCGGCCTTCGGGTCGACATGGCCGACAAGCTCGTCGCCGGCCAGCACGGGCAGGGCGTAATAGCCGCGCCGGCGCCTGGCCGGCGGGGTGTAGACCTCCCAGGTGTAATCGAAGCCCCAGAGGGCGGAGGTCACCCGCCGGTCGTAGATCAGGGGATCCAGCGGTGCCAGCAGCACCACGGAAGTTGTGGGTTGAGGGTTGAGAGTTGAAGGACCGGAGGCCGCGGCGAGCAGCGGGAGGTCGGTGCGCAGGCAATGGAGGGTGGGGCAGCCCTCGATCTGCACCGCCTGCACGACGTCGGAGACGAACGGGAGCTCCGATTTCTTGAGCTGGACGAGGCGGCGTTGCCGGAGCTTCAGGAGTGTTTCCCAGCGGGCCGTCTCCTCCCTCGTCGGGTTGGGCCGCGCCAGAATGACCGCGGGCAGGATCCGGGCGGGCAGGTCGTAGTAACGGCGGTTGCCATCGCCCCGGCGCGCAATGAGGAGGCGGCCGTGGAAGAACAGTTTTTGCAGGGTCGCCTTGGCCTGCGTGGCGGCGCCCCAGACGTGGCGGGAGCGGCCGGAATCCGCGAAATCCTCGGAGGAGAGGGGGCCCCGCCGGCCGATCTCGGCGAGGAGCTGAGGAACCAGTTCGCGCTGCCGAGGGGAGAGACGGCCGGACCAGGCGCTGGTCAGCCGGGTCCGGCTGCGCATCACCGCCTGGAGATGCGGCCAGGCGTCGAGGGGAAAGGCGACGAGGTTGCCGGTGGAGGGGACGTGGTGTTCGAAGGCCGTGCGCCGGGCGGCGGGGAGCGGGGTGTTTTCCCCGTGCAGGTGGCGCATGAGGTCGCCTTCGCGGTAGCCGGTGACGCGGTGGCGCAGGATGAGATCATGCATCCGGCCGCAGACATTGATCGGGTCGATCTGGACGAAACCGTGGTGCGCGAGGGCCGTGGCGACGTCGGGGACCGGGGTGTCGAGCAGCAACACCCGGCGGAGGAAACGGCGGGCATCGGCGGCGGAGACGCGCAAGGGAGTCATGGGCGGGATGGCGGGAGCCCTTGAGTGGGGCAGGAAGCAGCCGCGGATGCAAGTTGGGGTGCGCAATCCGCCTTTGCGCGGCCGGTGGGGAATGGGGCCGAATCAAAGCAACAAAAAGGCCGCGCGGGTGGCGCGGCCTTGGTTCGTGGGTGGAGCCCCGGACTATTTCTTCGGCGCGTTGGCGTCGATGTCCTGCAGGCGTTTCTCGAGGGCGTTCATCTCGCTGACGAGGCGTTCTTCCATCTTCTTGCGGTCGGTGCTGTTGACGATGCTCATGCTGGCGGCGTCGCGCACGACATTGGCCGGCAGGGAGAGCAGGCGGGTGATCAGGCCCTGATCCTTGAAGCTGCTCAGGTAGAGGGCCGTGATCTCATGGGAAAGCTTCATGGAATCGTGGGCGACGGCCTGCGAGGTCAGGAGCTCGTTGTTGAGCGCCTGGTTGCGGGCCATCTCGGTGGTGAGCACGCCGCTGACCTGGTCGGAGATGCGCTGGCTGTAGGCGTTGATGGACTCGCGGGTCAGGTTCTGGTCCTTGGCCATGTCCGCGAGGATGGGGGAGATTTTTTCCGCCATGCGGCTGGAGACCTTGTCGACCTGCTCGTTCTGGATCTTCTCGGCTTCCTCGGGGGTCTTGGGCAGGGGGTTGTAGGGCTGGATCTTGTGGGCGATGGCCTCGGCGAGCTTGTTGACCTTGTCCTCGTTGACCTTGGCAAATTCCTCGTCGGTCATCAGGGCGTCGGCCTGGCGCTTGGCGATGGCGTCCTTGAGGAGCTGGTTGACTGATTCGATGTGCCGGCGGGTTTCCTCGGCGGAGGCCTTCATCTCGGCGTTGGTCTGCTCGCGCAAGGCGGAGATCTCGGCCTGCTGCTTGGCCGCCATATCCTTGACGGTGGTCTGGTAGAACCAGACCGCTGCGCCGATGATGAGGACGGCAGTCAATACGACCGCCGGAAGTTGTTCTTTAAACTTTTGCCACATGGGGTGTGTCTGGTTGAGTGTGCGGTGCATCGACATCCATAGCAGGTGGATGTTCAAAAGCAATGCCGCCCTTTTACCGAAAAATCTCCTGGCATGAGCCTTAACCGTCACGAACAAGCCGTCTTTGACTATTGGGACAAGCACATCGACGAGCGCCGCCACTGGCAGGCGAAAGTCGCCGGGCTGACGCATGGGCCGGCGCCTGATGCCCGGGCGCTGGAGCGCGAGTTGTGGGACTATTTTGTCGAGCGCAGCCCGCATGTGGCGGGACTGCGCGAACTGCACGCGGGCGGCCCGCGGCGGGTGAGCCTGCTGAACCTGGCCGAGCATGTCATCCGGTTGTGGGGACCGCCGCCCAAGCCCAAGAAGACAGCCGACCACCCAGGTTGACCGCGCATCAGCGCGGAGAATATTCACAATATTGCAATTACTGCATTTACAAAGCGCCCAACCGGAT
The DNA here is from genome assembly GCA_964423065.1 of uncultured Oleiharenicola sp. Lineage (GTDB taxonomy): Bacteria > Verrucomicrobiota > Verrucomicrobiia > Opitutales > Opitutaceae > Lacunisphaera. The sequence continues at coordinate 924 of CAYRDN010000020.1, read as the reverse complement.
GCATCTCTTGTTCACAAGTTATCCACGCGATGGAAAACACAATCAGCGCGGTTCAAAATCCACCGCAGCATCGGGTTGAAGTCAGGGCGAAAACCTACGTTCTCGACACGAACGTCTTGCTGCACGACCCGCAGTCGATCTTCAAGTTCGAGGACAACAACCTGGCCATCCCGGTCGAGGTCCTTGAGGAGCTCGATGCGATAAAAAGCGAGCAGTCCACGGAGCGCGGCCGCAACGCCCGCCGCGTGCACCGCATCCTGCAGGAACTCCTGCCGGACTCGCGGTCGATGCACGAGGGGGTCAAGCTGCCCAACGGGGGCACCCTTTCGGTCATCATCAACCGCTACCTGGTCGAGAACAACTGGTCCTCGCCCGCCATGCAGCGGCTGCGCGCCGTCCTGTCGGATTTCACCAAGAAGGACAACCGGATCATCGCCAGCGCGCTCTTTGTCCAGGAAACCTTCCCCCCGCCGACCATCCTTGTCACCAAGGACGTCAACGTGCAGCTGAAGGCTCGCGCCGTCGGCCTGGAGGCGCAGGACTACCTCAACGACAAGGTCCCCGAGGCGGACTCGGACGAGGGCGATTACCAGACCATCGCGCTCGATGTCTACGAGATGCAGCGGTTCTGCTCCGAAGGTGAGCTCGAGCTGGCCGCGGACGTGGCCGCGAAGCTTTACCTGAACGAATACTGCCTGCTTATGACACCGGAGGGGAAGACGATGCCCGGCCGCTATTACGGCAACGGCCTGATGCGCCGGCTGCACCTGCCCGATTTCGTCAAGGCGCCGGGCGGCATCCCCATCCGTCCGCGCAACCTGGAGCAGCAGTTCTTCGTCGACGCGCTGATGGACGACAGCATCTCGCTGGTCACCTGCTTCGGCAAGGCCGGCACGGGCAAGACCCTGCTCTCCACCGCCTGTG
>CAYRDN010000019.1:0-63444 GCA_964423065.1 uncultured Oleiharenicola sp. | reverse complement strand
CGCTCGGCACCGGCCAGACCGTGGCGGCCTTCATCACGCCGCGGACGATCAGCCTGACCGGCACCCGCGTCTATGATCGCACCACAAACGTGGCTGCCGGAACGCTCACATTGAGCCAGCTCGTCGGCTCCGAAACCCTCAGGCTCACCGGCACCGGCACGGTAGCGGACCAGAATGTCGGCGCCCTCAAACCGCTGACCCTGGGCACCCTCGCCTTGGGCGACAGCACCGGCCTCGCCAGCAACTATACCACGAACGGCGGCACGTATACGGCCACCATCACGCCGGCCCCCCTGACGCTGACCACCGTCGACGTCGTCAAAACCTATGATGGCAACCTCTCCGCGCTGGGCACGGCCGTGGTGGCCGGTGGCACCCTGCTCACGGGCGACACGATCAGTGGCGGCAACTTTGCCTACACTGATCCGAGTGTCGGCCAGGGCAACAAGACGGTCACTACTGCCGCCGTGGTGCTCAGCGATGGCAACAGCGGAGGAAACTACAACGTCACCTATGTCAACAACCACACCAGCACCATCGAGGCCCTTGCCATCATCGTGCCCGTGGTGCCGGTCGTACCCATTCAAATCCTCTCCTTCCAAGAAAGCCTGCGGCGCAACGGGCTCAGTCTGACCCCGACGATCACGGTGTCGGGGAGCGCCAGTCCCGTCCTGATCGTCGATGCCTTCGCCCTGGAGACCGGCAACGGCCGGGCGGTGAACTCGACGATGGGCATGGGCCGGGACGGTCCTGACCTGCTCCTGGCGGATGCCAGCCAGAGCGAGCGTTACAAAGTGTATTCCCGGACGGGCAAGAAACCCGCCGTGACCAAGGACACTTTAATCGGAAACACCCCATGAAACTGCTTCCTGCAGCCTTTCTGCTCATCATGCCACTGGTCGCCTCCGCGGCGAATCCCGGCATTCCCGACGCCGGCTCCATGCTGCAGCAAATCCAGCCGGTTTCCATCCCGGGACCATCTTCCATTGGGACCGGGCTGACCATGGAAAGGATGGGCGGCGGCCAGCTTCCGCCCAGCGCGCCATTCCTGGTGCGGTCCATCCGGATCTCGGGGAACACCCTGTTTGACACGGCGACATTGCAGGCCCTGGTTGCGGACGCCGACGGGCAAAGCCTCACCCTGCAGCAATTGGGCGATAAAGTCGCCCGGATCACCCGCCATTATCACCGTCATGGCTATACCCTCGCCCAGGCGATCATCCCGGCGCAGGAGATCCAGGATGGCATCGTGGTCGTGGAGATCATCGAGGCGCGCTATGGCTCGATCAGGCTTGATCACCAGGGCCGGGTGAAAAGTGCGTTGCTGCAGGATACGCTGGCCACCCTCCAAGGCGGCCAGATCATCAGCCAGCCGCGGCTGGACCATGCCCTCCTGCTGCTCTCCGACATTCCCGGTGTCACGGTCAACGCGACCCTGCGGCCGGGCGACGCATACGGGACCTCCGACCTGCTCGTGGGCACCACGACCGGTCCGGCCATCTCGGGCTACGTGGTGGAGGACGACTTTGGCAACCGCTACACGGGCCGGCCGCGCGCCGCCCTGACGGTGAACTTCAACGAGCCCCTGCAGCATGGCGATGTCCTGAGCGTGAGTGCCCTGAGTTCGGGCCCCGGGATCAATTATGGCCGCATCGCCTATGAAACGCTGCTGAACGGGCAGGGCACCCGCCTGGGCGGATCCTATTCGCAGCTGCACTACATCCTGGGCGGACCGCTGAAATCCCTCGATGCGCAAGGCCAAGCCGGTCTGGAAAGCCTGTGGGTGAAGCACCCCTTCTGGCGCAGCCGGCAGATCAACATCTATGGACTGCTCCAGTATGACGGGTTGCAGCTGCGCGATCACCTCAATGCCGGGGCCATCCGGACGGACCGGCACCTGGACAGTGCGAAATTCAGCGTGGCCGGCGATTCGCGCGACACCTTCCTGTCCGGCGGTATCACCCTCTGGCGGCTGGATTGGACGAGCGGGCGGGTGGGCTTTGATGACACCGCGGCGCGGCTGGCCGATGCGGCGACCGCGGGCACGGCCGGCGGATTCTCGAAATGGAACCTGAACCTCGCTCACCTGCAAAACCTGGGGCCGGGAGACGGGCTCTACCTCGCGTTCACCGGCCAGTGGGCCGACGGCAATCTGGATTCCTCGCAGAAGATGATCGGCGGCGGCCCCTACACGGTGCGCGCCTATGACATGGGCGCGGTCTCGGGCGACAATGGCTACCTGGGCAGCGTCGAATTCCGACACGACCTGGGTCTGGCCTGGCACAGCGAATGGCAGGCGGTGGCCTTCGTGGACAGCGCGCACCTGAAACTCAACGAGACGGTCTGGGGCACGGGCCCCAACGGCGCCACCCTGAGCGGAGCAGGCGTGGGGCTCAACTGGGTTGGTCAAAGCCAGTGGGGCGCCAAGGCCAGCGTCGCGCTGCCCATCGGTCCGAAGCCCGTGCTGGTGCCGAGTACGGCATCCTTCCGCCTTTGGATCGAAATCAGCAAGGGATTTTGATCCGGAGGTCCGGGCGCCTGATCCCGGGGATTGCCCTTGAACGTCCCCTCGCCCGCGAACGAATGCCCCCCATAATGGGGAATGGCTCCTGTTCCTAATCAGGCCCGAGATGCAGGGGCTGTTCGATTTTCCGCCCGCGCCGAAATTGAACGTGTTCGGCCGGCTCGATCCCACGCAGGCCGCCGCGGGGGAGTTGCGCGGCCAGGATTTGTTCTCCGGCAAGGGACGGTGCGCGAACTGCCCCGCCCTCCCCCGCTCCACCGACAACTCGATGCACCCCCTGCGGGCCGGGCGCTTTTTCACGCCGGTCCTGGTCGGTGGCGCCATGATGACAGCCGACGGAACGATCTAGGCGTTCCCGTTGCGCGGCATCCGGGAGTCACCGCCCTGCCTGCCCGACGGCCGGTTGCTCACCCTCGCAGACCCGGTAGAGTTTTTCAACCGGATCCTCGCGACGCAGCTCACGGCGGGGAATAAGACTGGCCTCGGCTCGTTTCTCCGGGTGCCGTAAGCGGAGCCGCTCGTGGTGCTCCGCGTTTGCGACCGGCGTCAGGCCGGGGTCTCGTTGCCCTGCAACTCACTGGCCATGCCGTTGGGACGCCATTGCAGTTCCTGCACACCCGGCTCGTGCGCGAGGCGGGCGACGAAAGGCGGGGAGAGTGTTTCATTCATCGAGGCCCTCCATCTCACGTCATAGTGCAGGGTGCGGCGCCGCGCGCGATCGGCGTAGGTCACCTCGCAATTGACGACGATGAAGCCCTCGGCCTGCAACCGGGCGCGAACATCATGTTCGGTCGGTCCCTCGGGACCTGCCACGATGGTCAGGGTGGCCAGCTTTTGTTCGCTCATGCGTTGCTCAAGCCATTTCAGACCGCCGAGGATGATGAGGGCGAGCGCCAGCGAAGTCAGCCCCAGGCCGATTTGACCGCCGCCCAGGCAAAGCCCGATCACCGTCACGAACCAAAGCGTGGCGGCCGTGGTGACGCCTTGCACCATGTCGCCCTTCCGCAGGATCGCTCCCGCGCCGATAAAGCCGATGCCCGAAAGGATGCCCAGCGGCAGCCGCATCAAGTCCAGCATCATAAACGAGTCCGCCTTGCGGCCCCCGGTGTCCAGCAGGACATTGACCTGCAGCATGGCGACCGTGGCCGCGAGACAGACCAACATGGTCGTCCTCAGTCCGGCGGCGTGGCCGTATTTGCTGCGGTTCAATCCGATCAGCAATCCGGCGGCAAAGGAGAGGAAAAGCCGCAACGCAATCTCCGGCCATTCGATATGGGTGGGCATGGGGTTGGACAGATGAATTTCGACCGGGGGATGGATCCGGCCCGTGCAAGGATTGGCCTGAACGGGCCGCGGCCATCACCCACCGGTGGTTGCCTGGAAGTATAGGCTGATGAACCGTCGCCAGAGTATAGGGTGATACCCTGCCCTGCTCGCGGCCATCCGGGCCGGATGGATATAATGTCTACACCCCCTGTCCCGCGTCCATGGCGTCAGGTATAGTCGCACCAATCCATGCTCAAACTTGGATGCCAAAATGACGATATTTTCCGACCCCAACACCACGACCACGCCGGAGAAGCCGTCCAAGCGAAGCCTGGTCATCATGGGCCTCGCCGCATTTTTCATGATCGGCGGCCGTCTCGCGGCGGCGGACGCGACGGCCGTCTCCCCGAACGCCGGGACGGGCCTTTATCCGGCTTCATCCTGGAACGCCCGCGGTGACGATGAACTGCGCCTCGACCAGATCTTCGAAAGCCACCTGCCGACAACCCTGGAAGAATATGCGCTGCGTTTCTCGGTGCATCCCCACCTGGGCGACTGGGAGAACAAGGACAACATGCGGCTGACGACCAGCCTGCGCTACGGCCTGACGAAGAACTGCGAAATCAGCCTGAGCAGCGATTTGTTTTTCAGCCACGGACACGGCAACATCCGGGCCTTCGATGACTACGGGGCGGCGGATCTTCAGCCGGGCATCAAGATCAATCTCGGGCAGCCCCTTTTCCCGGGCTGGGACGCCGCCATCGGCGCCGACGTCCAGTTTCCGATCGGCCACCCGGCTCCGGAATTGACCGACGGGCTGCGTCATTTCCGCCCTTACATCACGTTCTCGCACCGGCTCGCCGCCCACCCCGATGTGCGAATCTTCGTGGGCTTCCGGCTGGATGTCGTGACCAAAACCTCCCTGCCGGGTGAATTCGCCAAAAATGCGTTCCAACGGAGCTCCGCGGGCATCACCGGGGGCTGGGTGATAGATCGCGGCAACCTGCATTACACGTTCGAAGCGGAGTTCGACAGCACGCGTCTGACCAGCCGCACCGGGGAGGACATCTCCTCGATCCGCCCCGGCCTGATCTGGGAAATCCCCGCGCTGCACCACCGGCAGATCGTGAGCAACTGGATGGTCGGTGTCGCCGTGACCGACACCTATGGGCCGGGCGGCAACAGCTTGGGCGCCTCATTCCGGCTCCGCTATACCAGTGATCTCAAGAGCCGCTTCCACCGCACCCCCGGCCGGCCGGCGCCGATGGATGCATCATTCTGACATTTTCCGCGCGCCCATTTCACCGCGATCCTCATGAACGACAACCAATCCATCACCGCCATCTATCCCACCCACCTCGCGGCGGCGGCGGTCAAGGCTCTCCCGCAATCCGGGTTCGACCTGAATAAACTCTCGATCGTCGGCCGCGACTATCGCACCGAGGAGCGCGTTGTCGGCTGCTACAACACGGAGGAGCGCATGAAATCATGGGGAGCCCGCGGGGTCTTTTGGGGCTGGATCTGGGGCTGCCTTTTCGGCTCCGCCTTCTTTTTCATCCCGGGCCCCGGGCCGCTCGCCGGCTGGCTCGTCGGCGCGCTGGGCGCGGGCCTGATCGGCTTGGGCATCCCGAAGGACCGCATCCTGCAGTATGAGACGGCGCTGAAGGCCGGCAAATTCGTCCTCATCATCCACGGCTCCGCGGCTGAAGCCGCCCACGCCAAGCCGGTCCCGGCCGAAACCCTTCAAACATGACCCAAACCAAATCATCCGACAGCTGTGACCTCTCCCGCTCGGCGGCTTGAAGGTGGTGGCGGCCAGTGGCTGGTTCGCCGCCCGGCTGTCCGGGACCATGGACATCTATAAAATCTATGCCGAGAGCTTCCGCGACGGGGCCCACCTCCGCCAAATCCTCGCGGATGCGGCCCTGGTCGGGGCCGCGGGACCGGCGGCGCAGCCGGATGCATCCCCGCGCCGGCAGACCGGGCGCGAGCTGGTCGAGGCATGGGCAAACGAAGGCGATCCCAACTGAATTTCCCCCGACCTCGACCAACCATGAATATTATCGGCCCCGCCAACCCCGTCCCGCCCTCCCCGCCGCCCGGCCTTGAACTCCTCACCGAACTGGCCATGGACCTGCGCTGGTCGTGGAACCACGGCGCGGACGAGTTGTGGCGGCGGCTCGATCCCATGCTCTGGAGCCTTTCGCACCACCCCAACGTGGTGCTCCAGACCGTCTCGCGGGAGAAGCTCGCGGCGGCCCTGACCGATCCCGACTATCGCCGGCTGCTTGACGCCTCGGTCTCGGCCAAACGGCAGGCCGCGACGGCCCCGGCGTGGTTTCAACAGGCCCATCCCGGGGCGCCGCTGACCTGCGTGGCCTACTTTTGCATGGAGTTCATGCTGAGCGAGGCGCTGCCGATTTATTCGGGCGGCCTCGGCAATGTCGCCGGCGACCAGCTCAAGGCGGCCAGCGATCTCGGCGTGCCGGTGGTCGGGGTCGGCCTGCTCTATCAGCGGGGTTATTTCCGCCAGGTGATCGACCGGGATGGCGCCCAGCAGGCGTTCTACCCCTACAACGATCCGGGCCAGCTGCCGGTCACGCCTGTCCGCCAGCCCAACGGCGAATGGCTCCGCCTCGAGGTCCGGTTGCCCGGCTATTCCGTCTGGCTGCGCGCCTGGGAGGCGCAGGTCGGACGGGTGAAGCTCTACCTGCTCGACAGCAATGATGCGGCCAATTACCCGGGGCACCGGGGGATCACGGGCGAGCTGTACGGCGGCGGTGCGGAAATGCGCCTGAAACAGGAGATGGTGCTCGGCATGGGCGGCTGGCGGCTGCTGGCCGCCCTGGGCATCAAGCCCGAGGTCTGCCACCTCAACGAGGGGCACGCCGCATTCGCGCTGCTCGAGCGCGCCCGCGGTTTCATGCAGGAAAACCAGCAGCCGTTTGCCGTCGCCCATGCCGCCACCCGCGCCGGCAACCTCTTCACCACCCACACGGCGGTCACCGCGGGCTTCGACCTCTTTTCACCCGCCTTGATGGAGCAGTATCTCGGCCGGTATGCGCGCGAACAGCTGGGCCTGGCCCTCCCCGAGTTCCTGGCGCTGGGCCGGCGGGATGCCGCCGATGCGGACGAGCCCTTCAACATGGCCTATCTCGCGGTGCGCGGCAGCGGGGCGGTCAACGGCGTGAGCCGGCTCCATGGCCGGGTCAGCCGGCATATCTTTGCGCCGCTGTTCCCGCGGTGGCCCGAGGCGGATGTGCCGGTCGGGTACGTGACCAACGGCGTGCACATGCCGACGTGGGATTCGGCGGCGGCGGACTCCCTGTGGACGGAAGCCTGCGGCCAGGGCCGTTGGCTGGGGACCTCGCCCACCCTGGCCGCGGACATCCGGAAGATCCCGGACGAGAAGCTCTGGGCCCTGCGCACCACCAGCCGGAAAATCCTGGTGGCATATGCCCGGGAGCGCGTGGGCCGGCTCATGGCCGTCGGGGGCGCGGGGGCGGAGGTGATCGTGCGCACCCAGGCCCGGCTGGACCCGGGCGTGCTGACCCTCGGCTTCGCGCGGCGCTTTGCGACCTACAAACGACCGAACCTCCTGCTGCATGATCCCGGCCGGCTGCTCCGCCTTCTCCAGCATCCCGAGCGGCGGGTGCAGCTCATCCTGGCGGGCAAGGCGCATCCGGCCGACCAGGCCGGGCAGGCGCTGATCCGGGAGTGGACGCATTTCATCCGGCGCGATGATGTGAATCCGCCCGTCGTCTTCCTGGCCGATTACGACATGATGCTGGCCGAACAGCTCGTGCAGGGCGTGGATGTCTGGATCAACACGCCGCGGCGGCCATGGGAAGCCAGCGGCACGAGCGGCATGAAGGTGCTTGTCAACGGCGGCCTCAATCTCTCCGAACTGGACGGCTGGTGGGCCGAAGCCTATGCCCCGGCGGTCGGCTGGGCGCTGGGGGACGGGCAGGAACACGGGGACGATCCCGTCTGGGATGCCACCGAGGCGGAAGCGCTGTACGAGCGGCTCGAACAGCAGGTGATCCCGGAATTTTATGCGCGCGATGCCCGCGGCATTCCGGCCGCCTGGGTCGCGCGCATCCGGGAAAGCATGGCGCGGCTGACGCCGGCCTTTGCCGCCGGTCGCACGGTGACCGAATACACCGAACAGCATTACCTGCCGGCGGCGGCGGCCTACCGCCAGCGCGCGGCCGACCGGGGCGGCCTCGGCCGCGCGATCGTCGGCTGGCGGCAACGGCTGGAACCGCAGTGGCCGCAACTGCGCATCGGGCCCGCGAAGGTCGAGCGGACCGGCGAACACCTGGTCATCGAGACGGAGATCCATCTCGCCGGCCTCGCGGCGGACGCCGTGAAAGCCGAGGTGTATGCCAACGGTCTCGACGGCGGCGATCCCCTGCGGCAGGAGATGACGCGGTTGCGCGACCTGGCCGGCGGGGTGCCCGGCGGCGTCTATCGCGCGACCGTATCCGCAGCCCGCCCGGAAACCGACTACACTGTGCGCCTCCTGCCGCGTTTTGACGGACTGGCGGTGCCCCTGGAAGCGGGCCACATCCTCTGGCAGCGTTGAAAGGAAAACCCCCGGCCGCCCTTGCGTCGTCTCCGCCCAGCCGCCGAAACCGGCCGGAGTTCCGGTCCGGCCCGGGCTCGCCGGGTATGAAGCGCATGCCGCGCGGCGAGCAGCGCGCGTAGCAGTCGAAGTGTCCGTGCCCCGGACCGGAAACGCAGATCAGGTTGAGGTCGTATTTTTTGATGACCCGGTTCAGGTCGGCGCAGATGAAATTCTGCGGGGGTCGTGGCCCGGTGGCCGAGCCGCATGTGCTTCACGTCCGGCAGCGCGAGCGGCCGCTTCAGCGGCGGATTGGCGCAGGGATAGATCTGGCCGACCGCCAGGTAATGGGCGGCCCGCCAGCAGGCGTCGATGCGGAGCGGCATTGCCGGCACCAGGGTGGCTGTTATCATGAGGGGCATGGATTGGGGCGCCCCATCGGGCATGGACCCATTTCTTGGCCGCCTTGCCGCTGACGAGGACGAGCAGGCCCGCGATCACCAGGCCGCCCACGAGCCAGAGCGAGAGGCCGCCGCTCGCCCCGCCGCCCAGCCAGGCGTAGGCAGAATGCATCATGGGATGTTCCTTCTTCGCCGGGCGTCAGCTTGTCCGGGCCACGCCGATCTTGGTGGTCATTGGCCCTCGCCGGCTCCGGGGAGTGATCCCGTCGCCCTTGGTTTCGAATGCGTGCATGATGGTTCCACCATTCACATCCCCCCGGACAGGCTGGAAAGCAGCCGATGCCGGCCGCGGGCCCGCGGCCATGGGGCCTTACCCTATGCTGCGCGGCCGGGGCCGGACCTACTTGGCGACCAGTTCCTCGATCCAGTATCCCGGACGATTGTAGTAATGATGCAGCACCGAATCGTAGTCCCGGTCCAGGACCGTATCGTCGAGGTAGCCCGGCGACTGTTTGATCATCTCGCGGGAGAGACCGACATAGACCTTGGACTCGCCCCAACTGACGCGATCAATCCACCGCGGTGAGATCAGCACTTTTTTCCCGGGCCACCAATTCCGGGTCCCGGCGACGAGATAGCGGATGGCCCAGGTCTCGGGATCGATGATAAAGTCCACGACATGGCCGATCTCGCCGTCCGTCGCCTGAAGGTGATGGCCGGTCACATCATGAGTGCTGCGCAAATCGGGATCCCCCGATTCTCCGCCGTGGCCCGGCTGGCTCCATTTGGTCCGGTCGCGCTGCGGAAAGGGATATTCCCCCCAACTGTAGACGCCGCCCCCATACGCCGGCATGCCGTAATACCCGCGGTAGGACGTCTCATACTGGCGGGAGACGGGCTTGTCGCTGTCCAAGGATGGGCATCCCTCGATCTCGTCTCGGGTCAGATCGACGGCGATATCCTTGGCCTCGTGGTTGACGGCCACCAGGGAGTACGGGGAGATCAACACCTGCCGGCCCGGCAGCCAGCGTCCGGTGTCCGCGACCAGGTAGCGAATGGTCCAGTGCCGGTCGTCGAAATAGAATTCCCTGACCTCGCCGATTTCACCGTCGCGGCTGTGCAGTTGATAACCCTGCAGGGTTTTGGCTCGATAGAGCATGATGATTCATGGGTTGGTTGTTGCGGGTTGGCCCGACAGCGGGCTTGGGACCGGGCCCAGCATGCACCGTCCCGCGCGGCGGCGCCATGGGGTGTAGGGCTACTCCGCCCCCGGTGCCAGGCCGGTCACCGGACGGCGGCGGCGCAGCCGGACATGCGGGCCGCCCGCCGTGAACACCGCGAAACGGATGCCCGACGAGCCGCCGTTGATCGTCAGCAAGCCGGGCGCCCGGGTGTTCACGGGGCCGCTCCTCCATCCGGACCGGTTGCCGGGCGCAAAACCGTCATCACACCCCTCGGCGCCGGGCCACCGGCCTGCACGCCATGGAGTAGTCCACGTCCCCCCGATGCGTGCCACCGGGGCGGGTTATACCCCATGGCCGCCGCGGCGGATATGCGGCAATCTGAACCGGACTAGCAATGGCTCCTCAACCCTGATCCCATGGCGCGCATTCTCCTCATCGATGACGACGACTCCCTCCGGGCCATGCTGGGAATTTTCCTGGCCCGGGCCGGTCACACCGTGATCCAGGCGCACGACGGCCAGGAAGGGCTGGAGCTCTTTCCCGCTACCGCGGCCGATCTGGTGATCACGGACATGATGATGCCAAAAAAGGACGGCCTCGCGGTCCTGCGGGCCCTGCGGGACAATCAGCCGCCCGTGAAGATCATCGCGATCTCCGGCGGAGGCCGGCCGCATGAAGAACATCCCCTTGTGACCGCCCGTCAGCTGGGCGCGGTCCGGGTGCTCGCCAAGCCGTTTTCCTGCGACGTGCTGAAGGCCTTGATCAACGAGGTGGTGCCGAATGGCCCCATGGAGGCCGTCGGCCGCTGACGCCCGGCCGCCGCCACCAGGTCAAAATCCCCCGGCCGAACCGGCGGAGCAGTTCGACCCGGGAACTTGGCGCGACGGCTCCCCCTGGAAGGCCGCGACAAAGTCTCCCGTCAGCCCGATCGAACCGACGGTGATGGATGCGTGGCCGGTCAGCATCCTCCAGCTCAACCGGCGTGGCCGCGAGCTTCGCGGTGCAGTCCTGGAGCTACCATTGCGAGAGCCGCAGACAGATTGGAAAGCCGGGGCCGGTGGCTTGGCGGACCGCCGGGACAATCTTCACCGCAAAACGCGTCCGTTTGGCCAGGTTTTTCCTCCGGATGAATCCGTGCACTGGCTGGTGGGATGCCAGAAGATCTGATCGATCAGGCAGCCATGGGCGCCGTGGATTTCCACCGCATCGAATCCCAGCGCCTGCGCCGCGGCCTCCGCAAAGGCCCGGACCGTGTCCACGATCGCCTGCCGGCTCATGGCGATGCCACCGAGCTTGCCCGGCGCAACGTAGCCCGACGGACCTTCAAAGGGAGCCGGAGACAGCCACCCGGATTCCTGGGCGCGACGATCCCTGGGCGTCAGAGCTGCGGCGCCATGGCCAAGCCGGCGGCATGCGCCTGGTCGATCACGGCCTTCCAGCAGAGGAGCGGCTGCTCCCCACAGAAGCGGGGGACCGCCGGATCGTTGGACGACGCCGGGCAGTTGACCACGGTGCCCTCCGAGATGATCAACCCGGCCTCACCCGCCGCCCGGCGAGCATAGTAGCCGGCCATGTTCATGGCGGGAACGCTGCCGGGAAAGAACGAACGGTTCATGGGCGCCATGACGATGCGGTTTCTGAGCCGGAGCGTTTTTTACCTGAATGGACTGAAAGAGCGGTTGAGCGTTCATAAAATGGTCCGGCCTTGGGTTGCGCCCGCCGGCGCGGTGCAAGGGTATCGGGATTCACCGGGGTGCCTCCGGCCGGCCGAGCTGCACGATAATCTTCCCGATATTTTTCCCGGCAAAGAGCCCGAGGAAGGCGTCGACGGCCTGGTCGATGCCATCGACCACCGTCTCCTCGCTCTTCAGTTTGCCCGCCAGGAAATAGCCGCCGACCTCACGTTCGAATTCGTCCCGCCGATCCAGTCAATCGCGCACCAGCAGCCACTTCATCGTGAGCCGCTTGGTGATCATGTTGAAAAGATTGGCCGGGCCGGGGGTTCGCGGCGTTGTAGCCGGAAATGCCGCCACAGGCGATGATCCGGCCATGCACGCGCAGGGCCGCTAGCGCGGCTTCGAGGGTTTCACCGCCGACGTTGTCGAAATAGACATCAATGCCGTCCGGAGCCGCGAGCTTCAACTGGTCCACGACGGACCCGGCCTTGTAGTTGAACGCGCGATCAAAGCCACATTCGTCCCGCAGGAACGCGACTTTCCCGGGCGAGCCGGCGGAACCGATGACGCGGCAGCCGCGCAATTTCGCCAGCAGCCCGGCCCAGGCCGTCATGCCGGTCATGCCGAGCGCACCCAGGTGGGCCGAGAGCGGCTGCACTTCACGGGAAACCGCACGCAGCTCCTCCGGCGCCGCCACGAAATACCCCCGCTAGCCATGGTTGGAGGTGACGATATCATCGGGCTTGATTTCCCCGACCTTCGATTCGATGACCTCGCCGACGGCACCGCCGTCGGGCACCGCGCCCAGCTCGAGCGACGGGACATCTGACGGGCCCGCGTTCATGCGGCCGCGCATGTAGGGGTCAACCGACATGAAGAGGTTGCGCACGAGCACCTGTCGGGCTGGCGGCGGCCCCACCTCCCGCTGCGCGAGCAGGAAATGGCCGGCGTCGGGCAATCCCGTCGGCCGGGAAGCCAGGCGGAGCTCGCGGCTGATCATGACCGTTTCCATGTATATCCTTAGGTCGGCTGCCCCGGCGCTGTCCTGGCCCACCAGTCTTGGCACGCGGCCTAAACGCGGGCCGGAACCGGCTGGCCTGAACTCGCGGACCAATGCCCCCAGGCGGGGTCGGCGACTGGCTTCAGTCCTCAAAACCCCAGGACCACTTCACGTCGATCTTGTTGTCCACGGACCAGACGCCGGGCGCAGCCCAGGTGGCGCGCTCGGCCTCGTCGCGCTGCGCATAGTTGCGAACCTTGCCGCGCAGCGTGACCTTGTTTCCGGCGGTCTCCACCCCGATCTTATCCGCATCGAGGAGCGCTGCGCGCAAAGGCGGTTTCAATTGATTCCTGCACGTTCGCGGCCGAAAACCTGATTTTGACCGTGATCAGATTGGTGACACCCTTCACGCTGGCCATGAACTGTATGTTCTCCTGGAGTCCGCTCCGTTGAAAACCCCACTCCACTTCGCCTTCCAGGTTGAGCCAGCCGTCGCGGACCAATACCTTGACCGCCCCTTTTGCAGGGCGGAGAGCCAGCTGATCTGGTTCGCGGCCGCCCCGGCGATGTCGCCATCCGTGCGGATCAGCAAGGAGGCCAGCTTGACGACAATGTCGTCGGGGATGGCGCGAACTCCGGCCACGCGCTTTGTCGCGACGACCGCGTTCCATTTCTCGCCGTAATTGGTGACGAATCCGTTCAGGGTCACCGCTCCGTCCTGCACCAGGACGCCGATTTCCGAGATGTTCACGCCCGGCTCATATTTGAGCTCGGCGAGCACATCGTTTTTCAGTTCCGTATCCGTTTTTTCAGCAATCGTCTTCATGATTATGGCCTGCCCGTCGTCTGTGGTTGGATGATTGATGTGTCACGATACCCCCTGCCAGCGGCCAACAGACGTGGCCCCCCGGAAGAATGGCCGATGGAAGAGACATCCGTTTCCCGTGATGCGGCACCCTGCGCCTATTTCCGATGCGCCACCCTGGGGGATAGACCCACTGGCGGCCATTGACCGGCCAGGCATGCCACCGCCGTGTTGGCCGCCCGGCCACCGCGGAGGATCTCGCCGCCCGTGACTCCCGGCGGGGCGGTTCGCCCCGAGGGGGCCCCGACGGTGTTGCCGGCCGTGAACAATCGCGTTGGCGATGCAAATATTGGGGCCGGGCGATCTCCGAGCGTCACGATTGAGCGGAGTGGGGGTAGGGCAAGACCCCATCGCGCCCTCATCAGTTGTGGCGCAAGATAGCCGCTTGCCCGCAACGATCCGATTCCGGACTTCTCCGATCCGGAGGCCGGCCGGCATTCGCGATCATTCCCCTCTTGCCCCATGGTGAACCCTATACTCCTCAACCCGGAGGACACCCTTCAGGGAGCGCCGCCGGCCGAAGCCAGGTCCCGCGGCGGACGCCCGGGCGGCGAGCGAGGGTGGTCCGAGCCGTTCCGTCGTCGTCGCGGGCCGCCCCGATTGATCAGACACGCGAGGGAAATGATGATGACGTAGGAGCCTTGTATGATAAGCAGTTTGGTCCCGCTAAAAATCCTGCTGGTTGATGACGAAGCCTACTTTCGGCTATTCGTCGGCCAGGTGCTGCGTATCTCGATCGCTTGCACCGTGGTCGAGGCCAAGAACGGCCAGGAAGCCGTCGCCCTCTCCCAGACCGTCAACCCGGACCTGATCCTGCTCGACATATACATGCCGCTCGTGGACGGGGTGCAGGCGTTGCCGCAACTCCGCGCCCTCAAGCCGGCCGTGCCCATCGTCATGCTGACATCGGTCTCGGAGGAGGCCGTGGTCGAGCGGTGCGTGACCTTCGGGGCCTCCTATTTTATCCGGAAAGATGTCCACGCAGACCAGCTTGAGACGGAGTTGCGAAATATGCTGCGGATGCTTTTTCCCGCCCGAATGGAAACCGATGAATCCCTCCGCACCACCTCGGCCTAAACAGCCTTCGCTCCAGGATTATTTGGTGCGTTACGACCTGACGGCCATGATGGAAGAAGCCCGCCTGGATTACAGTCATTCCACCTCCGGCGGCCCGCGCCATCTGGATCAGAAGGACATCGCCGCCCGTTTCCGGCCGGTGCATCCGCCGGCCAAGGCCCCCGATGACCCAAGTTGAACAGTTTATCGAGTCGGTGCGGCGAAATGCACCGGCGCAGCGGCCACTGATCAACAGCCGGGCGGAATTGCTCCAGGCGGATCCGCCGAAGTTGTTCAAGGATCTGGTCGACCGCGCGGTCCTGACCAAGGACCGGCTGTGCGAGCTCTGGGCCGATTCCCTCGGCGTGGCCTATGTCAATCCCCTCGACGTGGCGGTCCCCACCGACCCCTATGACCAGTTGCCCGTTGACATTGCGCGCGGCGTAACCGGCATCGTGCTTTATTCCGTCGGCCACACGGCGACGGTGGCGATGGCTGATCCGCACGATACGAAGCATCTCGAGTCCCTGGCCAAGATACTCGACAAGGCGATCAGCCCGGTCTTTGCGCCAGCGGATGAGATCGAATCCGTGATCGACATGTATCTCGGGCCCGCCGGCAACATCGAGGCCAGCCTCCAGGGGGTCTGCAATGAACTGCCGGCCATGTTCGGCGCGCACGAGATCAAATCCGCCGCCGACGTCGCCGGCATCGTCGGCTCCGAAACCATCATCCAGCTGCTCAACAGCATCATCCTGACGGCGTTCCGGCGGCGCGCGTCCGACATCCATTTCGAGGCCCGGCCGAACGACAGCCGGGTGCGGATGCGCATCGACGGCGACATGCATGAAATCCTGACGCTGCCGCACGCGGTGCATGTGACGCTGGTGGTGCGCATCAAGGTGCTGTGCCAGCTCGACCTGACGCAAAACCGGCTGCCGCAGGATGGCGCGTTTGAACTCAACTTCGGCACGTTCAAGGCCTCGTTCCGCGTTTCGACGCTGCCAAGTCTGTATGGGGAGAAGGCGGTGCTGCGCGTCCTCGGTTCCCCGCTGGACCGATCGTTGCTGAACATGGACATCCTCGGCTTTCCACGGTCGATCCTGGAGGGGGTCAAGCGCGTGATCTCACGGCCCAACGGGATTTTGATTTGCTGCGGCCCGACCGGCTGCGGCAAGTCGACCACGCTCTACGGCTGCATCAACGAACTGAACCGGCCTGATCTGAACATCACCACGATCGAGGATCCGGTGGAGTACCGGCTGCCCGACATCACGCAGCATCAGGTCAACACCGGCATCGGGCTCACCTTCGCGCGCGTGCTGCGCAGCATCCTGCGGCAGGACCCGGACGTCATCCTCATCGGTGAAATCCGCGATCTCGAAACGGCGCTCATCGCCACCGAGGCGGCGCTGACCGGACATCTGGTGTTGACGACGCTGCATACGAACAACGCGCTGCAAGCGGTCACCCGCCTCGTGGAAATCGGCGTCGCACCCTATCTCGTGGCGCCGACGACGATGGGCGTGCTGTCGCAACGGCTGGTCCGCCGCATCTGCATCTCGTGCAAGGAGCAATATGAGCCGTCGGAGTGGGAGCTCGCGAATAATTTCAGCGCCTGGCAAGGCGTGGCGGTGAAACTTTATCGCGGTCGCGGCTGTCCGAAATGTTTCGGCTCCGGCTATAGCGGGCGAGTGGGCCTCTACGAATTTGTCGAGGTCTCGGAGCGGATGCGCGAGCTGATCACCCAGAAGCAAAGCGTTTCGCTGCTCTTCGAGGAGGCCAGACGCGTCGGCCATCATTCGCTGCGGTATGACGGCCTGAAGAAGGCGCTGATTGGCTGGACGACCCTCGAGGAAGTCGAGCGCAACACCTTGCCCGATGTGGGCTATCTGCCGACGGACACTTGAGCGGGAGACGACAAGCGATGGACACGATGCGGAACAGTTTCACGGGAATGACCCGGCGGTCCGGGCGATGGCGCGCGGGACTCAATGGCCGGCCCTTTTTTCAGGGGGAGGCCGCCCAGCGGTAAACACCGATGTATGATGTCGTCCTGACCAGGCTCGCCCCGGATGCGCACTCCGCCGCCGATTCGTTTGCACGGACCGAGCGCGACGGGCTGACCGATTCGGATCTGAGAATCCTGCTCGGGTCCTTTTGCGCCATCGCCGCGGTGGAAAACGCCGTCGCCGCCCCGGAAATCCAGGTGAAGACGGGCCGCCAGACCTTCATGATTCGCACCGGACAGAAAAAACTCATGCTCTATGATGCGGTCCATCGGGAGCTTCCCGCCTTCGTGGTCGGGGTGGACGAGGCGATGGCGGAGCTCGACGGCTCCGCGCCGGCCGGGCGCGATGCGTCCGTCCACCAGCACGCGGCGGACGCGCGCACCCAAGCCGCCGCGCGGTTGCCGCCGGTCCGCCCGGGCGCGGTCGCGAGCAAACCTCGGCTGGTCGCGATGGGAGCGGCGGCCTGTGCGCTCCTTGGGCTGTTGATATTTTGGCGGATGGAACAACGGCCGGCCGGCCTCCCCGCGGGCTTTCAGGCGATCCAGCCGGCGGAGTCCGCGGGACTGCAGGCTGCGCTCGTGGGGGTTTACCTGACGGGAAACCAGCCCGGACAACACGGGATCGTTTTCATCTCCACCGGGGACGTGAAGCTGTTCGAACTCATGGCCCTCGCCCCACCACGGATCGTTTACGCTTCCGGCCGATTAGGCCGCGTCGGAACGAAGCTGGTCCTCGCTACGGATCAGCCCGGCGGGGCCATCGAAATCACGAACCGCAACGCGCTCATCTACGGCGGCGCGGTCTACCGCCGCATCCCGTAGCCGGCACCATGCGCACCTTCCTGCCATCGCTGGGTGTCCGTCGCACGCGCGGCCGCAGTGGATTCACGATCCTGGAGGTGGCGATGGCCGTGGCCATGCTGGCGCTCGTGCTGACCACGTCGATCACGGTGATGCAGCGCGTGTTCGCGGAACTCGACACCGCCCGCAACCTGGTGATCGCCGGCAACATCCTGCAATGCGAGATCGAGAAGGAGCGGCTTTTGCCCTGGGTCAGCGCCAGCGACGCCGCCTATCAGCCCGTGATCGATGCCAGCTTCACCCGCAATCCAGCGGTCGCGGGGCGTTTCACCTTGTCCCGCGGGCTGACCGTGCTCGCCCAGCGCTCCGGGCAGGTGGTGCAGCTCACGCTGACGGTGCGCTGGCGAAACTACGACGGCCACACGGTGGTCCGCAGTTCCACCACCTATTACACCCAGGGGGGACTCTATGCCTATTTCTATAACAACCCATAGCCGCGCGGCGGCCGCGCGGCGCAGCTTCACGCTCGTGGAATTGATGATCGCCGTGCTCCTGAGCGGGATCGTGCTGGCGGGCGTGCTGACCACCAGTGTCCAGCTGATGCGCGGCGGCGTGCGCCTCACCCAATATGCCGAGATGAATACGCAGATTCGCCGGGCCCTGGAGCATCTCGGCGTGGATTTGCAAAACGCCACCGCCATCACCTGGAACGGCGCCAGTGACATCACGCTCACGGTACCGGCGCTGGCGGGCTTGACGCGGCAGGTTACCTATGCGTGGACGAGCGCCACGCAGAGTCTGTTTCAGGTTCCCGGCCCCGACAGCAACGTCACCGCGGGTCGCATCATTCTCGTGAACGGGATTCCCGCCTTTTCCGGCGGTGCCGCCGGCGTGTCGTTTGCCCGGTTCGACCGCGACGGTAACACCGCCTTCACCGACCTCGCGACCAAGCGGGTGCAGGTCATCATGAACGTCGTCCGCCCGGTGCCGACGGCGGCGGCCGCCACCGACACGGCGGTGTCGGCCGCCTTCCTCATGCGCAACAAGCCGGTCTCGTGATGGATTCCCGTCGTTCATTGCCGCCGCCATCCGCGCGCCGCTTGCGCGCTCAGCGCGGCAGCATGCTGATCACGGCCCTGTTGCTGTCGCTCGGTCTGGCCCTCGTGTTCGGCAGCTACCTCGCCCTCGGACGCACCACGCTCAAGCTCGCGCAACGCTCCTCGTTCGCCAACGACACCGCCAATCTCGCGGAAGCCGGGCTCGAGGAGGCGCTGTATTGTTTCAACCTGATGGGCACCGGCACCGCGCCTGCGACCGCCTGGAAGGGATGGACCATCACCGGCCCGGTGGCCACGTTCACCCTGCCCACCTTCAACCGTGATCAAAACGCCATCGGCATCGTCAAGGTATTCGTCACCGGCTACGACGGCAGCAGCGCCACGCCAATCGTCCTTTCGCAGGCGGTGATCACGCCGTTCGACGGCGGGGCGCCGGTGATCAAGACCGTGCAGCTCACGTTCAACACCCCGGTCTACGGCGTCGTCGCCACCGAGGGGCTGGACCTGAACGTCTCGAGTTTCGCCGACAGCTTTAATTCGAATCCGACCAACAGCCCGACCGGTCCCTGGGCGGCCTACTCCAGTGGCATCGCCCGCGCCAACACCACCGTGGTCGTGGCGCAATACAACCTCAACATCGGCAGCGGTCAGGTCTTCGGCAGCGTGCTGCTGGGCGCCGGCGTCAACCCGCCCCCGGCCGCCAAGGTGACCGGCAGCATCACGACCAATTTTGCCGGGACGTTCCCCCTGCCCGTCTACCCGACGGCGGCGGGCGTCAGTCAGAGCTACAACAAGGGCTCCAAGCTGCCCGCGACGCTGCCGGTCGCGGGCGACCTGCCGGCGGCGGACGGCCGCTACTATTATTTTTGCAGCGGCGCCACCATCGGCACCCTCACGATCTCGGCCGGCAAAAACGTGACCATCGTCGGCACCAACACCGGCATGGCCTCCGGTCTCGTCATCCAGAACCTCGCGACCTGCCTCATCTACATGGACCAGCCGCTCGTTCTCGCGGCCAACAAGTCCATCAACGCGACCAACTGGGCCGGGGCGCTCAAGGTCTTCTCGACCACGACCGGCGCCTGCTCCTTCGCCGACAACAGCGTGTGGACGGGTTGCTTCTTTGCGCCCTACTGCACGCTGCAATCGTCCGGCACGGGAAGCAGCAGCAGGCTGACCGGATCCTTCGTCTGCCGGACCATCTCGACTTCCGGCACCAAGGGCTACCACTTTGACGAGGCGCTCCAGACTTCAGGGGGCGGCGCGGGTGGCGCCTGGAAGCCGACCCGTTGGATCGAATTGCAAAGCGCGGCCGATCGCGCGGCCGTCGCGAGCCTGACCGGCAACTTTCTGCATTAGCGCTCGCCGCCGACGGCGGATGTCCAAGCCGCGGGCACTGGTGCGACCGCGACCGGCGCGGCGTGCCACCGTTCCAGCGCCGCCTGAAGGTCGGCGAGGCGCACGGGCTTGCTCACGTAGTCGTCCATCCCGGCGGCGAGGAATTCCTCGCGGTCACCCTGCATCGCGCTGGCCGTGAGCGCGACGATCCGCACGGGCGCGGGCCACGGGCACGGCCGCGTGAGGTCGTGCTCCCGCTGCCGGATGATCCGCGTCGCCTCGAGCCCGTCCATCTCCGGCATCTGACAATCCATGAAAATGAGCCCGTAAGGCACGCGCTGGAGCGCATCGAGGACTTCGAGACCGTTGACGACGGCGTCGGCGGCGCAACCAAGTTTTTTCAGCAGGGCGAGCGCCACCACCTTGTTCACGGCATTGTCCTCCGCGAGCAGGATGCGCGTGGCCGCCAGTTTGTCCCGCATCGCGGGCGCGAGCTGCAACAACGGCGCGGGGCCGGCCCGCGCCACCACGGTCCGCGCCGTCGGGGCCTCGCCGATCACGTTCACGAGGCAGTCGAACAGGCGCGATTGCTTGACGGGCTTGCTGAGCGACGCGGCGATGCCGTCGGCCTGCATGTCCATGTCGGCAAGGGCGTGACCGAACGGAGTGAGCGCGATCAGTTTCGTGCCGGCGATGGCGGGGTCGGCCTTGATGGCGTGGGCGAGCGCGAGGCCATCCATCTCGGGCATCTCCACGTCCAGCAACGCGAGGTCGTAGGGATGGCCTTCCGCGGCGGCGGACCGCAGGAGACTCAGGGCCTCGCGGCCGCTGCCCGCGCTTTGCTTCTGCAGTTTCCACGCGAAGATTTGGTGGCGCAAGACCTGCCGGCTGCTCGCGTTGTTGTCGACGATGAGCACGCGCAGGTTGGACCAGCCGTCTCGCTCGCCGGCCACCGGGGGCTGCCCGCGGGCGGGCTTTTCGAACCGCGCGGTGAACCAGAACGTCGAGCCATTGCCCGGCGTGCTCTCCACGCCGATCTGCCCCTCCATCATGGTCACGAGCTGTTTGGATATCGCCAGTCCGAGGCCGGTGCCACCGTAGCGGCGCGTGGTCGAGCTGTCTGCCTGCGTGAACGGTTGGAATAATTTGGCCTGCACCTCCGCGGAGATGCCGACCCCGGTGTCGCGCACCTCGAAGCGGAGGACAACCTGGTGCTCGCTTTCGGCCTGCTGCGCGACCCGGACGACCACCCGGCGGTCACCCGGGGGCGCCTCGGCGACCCGGATGACGACTTCGCCACCCGTGGTGAACTTGATGGCGTTGCCCACGAGGTTCACGAGCACCTGCCGCAGCCGGCCGGGATCACCCCGCAGGAGCCGGGGCAATTCCGGCGGCAGATCCATGACCAGCTCCGTGCCCTTGGCCTGCGCGCGCCCGGCGAGGAGATCGATCGCACTCTCGACGGTCTCCGTCAGATCGAAGTCCAGCCGCTCCAAGGTGAGCTTGCCGGCCTCGATCTTGGAATAATCGAGCACGCCATTGATCACGGTGAGCAGGTTGTCGGCGCTGCTGCGGATGGTCTCGGCGTATTCGCGCTGCCGGGGGCCGAGCTCCAGGTCGAGCAGCAGATCGGTCATGCCGATGACGCCGTTCATCGGCGTGCGAATTTCGTGGCTCATGTTGGCGAGGAACTCGCTCTTGGCCTTCACCGCGGCTTCGGCGACCTCCTTGGCGAGGCGCAACTCCCGCGTGCGCTCGTCGACCAATATTTCGAGATTCGCGCGCTGGGACTTCGCCTGCCGCGCGAGATTCCATTTTTCGGTGAGCGCCGTGGCGAGCTGCAGGGCTTCGACGTTGTCAAAGGGTTTCTTGAGAATCACGAGCTGGTCCGACTGTCCCAGCTTCTCGCTCATCTGGTCCCACGAGTAGTCCGAATACGCGGTGCAGAGCACGATCTGCATCTCGGGATCGACCCCCCAGATGCGCGCGGTGGTCTCGATGCCGTCCCACCCCGGCGGCATCCGGACATCCATGAACGCCATCGCGTAGGGGCGGCCCGCGGTCAGGGCGCATTGGACCATGGCGAACGCCTCCTGGCCCTGAGCGGCGGAGTCCAGCTCGAAGCGGATGGCCCGGCGCTGATCCGTCGTCGCCCCAAACAGGGCCGCCGCCATTCCCCGCGCCTGCTCATCGGGGCGGAGGGGCGCGAGGATTTTCTGAAAATCACCCTGGATCGACCGGTTGTCGTCGACGATCAGGATGCGGCGGTTTTTTTCGGGGGCCGGGGGGTTCATGGGCGGGCGGGGTCCGGCCGGCCGGGCAGTTCCAGGGTGAACGTGGCGCCGCGACCGGGACCGGCGCTCTGCGCGCGGAGCGAGCCACCCAGCTCCCCGGCCACGAGCGCACTGTTGTGCAGGCCGAAACCGTGGCCGTTCTTGCGCGTGGTGAAACCGAAATTGAAGATGCGCCCGAGATTTTCCGCCGGGATGCCGATGCCGTCGTCGCTGATGGCGATCGTCACGGCCCGGTCGTCGCCGGTGACGCACACCGTAATCTTCCCGTGCGGGTGGCCCGACTCGTCGCACGCCTGCTTGGCATTGCGCAGCAGGTTGATGAGGATCTCCATGACCCCGTGCTTGTCGGTCGTGATCGTCGGGCGCACCGGGTAGTCGCAGACCGTTTCCACGTCGTGCCGCGCCAGCGATTCGGCGTCGATCCGCACGGCTTCCTCGATCAGGTCGGGCACCGAGAAGGTCTCGACCGCCCCCGCCGGCCGCGCGTAGGTCTGCTGCATGGCGACGATCTCCTTGATGTGATCGATGTTCTGGCGGAGCTGGTCGAGCTCGCTGAGCATCGCCGTGCGCTCGGCGGCCAGAGTTTTCGCCAGCGTGCCCAGGTAGCCGGGGATGATCCGGCCGCGCGGATCCGTGGTGAGAAAAGCGGCGAGGTCCGTCTGGTGCTGGTCAAACATCACGGCGAGTTTTGCGAGGTTGCCGGCCTCGGTCTGCCGCACCTGGTCGGCGATGAGGGTCGCCGAGACGTTGACGCTGTTCAACACGTTGCCGACGTTGTGGAGGACGCCGATGGCGATCTCCGCCATGCCGGCCTGACGGGAGAAGCCGATCATCTCGCGGTGCGCCATTTCCAGCGCTGCCTCGGCTTGCTTGCGGGCGGTGATGTCGCGCATGATGGTGGAGAGATACTCGAGTTTCCCGTCCGGCGACTTGTGCGCGAGGATGACCTGCGAGACGGGGATTTCCCGGCCGAGCCGGCTCAACAACACCGTCTCGCCGCTCCAGGTGCCCTGACGAATGGCGGTGGGGACTCCCTCCTTGAGGGTAGGATTGTCTGTAGGCCTATGGATGAGATCACCGATGGCGAGCTTGCTGATATCTTCGTCGGCGCCGAACCCGAGCAAAGCGCGGCCGGCCCGGTTGAGATAAAGCAGGCGTCCGGCCGGATCACTGAAGCCGACCAAGTCGGTGGTGGCTTCGAGGATGGCGACCAGGCGCGCGCGGCCCGCTTCGGCCTGCTTGCGGGCGGTGACATCGCGGCCGATGCCGATGATGCCGTTGATTTTCCCGCCCCGGTCCCTCTGGGCGGCCAGGGTCATCTCCATGATGGCCGGCCGGGGCAGGCTGGGATTGCCGCGCAGTTCGTGCACCGGCGCCGGCTCGCCATGCAGGGTGCGACGAACCATCTCCTGCGCGACCGGCAGATCGGCGGGATCGACCATCGCGACGAACGGCCGGCCGATCCAGTCGGCGCGCGAAATTCCCGCGATGGTCTCGACGGCGTGATTCAGCGCGGTGAACGTGCCGTCGGCCGCGATGGTGAATATCGCGTCGCCCGCGTTTTCGATCTGGCTGCGGTAGCGTGCCTCGGACTCCTGCAGCGCCGCTTCCGCCCGTTTGCGCTCGGTGATGTTTTCATGGGCCACGACCACGCGTAACGGCCCGTCGCCGCCAAAGCGCGTGGCGCGCATGACAAACCAGCGTTGTGCCCGCGGACCATGGCACGGATATTCGAGATGAAACTCCGCCGTCCGTCCGGCGATGACGGCGCGGATGCCCGCACTCGCCGCTCCGGCCTCGGCGGAGAAGCCGCCGTGCGCCGCGTCGCAGACGGCCAGATAGTTTTCTCCCGCTCCGCACCAGCCGCCCCGGCAGTCGTTGTCGCGGGCGAAACGACTCCACGCCTCGTTCACCTTGATGATGGTGCCGTGTTCATCGAGGATCGCGATGTGGGCGGAGAGCGCGTCGAGCGTGGATTGCAGGAAGCGCTTCGTTTCCAGCAAAGCGCTCCCCGCGAGTTCGCGCTCGGCATCTTTGCCCCGCAAGGCGGCGTTGGACTCGGCGAGTTCCGCCGTGCGCTCGACGACGTTGCGCTCCAAGTCGGACCGCACCTGCTTTTGATCATCGATGTCGGTGCAGGTGCCGACCCACTGCAGGATCTCGCCGGTGGCGTTGCGTCGGGCCGACGCCCGGCCCAGAAACCAGCGGTAGGCCCCGTCCGCCCCCCGCTTGAAGCGGTATTCGATCTCATAGTCTTCCCCCGTGGCCAGCGAGTGCGCCCATTGCGCGTTGCACCTCGGAAGATCGTCCGGGTGCAGCACCGGGCGCCAGCCCGATTCTTCCGTCTGCGCGGGCGTGAGACCCGTGTAATCGAACCACGCCTTGTTGTAGTAGTCGAGGTGGCCGTCCGGCCGCGCCGTCCAGATGACCAGCGGCACCGCGTCGGCGAGGAATCGGTAGCGTTGCGCAGCCTCGCGCTTCATGGCGTCCGCCTTTGCCGCTTCTGCTCCCGGCTCCGCGTGCTGTCGCTCTGCGAGGTCTTGGATCATGACGACGAGGCAGTAACCTACACGCTTGCTTCGCAGACCGGAGCCGTACCGGTCTGAACCCGGCGGTTGCTTTCGATAGCAGATATTCCCTCCAACCTCCCGTTTGACTTGCCGACGGACGCCGCCGGCCGCGGATTGGCCCGCAGCCAGCGGTTGGCCGTGTCCTTGAAAAAAATGATGACCGGCATCAAGTCGAAGCACACCCGCATTTCGGCCTGCCGCTGCACCGCCGGCTTGGCGGCGTTGTCGGCCAAATGTGAAATGGGCAAAGGCATCATCATGGTCACTGGCGGATCCTTGGCAGAAGCAGGTTGCATATGATCGGTTGATTTGGCGCCCGGCGCGAGAATGGCTCGGGGTCGACGGGGCCCGAGGCTTCATCTCTCCCGAGTTCGGGAGTGCTGCCACGGATACTGCTGGTGGCGAGCTATGATGCGCCCGATGGGTACCGCCGGCTATGGGGTGTAACCCTAGCGATCCGCTTTGTGCGTCCGATTTCAACGCAATCGGCCCGCCTTCCCCCGGGGCTGAAGTCAGCGCGGTCCGGCTCACGCGCCTTCCACCCGCAGGCCGTTTGCATGGAAGGCCGGGCCGCGGCGGATATAGTGGTGGAAGCCCCCCTTATGAGGTCGCCGTGACCTCGGCCCGAAAGGGTGTGAGCCAGGGGCATGCGGGCGAGCGGTGGTGCCGCCGGTCGAAAAATCCGGGGCGGCCCTGCGGCGCGGCGCGATCGTCGGGCTGCAGAACGATGCGATCGTCACCGGCGCATCCGGCCAAGGCATGCGGGTTCGAATCGCGCCGCCACTGGTGGAAGTAAAGCGGGACCGCGGTCCCGCCGGGCTTCAAGCCGGCGATCGCCGGCGGCTCCAATTGGTTCACACGGACGTGGAGCGCGGCTTCATCGGCTTCATCGGAATGGGCGGACGAGTCGCGGTGAAACCCGGGAATTATGGCCGCCGAATTTGGCTGTCCGTGAGCGGCGGAGGCCCCATGGCGCGGGAGCATTGCTGGGTGCATTTTCCACGGATGGCCCCGTCACAAATCCCGCGGCATCACGCCGCCCGTGACGGGCGCCCCCGGCGCCTTCATCGATGCAACCTAGCGCAACCGCGCCGCAACCGACCGAGGACGAGATTCGCGATTATGCCAATCATCGCTATGCTCAACGCGGGGCGTCGAACGGACACGACCGCGACGACTGGCTGGAAGCCGAAACATGCCTGCGCGCCAGTATGCCGAAGGATTCCTTGCCCGTCCGGATCATGCAGATCACCGGGCGGGCGGCGCTCCCGCTGGTGCACCACGGCAGATCCGAGCGCATCGAGTGGCAAGGAGCTGCGCGATCAAATATCTGACCCTCAATTCCACCAAGCGAGCGATCTGATGTTCTGGGCCGGCTTGAGCCAACTTACAGGCGCGGTGGGGCTGATGTTTGGCGCGTTTTTGCCCGTCGTCAATCCCCTGGGCGATGCGCCGGTCTTTCTGGTCCTGACTCCCGGCTGCCATACCTCAGGCGCACGATCGCATTCGCCTCACCCTCACAGGCGGCTTGTTCCTAGCGCCGGCCAGCCTCTCTCCCGGCCACCGGTTTGGCTCATCAAGTACGGATTCCGCCCCGGCCCGGCAGTCATTCTGCACTCGCCGGCTGGGTCGGCCCCCGCTGCCGCCATTGAAAACCGTCCGGCTACCGGCGGGGCAGCCGCAGGGTGAAGCAGGCGCCGCCGCCGGGGGCGTCGTCCACCGTGAGCGTGCCGCCGTGCGCCTCGACGATCGCCTTGGCCAGGCTGAGGCCCAGGCCGAAACCACGCCGCGAGCGGCTGGCATCGCGGCGGTACAACCGCCGGAAAATCGCCGTCCGCTCGGCCGCGGGCACGCCGGGACCGTTGTCCGTCACCGTCAGCACCGCCCCCGCCGCGTCCGCGGCCACGGCGAGCCCAACCCGGCCGCCGCGGGGCGTGTACTTGAGGGCGTTGTCCAGGAGATTGTTGACCGCCTGCCCAAGCCGGATGGCGTCCGCCTCGACCTCCACCGCCGCGGGCAATGCCAGCGCCACGGCAATGCCCCCCTCCTCCGCAACCTCGAGGTAAAGCGCGGCGGCGCGCTCCGCCAGCGCGCGGAGGTCGAACCGGTCGCGGTCAAGCTTGAGCGCGCCGCCCTCGGCGGCGGAGATGTCGAGCAGCGCCTCGAGCAGGTGGAGGAGCCGGTCGGATTCGTTGACGCAGTCGGCCAGCGCCCCGCGCGCCGCGGCGGGGTCGCCGCCATCCTGCAGCGCCAGCTCGGCCACGCCGCGGAGCCGCGTCAGCGGCGTGCGCAGGTCGTGCGCGAGGTTGTCGAGCGTGTCGCGCAGCACGCGCACATGCGCCGCGTTCCGGTCGAGCAGGGTGTTCAGCTGGCGGACGAGCCTGGCCAGCTCGTCGCTGCCGGCCGGGCCGGGGACACGCGCGGCCAGGTCCCCCGTCTCGAGGATGCGCCGGGCCGTGTCGGACACGAGCCGCAGCGGGCGCGTCGCGCGCCACGCGAGCAGGGTGCCGCCCGCGACGGCCAGCAGCAGCGCCGCGGCGCCGACCCCGGCGCAGGCGCGCCGCAGCGGCGCGAGCAGGACCGCCCGGCTGTCGGTCAGCCGCCCGACCTGCAGCAGCCAGCCGTCGGGCAGCGCGTGCGAGGCGATGGTGTAGTCGCGCAGGGCGTTCTGCGGCACGCGCACGGTCTGCGTCTTGCGTTCCGCGATGATGCCGGACCATTCCGGCACCGGGAAATGCTCGACCTGCGTCTCGATCCAGTCGGGCGGCGCCGCCACGAAGACCGCGCCGTTCGCCGGGCTGATCAGCCGCACGAACAGGGTCCGCCCGTCGGGCGCGGTGTCGCTGTGCACCATCGCGCTCAGGGCCGCGGCCCCGCCGATCTGGTAGGTGGCCGCGAAGTCGTCCGCCCGCCGCTCGACCGCCTCCAGGTCGCGCCGCTCGAGGGCGCGGGCGAGCACCCAGTAGAGCACGCCAAACAGCACGGCCACGCAGAGCGCGAACAGCAGCGCGTACTGCCACGCGAGCCGCAGGGCGAGGGACTGGCGCAGGCGGTCAAACATGGGGCCGGAAGATGTAGCCGACGCCCCGCACCGTCTCGAGCCGCTCGTGCCCGGGATCAAGCTTGGCCCGCAGGCGGGAGACGACGACATCGACGACGTTGGTCTGCGGATCGAAGCTGTAGTCCCAGACGTTCTCGAGGATCATGGTCTTGCTCACCGGCCGGCCCGCGTGGCGGAGCAGGAAGGCCAGCAGCGCGAACTCCCGCGGCTGCAGCGCCACCGGCGCGCCGGCGCGGGTGACCTCGCGCGACACGAGATCGAGCGTGACGTCCCCCGCGGTCAGCCGGCTGGACTCGGGCGAGCGGCTGGCGCGGCGGATCAGGGCCTGCACCCGCGCCAGCAGCTCGGAAAACGAAAACGGCTTGGTCAGGTAGTCGTCGCCGCCGATCTCCAGGCCGCGCACGCGGTCGTCGACCGAGCCCTTGGCGCTGAGGAACAGGACCGGGATGGGCCGCCGCGCCGCGCGGAGCCGCCGGACCAGGCTCAGCCCGTCGAGCCGCGGCAGCATGATGTCGACGACCGCCGCGTCGTAGCCGGTGGATTCGGCCAGCGCGAGCCCCGCCTCGCCGTCGTCCGCATGGTCGACCGCAAAGCCCGCCTGTTTGAATCCCTGGACGATGAACGAAGCGATCTTCGCATCATCCTCGACGACGAGAACGCGCATGGCAAAAGAGTGACGGAAGCGGAGGATTTAGCAAAGCGCCAAACAGACAGCCCCGGTGGCGTCCGGCCGCCCGGAGGGCGGCGGACTGACCGGGGCTGAATGACACACCTAACACTAAACGAACCCAAATGGTTTCTGGCTTATGAGCGGCCTTTGGCGTCGCCGGTCTCGTCGACGACGACGAAGATGGTGGAGCCGTGCGACCAGAGCTTGAGCAAGGTCTTCTTGTTTTCCGCCTTGGCGCTGAGCTTGATGGCGTCGTCGGCCGACTGGACCCGCTGGCGGTTGATTTCCAGGATCACGTCGCCGGCGCTCAGGCCCGCGCGGGCCGAGGCGGAATCCGGGGCGACTTCGGCGACGACCGCGCCCTTGAGCCGCTCGGGCAGGTTCATCTCGTGGCGCGCCTCCGGCGTCAGGTCCTCGACGGCGACGCCGTTCAGCACGCCTTCGTCGTCATTCTTGCTCACCGCCTCGCCGGTCTCGCCCCGGCGGTTCGGGCGTTCGCCCGTGGTCGCCACCAGCTGCTCGGACTTGCCATCCCGGAGCACATCCAGGTTGATCTTCGTGTCCGGGGGCACGGCGGTCACGGCGAACGTGAGCCGGTTGGCGTCCGTGATCTCCTTCCCGTCCAGCTTGGTGATGACGTCCCCCTCCTTGATGCCGGCCTTGGCCGCCGGGCTGCCCGGGGTCACTTCCGCCACCAGCGCGCCGGCGCGGCTCTTCAGGCCGAACGATTCGGCCAGCGCCGGCGAGATGTCCTGCACGCTGACGCCGAGGAAGCCGCGCACCACCTTGCCATGCTGCACCAGGCCCTCCGCGACCTGGCAGACGAGGTTGGCCGGCACGGCGAGGCCGACGCCCTGCGAGCCGCCGGAGCGGCTGAGGATGGCGGTGTTGATGCCGATCACACGGCCGTCGATGTCGACCAGCGCGCCGCCGGAGTTGCCGGGGTTGATGGCGGCGTCGGTCTGGATGAAATTCTCAAAGCCCTGCACCTCGCTGAGGATGCCGATGCGCCGGCCCTTGCCGCTGACGATGCCGCTGGTGACCGTCTCCCCGATGCCGAAAGGATTGCCGATCGCGAGCACGCGGTCCCCGACCTCGACCTGGTTCGTGTCGGCGAAGGTCACGGCGGGCAGGTCCTTCGCGTCGACCTTGACGACGGCGATGTCCGTGAGCGGGTCGCGCCCGACGACCTTGGCCGTCAGCTCGCGGCCGTCCTCGAGGGTGACCGTGAGCTGGTCGGCCCCGTCGACCACATGGTTGTTCGTGACGATGTAACCGTCCGGGCTGATGATGACGCCCGAGCCGAGGCCGGTCTGGGCGGGGCTTTCCATCTCCGGCCGGCGGTTGCCGAAAAACTGGCGGAACATCGGGTCGGCGAGCATCGGATTGTCCGCGCCGTTCATGGCAACGCGCTTCGCCTTGATCTGACTGGTGATCTTGACCACGCTGGGCGAGACGCGGTGGACGACATCCGCGTAGCTGGCCTTTTCCAGCTGGCCGCGGTTGACCGCCTGGGCGTCTTGCTTGAGGGCGAGGGGGGACGAGGAGCCGGTGGCTCCGTGAACGCCGGTGAGCAGTGCGCCCACCGCGACCACGCCGGCCACAAGGGCAAACCGCCGGCGCAGGAAATCAGAGAAGGTTGAATTCATGGGCGCAAGGTATCACGCCCACCTGTCCCCACCCTTGCCGGAACATTACATTATTGTAAGCCGGCGCCGGCCGGCCGGCCTTCAAGTGGACACGCCGAGCAGCCCGCGCGATAGTTGAAAATCCACAAATCCGCCCGCGCTGGCCGCCGGCCGCAGCCGCCCCTCCACCACGTCGCCCAGCAACCCGAGCAGCGCCGCCTCGTCCGCGTCGGCCTCGCCGGCCAGGACCAGATCCACGTCCGCCGCCGCGGCCGGCGGCAGCACCCCCGGCTCGGCCACCTGCAAGACCGCCAGCATGGGATGGCCCTGCTGGGGCGTGACGCCGACCAGTCCAAAAAAAAGGTGCGCGCCGCAACCGCCCAGCCCCGCAAGATTCTCCCCCCAGTGGTCGGACTCCGTCGCCACCAGATGCAGGCCCGGCGCGGTCAGCGTCTGGCCATAGGCGAGCGTCGCGCGGGGCGGCACCGCCCCGAGCACGGCCGACCGGAATCCCGCCGCCGCGAGCAAGGGATCGCCTTCGGGCAGCAGCACGGACCCGCCCGCGGCGAGGATGGCGCCGGCGACCCGGGCCAGCGCCGCCGCCGCGGCCGGTCCCACCGGCCCCGCGCTGAGGAAACCGATCTGCAGCGCGCCGAGCCCGGCCGGCTGGCGGGGCGCGGCGGCCGGGGGCACCCGCTCAAACCACGCCGTCACCTTCGCGAGGGTCCGGTCGATGCCGCCATCGAGCTGCACGCTCGCCCAGCCAAACCGCTCGAGCGGCAGGCCGGCCGCCTCGAACTGGCGGCGCATCGCGTCGTTGGGGATCTTCTCGCAGCCGTGCTCCAGCAACAGCGCCGCCCCGACGTTCGGGTGGGTGGCATAGCCGCGGTAGGTGCGCTGCAGCAGCTGATACATCGACTCGCCGCCGAAGCCGCAGCCCTCGGTGTGGGTCAGCGTCACGAAACGGTCCAGGCCGAGCCGGCCGGCGAGACCCTGTGCGTTCATCCGCTCCGCCGCGAGGCGTGCGATCTGCGCCGAGCACATGCTGGTCGGCAGCACCAGCCCGAGGCGCTCGGTCGCCCAGCGGCCACCGGAATTAAAAAGGCTGAGCGCACGGCCGGTGGCCGCGCCGGCGCCCCGTCCGGGGCGACCCGCGGCCAGCGGCCATCCGTCCGGGGCGGGCCGGCGGCGGATTTCCGCGATGTGGTCCGCATCGGTCTGCCGCCAGTTGCGCCAGAGGGAGGCCTGCGAGTGGCCGGCGTGTTCGCCGCGGGTCTTTTCGCCGGACGCGGTCGCGACCAGCAGGTCGAACGCCTCGGCCGCGAGCGCCGCCATGGATTCGCCGTCGAGGTAGCGGCCGGCGTTGACGTCCATCTCGTGGCTCAGCAGCCGGTGCCGGCGCGTGGTCGTCGTGATCTTCAGGGTGGGGACGAACGGGAAATTGGTGATCGAGCCGTTGCCCGTGACGAAAAGAAACAGGTTGCAGCCGGCGCCCACCTGCCCGGCGATGCCCTCGAGGTCGTTGCCCGGGCTGTTCATGAAATAAAACCCGGGCGCGGTGAGCGGCTCGGCGTAGTCGATGACGTGGTCGACGCGGGTGCGCGGGTCCTTCTTGTGCACGGCGCCGAGCGACTTGAGCGCGATGTTGTAGAGGCCGCGCAGCTTGTTGCCGGCGGACGGGTTGCTTTCGGGCGTGACGCCGTGCCAGCCGAGGCGCGCCCGGAACCCGTCGATCTTGCCCAGCAGGGCCCGCGCCGTGGGCAGGTCGCGCACGTTGCGCAGCACGTAGGCCTCGCCGCCGGCCAGCTCGTCGGTCTCGCCCAGCACCCCGGTGCCGCCATGCCGGACCACCTCGTGCACCATTGCGCCCGCGAGCGGGTTGCCCGAGACGCCGGAAAAGGCGTCGGACCCGCCGCATTGCAGCGCGACGCGCAGGTCGCGCAGCGGCGCGGCGGTGCGGGCCTGGGCCGCGACCGCCGGCAGCCAGCGGCGGACGACCGCCTCGCCCTCGGCCAGGGCCGCGGCCAGGCCGGCGCGGATCGTGAGGAACCCGTGGGGCACGTCCGCCAGCGGATAGCCGTGCCGCACCATGAACTCGCACAGCCGGTCGTTGGTGATGGGTTCCACCCCGTAATCCACCGCGAGCACCGCGCCGACATTCGGATGCACCATGAAGCCCGCGAGGGCGCGCAGCACCTCCGCGGCGTTGTTGGGTTCGCCCGGTCCGCCCCCCTCGGTGTGGGCGACCGCCACGACGCCGTCGAGCGACGGAAAGAGCCGCGCCAGCGGCTGCAGGCGGGCGGCCAGCTGGCGGGCGAAACTGGCCGTGCGGGACGTCGTGCCGAGGATGACCACGTGGTTCCGCGTGCCCGTGCCGCGCAGTCCCGGCCGCCGGTAGCCGGCAAAGGTGCGCGGCGCGGCCACGGGCGCGACCGGGGGCGCGGGCCGGAAGGCCGCCTCGTCGAGGACGAACGGCACGAGGTGATCGGCAAAATTGGGCCGGGCCGGCAGCGCGAAGCCGAGGCGGCGCACCGCCAGCGCATCGAGCATCGACTGGTTGCAGACATAGTCGCCGGGGGCGATGGCCGTGAGGGCGTGCCCGAACGGCAGGCCCCACGAAAGCAGCGCCTCCCCGGGCGCGAGGGCGCGCACGGCAAAGCGGTGGCCCTCGAGGATGGTCTGCGCCAGCACGCGGGTCGCCCCGTCGAGCTCGATGCCGGTGCCGGCCTCCAGCTGGCGGATCGCGATCGCGACGTTGTCGCCAGGCGCCGGCAGACGGCCGATGGCGGCGAGAGTGGGCGGTGCGGACATCAGCCGCCACCATGCGCAACCGGCCGCCGGAGTCAGGACAAAAATCCCGCCCGCGCGGTGCTTGCCTTGGCCGCCGGGCCTTCCATGCTGCGGCCCTTCGCGGCCCTTCATCCTCCACCCCATGACCCCGCTCGAACTGAAGCAAAGCCTGTCCTCCGGACTGCTGTCGTTCCCCGTCACCGACTTCGACGCCGCGGGCGACTTCCATCCCGGCAACTACGCCCGGCGCCTGGAATGGCTGCTCCCCTACGGCGCCACCGTGCTGTTCGCCGCGGGGGGCACGGGCGAGTTTTTCTCGCTGACCGCGCAGGACTACACCGCGGTCGTGCGCACCGCCGTCGACACCTGCCGCGGCCGGCTGCCGCTCGTCGCGGGCACCGGCGGGCCGACCCGGCAGGCGATCGCCCTGGCCCGCGAGGCCGAGGCGCTGGGCGCCGCGGGCGTGCTGCTGCTGCCGCATTACCTGACCGAGGCCGGCCAGGAAGGACTGGCGGCGCACGTCGCGGCGGTGTGCGCGGCGGTGCAATGCGGGGTGATCATCTACAACCGCGGCGCCTGCCGGCTGCAGGCCGACACGCTCGCCCAGCTGGCGGAGCGCTGCCCGAACCTCATCGGCTTCAAGGACGGCATCGGCGACATCGAGCTGATGGTCACGATCCGGCGCCAGCTCGGCGACCGGCTCGCCTACCTCGGCGGCCTGCCCACGGCGGAAGTGTACGCGGCCGCCTACCAGGCCCTCGGCGTGCCGGTGTATTCCTCGGCGGTGTTCAATTTCATCCCGAAGACCGCGATGGAATTCCACCGCGCGCTGGCCGCCGGGGACCAGGCGGTGCAGAACGGTCTGCTCGACCGGTTCTTCCTCCCCTACCTCGCCCTCCGCAACCGGCGGCCCGGCTACGCCGTGAGCATTGTGAAGGCGGGCGCCCGCATCGTGGGGCACGACGCCGGCCCGGTGCGGCCGCCGCTGGTCGAGCTGACCGCGGATGAATCGGACCGGCTGGCCGTGCTGATCGGGGCGCTCGGGCCGCAATAAGTCCCGGCCGATGACGCCCGGGAACGAAACCGCACGGGAGCCGCGCACCACGGTGCGGTACCAGATCGTCTTTTTTCTCTTCCTCCTGACGACGGTCAACTTCGCCGACCGGGCGACCCTCTCGATCGCGGGCCCGGCGGTGGCCCGGGACCTGCGGCTCAGCCCGGTGGCCATGGGTTATGTGTTCTCCGCCTTCGCGTGGGCGTACGTGATCTGCCAGATTCCCGGCGGCTGGCTGCTGGACCGCTACGGCTCCAGGCTGATCTACGGCTGGAGCATCGCGGCCTGGTCCGGACTCACCCTCCTGCAGGGGTTCGTCGGCGGCCTGTCCGGCCTGACGGCCGTGGGGGTGCTGTTCGCGCTGCGCTTCCTGCTCGGTGTGGCGGAGTCGCCCTCGTTCCCCGCCAACAGCCGGATCGTGGCGGCGTGGTTCCCGACGGCGGAGCGCGGCCTGGCGAGCGCGATCTTCAACTCGGCCCAGTATTTCGCGACCGTGTTGTTTGCCCCGATCATGGGCGGGCTGACCCACCGGTGGGGCTGGGCGTCGGTCTTCTGGTTCATGGGCGCCCTCGGCCTGGTCTTCGCCTGGCTCTGGCCGCGCGTCATCCACAGCCCACGGGAACATCCGCGCGTGAACGCCGCGGAGCTGGCGTACATCGCCCGGGGCGGCGGCCTGGTGGATCTGGACCAGACTCGCGGCACCGCGGACCACCGACCGCACTGGCCGGTGCTGGGCCAGCTCCTGCGGAACCGGATGCTGCTCGGCATCTACCTCGGGCAGTATGGCATCGTGACGCTCACCTGGTTTTTCCTCACCTGGTTTCCCATCTACCTGGTGCAGGACCGCGGCCTGTCGATCCTGCAGGCGGGTTTTGCCGTGACCCTGCCCGCGCTCTGCGGCCTGGCCGGAGGCATCGGCGGCGGGGCCTTTTCCGACTGGCTGCTGCGGCGCGGTCATTCGCTGACGGTCGCGCGCAAGACGCCGATCATCGCGGGGCTGCTGCTCGCCATGAGCATGATCGTGTGCAACTACGTGTCTTCGCCGTGGCTCGTGGTCGTCATCATGGCCGCGGCCTTTTTTGGCAAGGGCATCGCGGCCCTGGGCTGGGCGGTGATCGCCGACGCCTCGCCGCGGCAGATCACCGGGCTGAGCGGCGGCCTGTTCAACATGTTCGGCAACGTCGCCGGCATCACCACCCCGATCGCCATCGGCTACATCCGCCAGGGCACCGGCTCGTTCAGCGGCGCGCTGGTGTTCGTCGGCATCCACGCTTTGCTGGCGATCTTCAGCTACCTGTTCGTGGTCGGCGAAATCAAGCGCGTGGAGCTGGCCCCGGCGGGCTAGTCCGAGGGGAGGCAAGGCCGCCCGCCGACGCGCACTATGGACTTGCGCAATTTTCACGGCCGGCCTCGGCTCCCATGACCCCCCGGACCAATTCCCCGCCGCCCCCTCGTGCCGGCTCCCGTTTCCCCATGAATCCGCCCGACTCAAAACTCATCGTTGGCCTGCCTCTTGTCCGTGCCCTGGCCCTGGGCCTCGCGCTCGCCGGTTTGGCGCCGGTGGCGCCCGCCGCGGACCTGCCCGCGATCCAGACGGTCGCCTCCCCGGACGGGAAAATCACCGTGCAGTGCGACACGCACGGCCCGCTCACCTACCGGGTGGCCGTGGACGGCGTCCCCACGCTGAACGATTCCCGGCTCGGCCTGCGGCTGCGCGACGGCGAACTCGGCCGCAATGTCACCCTCGTGTCGGCCGTCCGCCGCGAAAGCGACACGACCTGGACCAATCCGCTCGGCAAGCAGCGCGAGGTCCGCGACCATCACCGCGAGCTGGCCCTGACCCTGCGCGAGAATCCGACCGGTCGGATCTTCTCGGTCGTGTTCCGGGTCTTCGACGACGGCGTCGGCTTCCGCTATGTGCTGCCCGAGGGCGGCGGGGCCCGGGACTTCACCGTCGACGAGGAACTCACCCAGTTCGCCTTCACCGGCGATCACCTGGTCTATGCCGGCGACCACGTGGCGATCCCGCCCGAGGACTACGATTCGCGCGGCGGTTTCGCCGGCTCCCAGGAGTGGGAGTACCGCAAGCAACGGCTCTCCGACCTCCCGCCCGACACCGTCACCGGCCTGCCACTGCTGACACAGACGCCGGCCGCGTGGGTCGCCGTCACCGAATCCGACCTGCTCGACTGGTCCGGCCTGTGGCTGAGCCGCGCACCCCAGGCCGGCGGCTCGACCGCCGTCACCCTGCGTGCCCGGCTGGCCCCGCGGCTGGATGGCGACGGCCTCGTGAAGGGCACGTTTCCGCACCACTCGCCGTGGCGCACGCTGATCATCGGCCGCGAGCCCGGCCGGCTCGTGGAAAGCAACCTTGTGCTCAACCTCAGCACGCCCGCGCAGATCGCCGATCCCTCCTGGATCAAGCCCGGTCTGATGGCCTGGGACAGCTGGTGGTCCGGGATCGGGAAGAAGGACACGGCGACGATGAAGGACTTCATCCAGTTCGCCGCGGACATGGGCTGGCCCTACCAGCTGGTCGACGGCGGCTGGTACCTCGGCACCCACTCGGGCAAGCCCCGGCCCGACGCCGACATCACCCGGCCCGTCCCGGAGGTCGACCTGCCCGAATTGCTGCGTTTCGCCGCCGAGAAAAAGGTGCGCCTGTGGGTCTGGCTGTACTGGAGCGACGCGGCGAAGAACGACGACTACCGGCGGGCCTTCGCGCTTTATGAAAAGTGGGGGATCGCCGGGGTGAAGATCGATTTCATGGACCGGGACGACCAGGAGATGGTGAACTGGTACGAGGCGGTCACCCGCTGCGCCGCCGAGCATCACCTGCTGGTCAACTTCCATGGCGCCTACAAGCCGACCGGCCTGATCCGGACCTGGCCCAACCAGATCACCCGGGAGGGAATCATGGGCAACGAGTACAACAAGTGGAGCACGCGCTCGACCGCGGAGCACCGGACCACGCTCCCCTTCACGCGCTTCCTGGCCGGGCCCGGGGATTTCACGCCCGGCGGCTTCCTGAACCGCGCGCCGGACCGGTTCCAGACCCACGTGACGCCCACCCAGGTGCAAAACACCCGCGCCGGGGAACTCGCGCTCTTCGTCGTGTACGACAGCCCGATCACCTGCGTCTGCGACCACCCCAGCCACCTGCGCGACCAGCCCGGCGTCGATTTCCTCCGGCTGGTCCCGACCGTGTGGGACGAGACCCGCGTGCTCTCGGGCGCCGTGGGCGAGCACATCGTCGTCGTCCGGCGCTCGGGAGCGGAGTGGTTCCTCGGCGCGCTCACCAACGCCCAGCGCCGGGTGAAGACGATCAAGCTCGATTTCCTCGGCGAAGGCCGGTGGCAGCTCCGCTGGTGGCATGACGCCCCCGGCGGCTCCGAGAACGCCGAGCTGATCCAGATCGAGGACAAGGTCGTGACCGCCCGCGACACCCTCGATCTCGCCTTCCAGCGCTCCGGCGGCGCCGTCGCGCATTTCGTGCGCGTGCCGTGAGCCGCGGGTCCGCGGCGCGTCCGGCGGCGGCACGGCGGACCAGTCTACCATTTTGGTTGAACCGAGGATGGCTGCGACCTAGCAATTATCCTCGGTCAGCCCCTGCCGCCCCGTCCCCACCCGTCGACCCCTCATGCACCTCCGTCCGATAGCCCCGATCGTCCGCGTGGCCCTGATTTTCCTCGCGGCCGCCGCCGTCCAGGCGCAGACGCCCCCGGCCCCGCCGGCCGCCGCGCCCCCATCCGCGCCCGCGCCCGCCGCGCACGATCCCATGTTCATCAACATGGGCGGCGGGCAGGTGAATTATCCGATGGTCTACGGTCCGCCCGCGACGGCGGACATCGAGGCGGTGCTCGACCGCATCCGCGACTATCTCGAAGCCACATCGCCCGTCGAGCTCGTGGACCGCGAGACCAACGCCGTCATCACCGACTATTCCCAGCCGAACCCCAAGGCCGTGCTGCGCCGCGGTGACTTCCAGCTCGTCGGCTACGAATGGGGCGTGACTTACGCCGGCATGCTGCGCGCGGCGGAGACGACCGGGGACGCGCGCTTCGCCGCCTACACCGCCCGGCGCTTCAAGTTCATCGCGGACATCCTGCCGATGTATCGCGCCCTGATGCAGTCGGGCCCGCCAGCTCCGCCCCCCGCCGCCCCGCCGGCCGGGCCGGAAGCCTTCGCGCCCGGCGGCACCCTTGCGCGCGCCGGTTTCGGCCGGGGCAACCCCGTGCGCCCACTCCTCGCCCCGCGGGCGCTCGACGACGCCGGCTCGATGTGCGCCTCCCTCATCAAGGCCCAGCTCGCCGGCGTGACCGGCCCCGAGCTCCGGCCGCAGATCGACACGCTCATCGACTGGATCACCCACAGGCAATTCCGCCTGGCCGACGGCACCCTGGCCCGCAACCGTCCGGCGCCGAACTCGCTCTGGCTCGACGACCTCTACATGGGCGTACCCGCGCTCGCCCAGATGGGCCGGCTCACGGGCGACCGCACCTATTACGACGAGGCCGTTCGGCAGATCCTGCAGTTTTCCGCGCGGATGTTCGTGAAGGAAAAGGGCCTGTTCATGCACGGCTGGGAGCAGGACATGGACTTTCATCCCGCCCTGCACTGGGGCCGCGCCAACGGCTGGGCGATCCTGACCATGGCCGAGGTGCTCGACGTGCTGCCCGAGGACCACCCGGGCCGCGCCCAGGTGCTGGACCTCTACCGCGCGCATGTCCGCGGCCTCGCCGCCTGCCAGAGCCCGGACGGCCTCTGGCACCAGCTGCTCGACCGCAACGACACCTATCTCGAGACCTCCGCCTCGGCCATCTTCGTCTACGCCATCGCGCATGGCATCAACCGCGGCTGGCTCGGCGCGACCGCGCACGGCCCGATGGTGATGATCGGCTGGAACGCCATCGCGAAACGCGTCAACGCCAAGGGCCAGGTCGAGGGGACCTGCGTCGGCACCGACATGGGTTTCGAGCCCACCTTCTACGCCTACCGGCCGACGAGCGTGTTCGCGGCCCACGGCTACGGTCCGGTGCTGCTCGCCGGGGCCGAGATGTTCGCCCTCCGCAACGGCGCGGGCAAGGACGCCGCCGTCAAGCTTGGCGCCCTCCATATGCAGCCGGGCGCACCGTTGTTCTGATCCCCCACCTTCCCGCTCTTATATAGATCCGCACCCCACGACCGCCCCGGTCCCATGACTTTCCCGCCGGAATTCCCCCGCCCCCTCCGCCTCGCGCTGCTCGGTTCCCTCGGGCTCGCCGTGACGGCGCTGGGCCTTGAGAAGCCGGGGACCACCTATAAGGTCTTTCAGTTTCCCGCCGACCAGATCCCCCGCATCGACGGCGACGCCTCCGACTGGGCGATGGTGCCTGAAAGCTACGTCATCGGCACCGACCAGCTGCACGACGACCTCGGCCACCACGCCGCGCCCGATCCCCGGACCCTCGACGTGCGCGTGCGCGTCGGCTGGGTCAAGGGCCTCAACCGCCTCTATTTTCTTTATGAGGCCTGGGACAACTACTGGGATTTTTCCCGCCCCGACCTGCACAACGACATCTTCGAGGTCGTGGTCGACGGCGACGCCTCCGGCGGCCCGCTGATCGACAAGGGCCACGTCGAATCCTGGACCCCGGAGCAGGTGGGCCAGTCCGCCGCGACGCCCGACGACCGGATCAGCGTCGACGAGGCCCACTGGGCCATCCACGGCGTGCACGCGCAGAACTACCACATCTTCACCCCGGCCGTGAACAAGGACTGGTGCATGGCCTGGGGTGCGCCCACCTGGGTCAAGGAGCTGCCGTGGGCGAACTCGGCCCAGTCCTTCGCCTTCAAGCCCGGCGAATCCGGCAAATACGTGCTCGAGTTCTGGATCACGCCGTTCGACTACGCCGGCCCCGAGGGGCCGCAGCGCGCCGTGGAATCGGTGCTAAGCGAAAACAAGATCATCGGCCTGAGCTGGGCCGTGCTCGACTCGGACGACGTCAACAGCCGCGAGCGCGACGGCTTCTGGAACCTCTCCCCCAAGCACACCATGTACGGCCACGCCTCCGAGCTGTGCGCATTCCGCCTCATGCCGGTCGAGCCGGCGTTGCTGCCGAAGCTGGCGGCCCGGTGGAGCTGGCTGGTCGTCGACATGGACCGCCGGCTCGTCGCCTTCAAGGACCAGTCCGTCGGCCGGGTCACGGCCTGGAAGTGGGACTTCGGCGACGGCGGCGCTTCCACCGAGCAAAATCCGCAGCACCGCTATGCCAGGCCCGGCAACTATGTCGTCATCCTCGATGTCTCGGGCCCGGACGGCACCGCGCGCCGGTCCAAGGTCTGGGATGTCCAGTTGAAATAACCCTGCCCTCTCATGAAAAAAGCCCTGCTCCTCCTCGCCCTCGCCGGCGCCCTGCCCCTCGCCGCCGCGCCGATCCCCGCCCTCGAACGCCGCGGCCAGGCCGTGCAGTTGATCGTCGACGGCCAGCCCTACCTGGCGCTGGCGGGCGAGACCGCCAACACCGCTTCGTCCAGCCTGGAATACATGGACACGGTCTGGCCCAAGCTCGTCGAGATGCGCCTCAACACCGTGCTGGTGGCCGTCGCGTGGGACTGGGTCGAGCCGGTCGAGGGCAAGTATGATTTCACCCTGGTGGACGGGCTGCTCGCGGGCGCGCGCCAGCACCACCTGCACCTGATGTTCCTGTGGTTCGGCAGCTGGAAGAACGGCATCTCCAGCTTTGTGCCCGGCTGGGTGAAGGCGGACCAGGCGCGCTTCCCGCGGACGCAGATCAAGGGCGGCAAGTCGGTGGAGATCCTCTCCACCCTCAG
Source organism: uncultured Oleiharenicola sp. (assembly GCA_964423065.1). Taxonomy (GTDB): domain Bacteria; phylum Verrucomicrobiota; class Verrucomicrobiia; order Opitutales; family Opitutaceae; genus Lacunisphaera. Next base: position 22,817 of record CAYRDN010000019.1, on the reverse strand, counting down.
TGCGACCAACCTGCAGTCCGACACGCGCGCCTATGTGGCCTTCATGCAGCACCTGCGCGAGGTGGATGCCGCGGAGCACACGGTCCTGATGATCCAGATGCAGAACGAGGTCGGCCTGCTGGGCGATTCCCGCGACCGCTCCGCCGCGGCCGAGGCCGCGTTCGCCGGGCCGGTGCCGCCGGAGCTCACGGGCTACCTGCAGCAGCACAAGGACACGCTCTGGCCGGCGCTGCGCCACCGTTGGCAGGACGCCGGCGCGAAGGCCGCCGGCAGCTGGACGGAGGTCTTCGGCCCCGGCCCGGCGACGGACGAGATCTTCATGGCGTGGAATTACGCCCGCTACCTCGGCTCGATGACCGCGGCCGGCAAGGCCGTGTACCCGCTGCCAGTCTACACCAACAGCTGGATCGTCCAGCCCGAGGACAAGGGGCCCGGCGATTACCCGACCGGCTGCCCGGAGCCGCTCACGATCGACGTCTGGAAGGCCGGCGCGCCCGCGATCGATCTCAACGCGCCCGACATCTATCTGCCGAACTTCAACGACTGGACCGGCTGGTACCACCGCCCCAACAACCCGCTCTTCGTGCCCGAGTCGCGCGGCGACATTGTCGGCGCGGCCAACGCCTTCTACGCCATCGGCCGGCACGCGGCGATCGGCTATTCGCCGTTCGGCATCGACGACACCAGCCGGCTCGTCGCGCTGCGGCCCGGCCCCGACACGGGCGCGGCGCCGCCCGCCACGCTCGGCAACCAGCCGCTGCCGCGCGCGTATGCGCTGCTCGCCGAGATGGCGCCGGCGATCCTCGACGCCCAGGCCAGGGGCACGATCGCCGCGGCGTGGCTCAACAAGGAAATGCCGGCGCAGGATATCACCCTGGCCGATTACACCGTGCACGTCGAACTGCGGCGCAACCGGCGGGATCCGACGCAGGTGCCGGCCGTCGGCTACGCGATCGTCATCGCCGCCGGCCCGGGCGAATTCTATGTCGCCGGCCTCGATGTCCAGGTCACCTTCGCGCCGAACACTCCCGGACCGGAGATCGCCGGCCTCGCCCGCGTGGAGGCGGGCCGTTTCACCGGCGGCCGGTGGCAGCCCGGCCGCATCCTGAGCGGCGACGACATCCTGCTGGATTACGACCTGGCCGGCGCCGCGGCGAAAAACCAGTCCGGCAGCGGCCTGCGCTTCCGCGGCGACGGCCCCGCGGTGCAACGCGTGCAGCTCTACCGCTACCGCTGAGCCACGGCCCGACGCCGGGGTCGGGTTTCACCCCATGCGATTGAATTTGCATAGGTAGTATGCTGGTCCGCTGAGAACTCCCCCTCCCTTGCTCCACCCGCAAATCCACCGATTGAATCCGCTGCTGGCCCGCCAGTTCCGGCTCGACGATGGCCGGGCCGGAGGCATATTCCGTCGTGTTCCTTCGTCCGGGGCGCCGGGGACAATTCCTAACATGCTTCCTCATCCCACGCTCGCCGCCCATTACGCCACCCCCGAGGCCAAGCCCGAGTTCGTCAACCGGCTGTTCGACCAGGGCGCCCCGCACTATGATGCGGTGGTGGACTGGGGTTTCCTGCGCAGCGGATCGGCCTACCGCCGCTGGACCCTGCAGCAGCATGGCCTCCGCCCCGGCGATCATCTCCTCGACGTCGCCTGCGGCACCGGTCTCGTCGCGGTCGAGGCGGCCCGGATCCTCGGCACGGCGGAGCACATCACCTGCCTTGATCCCAGCGCCGGCATGCTGGCGGTCGCCCGGACCAAGCTCGCGGCGCAATTCGTGCTGGGCCGGGCCGAGCAGATGCCGCTGCCGGACGACGCCTACGACTTCCTCACCATGGGTTACGCGCTGCGGCATGTGACCAGCCTGGAAGAGACCTTCCGCGAATATCACCGTGTCCTGAAACCCGGCGGCAAGCTGCTCATCCTCGAGGTCACCAAGCCCGCCGGCCGCGTCGCCGGGTTCTGCTTCCGGCTCTACTTCGGCCGCATTTATCCCGCCCTCACCCGGCTGTTCACCCGCAGCCGCGAGGCGCGCGACATGATGCGCTATTATTGGGAGACGATGGACGCCTGCGTGCCGCCGGCCGCGGTGCTCGCGGCCCTGCGCGCGGCCGGCCTGACCGCCGTCGCCCGGAACTCCGTTCTCGGTCTGTTCAGCGAATACACGGCGACGAAGCCCGCGGCCGGCGCCGGCCCCGCCGTCGCGCCCGCCTCTCCATGAAGCCCCCGCTCCCCTCCGCCCCCCCGATCCGGCCCGCCTCCGAGCAGGAGGACCGCATCAAGCACCTGCCCGCGGAGGCCCGCACCGCCTTTCACCGGTTCCAGGCCGGGGGCGACCCGGCCGGGCTCGACCCGGTGATCTTCGCAATCCTGGACGATTTCATCCCCCGCCACACCGCGGTCCCGCTGGCCGCGCTCCCCGGCGCCAGCCGGCTGATCGACGACCTCGGCTTCGACTCCCTCGCCATCACCGAGGTGGTCTTCTTCACCGAGGACCTGTTCGGCATCAACATCACGAATGAGGAGATCATCCAGGTGCGGACGCTTGACGACCTGCGGGGATTCATCCGTCGCAAGGTGGCCGTCCCCGCGCAGCGCTGAAGCGGCCCGTCCTGCATGCCGCCGCTCCCCGTCATCACCGGCCTGGGCTTCATCACCAGCATCGGTCACGACCGGCCCACCGTCCTGCGCAGCCTGCGCGAGCTGCGGCACGGGTTCGAGCGGGTCGAGTTCTTTGGCAACCCCGACCTGCCCGTCAAGGTCGCGGGCACGGTCAAGGGCTTCGCCTTCCCCACGCCCAACTGGCGCGACTGGCGCTGGCCGGAACCGTTCGCCGTCGACCGCGAGCTGCTCCGCGGCCTCGCCCCGCACGGGGTCTACGCGCTCTGCGCGCTGCAGCAGGCGCTGGCGGACGCGGGCCTCGCGCCGGCGGAGCTGACCGACGGCACGACCGGGCTCTTCTGCGCCTCGGCGGGCTCGCCGTTCCTCCTCGGCCATTTTCTCGGCCAGATGCACGCCACCCGCGGCGAGCGCGGCAACCCGATGGGCATCGTCTCCTCCATCGCCGGCACCCTGAACTTCAACCTCGCGGCGCATTACCGGATCACCGGCGCCGTGTGCGGCTTCGTCTCCGCCTGCGCCTCCTCGAGCCACGCGCTCGGCTACGCCATGGACGAGATCCGCCTCGGCCGGCAGCAGCGCATGCTGGTGGTCGGCGCGGAGGACATGACCGCCGAGAGCATCGTCTCCTTCTCCAGCCTGCGCGCCCTGTCCCAGAATCCCGATCCCGCCTCGGCCTCGCGCCCCTTCGACCGGCAGCGCGACGGCTTCGTGGGCACGGGCGGGGCGGTGGCGCTGGTCGTCGAGGCGGAATCCGTCGCGCGCGCGCGCGGGGCCCGCATCAGCGCCGAGCTGGCCGGCTGGGGCCAGGCCGGCGACGGCCACAGCGTGGCCGCCTCGCACCCGACGGGCGCCGGCCTGGCCGCGGCCATGCGCCGCACCCTCGCCGACGCGCGCGTCAACGCCGCCGACGTCGGCTACGTCAACGCCCACGCCACCTCCACGCCGGCCGGCGACCGTTCCGAGGCGCTCGCGCTCCAGGCCGTCTTCACCGCCGCCGGCGCCCGGCCCCGCGTCAGCAGCACCAAGGCCCTGACCGGCCACGGCCTGTCGCTCGCGGGCGCGATGGAGGCGGCGTTCTGCGCCCTCGCGATCGACGAGGGCTTCATCCCCGGGGCCGCCCACCTCGCGGAGCCCGACCCCGTCTGCGAGGGCCTCGACCTGCCGCGCATTTCCCTCGACGAGGCCCCGCGCCTCGTGCTGAACAACAGCAGCGGCTTCGGCGGCAGCAACGTCTGCCACCTGCTCCGCCGCCCGGCCTGATTTTCCCATGACCGACGCCCTCACCCTCCGGCTCAAGACCCTGATCCTCGCCACCCTCAAGCTCGACGACATCCGCCCCGAGGAAATTCCCGACGACGAGCCGCTGATCGGCTCGCCGCGCCTCGGGCTCGACTCGATCGACGCGCTGGAGCTCGTGCTCGCAATCGAGAAGGAGTTCGGCGTCAAGATCGGCAGCAGCGAGGAGTCGCGCCGCGCGCTGGGCAGCGTCAACACCCTCGCCGCCTACCTCCGCGCGCACCCGGCCGGCGCCTGAGCCGCCTTCCGCATGCACGCCCCGGCCGATCAGCTTCCCGTCGGAATCGCCGCGGGCGACTGCCTCACGCCGTTCGGCGACGCCGCGGCGACCGCCGCCGCCCTGCTCGCCGGGCGGCGGGCGCTCGCCTTCACCCCCGTGCTCGGGCGCGACGGGGGCGACCCGGTGCCGCTGGCCCTGACCGGGCCGATGGACGAGACCCTGCCGCCGCGCTGGCTGGCCGCCGTGCGCCGGCTCGCCGCCGGCATCCCGCCCGCGGCGTGGGGTGAGGCGCGCACGCCCGTGATCGTCACGAGCAGCAACTTCGGGGTCGGCAGCCTCCATGCCTACATGCGCGAGCGGGACCCGCGCCATCTCGTCCATGGCACGCCCTACGCCGCCGTGGACCTGCTCCGGCAGGAATGCGGGTGGGGCGCGCACGTCCACCTTTTCTCCCACGCGTGCGTCACCGCGCATCTCGGACTCGCCCACGCCGCCCGGCTGCTGCACGCCGGGCTGGCGGACCGCGTGCTGGTGTTCTCCTTCGATTTTGTCAGCCCCTTCGTCGCCGGCGGCTTTCACAGCCTGAAGATCCTCAACGGCGCGATGCCCGCACCCTACGCCCGGCGCGAGACCGGCTCGATCGGCCTCGGCGACGGCGCCGCCTTCGCCGTGCTGGCCCTCGGGCCGGCGCCGTTCCAGCTGGCGGCGCACGCCCTGCACAACGAGCTGTTCAGCTTCACCGGCAACCGGCCCGACGGCGCCGGGTTCGCCGCGTGCGCCGCCGCGATCGCCACCGCCGCCGGCGGCCGGCGCGTCTGGGTCAAGGGCCACGGCACCGGCACGCTGGAGGCGGGCCGGCTCGAGGCCGAGGCGCTGGCCCGGCAGTTTCCCGCCGCCCCGCTGGTTTCCTGGAAGGGCAGCCTCGGCCACACGCTCGGCAGCTGCGGCCTGGTCGAGCTCGCCGTCGCCGTCGCCGCGCTGCGCGGCGGCCGGATCCCCGGCACCGTCGGCGGCGCGGCGCCAGGCTTCACCGACACCGTCGCCCTCGAGCCGTTCGCCGCCGCGGGCTTCGACGGCGCCATCCTCGCGAGCAACGCCTTCGGCGGCGCCCACGCCGCGATGCTCCTCACCCATGATTGAGCGCTTCCTGCATCATGTGCGCACCGAGCTGCCCACCCCCGGCGAGACCGCGGCCGGCGCCCGCGTGCGGCTGGCGGACAAATTCCCGCGCCCGGCGCTGCGGCGGATGACGCACCTCGGCCTGCTGCTCGGCGCGGTCCTCGAGGAGGCGACGCTCGGTCCGGAGGACGCGCTGGTCTACGCGTCGACCTACGCCGAGACCCGCGCGCTCGAGGATTATCTGGCGGGCTTTCCCGCCGCGAGCCCGCTGCTGTTCCAGACCTCGATCCATCCCGGCGGCGTGCAGCAGGTGCTGATCGGCCGGTCGCGGCCCCTCGCCCGCCTCTGGCCGCACGCCGGCCGCGCGCGCCTGGTGGAGCAGGCGCTGCTGACCGCACTGCTCGAACCCGCGCCGCGGGTGGCGCTCGCCGGCGGCGAGGAAGCCGGCACCTGGATGCTGGCGCAAGGCATGGCCTCGCCCGTCGCCTTTGCCTTTGCCGCGGTGCTGACCCGCGACCCGGCGGGTGCGGCGGGGCGCGTGACCTTCACCCCCGGGGCCGGGGCCGATACCGCGGTCCCGGCACTCCTGGATTTCACGCAGGCGCTGGCCGGGCGCCGGCCGTTGCACTGGTCCGGCGGCGGCGCCTGGGCGCTCGCCTGGTCATGAACGCCCCGGCCGCAGTCCCGCGCAATCCGGGCCCGAGCTGGGGCTACGGCTTCCTGCTGGGGGCGGAGCGGTGGTGGCCGCGCTGGTTTTTCCGCCCGCTCCTGATGGCCGGCACCTGGGTCGCGCTGGCGTTCATGCCGGCGCAGCGCGCGCATTCGCGCGCCTACCTCGCGGTCGTGCTCGGCCGGCCGGCCCGGCTCGTCGAGGTCTGGCGGCATTTTTTTGCCTTCGCCGAGTTCCTCGTGCTCAAGCTGCGCGCGGGCCGCGGCGCGCCGGTGCCGGGCGCGCTCGAACCGGAGCACGCGGCGGCGTTCGAGGCGCTGCTGCGCTCGGACCGGCCCGCCCTCTTCGGCACGTTCCATTTCGGCGCCTCCGACCTGCTCGGCTATCTGCTGGGCGACCGCGGCCGGCACGTCTCGATCCTCCGGCTGCGCGTGGGCAATTCCGCCGACACGCGCCTGCTGGGCGAGCGGTTTGGCCGCCAGGTTTCGTTCGTCTGGATCAACGATCCGGCCCGGCTGCTCTTCGACCTGAAGGCCGCCCTCGAGGCCGGCGACTCGCTCGCGCTGAAATGCGACCGGCTGGAGTTCAGCGCCAAGGCCGAGCCGTTCCGTTTCCTCGGCGCGGACCGCCTGTTCCCGTTCACCATCTACCATCTCGCCCTGATGTTTGCCCGGCCGGTCGTGTTCTGCACGGCGGTGCCGGACCCCGCCGGAACCGGCCTGCGCATCTTCGCCTCGCCGGTCTTCACCCCCGACCCCGCGGCGGACCGCGCAGCCAACACCCAGGGGGCGCGGCGACATTTCCAGGCCGTCCTCGCGCAGCTGGAGTCCCTGGTCCGACGGCATCCTTTCCTCTGGTTCAACTTCCTGCCGCTCAACCAGGAGGCGCCTGCCGCGGCCGAACCCTGACGCCCGGCCCTCCCCCCATGTCCCTCCGCTCCGTCTACCAGCTCCCGGCCTACTATCTCACCCTGCTGCTTTTTGCCGCGGGCGGGCTGGAGCTGTGCCTCCTCGGCTGGGCGGCGGGCGCGCTGCCGGCGACCGCGCGGATGGAACGTTTTTTCCAGCGGCTGATCCACCGGCATCTGGCCCTCTTCCATTGGTGGTGCGAGCGGCTCCGGCTGGTTTATGTGCGTTACCACGGCTTCGGACCCTGGCCGCCGGGCGGGCTGGTGCTGGCCGCCAACCACACGTCGCTGATCGACATCACATGCCTGCTGGCGCGGCTGCCGGAGGCCGTGTGCATCTTCAAGCCCGCCATCCGCCGCAATCCCGTGCTCGGCGCCGCGGCCCGCCGCGCGGGCTACCTCGGCAGCGACGGGGGCCATGAACTCGTGCGGCGCGCCGCGGCCGAGGTGGCCGCCGGCCGGATCCTCGTCGTCTTTCCCGAGGGCACGCGCCGGCCGCCCGGCTCGCCGCCGCCGCCCTTCAAACCCGGCTTCGTCCTCATCGCCCGGCGCGCCCGCGTGCCGGTCCAGCTCGTGCGCATCACCACCGACTCCGACGTCCTCACCAAGGGCCGGCCCTGGTGGCGGCTGCCGCGCTTTCCGGCGCACGTGGACGTGACCGCCGGGCCGCTGATCTCCACCGGCACGGCGGCCAGCCCCGGCGAACTGACCGCCGCCATCGAGGCGTGGTTCCGCACCCCGGTGTCCGCCGCGCCAACCGTGACATCGCCCGCCCCCGCATGACCGCCTCACCCACCCACCTGGTCCTGCTGCCCTCCTACAACACCGGGCCGCGCCTGGCCGCGGTCGTGGCCGAGGTGCTGCGCCACTGGCAGCCGGTGCTGGTTGTCATCGACGGCAGCACCGACGGCAGCGAACAGCCGGTGCTCGCGCTGGCGCGGAGCGAGCCGGCGCTCACCGTGCTGGTGCGGCCGCGCAACGCCGGCAAGGGCGCGGCCGTGCTCGCGGGCGCGCGGGCCGCGCAGGCGCGCGGCTTCACCCATGCGCTGGTGATGGACGCCGACGGCCAGCATCCGGCCGCCAGCATCGCGGAGTTCATGGCCGCCTCGCAGGGCCACCCGGCGGCGCTGGTGCTGGGCCGGCCGGTCTTCCCGCCGAACATCCCGCCCGCGCGGCGGCACGGCCGGAAGCTCAGCGTCGGGCTCGTGCGCCTCGAGCTGCTGGGCGCCGGGATCGCCGACCCGCTGTTCGGCTTCCGCGTGTACCCGCTCGCCCCGCTGCTCGCCGTGCTCGGTCCGGTCCGCGGCGGCCGGCGCTACGACTTCGACACCGAGGCGGCCGTGCGGCTCGGCTGGGCCGGCGTGCCGCCGCGCAACCTCGCCGCGCCGGTCCGCTACTTCTCGCGCGCCGAGGGCGGGGTCTCCCATTTCCACTACGTCCGCGACAACGCCACGCTCGTCTGGCTGCACGTGCGGCTGCTGGCCGAGCTGCTGCTCTGGCGCTGGCGGGCCGTGCTGCGCCACCGGCGGCAGTGGCGGCAGGCCGGTGCCGTGCTGGCACTGCTTCTCCTCTGCCTCGGTCCCGGCCGCGCCGCCGCGCCTGATCCGCTCGTCAACCCGGAGCACCTGCTCCCGCCCGCCGCGCCCGCGTGGGGCGACCTGGCCGCCGCCTTCGCCCGGCTCCCCGACACCACGGCGGATTTCACCGAGCGCCGCTTCTTTCCCTTCAAGGCGGAACCCGTCGCGCTGGCGGGCGAGGTGCGCGTGTCGGCCGCGCACGGCCTGAGCCTGCACTACACCGCGCCCGACGAGCGCACGGTCATTCTCGACGACCAGGGTGTGCTCCTCCGCGCCGCCGCCGGCGACAAGGCCCCGCCGGCCGACCCGCGCGCCGCCGCCGCCAACGACGCCCTGCGGCATGTCCTGCGCTTCGACCTGGCGGCGCTGGCGCCGGACTTCGAGCTGTACGGCCGGCGCGACGGCGCCGCGTGGACCCTCGTCCTCGTGCCGCGCACCGAAGCCCTCCGCCGCAGCGTCGGCCGGATCACCGTCTCCGGCGAGGCCGCCGCGATCCGGCGGATTGAGCTCCGCCGCACCCCGAAGCAGGCCGTCGAGATCAGCATCGCGCCGCCGCGCCCGGCCGCCGCCTTCACCCCCGCGGAGTTGAAGACCTTTTTCCGCTGACGATGACCTTCCGCCGCCGCCAAATCCTGGGCTGGAGCGTGCTGGCCGCCGCGGCGCTGCTCGGCGGCGCGTGGCTGGCACGGCTCGACTACGCGCGGAAGATTTCCAGCGACGTGCTCGACCTCATCCCCGCGGACGAGCGGTCCCCGGAGCTGACGCTCGTGCGCTCGCTCGCCAGCCAGGCGGAGGCGCGCACCATGCTCTTCGCGCTGACCGGGGCGGACGGCCGGCCGGCGCCGGCCGCGGCGGCCGGGCGCTTCGCCGCCGCGCTCGGCCGCGAGCCGGCCTTTGACCAGGTGGCCGTCATGGGCGACACCGCCGCCCGCGACGCGCTCGGGCGCGAGCTGTTCGCGCAGCGCTTCACGCTGCTTTTTCCGCTCTGGCTGGATGAACGCGCCGCGGCCTATGCCGCCACCGGCGGCCCGCCGGCCGGATTTACCGGCTGGCTGGCCGGCGACACGGCCGCGGCGCTCGGCCGGTTTCTCTCGACCCCCGAGGCGCTGGCCCTGCAGGACATGATCCCCGCCGATCCCCTGCTGCTGCTGCCCGGTGCGGTCGGGCGGTTGCAGGACGGCCTGGGCGAATCCGCCGGGCCCGGCCCGGCGCCCGCCGCGCTGGTGTGGGCGCGGCTGTCCGCCTCGCCGCTCAGCGAGGCGGGGCAGGCGCCGGCGTTTGCCGCCATCGCGCGCGCCGCCGCCGCGGTGCGCGCGGACGACCCCGGCTTCACCGTGGCGTATACCGGCGTGAACCGGTTCGCCGCCGCCAGCCGGGCCCGCATCGAGCACGAGGTCACCTGGCTCAACGCGCTCTCGCTCGCGGCGGTGCTGGCCGTGGCGTTCACCTTCATCCGCAGCGTGCACCGCGGCCTGCATCTCGTCCCCGTCATCCTGCTCTCCACGCTCGGGGCGTGGGTCAGCGTCACGCTCGCGTTCGACCGGCTGCACATCCTGGTGCTGGTCGTCGGCTCGCTGCTGGCCGGCGTGGCCATCGACTACGGCTTCTATCTCTTCATGCAACCGCCGGCCGGGCCGGACGAGGATTACTGGGCCAAGGTCCGGCGGCTGGCGAAGCCGCTGCTCGCGAGCTGCCTCACCACCGTGGCGGGCTTCGCGCTGCTGCTGTTTTCCGATCTGCCTTTCATCCGCCAGCTCGGGGTCTTCGTGGGGGCCGGCCTGGTCTGCGCCCTGGCGGCGGCGGTCGTCTATTTTTCCACCGTGCGGAATCCCTTCCTCGCGGCGCGGCTGTTTCCCGGCGCCGCGGGACTGCCGCCCGGCGTCCGCCGCGGCCTCCGCCGGGGCCTCATCGTCGCCTGGGTGGCCGCCTTGCCGGGTCTGGCGCTGCTGCACTGGCAGGACGACATCCGCGAGCTGGACATCCCGTCCCCGGAACTCACGCGCGAGCACGAGCGGATCAGCGCGCTCTTCGGCGAACCCGCCGGACGGACGGTCTACCTGAGCTACGGGCGCAGCCTGCGGGAGGCACGGGACGCGCTGGAAAAGCTCGGGACGTGGCTGCAGACCGCCGGCGGCGGGCGGACGCAGGTGATCGGGCTCGGGGCCATCGTGCCGACCGGGGCCGCGCACCGCCGGGCGGTGCAATTCACCCGGGAGCACCCAGAGTTTGCGGCCCAGGTGCGCGCCGCGCTGACCGCGGCGGGTTACGAGGACGGGGCCTTCGCGCCTTTCTTCGCGGATTACGCCCAATATGCCGCCGGAGCAAAGGAGGCCGACCTCGAGACCGCGCTCCAGGCCCTGGCGGGCAAGCTCACCGGTCCCGCCGGGCTCCTCCTGCACCAGGACCGCACCCAGAGCTGGTTCGTCACCCTCGCGCGCGGGGCGCCGCCGGGGGCGCCGCCGGTGGAGACGCATTCGGTGAGCGCAGACCAGCTCCAGTCCCTCAACCGGATCTTCGCCCGCTACCGGCAATCGGCCCTGTGGCTGAGCCTGACCGGCCTCGGGATCGTCGGGGCCGGCGTGCTGCTGTCCTACGGCTGGCGCGACGGGGTGCGGATCTTCGCCATCCCGTGCGGGGCCTGCCTCGGACTGTTCGGGCTGTTCGGCTGGCTCGGGCAGCCGCTCAACCTGTTTCATCTGCTCGGGGCGTTTCTCGGCGTCTGCCTCACGCACAACTATTCGATCTTCACCGCCACCTCGGCCTACCGGCATGAGCCGCCGCCGGTGTCGGTGCGGCTGTCGGCGCTGACGACCGCCGCCTCGTTCGGCGTGCTGGCGCTGAGCGGCATCCCCGTGGTGCGCGCGCTCGGCTCGACCGTGGCCCTGATGGTGGTCGCGGCGCTGGTGATGATCGAGTTTGAGCACCTGGCCGCGCTGGGGAAAAAACCATGAGCCATGCCCTGCTCCAGGCCTGGGAAAAAACCCGGCGCCGGCGCGCGGCCGCCCGTGCGGTGGTGTCGGCGGCCGACGGCCGGACGGCGACCTTTCGCGAACTCGACGCGCGCGCCTCGGCCTGGCTCCGGGCGCACGGGCCGGAGCCCGGCCGGCTGCAGGGCCGGGCGGTGGTGTTCGCCGAACCCAACGGCCTCGGCTGGCTGGAGATTTTCCTGGGCCTGCTCAAGGCCGGGGCGGTCGTCGTGCCGCTCGACGCCGCCGAGCCGGCGGCGGCGCAGCGCCGGATCGCCGCCTCGCTCCGCGCGGGCTTCCTGTGGACGGACGGGAAGCTCGAGCCCCTGGCGGGGGCCCGGCGTTACCGCGACCCGGCGGCCTGCCTGGTCAAGCTGACCTCCGGCACGACCGGCCGGCCCCGGGCGCTGGTGTTCACCGCGGGTCAGCTCCTGGCCGATGCGCGGCAGGTGACGGCCACGATGGGCATCCGCGCGCGCGATCTGAACTACGCCCTGATTCCGCTCGGGCATTCCTACGGGCTCGGCAACCTGACCGTGCCGCTGCTGGCCCAGGGCGTGCCGCTGGTCTGCGGGTCCGCGCCGCTGCCGCACGCGATCGCCGCGGATATTGCGCGGTGGCGGCCGACGGTGTTCCCCGGCGTGCCCGCGGTCTGGCGGGCGCTAGCGGGGGCGGACCTCGCGCTGCCGGGTTTGCGCCTGGGCATCTCGGCCGGTGCGCCCCTGCCGCCGGAGGTGGCGCGCGATTTCGCGGCGCGTTTCGGGCGGCGGCTGCACGGATTTTATGGTTCCAGCGAGACCGGCGGCATCGCCTACGACCGGACCGGGGCGGCCGCCCTGGCCGGCGGCGTCGGCCGCGCCCTGCGCGGGGTGAAACTCGCGGTGATGGCCGGCGCCCGGCTCCGGGTGTCCGGCGCCGCGGTGCTGACGCACGGCAACCGCCGGCGATCCGGCCGTCATGGGGTCTGGATCATGCCGGACCGCGTGCGCCTGGACCCGCGCGGCGGCGTGATTCTCCTGGGCCGGCGCGGCCAGACGGTGAAAATCGCCGGCCGCCGCGTGAATCTCGCCGAGGTCGCCGCCCGCCTCCGGCGCGAGCCGGACGTGCGCGAGGTGTGGGTGGGCGTCAGCGCCGGATCCGAGCCGGTCCTGGGCGCCGTGGTGGCGACCGGGCGGACCGGAGCCGGGCTGCGCACGGCGCTGTTGACGGACACGGCGGCGTGGAAAATCCCGAAAAAATTGGTCACCGTCGCGGCCCTGCCGCTGAACGCCCGGGGCAAAGCCGACACGCGGGCGCTGCAGGCGCTTGTGGGCTGAACGCGTCGCGCCTCACCTCAGGCCCGGGGAACCGTCACGCCGAAGAGCGAGGCCTCGATCTCGACGTTGAGCTCGGCCCGGCAGATGTCCGCCTGCAGCCAGGTGACCCGATCCGTTTCCTGGAGCAGCTTCTCCTCCAGCAGGGAGGCGACCACGGACAAGTCGGACGCGTGGCGGAGGTAGATCTTGAAGTGCCGGGTCGAGCCGCCGCGGCGATCGAGATCGGGGCCGAGTCCGCAGGCGCGGGAAATCCCGCGCAGGTTGTCCAGCGCGCAAGCGACCTGCTCGCGCGTGTGGTGCGGGGCCACGGTCGCGTGGCCCCGGATGGCGGCCGTGCCGGAGATGAAAGCCACGGCGCGGTCCGGCCCCGGCACCACGGTGGCCCGGGCGAAGCTCGGGGCGCGCGGACCGTAGTCGCCGGGATAGTCGTAGGCGGAGATCTGGAGGGGATTTTCCACGTGGCGGGGCGGGACGGCACACGCGGCGAAAGCGACGGTCAGCGCGGCGGCCGCGGAGCCGACGGCCGAGGCGGCGGGCAGCAGGGACTTGAACCCCGCGCCGTGGTGCTGCTCGAACGCGACCGAGCGGCCGCGGCAGAAGACGCGGTAGTTTTCCAGCCCGGCGGGACCGGTCCCGTTGATGGCCGGGACGTAGTTCCAGATGCGGGCCAGCTGCCGGCCCCGGAGCGCCGCGAAAATATCGCCATAGACCTCGAGCGTCACGCGCTCGAGGCCCGCCGCCAGCGGCACGGTGGCGGCGCCGAGCAGCCAGTCCCCGGCTTGGAAGAGGGCCACGTCGCCCACGCGGCCGGCGGGCCGGGCGGCGCCGAAAAGGTTCTCCTGCGCATCACCCGCGAGGACCGGCAGGCCGGCGGCGAACAATCCGCCGGCGCCCAGGGCGATGGTCAGCGGCGGCCGGCCGGTCGTGAGCGGGGGCATGGCGGATTACTCGGCGGAAACCGGACGGGAGGGGACCACGATGAGGGCGGCGGCCGCGCGCTTCCGGAGCGCCCGCTGCCGCAGCAGCTGCAGCGCCACGACCGAGGCCACGAGCAGTCCGGCGGCGGCCAGGGCCAGCGGCGCGTTGCCCTGGGCGACCGCCTCGCCGCCGCAGACCAGCGCGACAATGTATCCGGCCATGACGAGCGTGGAGACGACCAGGTAGGGCACGAGGGGCACGCGGATCAGGCCGAGCAGGTAGCTCTGCACCCAGAATGGCGGACCCGGGGTCAGCCGCACGATCAGGGCCAGCCGCCAGGCCCCGCCCGCCGCGCGGTCCGGCAGCCGGATGTCAAAATATTCCAGCAGCCGCCCCACCAGCGGGCGCAGGGCCCGGTCGGCCAGCCAGTAGGTCAGCAGCAGGTTGACCACCACCGCCAGCAGCGACCATGCGATCACCCAGCCGGTCCCCAGCGCCGGGCCGAACACCGGTCCGGCGGCGAGCGTGAAGGCCAACAGGGGAAACCCGAAGGCCGGCAACAGCGCCATTGCGACGAAAAAGATCCCCGGGCCCGCGGCCCGCAGGGCGAGGACCGCGGCGTCCACCGCCTGCAGCAGCCCCGCCTTCCAGCCGAAAATGACCAGCCCCGCGAGCAGGACCGCGAGGCCGATGGCGAGAAACAGATGTTTTTTGGTCCACCGGCGGGCGGATGGCGAAGCGGCGAGGCCCATGAGTCCGGGCACGATGAGGGCCGGGCGCCGTCTCGTCAAAGCATGATCACGGGCCGGCCGCCAAATCCGGCAAATTATCCTCGCACCCGGCCGGCCTTGGGCTGTCATCCACGTTGCGCCGGGCGGTGAGCCGCCGGCCCCCTGCTTTTCCCCCCGCCCATGCCCCACCCGTTCATCAAGCGCGCCCTGCTGGGCTCGGTCCTGTGCCTCGCCACCTTCGCGGCCGAGCCGGAGCCGCCCCCGCCGTGGGCCGCGGGCGCCCTCAACTTTGAATCGGGCGTGCTCTGGGAAATCGGCACCGGCACGCCCTTCCCCTACCGGCTCGTCCCCGCGCAGCTCTCGTGGCGCTCGAAGGATTTTTTCGACTACCCGCTGGCGGACGGCTCGCACCTCGTGCTCCGGCACCGGCTCACCCTGCTGGCCGACCTGATGCAAAACGGCCCCGAGACCCATTACGCCGGTTTCTCGGGTTCGCCGTCACTGGAGTGGTGGGACCGGACCGGGACCTGGTCCCTGTACACGGGCGCGGGCGGCGGATTCGGCGGGACCGACTCCCGGGGCATCAAGGGCGGACTCGGCCAGGATCTGACGCTGAACTGGTTCATCCGCGGCGGCCTCGAGCACGTCACCGCCCGGAACATGCGGCTGAACGCCGGCATCATGTACCAGCACATGTCGAACGGGGGCATGACCAAGCCCAACCCCGGCATCGACGCGCTGGGCTTCGTGCTGGGGTACGGCTGGGTGTTCTGAGCGGCGTGCCAGCGCAGGCTTGAATGGCTTTGACCGGTCGCGCAGGGTGCTCGCGTGTGGCTCCTGCTCAGCATCAACCTGGCCGGCAAGGTGGCGGCGGTTCTCCTCGGCTGGTCGGCGCCGGCCGCGGCGCTGGTCTGCTGGTTCGGGCCGGACGCGCTGCTGGCCTATCACGTGTTTGCCCCCGGGGCGCAGGGCCTGGTGCGGATGCACCGGCGGTTCACGACCGCGCGGCGGGAGGTCTGGTTGACGATTGATGACGGGCCCGACCCGGCGGACACCCCGCGCCTGCTGGATCTGCTCGCGGCCCGCGGCGCGCACGCGACGTTTTTTGTGATCGGGGAAAATGCGGCCCGCCATCCGGAGCTCATCCGCGCGATCGCAGCCGCGGGCCACGAGGTGGCGCACCACACTCACACCCATCCTCTCGCCTGGTTCTGGTGCGCGTCGCCCGGCCGGGTCGGGCGGGAGCTCGACGCGGGAATGGCGGCGCTGCAGGCGGCGGGGGTGCGGCCGGGGCGGTTCCGGCCGCCGGCGGGGATCAAGAATCCCTGGCTGGCCCCGTCTCTCCGCGTCCGCGGCCTCACGGCCGTGGGCTGGAGCGCCCGCGGCCTGGAACGCCAGTCGCACGATGCGGAGGAAGTCGCCCACCGGGTCCTGCGCGGGCTTGCCCCCGGCGCCATCCTGCTGCTGCACGAGGGTCCCCGCGTGCCGGCGTCCATCCGGGTCGAGGCCGTCCGCCGCGTGCTCGAGTGCCTGGACGCGGAAGGTTACCGCTGTGTTGTGCCCGACCCCGGCCAGCTGGCGGGTTAGGCCGGCGGTCCTGCCGGGGTCGGACCGGGAGCGGGCCGGAGCAGCCGCAGATGCACCGCGGCGACCGCCGCGCCGAGCGCGGCGCCGGCAACGACATCGAGGAAGACATGCTGCCGGATCGCGACCGTGGAATACAGGATGCCCGCGCACCAGAGCCAGTTGAGCGCCCGCAGGGCCCGCCCGGCGCCCATGTGTCCCAGAATGCGCGCGAACCAGACGGCAGTGAAGACGGCGAAGGCCACATGCAGCGAGGGACAGGCGTTGCCCGCGGCGTCGGCGCGCTTGAGAAAGCCGAACCCGGGATGCTGCAGCCAGTCGACCCGGGACGGCGGCACGGCGGTCGGCCAGAGGAGAAAGATCGCCAGGCCGGTGACGCTGAGCCCGATGGCGGCCAGGCCGTACGAGACCAGTTCGCGGCGGTCGACCAGCAGCGCCGGCGCAAGGGACACGTAGAACCACAGCGACAGATAGAGCGGCAGCGCCGCGGGCTGGAAGCCGGTCAGCCGGTCGACCACGGTGAGCGGCATGATCGTGACCGGGTAGAGCGGATGATTGAGCACCCAGAAATAAGCGATGAAAAACACCGTCATGCCGAGGGTCGTCCCGATCATTTTGGCCGGCCACCAGGTCAGGATGCGGCTCGCGGTCAGGCGCAGCCAGCCGGCATCGGGCGATCGTTGGGGCGGCAGGTCCATGGGCGCAGGGGACAGTAGGCGGATCCCCGGGCCGCACCGCAAGCGGAGAGCGTCGGTGCGGCGTCCGGCCGCCTGGTGGTGGAGTCTACAGCATATTAACCGAATTCATGCAGACGAAATTGACCACGGATCACACAGAACGTCACGGATCAATGCATTGGCTTAAGATTCAGGCACAATTTAAGATCACTGTCCGGTGGAATCATCGAGACGACAAACCCTATATCGGTTTCACAGGGAATCTATCCGTGTCTGTCCGTGAAATCCGTGGTTAAATTGCATGGTTCCCGATTAACCGGATCCACGCAGATAATTTCCCGCGAATAACGCGGATTCACGCGGATTACAGAGGAGAAACAGGAGAAAATGGGATTGCTTGGTCAAACCCGCCACCCAGTGGACCGGGATTTCCGGGAAATCTAGTCGCGTTTATCCGCGTGATTGGCGGGCAACTGAATTTTTCCGGATTGAATAATACCATAGCCATTCGCTCTTCCTGGGCAGGGCTGGACCTTGGTCCAGCCGCGAACGGGCAAAGCCGTGCGCTGATCGGGCTGCACCAAGGTGCAGCGCTGCGGCAATCGGCTACGCTAGTATTTAGTATGCTCTATTCGCCAAACAACACCCGGCCCTCGCTCAAGGGCGGGGCGGGCAGGCCGAGGAGATGCGCGAGGGTCGGCGCGAGATCGTCCACCCCCACGTGCTCCGGGCGCACGCCTGGTTTCACGCCGGCGCCGAACCACAGCAGCGGCACGTGCGTGTCGTAGTCGTACGGCGAGCCGTGGGTCGAGCCGGTGGCGCGGATGAAGAAATACGGCTTGGGCTGGAAAACCACATCGCCGCTGCGCGCGGGGTGGAAGCTGAGCAGCGCGGCGCGGCCCAGCGCGTCGTTCACCGCGCCCCGCTCGAGCTGGTCGCGCGTATAGGCGGCCTGGACGAAATCGAGCCGGAGCAGCGCGTCGCGCACCACCGCCTGCGCCGCGGCGGACGGGATCTTTTTTTCCTGCAACGCCGAGGGAAAGATCAGCAGCTCCAGGTCGCTCCGCACCAGCCAGCGGCTCCGGTCCGCCAGCGGGCCGAAGGTGCGGTTGAGCGCGTCCTCGCCGGCGGCCAGGACCCGGGCGCCGTCGATCCGGCCGGCGGGAATCTCCGGGTGGACCGCGTGCATCCGCTCGGGCATGGGCGAGACGCCGTGATCCGCCGTCAGGACGATCAGGCAGTTCCTCAGGCCGACGCGCTGGTCGAGGAACCGGAAGAACCGGGCGAGGATCCGGTCGGTCCGCACCGCGAGGTCCATCACCTCGTGGCTGTCCGGCCCGTAGAGGTGGCCGGCGTGGTCGTTGGCGGAAAAGCTGACGCAGAGCAGGTCGGTGGTGCCGGCGCGGCCGCCGAGGTTTTCGCCCACGATGGCGGCCTCGGCGAAATCCGCCAGTGCCTCGCTTGCAAACGGCGTGTTCTCGAAGGCGTCATAATAGGCCGCGCCCGGCCCCGGCGCGCCGCCGGTGATCGTCTTGGGCAGGGTGCGGCCCAGCCGGCCGGTCTGCGCGTCCTCGCCCTCGGCGTCGTCGGGCCCTTGCGCCTCGTAAGCCGACGCCGGCAGCAGCCGGTCCCAGGTTTTTCCGAAATAGGCATCGACCTTGCCGGCGGCGTTCCAGTCGCGCACCCAGGCCGGGACCCCGGCCATGTAATAGGTGGAGGTTACCATCCGGCCCATTTCCATGTAATAGGCGGCATCGGCCTGCCGGCCGGCCATGAGGATGGCCGCCCGGTATTTGTTGGAAATCCCGATCACCCTGGGCCGGCCGCCCTGGGCCTGTTTCAGCTCGTCGCCGATGGTCGGGACGAGCAGTTTTTTTGGGGAACGCCCGCGATAAGGATCGTCGACGCCCGGCAGCCGCGGCGCACGGGACGGCGGCAAACCCACCACCTGCATCCCCGGGTCGTCGACGCAGGAGACGAGCTCGAAGGTGTCGCGGTCGATCCACTCGTTGTTGATGATGCCATGCCGGTTGGCATGCACGCCGGTCAGCATGACCGCATGGCCCGGCCCGGTCTTGGTGATGGAGTGGCGGTAGTGGCAGTCGGTAAAATCAGCGCCCTGGTCGAGAAAAAGGTTGAAGCCCCCGGGTCCGAAATACGGACGGAACCGCTCCAGGTAATCATCGCGGAACTGGTCAAGGCTCACGACGACGACCAGGGCGGGGGCGGCCCGCAGCCCGGCCGATCCGGCCAGGAGCAGGACCAGGCAGAGCGGCCGGCGGAGCAGGCGGGTGCAGGCGGATGGCATGGGGATGGCAGCAGGCAATTGGGTCATGCAGGTTCCGGTCGAACCGCCCCCGCGTCAACCCGGGCAATGCAAAATCAAGGTGTCCTTCTGGCTGACATAATTTGAAGGACTTCCGGGACCCGCGGTGTTATGCTGTTTACCATCGGTCTCTCCCCCGCCATGACCACCCCACCCGATCCCCTTGATCCGCTGCTGAACCGCTGGTCCGACCCGCCCGAGCCCCCGCCCCGGCTCGCCGCCGACGTGTGGCACCGCATCGCGCTCGCGGAATCCGGGGTCGGATCCGCCCCGGCGGCGCGGGCCGCGATCGAGGGCTGGTTTGCCCGGCCGCCGTTCGCCCTGCTGTTCGTCACGTGCTGCGCCCTGCTCGGGCTCTTCCTCGCCGAGGTCCGCGTCAACCACCTGGAAAACGAGCGCAGCGCCCAGCTGGCGCACAGCTACCTGCGGCTGATCGACCCGCTGCTCGCCGCCCAGAACCGGGAGCCCCGCCCATGAAACGCACCCTCCTCACCCTGGCCCTCGGCCTCGCGGTCGGCCTCGGCACGCACTTCGCCTATTTTCAGCTACACCGGCCCGCGGCCACCGACACGCTCGACGGCCAGCTGGCCTGGATGCGGACGGAACTGTCGCTCACGGACGCCCAGTACCTCCGGATCAAGGAGCTCCACCAGGCCTCGGGTCCGCGGCTGCGCGCCATCGCCGCCCAGGTGGCCGAGCTGCAGACGGAGTACCTGGCGTTTGACCGGACGCGCCGGACGAGCGACCGGGTGGATTTCCTGGAATTCGCCCGTTACGTCGAGATCCGGCGCCACGTCAGCCGCGAGAGCCTCGATTCCACGCGCCAGCTGGTGCAGGCGGCGGCCGGGATGATGACGCCGCCGCAGCGGCAGCGCTACCTTGAACTGATCGCGACCGTGGAGCCCCTTGCACGTCCCCTACCCAATTGATGCGCCGCCCCTGCGCACCGTGTCCACCGACCCCGCCACCGACCGCGCCAGCCTGCTGGCTCTCCAGGAAGGCCAGGCGGTCGCGCTCAACCGGCTGATCGCCCGCTGGCAGCGGCCGCTGCACAGCTTCGCCTACCGCTATGTGCAGAACAACACGGACGCGCACGACCTGGTGGCCGAGACCTTCGTGCGCCTCTACCAGCAGCGCCAGCGGCTGCGGGCCGACACCCGGCTCAGCGCCTGGCTCTTCACCACCCTCACCAACCTTTGCCACAACCACCACCGGTGGAAGCGCCGCCACCCCACCGTCACGCTCGATGCGCCCGCCGCCACCGGCGGCGGGGAGAATGGTCCGCGCCCGGCCGAGCTGGCCTCGGCGCAGCCCGCGCCGGACGCCGCCCTCGAGCACGACGAGACCCTCGCCGCCGTCCGCGCGGCGATCGACCGGCTGCCGCACGACTTGAAGGCCACGCTGCTGCTCCATCATTATGACCGCCTCTCCTACCAGGAAATCGGCGAGATCACCGGCTGCTCGGTGCGCGGCGTCGAGACCCGGCTCTACCGGGCCCGCCAGCAGCTGCGCGACAGCCTGGCCGGGCTGATGCACGAGCCGACCCGGCCGCGCTAGAGACGGTGAAATATTGGGGCCGCCTCTGGCTGCAGGGCTGCATCTTGGTGCAGCTGCCTCTTCGCCCGGTCAACCCATGCACGGCTGGACAAGGTCCAGCCCAACCGATGACCGTCGAACGGCTGCAGTGCATGGGTCGTCAGGTCGAAAGCAGTTCAGCCCGCCGGCGGGCACCCAGGGGGCGCGAGCGAGCGAGCTGACCTGCGGCAGGCGGCGCGCTTCCCGGTCAGGGCTTCACGACGAACTTGAATTCCTGCTGCACCAGGGCGAGGACCTTGTTGCCCTTGTAGAGCGGCGGCTCGAAGCGCCACTGCCGGACCAGATCCAGTGCGTTGGCGGCATAGACGGTGCCGACCTCGTCCCGCCCCACCGAGGGCAGCCGCACCCGGCCGTCCTCGTCGATGTAGAATTCCACCTTGACCGAGTGCATGGATTCGTCCCGTAAAGCCGGGCCCGACACCACCGGGGACACCACGTGGATGGGCGTGGGGATGCGGTCAAGTTCGCGCAGCGTGAAGGTGCGGTACGCATAGCGGCTCGACATCAGCTCGTCCAGCCGGCCCGTGATGGCATCGGAGCCGGTCAGGTTCACCACCACGCCGGTCCGGGAGTAGTCGAAATACAGGCGCTGGACGGAAGCCCAGGGTTTCCCGTTGAGGCGGGGCGGCTCGAATTCCCAGTGCTGGATCGCGGCGACGGCGGAGTCGGCGAATTCCTTCCGGGAATAATTCGTGACGAGCCAGTCGGTCAGCTTGCCGTTCTGGTCGACGTCGATCGCCACCGTCACGTTGCCCGACATCACCTGGCTGTTGTTCAGGGCGAGGGGGAAAACCGGCTCCACGGTCTGGGTGACTTTCAGCCGGGCGTGGTCATCCGGATTAAACCCGGTCTGGGCGCCGGCCGGAACGGCGAGGGCCAGCGCGGTGACAACAAGGGCGGTATAGATGGGCTTCATGGGGGAATGGGGTTGTCCGGCATAACACCAACCCGGGGGAGAACCCTTCACCCGCGCGGGGCCGGCCGCCGCGACCGGTTCCGGACCCGAAAATGATGATTTTCGTTGACCGTACTTTAACGACTGTTTCTTATCTCCAACGAAAATGCCGGCCGCAACCCCCAAGTTCGACTTTTCCGTGCTGCGCCGCCTGCGCGCGCAGCATGGGCTGACCCTCGCGGCCCTGTCCGCCGCCTCGGGCGTCTCCGTGCCGGTCATCTCCAAGCTCGAGCGCAACCAGCAGTCGGCCGAGCTCGACACCCTCTACCGGCTGGCCCGCGCCTTCGGCCTGAGCACCACCGACCTCATGGCGCTGGCCGAGTCCCCCCTCGCCCACCGCTCCGGCGAGAAAAGCTACCGCTCGGGCGAGTTCCGGTTCCGCTCGGTGAAATATGCCAACGCCGTCGTGCTGCTCGGCTCCGCCCCGGCCAGCGCGAAGGTTTCGCGGCCCGAGATCCACCATGACGACACCGAGCTCTGCTGGGTCACCGCGGGGCGGCTGCGCCTCACCCTCCCGCACGAGGAATGCGTGCTCGCCGCCGGCGAGAGCATCCAGTTCGACGCCATCCAGCAGCACACCTACGAGGCGCTCGCCGACTCGCAGTTCGTGATCCTGCACCTCCGGAAGGACAAACGCTACTGAGCCTCTCGTCGGCCAGCGTGCCGGCACGCGCCCTTCATCCCTGAGCGCGACCAAGGTCGCTGACCCACCCAGCTAAAATTCCCGCCATGAAAGCCGACCCCACCCTCGCCCCCGCGGACCTCGCCCCCGCCCTCGCCCGCTTCTGGCGGCTCTCCGGGGACAAGCTCAACCTCATCCACCGCGACTACGACCCGGCCCGGGGGGCGCCCGTCTTCACCGTCGCCGGCAAGTACACCGCCCGCGGCTGGACCGAGTGGACCGAGGGTTTCCTCTACGGTTCCGACCTGCTCCAGTTCGACGCCACCAACGACGATGCCTTCGCCGGCCGCGGCGCCAGCTACACCCTCGCCCGCATGGCCTCGCACGTCTCGCACACCGGCGTGCACGACCACGGTTTCAACAACCTCAGCACCTACGGCAACTGGCTCCGCCTCCAGCGCGAGGGCCGGCTGCCCGCCGACCAGGCCGGCTTGTGCGAGCTGGCCCTCAAGGTCTCCGGCGCCATCCAGGCCGCGCGCTGGTCGAAGATCCACGGGGGCGGCGGCTATATTTACTCCTTCAACGGCCCGCATTCCCTCTTTGTCGACACCCTCCGCTCCGTCCGCATCGTGATGGTCGCGCACGTCCTCGGCCACCGGCTGATGGGCGAGAACGACGCCGCCCATTCCCTGCTCGACCGCGGCCTCCAGCACATCG
>CAYRDN010000018.1:26426-64033 GCA_964423065.1 uncultured Oleiharenicola sp. | reverse complement strand
CCGAACTGCCCGGCGCCGGCCAGCACGCCGCAGCGGTTGATGAACACGGGAAAACCGAAGGTCTCGCCGTACTCGAGGGCCAGGGCCTCGGACGCCAGCTTGGTCGCGCCGTAGAGCGAGACCGGGGCGGTGGTCGCGAAGGTCTCGCCGAGGCCGGCGGGCCCCACGCCCGGTGGGAGGCGGGCGGCGCGCCGTTGCCGGCTGCTGCCAGCCCGGAGTTTGTCCGGGCCGTCGCCCGGCAAGGAAGGCGCGAGGCAAAAGGCGCCGTTGACGGCCTCGACCGGCAGGGTGGTGAGCGGCGCGATGGCGTAGACGCGGCTGGTGGAGAGGAGGATGAAGCCGGCGCGGCGGGCCTTGCAGTATTCGAGGACGTTGATCGTGCCGAGCAGGTTGTGGTCGACGAGCTCGCGGCTGCTGGTCCGGCCGTCCACGCCCGCGAGGACGCTCGGATTGGCGGCGGCGTCGATGACGAAGTCGGCCGCGGGCAGGGCGGCCATGGCGGCGGCATCGCGCAGGTCGGCGGTGAAGACTTCGACGCCGAGCCGGGCCAGGGGCTCGCGGTTGGTCTCGCTGCCGGGGCGGATGAAATTGTCGAACCCCGTGACCTGATGGCCGGCGGCGAGGAGGCTTCGGGCCAGGGTGCTGCCGACAAAGCCGCAGACGCCGGAAATCAGGATTCGCATCGCGACGAGCCAAACAGAGCCCCCCGGGCAGGTGAAGCGGGAAATGGCCGGCCGGGCCCGCGGCTCAAAAAGTCGCGGTCAGCGAGAGCGAATACGTGCGGCCGCGCCAGTCGCCGTAGGGTTGCACGCCGGCGCCGGAGGGGTCGTTGGCGTAGGGGGGGAACGCGGCGTCGAAGAGATTGTTGACGCGCAGCTGGGCGCGGAGGCCGAAACGCCGGTCCGTCGCGGGCAGCCAGCGTCGCAGGTCGGCCTGCAGCCACGCGTCGAACTGCAGCATCGACGCAATGTGGTCGGAGCCCTGGCCGGGCCACTCGGCCTCGGGCAGGATGCGCCGGCCGAAACCGTGGCCGTCGAGTCCGAAGCCGCCGCGGGGGTCCGACCAGCTGGCGCCGAAGTTCAGCCGGTTCCGCAGCAGGCCCGGCGCGGTGCCGTCGGGCCGGCCGAGCTCGTCCACCACCGGCGAGGTCGCGAGCAGCTGCCGGTCGTAGCGCTCGAAGTAAACCCAGCGGCCGTAGAGCCCGAGCGTGCCGCCGTGGAACTTGGTCCAGTCGTAGTCCAGCGACAGGTTCCAGTTTTGGGAGCGGCGCCGGGCGGCGTTGACGTTGCCGGTGAAGACGGAGGTGATCCGCCCGGTGGCGTCGCGCACCACGTGGTCGGGGAACAAGGCCTCGACATTCACCGCGCCCTGCGCGTCGAGGCCGAAGAGCTCGTCGGTCTTCCGCGTGTCGACGAAATCGACGGCGACCCGCAGCCGGTGGGTCGCGCCGCGCTGGAAGATGAGCCCGGCGGTCTGCGTGACCGCGCTCTCGGGCCGCAGCCGCGGGTCGGGCGGCTCGGACGTGGCGACGACGTAGTGCTCGTTCAACACGGGATCGAAGATGGACACGCCCTCGCTGCCGCCGCCGGGGCCGCCCGCCACGGGGACCGCCTGGCTGAGGCGCGGGGTCGGGAAGCGGCTCGAGGTTGTGAAGCTGCCGCGGAGCGCGAGGCCGCCGGCGAACTCGGCCTTGAGCGCCAGGGTGGGCGCGACATAGGCCTCGCCGGCCTGGTCGGAGGCGACACCCCGCACGGCGAGGTCGGCGTCGAGGTTGGTGAGCCAGCGCGGCCGCCGGCCGGCCGGCAGCAGCGGCGCCTGCAGCTCGCCGAAGGCGCTGTAGCGGACGAGCGCGCGGCCGGTCCAGGCCAGGGGCGTGCCGACCAGGCCGCCGTCGCCGTAGCGCCTTTCGTCGGTGAAGGGGGCAAGGTGGATGCGCCGGTAGTCGCCGCCGACGTTCAGTGCGCCGCGGCCGGTCGGCAGGACGAGCGCCTGGTTGGTGACGCGCAGCGCGGCATCGAGCGTGTCGTAATCGCTGAAGGTGATGAACCGGCCGCGGCTCCCGTTGTAGATCAGGACCTGGTCGTAGAATGAATCCGGCGGGCCGTGGACCTGGGTGTCGCGGAGCGGATTGTATTTCCCCGTATCGACGAGCTGCTGCCAGCGGGCCGCGTCGACGCCGGCGAAGCCGCGGTAGTCGGAGAGGCTGCGGGAGTATTGGGCGTCGAGCGCCACGCGCCAGTCGGCCGGGAGCCGGAACAGGGCACCGAAGACGGCGGACGTCATCTGCAGCCGCGCCTCGCTGTAATTCTGCCCCAGGGCGGCCGGCGTCTCGTTGAGCGACACGACCACGTCGCGGCCAAAGGGATTGAGGGGAGACGAGGCGGCCAGGGTCAGGTCCTGGGAGAAGACATTGTAGCCGCGGTTGATCACGGCGCGGGAGTGCGCGAGATCGAGCCCCAGCTGCAGCCAGGGAAACAGGTCGCCGGCGACGGAGCCGAACCAGGTGTCGCGCCGCTGGCGCCGGCCATAGGCGTAGTCGAGGCTGACCGGCGAGCTGGCCATGCCGCCCGGCCCGTCGAACAACGCGGCGCCGAGCAGGCCCTGGCGGCCGGTGAAGGCCGCGAGTCCGCCGCCGCCGTCGGCGCCCGGCGCCACCGAGGTGAAGGCGGCCGTGCCCGGACCGAACAGCGGGCCGCCGTCCGCGCTGCGCACCGTGGGCGTGGCGCGATAAGGATTGCCGGGGTCGCCATTCTGGGCGGCGGCCCGCGCCTGCAGGAGGCCGAGTTCGTTCTCCACGGGGGGCATGGAGCGGGAGGCGGTGTAGTTCAGCCGGAAGCGCAGCCGGCCGCCGAGAAGGGTGCGGCCGTGCAGCAGGGAGACGGTGGACTCGGCCGCGTCGTAGCCGCCGAGGGTGTTGGTGTAGGTGGTCGTGATCTCGGTGCGGTCGAACTCGGGGCGCAGGACGATGTTGATGACGCCGCCGACCGCGTTGCCGCCGTAGAGGGCCGCGGCGGACACGGGCAGCACCTCGACCTGCGCGATGAGCCCGAGCGGGATGAAGTTGACGTCCGGGGCGCCGAGCACGCCGGTGGTGCCCGCGGCCTCGAGCGTCTCGGGCAGCCGGCGGCCGTCGACAAAGATGACGGTCTCATCGGTCTCGAAGCCGCGCAGCCGGAGGTTGGAGCTGCCGGTGGCAAAGAGGCGGGGGTCGGTGCTCCGCTCGGCGGGGCTGGCGGCCGCGTCGCTGTCCAGCAGCTCGCGCTGGAGGAACTGGTTGAGGTTCACCACGCCGCTGCGGACGATCTGCTCACGGGTGAAGATGATGTAGGGCAGGGCGTCATCGCCCGTGCGGGGCAGGTCCAGGTTGCCGGCGGCGCGGCGGGCCACGAGGCTCGCGTCGCGGTCCGTGCGCAGGGAGCTGGATTCGGCGCGGACCACCATGGGCTCGAGCACGGTGATCTCGCCGGCCGGGAGCAGGCGCTGCGGCGCGAGGGTGAGCGTGCGGTGCGCCTCGACCGTTACGCCGGCCAGCTCGAGCGGGCGGAAGCCGTCGGCGCGGATGAGCAGCTCCCAGGTGCCCGGGGGCACGGCCGGGAAGGTGAAGTCGCCGCGCTCGTCCGTGCGGGCGGTCAGGTCCGTGCCGGTGATCCCGACCCGGAGGCCGGGCAGCGCCCCGCCGTTGGGCAGGAGCAGGCGCCCGCGGATCACACCCGTGCCGGGGGCGAGGGCGGTGACGACGAACTTGCCGCGGAGATTCCGGTGGGCGGAGAAACCGGTGCCCTGCAGCAGCCGGGCGATGGCGTCCGCGGGCTCGAGCCGCCCGGTGACGGCGCCGGCGGGCACGCGGGCCAGCAGCTCATAGGAGAAGAGCACCTCCGTCTTCGCCTGTTGGGCGAAGGCCAGCAACGCACCGGCCGCGGGCTGCGCGGGCAGGTTGAAATCCATGGGCTCCGCGCCGGCGCACGCGGGGAACAGGCACCATAGGCCGAGCAGCTGGAGCAGGAAACGGACGAAGGGGGGGCGCACGAAGGGGGACGTGGGCGATGCTGGCCTGGCGGGGTTAAGACATCAACCCTGCGGGCGCAGATCCACCTCCACGGAGCCATCCGGGTGGTGCGTGACTTTCACCGGCAGCACCTCCTCGAGTGCGGCCAGGAATCCGGCGAGATCGTCGAGGCTGAACCGGCCGCCGACCGGCAGGCCGGCGGCCGCCGCGGTCGCGGTGATCGTGCGGCCGTGGTAGCGGGCGAAGCGGGCGAGCGCCTCCGACAGCGGCACGCCGTCGAACACCGTCTGCCCCTGCCGCCAGGCGAGGGCGTGCTCGAGGGCGGCGGGCGAGAGTGCCGCGACGGAGACCACCCCGGCGCGGGCGGCCAGCCGGTCGCCGGCCGTGAGGGCCACCGGCGTGGCGGCGTGCCCGTCGGCGTCGCCCGGGCGGGCCTGGACCGAGCCCTCGATCACGATGACCTCGAAGGCGGTGGACGATGCGGCGCGGACGTCGAACTGGGTGCCGGTCACGCGCACGGAACCCGCCGGGGTCTCCACGATGAAGGGCCGGGCGGCGTCCTTGTGCACGGCGAAGAAGGCCTCGCCGGCGGCGAGGCGGGCGCGGCGCCGGCTGCCGTCGATCTCCACCTCGAGGCTGCTGCGGGCGTCGAGCTCGACGCGGGTGCCGTCGGCGAGCATGAGGGCCTGCCGCCGGCCCAGGGGGGTGATGAAATCAGCGAATTGGTTTTTTGGCCGGCCCAGCCAAAAAACCAACGCGACTGCGGCAGCCGCCGTCAGCGCCACACTGGCCATCAGAGGCCAGCGCGACCAGGGATGCGGCTGCGCAGTTGCAAGCGATGGCTGAACATCCGCCGACAGTTCCCTGATGCCTGCAAGCAACGGCAAATGCTGTTCGAGGTCGGCGGAAAATTGGCAATACTGCGAAAGGAGGGTGCGGTGGGCGGGATCCGCGGCCAGCCAGGCATCGAGGGCGAGCCGGTGCTCGGCGGAGAGCACGGAGCCGTCGAGGCGGGCGGCCCAGAGCGAAGCCAGTTCCTCGGCGGCGGGGTCCGGTCGCGGCGACGACGGATTCATGGGCGGACCTCCCGGCGGGTTGACTCTGGTTGGTTGGGCTTGGCATCGATGGGTTCCGTCAGCAGGACCAAGCGTAGCAGCCGCAATGCCCGCGCATGCTGTTTTTCCACGGTGCTGACGGTTATGCCGAGCCGCTGCGCAATCTCCTGATGGGAGAGCAGTTCGATTTTGCGGAGGAGGAGCACCGCGCGGCAGCCTTCCGGCAGCTGGACGATGGCCGCCTCGAGCTGGCGCAGTTCCTGGCGGGCCATGACTTCCTGCACGACGCCGGGCGCGGGGGAAGCGGCGGTCTCGAGGCTGGAGCCGGCGGGGACGAGGGGGGTGATGCGGCGGCGCTTGAGCCGGTTGATCGCGAGGCGGCGGGCCGTGGTGTAGAGCACGGCCTCGGGGTTGACCGCGGATTCATCCATCACCTTCGGGTAAACCCGCAGGTAGGCATCGTGCGCCACGTCCTGCGCCTCGGTGGGGTTGCCGAGGAGCCGCGCCAGGTAGCGCCGCAGGGGGGCGATGGTCCGGCGGTAGATGCCGGCGAATTTGCGGCGGTGTGATTCCTCAGGCATGCGTTGACAGTGGTGACGATACTCCAACCCCGGATGACAATCGAGGCTGATCAACCCGCCAGCGGGCGGGTGAAAAAACGGGGGAACGCGGGCGAGACCTGTTCCGGGTAGTAGCTTCGCTCGTCCCGCCCAAGCCCGATTGGAACATGATGACATGTTTGCGATCTGCGAGGTGGGAGCTGGCCGTGGTCATCGGGCGGCGCGGACGGTCAGGCGTCGGGTGGCGCCCAGGGCGAGCAGGGCGAAGATGAACCAGCTTTCGACCGCACCGCCGCCGCCGGAGGTTGTCTGGCCCTGCGGAGGAGTGGGATCAGTCGAGGGAGTTGGCGCTGGAGTGACGGTTACTTTGACTTGGTTACTGGTGACGCGGCCTAGAGCGTTGCTGGCAACGACGACATACGACCTTTCGTTGTCGATGGCTCTTGGAATGAAGCGGAGCGTGTTCCCGCTGGCAAATTCGTGGCCGCCATTGAAGTACCATACGTAGGTCGGGGCAGGGACGCCTGTGGCCATGGCGGTTATCTCCACGTAGGCTCCCTCAGTCACCGTCTGACTCTCTGGCTGGATAACGAAAACCGGCGGGCCGGCGAGTTCTCCCATACCCACCGTGGTGCCGCTGGTCACATAAAGGGTGCCCGCGGCGTCCACGGCGATGCCGGCCAGATTATTGAAGCGGGCGTCGCGCCCCAGGCCGTCCTGCTGGCCGGGAAAGCCGGCCAGGCCGGCCAAGGTGGTGACCATCCCCGCCGGGGTGATCTTGCGGATGGTCGCGTTGCCCGCGTCATTCACAAAGACGTTGCCGGACGAATCGACCGCAACGCCTTCAGGAGATCCGAAGCGGGCTGCGCTGCCGGTGCCGTCGGCATGGCCCGGGCTGCCCGCCAAGCCGGCCAGCGTGGTGACGGCGCCCGCCGGAGAGATCTTGCGGATCGTATTGTTGGCGGAGGCATCCGCCACGTACAGGTTGCCAGCCAGATCGGCGGTTATACCGCGGGGATAGTCAAAACGGGCGGCGGCTCCGGTGCCGTCGGCGCTGCCGTTGACGCCGGCTTGACCGGCGATGGTCGTGACCAACCCCGCCGTGGTGATTTTGCGGATGGTACCGAGCCAGGGTTCGGTGACGTAAATCGTGCCGGCTGGATCGACGGTTATGCCCTCGGGATAAAAGAACCTGGCTTCACTCCCCGTGCCATCGGTGCTGCCGGACTGGCCGGGCGCACCCGCCAGGACGGTCACGATCCCCGCCGGGGTGATTTTGCGGATGACGCTGTTGTCCGCATCGGTGACATAGATTGTGCCGCTCGAGTCGACGGCCATGCCTGCGACCGACATTCCGGCCGTCCCGGCCAATGTGGTGACGGCACCGGCCACGGAGATCGGGCGGACGCCGCCGCTGCCGACGTACACATTGCCGGCTGGACTCACCGCGATGCTGGCAAAATCATCGAAGCGAGCGAGGGAGCCGATGCCATCCCTGTTGCCATGGCTGTCGTCCAGGCCCAGGCCGGCGACGGTCGTCACCTGGGCCGACGGCGAGACCTTGCGGATGGTGTTGTTGTCGCGGTCCGCGACGAAGAGGTTGCCCACGTTGTCGGCCGTCAGGCCGCGCGGGTTGTTGAACCGTGCGGCCGGTCCGGTGCCGTCGGCGCTGCCGGGCGGTCCTTCGGTCCCGGCCAGGATCGTGACCTCGCCGGACGGGCCGAGTTCGTCGATCGTGCCGGTCTCGCTGTCGGCGAAAAATATCCGGCCGGAGGCGGTGACGGCAATGCCGGTGGGCACGTTGGTTGGGGCCCGGCTGCCGTAGAGCGATTCATAGTGTCCGTAATACAGGGTCGTGACCGTGCCGCCCGGCGTGATTTTGCGGATGTCCCAGTTGGTTGAGTCGGTGACGTAAAGCGTGCCGGCGGCGTCCACCGCGATGCGGAACGGAGTTCCGAAGCGGGCGGTGCTCCCCGTGCCGTCGACCGTGCCCGCGGCATCGGCGCTGCCGGCCACGGTGGTGACCAGGCCGGCCGGGCTGATCTTGCGGATGAGGTGGTTGCCGGCGTCGGCGACATAAAGGTTACCGGCCGGGTCGACCGTGATGCCTTCAGGCCGGTTGAAACGCGCCGTCGCGACGCTGCCATCGGTGTAGCCGGAGATTCCGGCCGCACCGGCCAGGGTCGTGACTGCGCCGGCGGGAGTGACCTTGCGAATGGTGTGGTTGTTGGCGTCGGCCACGAAAAGGTTGCCCGCGCCATCCACCACGAGGCTGCTCGGAAAGTTGAACCGGGCCTGGCTGCCGACGCCGTCAGCGCCGCCGGTCTCGCCCGGGGCGCCGGCGAGGGTTGTCACGGCGCCGGTCGGGGAGATCTTCCGGATGGTCTCGTTGTCGGAATCGGCGACATAGAGATTGCCGGCCGGATCCACGGCCACGCCCTGCGGCTGATAAAAACGGGCGGCGCTCCCGGTGCCATCGGCGCTGCCGATGCTGGACGTGCCGGCCAGGGTCGTGAAGACGTAGGGTGTGGCATAGTCCGACTGGCCCCGCAGCGGAAGCAGCAGCCAAGGGAGCAAAACCCAGCAAGCCGGCAGCCGGCACGGTGCCAAGTGATCAAACGAGGAGGGCATCATAGGTGAGGCTGGCAAGCCGCGGTCCACGGTTGCCATCCACCACTCATGACAATCGAGTCGCGGCAACCCGCCATCCCGTCGTGGCGGAAATTAGGGGCCACCGGAGTCAGCGCCCCCGGTTACAGGCGCAATAGAACCACCCGCGCACCAGGGCAGTCTAAATATCGGCCAAGTTGTAGGGCTGGACCTTGTGGTCCAGCCGCTCTTCGCCCCGCCAGCCCAGGCACGGCTGGACCAAGGCCCAGCCCTGTAAATGGCCATCCAACGGCTATTGATTTAGCAAACGTCTCTAGCGCGACCAAGGAAACGGCTGGGGCGTGACCAGCAGTGACCTGACGTCCGTCGACAATTCCCTGATGCCGGCGAGCAGCGGCATGTGCTGTTCGAAATCGGCGGGAAAGGACATCGTCGGCCGGTGCCGGACGAGCTGCTTCACGGCGGCCACGGGAATGTCCCCGGGCGGGTGGCGTGAGCTGTTCAGCAGGTGCGACATGGTGACTGGCGTGGTTCATTGACACCTAAAGCAGCCGCAATGCCCAGTCGCATGCTTTTTTCCGCCGGGACAAGCGGCGCCTGCCCGAGGCGCGAGCAAGCTCGCTGGCCTACTTCCTTGGGCCTGGTCCGGGTTCGTCCGGGAGTCCCGCAGCGCGGTCGGTGCGGACATAGATCCGGCAGGCGCCGGATTCCCCGGCCAAGACGTAGTGCGAGCCGATGTAGTCGCGCAATGCCGGGACACTCTCGTGGCCGTCGCGCTCCCGGTTGTCGAAGCCGAATGCCTTCGGTCCGACCGCGTCGACAAAAAACGCGGGCCGGTTGCGCTCGAGGTCGGCGAGGTAGCGCGGGCGATAGTAACCGTCGCGCTGGGCGCCGGGCTGGATCTGGCGCTCCGTGTGCGCCTCGTGTGTGGCCTGCGGCAGGCCGGTCACGACGTAGAGGTCGCAGTTCCAACCCCAGACGGCGAGCGTGTCACCGGGGCGCATGAGCCCGCGCACGAGCCGGCCGGGCCCGTCATCGCGGCCCTGCCAGGCCGCGGTGAACCGCCCGAACAGGAAGGGTGGCGGCTGGACCAGGCGAGCGCCAAATTGTCCGCCGAAAACGACCAGACCCGCCAGCGCATAGAACCCGGCGCGGAACGCGGCGCCGGCCGGCAGGGCGCGGACCTCGGCCAGCGACGCCGTGACCCAGCAGGTCAGGGGCAGCGCCAGATAGATCAGGTAATGCCGGTAGCCGTGGCGCGGCGCCAGGACGACCAACACCGCGACGGCCACCGCCAGGCCGGTGACCCAGAACAAGGGCCGCGGCCGGCGCCGGGCGAGCGCCAGGCCGGCGCCGGCGCCGCCCGCCAGCAACAGCGACCCGCAGAAGAGCGCCGGGAAACTGAGGGTGGCATGGGAGTTGTAGGCCAGCTTGCGCACGCTGGCGGCCAGGCTGATGCCGTCCGACACATAGGCGAAGTTGTTGAGCAGGGTGGCTTGGACGAGATCGTGCCAGCGGCCCATGACGGCTGCGCCCAGCAGCACGAATCCGGTCGGCGCCAGCGCCATGAGGACAAACGTCGCCAGGCGGCGGAGCCGGGCGGAGCGCGGCAGCGGGGAGGTCAGGATGAGCCACCCGCCCCAGGCCACGAGGGCGGCGGCGAAGGGCGCCGATTGCAGCTTGGCCCACGGCAGCGCACCCGCCAGCAGGGCGGCGAGCAATCCCGTCATTCCGGGAGTCCCGGCCGCCCAACCCCGGCGGTGGGAAAGCCAGAGCAGCCAGGCGGCGGCGGACATCAAAAGCAGCGAGCAATGTTCCGAGCTGTAGTGGATGAATTCACTGTCCGTCGCGGTGCTGAAGAAAACCACGCCGGGCAGCAGGCCGAGCGCGACCGTGGCGCGATCGTAATCCAGCCGCAGCCAGGCGCGCCCGGCCCACAGGGCGCCCCAGACCATCAGCAGCCCGGCGAGGCGGGCGTTGAGGTAATCCTGCGGCACCCCGAGCCAGTGGGTCGGCAGCAGCGCCGCGAAGTTCAACGGACCGGAGGTCGTGCCATCCAGCGAGCGCCAGAAGCACGGATCATGCTCGAGCGTGATCGCCCCCGCCACCAGCTGTGCCTCGTCGGGGTTGAGGTAGTCCGGCGCGAGCAAGGCGGGCCAGCGCCAGGCCAGCAGCAGGCCGAGGAGCAGCAGGCCCGCCAGGAGCTCGGTACACCGCGGGCGGGCGACCGCCTCGGGCCGCCGGCATTCGACGACCACCCAGGCGGCGTAAACCGCGGTGGCCCCCCCGGCGACGAGCCGGTAGATTCCGGCGTGGGCATCGAGCCAGGGGAGGAGATTCAGCATGACCTTGGGGCGGGGATCCACCCGTCAGGCGGAGCGCCGGTTCAGGGATGAGTCCGGTTTTTCCAGGCCGCGACGATCTGGCGGATGGTTTCCTCGAGCGACTGCGTGATGTCCCACTGCGGATAATGGGCGCGCATCTTGCGCAGGTCGGAATAGTAGCAGATGTGGTCGCCGGCGCGGTTTTGGTCGACGTAGGTGGAGACCTGCGCCCGGCCCGTGAATTTCTCCGTGATCCTGAAGGCCTCGAGGATGGACGTGCTGTTGGCCTTGCCGCCGCCGAGGTTGTAGACCTCGCCCGCGCGCGGCGCGGCGACGAACGCCGCCATGAACCGGGCGACGTCGAGGGAGTGGATGTTGTCGCGCACCTGCTTGCCCTTGTACCCGAAAATCTTGTACTCCCGGCCCTCGAGGTTGCACTTCACGAGGTAGGAAAGGAAGCCGTGGAGTTCGACGCCGCTGTGGTTGGGGCCGGTGAGGCAGCCGCCGCGCAGCGCGCAGGTGGGCAGGCCGAAATAGCGGCCGTATTCCTGCACCATGACGTCGGCCGCGACCTTCGACGCGCCGAAGAGCGAGTGCTTGGACTGGTCGATGGTGAAGGTCTCCGGGATGCCGTGGGCGTAGGCCGGGTCGGCGTAGTCCCAGCGCGTCGCCAGCTCGGTCAGCGCGATGCCGTTCGGCGCGTCGCCGTAGACCTTGTTCGTGCTCATGTGCACGAAGGGCGACTCGGGACAGGCCTGGCGGGCGGCCTCGAGGAAGTTCAGCGTGCCGCCGGCGTTGGTGTCGAAGTCGTCGAACGGGATGGCGGCGGCGCGGTCGTGCGAGGGCTGGGCCGCGGTGTGGACGATGGCGGACGGTTTCAGCGCCTTGACGAGGGCGAGGACGCCGGCACGGTCGCGGATGTCGAGCTCGTGGTGGACGAAGCCCGGCAGGTCGTGGATCAGGCGCCGCTGGTTCCAGCGGGTGTCGCCCTGCGGACCGAAGAAGACGGCGCGCTGGTTGTTGTCGACGCCGTGGATGGTGTAGCCGAGGCCGGCGAAATGGACGCAGACCTCCGAGCCGATGAGGCCGGAGGAGCCGGTGACGAGGAGGGTCTTGGTCATTGGGTGAAAGGAAAAGGGCGAAGCTAGTGGCCCGATAGGCTTGGGAAAAGACCAAAAGCCTTATGTCTGCCCGGATGATGGAATGTGCCGCCGGGGTTGATCGGAATTTTGGGAACATCCTCACCCGCTTGGATGCGCCGCGCGTAGTCGTTCCAGTCGAGCCGGGGCAGTTCTTCAAAACGCCAATGGGCCACGCTGGCACCCAAGGCAGCCGCACATGCGGTGCAACATATCCAGCGATGCCAGCCAGATGTTGAACAGCCCTGGATGAGGATCCAGAGTATGAGGAGCTTAGGCAGGAAGAAATAACGGTCGCCCATCGCGATGCCGTCCAACTGGCCCAGATCCGCGCGCATCCGGAACAAGGTGCCTCCCACGATGAATGCCGCGCTAGCTGCCAGATACTGGCGCTCCGGACGGCAAGTTCCCGGCCAGAATGCCGCCAGGACCAGTGCGGTGAGACAGCAGGCGCCGGCGACAACATGGACACCGGCGGGCAAATGATCGGCGAAATCCGCCGGGAGCAAGAGACCGTCACCGACACGCAGGCCCACGGTCTGCAGCACGTGACCGACACTCCAGGCGCCGGTCTGGACCGCGCCGGTGCCGCTACGGGCCACGGTGCAGACTTGGATCGCGGCCGCGGCGGTGATCACCCCGGTGAGTGTCCAGCTGGCGCCGGTGTGGCGGCGGACCGACCGGAGGAGGAACAGCGGCGCCAGCAGCACGGAGAAAACCCCCGTGAGGCCGAGCACGCCCGCGAAGAGCGGGTCGCACACCAACTGGCGCGGCGACGTAGCATCGCGGGCCAGCAGCAGCCAGACCAGCCCGAGCGCCGCCAGCCATTGCAGGTTGGTCAGGTTCACCAGCACCTCGCCCGAGTGGGGCAGGAGTCCGATGGCCAGCACACAGGCGGGCCGGCAGGACAAATTGATGCGCGGGGAAAAAATCGCCGCGGCCAGCAGCAGGATCACGCCCACGCTCACCCAAAAATAAGCGGCGGGCACGACGGCCGCATCACAGGGCGCCACGGCGGCGGCAATCAGGCGCAACAGCAGATGATGATAGCCGCTGTTGGGCAGGAACAGGGCGCGCATTCCATCAACGTCGGCCTGGACAAAAAAGATGGAGCCATCCTCCGCCCAGAACTGCGGATGGAGAAACATCCCAGGCCGACGGGCGAACAGCACCGCCGTCAGTCCGAGCAGGGAGAGTAGCGGCACGAGCCCCGGGCGAACTCGCCGCCAACCCCGGCCAAGGGTTGACTCATCCAGGACGGGGATTCGGGGGTGGGTGATCAAGCAGGTGGGAGGGCTGGGGATGATTCTCACCGGAGAGGTGGAATCAAGTCCAGTCACTCTTGGTCATGCTGGCGGCCGGGCGGTGCCGGGCAGGACGGATACGCCGTAGAAGCCGTCGGTGGCCCGAGTGCACAGTGGGGTTCGACCGTCCCGCGGGCGGGTCGTTCACGGCCGGGCCAGCGGCCCGAAACGCGCCTTCGCCCAGGCGACCAGCCAGGTCAGGGGGTCGCGGAACATGCGGATTTTTTTCCCCTGCTTGAACGAACGCGAGTGGTAGGAGACGGGGATCTCGATCGGATGATGCCCGGCCCGGACCAGCTTGATCAGCAGTTCCCAGTCGAAATCGAAGCGGTTGCACTCGAAGGTCAGGCCTTGGAGGCAGTCGCGCCGGAAGACCTTGTACATGGTGAACGGGTCGCGCAGCCAGATGCCGAGGGAGACGTTGATCAGGAAGGTGAAGCCCCAGTGGCCGAGGTTGAGCACGAGGGCCTGCAGCGGCTGGTCGGTGAATTTCCGGATGGCCCAGCCGCCCTGGCCGTGGCGGGCGCCGAGCACAAAATTCTGCCGGCCGGAGGTGATCGGCGACAGCAGCTCCTCGTAGTCGTCGAGGTCGTATTCGAGGTCGGCGTCCTGGATGAGGATGATGTCGCCGGTGGCCGCCTGCAGCCCGGCGCGCACGGCGTGGCCCTTGCCGCGCGGCCGGTCCTCGAGGATCAGCCGCACCCCCGGCAGGCCGCGGCAGCCCTCGACCACGGCGCGGGAGCCGTCGGTCGAGTTGCTCTCGACGATGATGAACTCGATGGCGACGCCCGGGATGGTCTTCCGCAGCAGCTGGTCCAGCGCGGCCGCGACGGTGCCGATTTCATTGTAGACGGGGACGATGACGGTGAGGGTGTCCAAAGGGTGTGGTCGTTCGAAGTGGCGGGCGGATCAGGCGGCGGCGGCCGACAACGGCCGGGTGCGCCACAGCCAGCGCGCGACGGCGCCGAGAATGGCGAGCGCCACCAGCGCGAGGCCGAGGGCCAGGGTGAAGTGGCGCGGGTAATAGCGGAAGACGACGCGATAGGTGCCCGCCCGGTCGACCTGCACGCCCTTGAAGGCGTGGTTGACGCGGAAATAATCGACGGGGTCGCCGTTGAGCGTGACGCGGAAATCGCCCTTCAGCCAGGTCTCGGTCAGCACGATGAAACCGGGTCCGGGGGCGTTGACAGTGAAGCCGGTCGTGTTGTTGGTGAGCCGGTACTGGTCGGCCGGCACGATCACGCGTCCTGCCAGGTCGCCCGCGGCCAGTCCGGCGGGCTCGGCGGGATCGGTGCTCTGCACGGCGGCGAGCGGGTGGCCGCCGGCGGCGCGGACCATCTCCGCGAACTCCCCGGGCTTGCGGTAGGCGGCCAGCCGGTCGGAGAAGAAGGCGCGCGGCCAGGCCGTGTCATTGCGATAGAGCTCGAGATCCGCCATCAGCACCGGAGTCAGCATGGAGCGCACCAAGCCCTGGTCGCCATGATCGTCGAGGAAGTAGCGCACGTTCAGCAGGTCGAAGAAGGCGCGCACCGGCGGCAGGCCCGCGGGCTGCAGGAAAAGCCGCCAGTCCCAGATGCGCTCGAGCTTGAACGCATCCTGCAGCTCGCGCAGGTAGGGGTTCATGAGGGCGTCGGGCCCGTTCACGCCTTCGACGAAACAGGCGCCGTTCCAGCCGGGAAACAGGCTGCTGCCGAAACCAAAGGCCCGGGCCGGGCCGGCGGCGTCCTTGGCCATGGCCTGCAGGGCCGGCGAGCGGGCGGAGAAGCTGGCGCGGGGCGCGGCGTTGAGGGTGTAGTTGGGGAACGGGCTGTGCAGCTGCATGCCGTGGCGCCAGAGCAGGGCGAGGACGCAGGCCAGCAGGGTGAGCGCGAGGCCCGCCCCCATCCGGCCGCGGGCGAGCCCCCGGCGCACGCCCAGCGCCAGCGCGACCGCCGCGGCCAGCAGGACCGCCAGGCTGGCCCACACGACGCCGCTGCGCGGCACGGTCTGGCCCCAGAGGAGGAACGTGATCGTGCTGCGCTGCACGGTCTGGGTGAGCCCGATGTAATGCAGGACCAGGGCGAAGAGCAGCAGCCCGGCCAGGGCGAGGTCGCCCCATCCCTCGCGCCGGCGGAGGCGGTCGCCGGCCGCGGCGAAACCGAAACCCGCCAGCACCGCGATCAGGTGGATGAGGCCGACGCCAAAGGAATTGTCGATGTGGTGGATGTTGCCGAGGAACGGCCAGAGCGCGATCCAGCGCGGGGGCACGAAGCCGAAGACGAAGATCACGGGCAGCAGCGCGCCGAGGCCGAGGCCCAGCGCATAGCGGTTGGCCGCGAGCCGGCGCAGGTTGACCAGGAACGCGAGCACGCCGAGCAGCAGGAGGAAATTGCTGGAGGGGTTGTAGACCTTCTCGCCCTCCCAGAACGGGCGGAGCAGGATCTCGTCGAAAAAGCCCAGGGCCAGGCTCGGCTGGAGCTGGAAGGCGAAGGCCGCGTTGTAACTGGAGTAGGAGGCCTTGAGCGAGTCGTAGAACGTGAGCCAGACAGGCGCGGCCAGCATCAGGAAAACCCCGCCGGCCGCGGCGACCAGGCCGAGGCGCACGAGGCGCTCCCGCCCGGGGTGCGCGGCGACGAGCAGCATCACGCCGCCGGCAAAATTCATCGTCAGCAGGGAAATGTAGGCCTCCTTGGCCGTGCCACTGACCATCAGCGTCCAGTTCGCCAGGAGGAGGCCGAGCATGCCGGCCACGGCCCCGCGCCGCGTGGGTGCGCCGGCGATGAAGCACCAGGCATACAGCACCCACGGCCCGTAGCAGAAGCTGAAGTAGGCCGGATGATTGACGCGGAACACGAAGAAACCGACGAAGATGGAGGCAAAGGCCACGATCAGCGCGGCGGGCAGGTCGCGCGCGGTGCGCCACACGATCAGGCCGAGGCCGAGTCCCATCAGCCACTTGGCCGCGAGATACTTGATGTCCCAGGCCCAGGCGGCGCCGCCGGCCAGCAGGGGAATGAGGTGGAGCGGATCGCCGAACATGGACTGGCTCTGGCCCAGCAGGACGGTCCCGGCGGAATCGTAGCGGTTCCAGAGCGGCAGCTCATGATCGTGCAGCAGGGCCCGCGACTGGATGATCGACAAGGGGACATGTGACCACATGATCGCCCCGATGTCGGCGCCCCGGACGTCGACGGTCTCGGTGGCCTTGGATCCGGGCAGGGTCGGGAACCCGTCGTAGAGCAGGGACGAGCCGTAGTTGGGCGACACGAAGCTCGCGCCGCAGAAGATCACGGGATAGCTGCTGAGCACCATGGCGGCGAAGGCGGCGGCCGCGACCGCGGTCTTGGGGTGGGCCTGGATCCGGGCCCGCAGGGCCGTGAACCGCTGCGCCAGCCGCTCGCGCCGGCCGCGCGCGTACCAGCGGCCCCCGGCCAGCAGGAGGAGAATCGCGCCGAAGACCGGGACGGCCCGGCGGAAATAGGGCGTGACCAGATACAGCCGGGGCACCGGGAGGGGGATCTCCGGCGTGCCGAGGTCGAGGAACAGGTAGGGGTCGTTGGCGCCCGGCTTGGTTTCGATGGTGAGGGTGCCGCCGTCGACGCTGGTCCGGGCGATGTCGTTCACCGGCGTGAAATCCGCGGGCTGGAATTCCTTGAGCACCGAGCCGTCGGGCCGGCGGATCCTGACGTCGCTGACCGTGGCGGTCCCCGGAAAGTTGATCGGGTCGAAGCGGAGGCCGGAGATGGCGCCGGCGTCGATCGGGAAGCTCACGACGGCCGGGGGCTGGCGGGCGGCGACGGGCGCGGTGGCGGAATCGCCCTCGTTGAAATTGCGCCCGGTGTTGTAGAAGACCTGGACGACGCCGTCGACGGACGACGTGACCTTCGCCTCGAAATGATAGTACTGGGGCTTGGCGGCCGTGCCATGGGAGGGCAGCACGGTGTTCGCGATCACGAGGCTCAACAGGGCGGCTCCCGCCAGGGTTGATATCAGGCCGCGCAGGTTCATCGGTGGAGCGTTGGAAAATGGATTTTGAGCGGCAAGGCTTATCCTCGGCGCCGGCGCAGCCATTCCCACCCGCACAACAGCACCCCGAGGACGGCGGCGGTCTGCCAGAGTCGCCGGCCCTGCCGGACGGCGAGCCAGGCCCAGTAGGAGAGCGGGGCCATCTCCACCGGTTCGCTGAACGCGAACCAATGCGCCGGGTCGTCCGTGCGCGCCTGGATGATCACATTGCCGCCGGCCACGGACGTGTGCGTCGGATGCCACGCGGCATCATGGTAGGCGGGCAGCGGGACCGGGGCCGGCGAATCATCCATCCCTGAACCGCGCACGCCGAGACCCGAGCCCGGCCCGGCCGGCCCGGTGACGAGGAAGCGGAGATAGGTGCGCCGCGGCAGATGGATGGTGATGCTGTCCCATTGTCCGCCCGTGGTGGCACCATGGCTGCCCCAGGTGCGCGCGTAGGCGAGCGGCGGGGTCCCGGGCGGAAGGCCGGTGGCGGGCGACCCGGCCACGGCCGGCGCGCCGGCCGGGGCGTCCGGCGCCCGCGCCTGCGGCACACTGTCCAGCAGGCGGAACGGTCCGGGCTGGCTGGATTCCAGCCGGAGCGGCGGGCGGACGCTGACCGGCATGATGGCGCGCAGACACGGCACGTCGATGCGTTCGAGAAAGGAGCTGCGGCTGGGATACGGTATGTCCGGCTCCCGCAGCTCGGCCACGTCGCCGGTGCGGAGGTATTGGCGGACGTTCTGCTCGCAGGCGGCCATGGCGGCCCGGACGCTGGGCAGGTCCTCGGCGAAGATGCTCCGGCATTGACGTTCGACGCCGAAGCCCAGGACCGCCAGCCAGACAACCACGACGCCGGGGCCGGCCCGTCCGGCCGGTTTCCAGCTGACGAGCCAAAGGAGCGCCAGCAGATTCACCACCAGGCCGAGGACCAGGGTGTCGATGTAGCGCGATGCCGGCAGCTCGGCCCCCGCCCCCCGCGCATAGGCCGAGGCCAGGATCTGCAGGCCGACCCAGCCCGCCAGGCCGATGACAACCAGGACAAAATCCACCTCTGCGGCCGCCACCCGCCGCCGCAGGACGACCACCAGGAGGATGACGGACGGCATCCAGCTGATGAGCGCGTACCAGGGATGATCCGGCGAAGGCCACTGGAGGCTGTGAATGGCATAAAGCACAAAGTCGGAGACGTTGTGCGCCTTCAGTGCCGCGTGGTAATCGACCTCGACCCGGCCCAGCCAGCCGAGGGCCAGGACCACGAGACAAAGCGCCAGGGTCGGCCACGCGGAGGCCGGCCGGCGCACGAGCAGCCAGCCGCGCAGCAGCACGACGGGGATCACGATGGCGGCGGCGAACAGCCCCGAGCCCA
Source organism: uncultured Oleiharenicola sp. (assembly GCA_964423065.1). GTDB lineage: Bacteria > Verrucomicrobiota > Verrucomicrobiia > Opitutales > Opitutaceae > Lacunisphaera. The sequence continues at coordinate 45,679 of CAYRDN010000018.1, read as the reverse complement.
TGCTGATCAGCGCGAGCAGGGCGCAGGCGGCGCCGAGCCACCAGCGGCGCGACCAAGCTTCGGCCGAGGGCAGCAGGCAGATCGCCCCGAAGGACAGGCCCGCGAGGAAATACTGCTGGGAGTGAAAACCGCCGAGCACGTTCTGCCAGGCCAGGGGCAGACCGAACAGCAGGGCGATCACGCCGAACAGCACCGGCTGCCAGCCGCCGGCCAGGTGCCGGCGGCCGAGCAGGAAAAAGAGCACGGCCAGGGCGCTGGAGAGCAGCGCGTTCACGGCGCACTGCAGCCGCGCGTCCCACTGGCCGTTGGCCAGCAGCTCGGCCAGGCCGAGGAGCTTGGTGAGCACGACGCGATGCTCGTTGTGCGGCCGGAAAAAATCCGCGGGCCCGAGCCGGTGCTCGAACCATGGCACGTAGATGTGCAGGCCCTCCGCGTCCCACTGGTCCCAGTTCGGCAGGTCGGAGCCGTAGCGGTTGATCACCTCCCATTTCATTCCCAGCACCACGGCGAACAGGCAGGCGGGAAGCAGGGCGGCGAGCAGGCGGCGGCTCATGGCGTGGAGGGAAGGGGCGGGCCGGCGGCCCGGTTCCGCGGCGGACTGGCGAGCGCGAAATCCTCGGACGCGAGCGACAGGTTGGGATTGTAGGCGGGATCCGCGTCCAGCAGGCCGCCCCAGCGGGCGCGCATCGTCTCGATCTCCAGGCGGAAACGGGCCTGCTTGGCCGGGGTGTCCTCCGCCCCGCGCGTGGCCGATTCGTGGTGGTAGAACTCGGCAAACGGGGTCCAGAGGTTCCGGTAACCGGCGGCGCGGACCTTCAGGCAGAAATCCACGTCGTTGAAGGCGATGGCCAGCGTGTGCTCATCGAGCCCGCCGACCTGCCGGTAGGTGGCCGTGCGCACGACCAGGCACGCGGCGGTGACGGCGGAGTAATTCTGCACGAGCCGCGCCCGGTTGAACACGCCCTCGGTGCCCCGGGGAAAAGCCTTGAAGGCGTGGCCCGCCACGCCGCCGACGCCGAGCACCACGCCGGCGTGCTGGATCAGGTCGTCCGGGTAATAGAGCAGCCCGCCGACGCAGCCGATCTCGGGCCGCAGCGCGTGCGCGGCCATCTCCTCCAGCCAGCCCGGGGTGATGACCTCGAGGTCGTCGTTGAGCAGGGCGAGGATTTCCCCGCCGGCGTGCCCGGCCGCGAAATTGTTGAGCGCGGAGTAATTGAACGGGTGCGGCCACGACAGCACACGGCCGCCGCCGGCGGCGAACTCGCGGAGATAGTCCAGCGTGGCCGGATCGTCCGAGCCGTTGTCGACGACGATGATCTCGTAGCGCGCGTAGGTGGTCTTGCCTCGCAGGCTGTCGAGGCAGCGGCGCAGGTGGCGGACGCCGTTGCGGGTCGGGATGATGATCGAGACCAGCGGCGGTGGCGACGGCAGCGGGTGGGTGATCCGCCAGTGTTCGCCGGGCACGGGGGTGATCGCGGCGTTCCGGCCGGTGCGGAGGAAATGTTCCTCCAGCGCCCGCCGGGCGGCGGCGGCGTGATAATCCTTCTGGTCGATGGCCAGCGCGGTGGAACCGGGAATCGCGCGCCAGTGGTAGAGGATGGCCGGCACATGCCCGACGCGGCCGGCGCCGCATTTTTCCACCACGCGCAGCGCCAGGTCCCAGTCCTGGCTGCCCTCGAAGCCGGGCCGGAAGCCGCCGGCGTCGCGGACCAGCGTGGTGCGGTAGACGGCCAGGTGGGTGAGGTAATTCTGCCCGAGGAAAAGGTCGGGCAGGAAATCCGGCTTGAAATACGGGGCGAAGCGCCGGCCGTGCTCGTCGATCTTGTCCTCGTCCGAGTAGAGCACGTCGGTCCCGGGCCGGGCCGCGAGGGCCAGGGCCACCTCGGCCAGCGCGTGCGGGGCGAGTTCGTCGTCGTGGTCCAGCAGCGCGATGAACTCGCCGCGCGCCAGGTCCAGTGCGGAGTTCGAGGCGCGGGAGATGTGACCGTTGGTTTCGCGGAAGACGACGCGGATGCGGCTGTCGCTGCGCGCGGCCTCCTCGAGCAGCGGGCGCACATGCGCGGCCGGGGAGGCGTCGTCGGCGATGCACAGCTCCCACTCCGCATAGACCTGCTCCCGCACCGATTCGATCGCGCGGCGCAGCCAGGCTTCGGGTGCATTGTAGACGGGCAGCAGCACGGAGATGAGCGGCCGCGCGGGCAGGGCGGCGATGCGGGCCGCGAGCTCGCGCAAGGCAGGCGGGGTCACGGGCTCGTAGAGGTGCAGCCACTGCTCATACGACGCCACCACCGGGGCGGCCGCCGGCGTGAACACCGTGACCTCGGTGCGGAGCATGGTCTGCCACGCGCCGTGGCCGTCGGCGGCCTCGAGGTGCAAGGCGTGGCGACCGGGCTCGGGCATGAGGTCGATCTGGAAGCCGCTGGCGGCGCCGGGGCCCGAGCCGTGGACCGCCGCCACGTCGGGCCGCGGCCGCCCGACGAGCCCGAAGTGGGCGCGTTCGCCGAGGTGGACGCGGATTTTCGCGGGGGCCGTGCCATCGGCCAGCAGGCACCACCCGCAGATTGCAAGCGGCCCCGCGGGCACCTGCCAGAATTTCGGCTCGTCGATCTGGAATCTCGGCGCGGCCGCGACCGGCATCGGGGCCGGGGGCGGCGCGGCGGGCGCGGCCGGGGCCGCGGGCGCGGGCTTGAGCAGCTGGCGGCGCAGGGCGCGGAGCGGGGCGGTCGCCTGCCAGGAAAACGACGCCTGCATCCGGCGGATCTTGTCCTGCCGGGCCGCCAGGTCGGCCAGCAGTCGTTCGCGTTCACCGGCCGCCTCGGCGGTGGCGCGGACGAGCTCGGCCTGGAAATTAAAGACCGACCGGCGCTGGGCCGCGACCATGTCCTCGAGTTCGTGGGTGCGCTGGTCCGCCCAGGCCTTCAGTTCGTCGAAGCCGTGGCGGGTCTCGTGCAGTTCCTGCGTGAGGTTGGCCGCATGCTTTTCCGTCAGCGCGACCAGGGCCTGCAGGCGGCTGATCTCCTGCTCGAGCCGGCCTTGCAGCGTGGCGGCCAGGCCGCGGGCGGACGCGACCTCGATCCGCGCGATGTCCCGCCCGAGCCCGGCGAGCCGGGCGAGCAGGTCCGCCCGTTGCGGCGCGTCCGCGGGCAGCAGGGCGGCGAGCTCGCGGGCGAGCGCGGCGGGCTGCAGCGCGGTCTCGGTGACGGCGCCGGCGGTGAGGGCGGTCCAGTCGGTGCGCGCGGGGGCGGCGGCGACGGTCCGATAAAATCCGGCGAGGGCGCCGGCATGGGTGGCGAGGTCGAACGACCGGCGGGCGAAGGCCGCGGCGTTTTTGCCGAGCTGCGCGGCGAGGTCGGGATCGGCCAGGACTTTCCGGCACAAGCCGGCGATTTCCCCGGCCGTGCCGGTGTGGAGCAGGAGGGCATCGGTGCCATCGCGCAGGCCGGCGGCGAGATTGGCCGCGGGCAGGATCACCGGCCGGCCGGCGGCAAGGAACTCGGGGAGCTTGGACGGCAGGCGGTAGTCGTTGAAGACGCCGGGCTGCCCGGGCTGGACGAGCACGTCCGCCAGGGCGAGCAGCGCGGGCAGCCGGTCCTTGGGGCGGAAGCCGAGGTCGAGGGTGAACGCGCGCCAGTCGCAGGCGTAACGGTCGGTGAATTCCGGCGGGTGAAACCCGGTGCGCACGAGCCGGACCGGGGTGCCCCCCTGGTTGAGCAGGTGGACGGCGCCCACGAGTTCACCGATCTCGGCCGCGTTGGCGAAGGTGGTGCTGCCGGTGAAGACGACGACGCGTTCCTCCGGGCGCAGGCCGAGGTCGCGCCGCAGTTCGGCGCCGGCCGGCTGGGGATGATACAGGCTGAAATCAACCCCGGGCGGGAGCAGCTGCACCGGCATGCGGGCGGGGACAAACTCGCGCAGCCGTTCGACGATGACGGTGACGCCGTCCGCGAGGCGGAGAAAATCCTGGTAGCGCCGCGGATGGGGCAGGGCCTCGCCGAGCCGGGCGGCCAGCTCGTCGTCGGGGAGCCCGGCCAGTTCCGCCAGCGGGCGGCCCGCGAAGGCGGCGAGAAGGTATTCCTCGTTGTCCTCGAGGTGGATGATCAGCCGGGTGCCCGGGTGGAGGCGCTGATAGGCGAGGACGAATTTCCGGACGCCTTCCCGCGGGGTCCAGGCGTGGATGAGGTCGGCCGGCCGGCCGTCGGGAAAAAAAGCAGGGCGGGCGAGGACCTCGGCGTAGGTGGCGGCGAGGAAGCGCGGGTCCCGCACCACCGGCAGCGTCTCCTTCTTGTCCGGCACCGCGACGGCGCAGGCGTGGCCGTGTGCGGACAGCCAGTGGGCGAACCCGCCGATATGGTTGAGGCTGTTGGTGGTGAAGTCGCCGTAGTTGACGAAGAGGATGTTCACCGGCGGGGCGGTCAGCGACCGGCAGCTTCGACTTTGTTCCTGTCCTTGGGCGGGGGCAGATCGGTGTAGCCGGGCGCGAACTTGTAGACGACGGCATCCCACGGCGCCGCGCCCCGGAGGGTGCGGTTGGGGGTCAGGCTCCATTCGCAGATCAGCCGGCCGACCAGGTTGGGATCAACCAGCGGGATGCTGGCAAAGGAGTGTTCCCGCACGACGAGCTGGTTCTGGATGCAGAGGATGCGGCCACGCCACTCGTGATAGGCGGCCGGGACGGCCAGGCGGGCCGGGATCAGGCCGCGCAAGGCGGTGACCTCGGCGTCGCGCCCGGCCTGGGCGAGCAGCTCGATCAGCTGCACGCGGAACTGGTCGGCGTCCGCGTCGGCGAGGTGGAAGGTGGCCGGCAGCGCGAGGGCCTGCTGGTATTCCTCGACGGCGATCAGGTGGCGGGCATAGCCGAGCGCGAGCACCGGCGCATCCGCGGGCGACGCGAAGGCGCGGGCCTCATCGAGCCGGCCGAGTGCGGCGAGATAACCGGCGTAGCCGCGGTGGGCGCGCTGCAGCCCGGGGCCCGCGGGGATGGTGCGGAGGAAGGCGGGCAGGTCGGCGGACTGGTCGGGTTTCTGGATGACATCCACGCCGTCGTAGAGGCCGTCCAGCGGCAGCTTCAGCAGCCGGGCGCGCTGGATGCGGACCTCGCGCCGGAGCAGGCCGGCGAACACGGCCGGGCGGACGTTGGCGTGGCCGGGATACCGGGCGATGAAGTCTTCCAGCTCCCTGGCGGTGTCGCCGCGGAAGGCCCGGCTCTCGGCGATGAGGTCCAGCATGGCGGGCAGGTTCTCCTTCGTGGTGTTGCCCAGCAGCTCGTCGGCGATCTTGCTGTTGTGGTAGATGACGGCCGTCCGAGTGACGATCTCCCACAGCCACGCGCGCTCCGGGTCGAGCACCGGGTAGCCCAGGGCCTCGCTCCAGCGCTGCTGCCGGCAGAGCGTGCGGATGATCCCGGCGATCAGCTCATGGCGGGCCGGCTCGTCCGTGTTGGTCTCGAGGTTGGAGAGGAAGATGGCGCAGTTGATGGCGTCGAAGGCGGCGACCTTTTTTTCCTCTAGGCGCGGGAGCACGCGCTCCTTGAAGTAGGTGGGCGGGAACGGGCCGACGTTGAGCGCATCGGCGACGATCTGCCTGGCGGTGGGCGAGCTCGGGTAGGCGCGGAGGATGCGGTCGATGTTGGAGCCGGCGCGTTTCCAGTGAAACTGGATGTAGGCGTAGGAATACTGGCCCTCGACCACGTTGTTCACGTAATCGTTGGCCCGCTCGTAGAGCCGGCCCGCCTCGGCGTCCGCGTCGGGCCCGGTGAACGGGCCGATCTCGCCGGCGAGGGCGACGGCCGGCAGCAGGGCGGCGAGGAGGATCAGGAGGGATGACGCGCGGCGGGGTGACGGCATGGCGGACGGACGGGAAAGCAAGGGCGGGTTATAGCCGGCGGGCTCAGAGCTTGAAGCCGGCGGCGGCGGCGTCCTTGGCAAACATCTTGACGGTGTCGAGGGACAGGGCGGTGAGGTCGTTGCCGAGCATCTTGGCGGCCTTGCCGAGGATGTCGTGGGGGACGGTGACGATCTTGCAGCCGCACTCGTCGGCCTGGATGATGTTGAGGACCTCGCGCACGCTGGCCCAGAGCAGCTCGGCCCTTGGCTGGTCGGCGAGGAGGGCGGCGGCGGCGCGCATCAGCGGCACGGGATCGACGCCGGTGTCGGCGATGCGGCCGGCGAAGACGGAGACGACGGCCGGCACGGCCGGGTTGAGGACGGCGGCGACATCGCGGACCTGGGCGAGGGTGAGGAGGGCGGTGACGTTGAGCTTCACGCCCTGGGCGGAGAGGTCCTTGATGAGCGGGATGCAGGAGACGCCGACGGAGTTGGTGATCGGGATCTTGGTGTAGACGTTGGCGCCCCAGGAGGAGATCTTGAGGGCCTGGCGCTTCATGTCGACGAGGTCGTCGGTGAAGACCTCCAGCGAGATGGGCTTGGCGGTCACGGTCTGGAGGATGTCCTTGGAGAAAGCCTCGTAGTCCTTGATGCCCGCCTTGTTCATCAGGGTCGGGTTGGTGGTCAGACCCCTGATGTAGGGCTTGGCGTAGAGGTCGAGGATGCCGGCCTTGTCGGCGCCGTCGGCGTAGATGTGTATCTTGAGGTCGCTAAGGGATTTCATGGGCTGTTGGTTGGCGCAATGAATGGGTCAGGCCAGAGGGTGGGCAAGGATAATTCCCACGGCTCCGCCGAGGCTGGTAACGGTGAATTCCGGGGGCCGGGCGGGGGCCCGTTCGGTGTAGCCGTGGTCGATCATAATGGTGTGGCAGCCGGCGGCGTGGCCGGCGTCGATGTCGCCCCAGCGGTCGCCAATCATCCAGCTGCGGGCGAGGTCGAGGCCAAGGGCGCCGGCGGCGTCGAGCAGCATGCCGGGCGCCGGCTTGCGCCGGGGGGAGGGTTCGCCGCGGCCCGCGTCATAGCAGACCTCGATCCGGTCGAGGCTGGGGATCAGTTCGAGCAGTCGGGCGTGCATCGCCTCGACGACGGACCGGGCCTGGGTGCCGCGGCCGACATCGGGCTGGTTGGTGGCGACCACGAGGACGAAGCCCGCGGCCTTGAGCCGGGCGCAGTCCTCCGCCGCACCGGCAAAGAGTTGGAATTCCTCCACGGTGGACGGCGGATAGGGCTTGCGGTCGCGGACGACCGAGACGTTCAGCGTTCCGTCGCGGTCCAGGAAGACCGCCGGACGGCGGACCTCCTGGACCGCGAGGCTTGAGGCTTGAGGCGTCAGGCTTGAGGTGAGGGGAAAAGACCGGGAGGTCATTTGCGGCGATGGTCGATCAGGGACTGAAGCATGGCACCGATTTCATCACATTCACGGAGCAGGTTCGCAACGTGCGCGGAATCGAGCGGATGCACCTCTGCGGCGATTTCAATTTGGGCGGACACTTCAGCCAGCGAGCCTTTGGCGATGAAAAAATATTGCACGGACTCCTTGTCGGTTTGGCGTGCGTCGCCTTCCGCAATGTTGCTGCAAACACTTACCGCCGCGCGACGAAGTTGATCACGCAGACCGAAGTCCTTGCCTAACGTCCCGCTCGCCGTCAGGCGGTAGAGTGCGACCGCGAGAGCTTTGGATCGCTGCCAAACGAGGAGCTTACGAAAGTTACCAGCCATTTGGTCTGATGCCTGAAGCCTGATGTCTGGCGCCTCCGTCGCGGCGAGCTCAGGGTTTCTTGGCGACGCTCTCCCACTTCGTCTGGTTGAGCTTCAGGTCGGGGTGCGAGACAAAGAGGTGCCAGACGACGGCCTGGAAGGCCTCGGAGTGCGGTGTGATGTTGTTCGGATTGACCGTCGGCACGATGACGCAGGCGTCGGCCTGGGTGGCGGTGTAGCCGCCGTCCTTGCCGAGGATGCCGATGACGCGGGCGCCGACCTGCTTGGCCAGCTGGATGGCCGAGATGAAGCCCGGGGAGACGTTCTTCTCGAGGTTGCCGCCGCCGACGGAGAGGATGAAGAGGCAGTCCTTGGCGTTGAGCTTCGAGCCGCGGAGCCACTCGACGAACACGCTGGCCCAGCCCTCGTCGTTGGTGCGGGCGGTGAGCTCGGAGACGTTGTCCGTGGGGGCGTAGCACTCGATGCCGCCGATCTTGCGGAAATCGTTCACGGCGTGCGAGGCGTTGGCGGCGCTGCCGCCGACGCCGAGGATGAAGAGCCGGCCGCCGCGGGCGCGCACGCCCACGAGTTCGGCGACGCACTTCTCGCAGTCGGCGGGGTTGAGCTGGCCGACGATCTCGGCGGTTTCCTTCAGGTGCTGGATGGAGTAGGACATGGGGGGTTGAAAGTGAGGGTGAAAGTGGGAGGAGACATACCCGATGCGAGCCAGAAATTGAAGCGAAGCCGTCAGGACTTTTTTTGTTGCCGGAGCAGGGCGTCCAGCTCGTTCAAGCCGGCGTGCGAGCCGATCTCGTAGAAGCGCTGGTGCAGCTCGTAGCCGGCGAGCTGCCCCTCGGCGAGCAGCCGCTGGTAGACGGCGGCCAGGTCGACGACCTCGTCGCGCGGCCAGCCGGCGAACGCGGCCGGACGCATGAGGCCGAGGCCGTAGTCGATGTGGTGCATCTGCGGTGACTTGTTTTTTTTGTCGTAGACGCGGATCTCGCCGTCCCGGAACCAGACATTGCTGGCGTCGTAGAGCTCGCGATTCTCATAGACGGTCATGAGCCCGAGCCGGCCGGAGCGGAGGAAAAAATCCCCGATGGCGGGATAGTCGACCGGCAGGTAGGAGTCGCCGTACAGGATGTAGAACGCGTCGCCGAGCCTCGGCAGGGCGCGGATGAGGGCGCCGCCGGTGCCGAGGAGTCTCGGGCCGTCGAACGAATACTCGATGGACATGCCCCATTTCGCGCCGTCGCCGTACTGGTCGACGATCATCTCGCCGAGATAGCCGGCGCAGAGGACGACGCGGGTCAGGCCCTGGGCCTTGAGCAGCCGGAGCTGGTGGGAGAAAAACGGCTCGCCCGCTACCTCGACGAGCAGCTTGGGGATCTTTTCCGTGATGGGCCGCAGCCGCGTGGCCATGCCGCCGGCGAGGATGGCGACGGGAAGTGAGGTGGGATTCATGGTCTAGAAGGCGGTGTAGATGAACGGCTCCGCGGGGAGGAAGAGACGGTAGAGCAGGTAGTGAAAAAAAATCCCGAGGGCAATACCGGCGGCGAACCGGAGCAGGAGGCCGAGCCAGGCATAAAGGCGGGAAGGCGGGGGTGTCATGTCAGGGCAGGTCGAGCCGGCGGAGTTCGGCGGCCACGAGGCCGGCGAGTTTTTCCCCGCCGCTGGGCGCGAGGTGGGTGCGGTCCCGGTAGTCGGCGGCGGTGAAGCTGGCGCCGGCCGTCACGCAGCGGATGCCGTTGCGCCGCCACATCTGCTCATAGGCGGCGAACACCGCGGTGTCGCGGTCGCGTTCGGCCGGCGTGAGCCGGTCGCGATAATAGGGGCAATTCTGGCTGAGGAGCATGAGCATCCGCGGGCGCAGCGCGTCGGGAAACACCGCGTCGAGATCGCGGGCGGCCGCCCGGATCCAGCCGTCGTCCACCCGCCAGCCGCCCGCGCCGTCCGGCGTGCCCATGGCGGCGGAGAAGCCGCGGACGATGGCCATCTCGACCTCGAGGCCGGACGCGAAGCGCCCGGCCAGCGGCGCGGGGGCCGGTTCCGGGTCGGGGAGGGCCTCGCGCGGCCGCCAGAAATCCAGCGGGAGGAACCGGGTCCAGACGGTGGAAAAATACCGGCCGGCGACATGCTCCCACAGCGCCTGGAAATTCAGGAACACGTCGAGCCGGGCGCCGAGCCGCTCCTCGGCGCGCCGGATCCGCCCGGCGGGGCCGAGGAGTTCCGCGCGGGCGGCGAGATCCAGGTCCCGCGGTTCGTGCGGCAGGAGCCGGCCGCGGTCGCGGGCCTGCCAGAACAGATAGCCGTAGACGTTCTCGTAGGCGCGGCCGACCGGGCCGGGCGCGGTGTTGTCGACCAGCAGCACGGGCACGCCCCGGCGGAGCAGGGATTCGGCGACGAGGGCGCCGCCCTCCGCGGGCTGGCCGCCGCGGAAGGAGAGGTTGACCACCACGTAACGGTCGCCGAGCAGCGTCTGCAGATGGCCGCTCCAGAGCTCGCCGGCCGGCTGGCCGACGCCGTTCAGGATGGAATTGCCGCCGATGATGACGACCGTCTGGCCCGGATGCCAGCGGGCCAGGGCGAGGTGTTCCATCTCGGCAAACGGGGGGAAATACGACGCCTCCGCGCTGAGGAAGGGCGTGAAGCGGGTGAAGTGCGCCGGCGCGCTGGCGGCGGCCGCGTGGCGACCGGCCAGGACCGCGCCGGCGAAGCCCGCGGCCAGGCCGAGCAGGAGGGCGAGGGCTTGGCGACGCGGCGGGGTCATGGATCAAGGTCAGAGCAGCAATGTGGCCGCCAGGTTCCCCGCCGGCGCGGTCCGGCTCAGTTCTGGGCCACGACCTTGGTGCCCTCGAAGTCGAAGCGGAAGCGGACCTCCTGCAGGCCCTTTTCGCGCATGGCGTGCCGCAGCTTGAGCTTGTCGTGGGCATAGAACATCAGGAAGCCGCCGCCGCCGGCGCCGATCAGCTTGCCGCCGCTGGCGCCGTTGGCCATGGCGTGGTCGTACCACTCGTTGATGCGGACGTTGCTCATGCCGGAGCTGCGGGCCTTCTTGCGCTGCCAGTGGACGTCCATCAGCCGCGCGAACTCCTCCAGGTTGTCGGTCTCGAGGCACGCCAGGGACTTGTAGCCGAGCTCCTTCGTGAAATGCAGGTTGTCGAGCATGGCCGGGTCGTTGGCCTTGGACTTTTCGTTCTGGTCCTTGAGGATGCCGGAGGCGCTGCGCGAGTAGCCGGTGAAGAACAGCAGCAGGTTGTCCTCGAGGTTGAACAGCGTCTCCTCGGAGATCTTGCACGGGCGGTACTCGACGCGGCCGTCCTTGTGGAAGGTGAAGGCGGTGATGCCGCCGATGGCGGCGATGTACTGGTCCTGCTTGCCGATGGGCTCGCCCAGCTTGTTCAGCTCGATGTCGCAGGCCTGCTCGGCCAGCTCGGCGGGGGCGAGGAGGTTCTTCCGGTAGGCGTGCAGGGCCTTGAGCACGGCGGTGGTGAAGCTGCCGGAGGAGCCGAGGCCGGTGCCGCCGGGGATGTCGGCCATGGAGGTCAGCTCGATATGCGGGTCGCGGAAGCCGACCAGCTTGAGGGATTCGCGGATGATCGGGTGCTCGATCTGGTCGACCGAGGTGACGCGCTCGAGCTTGGAATACTTGAGGATGAGCTCCTGGGCGAAGGTCTGGTGCAGCGTGATGTAGACGTACTTGTCGATGGCGGCCGCCACGAGGAAGCCCGTGTGGTCCTGGTAGTAGGACGGCAGGTCGGTGCCGCCGCCGCCGAGGGAAATGCGAAGGGGGGAACGCGTGATGATCATGAGGGCAGGAGTGCGGAAATGACCGTGAACTTGGCGGCGAAAGGCAAGCCGAGTCTGTCCCGCGCGGCAACAGGCCGCGGGTCAGGGCCGGGGATAACCGCTTTTTTGATAGATGGCCTCGACTATCTCCAAAGTGCGGATGCCTTCCCGCAGCCCGGGATCGGGCTCACGGCCGGTGCGGATGTCCTCGGCAAAGGCCTGCATTTCCAGCTCCCACGAGGTGTCGCCCGCGGGATATTCAAAGCCGGTGGTCTCGGGCGGTCCCATCTGGGGCAGCATCTTGTAGTAGACGAGACGCTCGGGGCCGTAGCTACCGCCGAGGCCGTCGAGGGCGAGCTTGCCGACGCGGCCGTAGATCTCGAGGGAGAACAGGTTTTTCCACTCGGTGCAGCTGACCTGCAGCCACGCGGTCTGGCCGGCGGCGGTGCGGAGGGAAAGGAAGGCGTTGTCGTCCACCTTCATGTCCCAGAACAACGTGCTCGCGTGGCCCTCGACGGTGGTGAAGGCGCCGAAGAACCAGCCGGCGAGGTCGATCAGGTGCACGCCCTGGTCGATGAGTTCGCCGCCGCCCGACAATTTCGGGTCGGCGCGCCACTCGCGGTCGTAGCCCGTGCGCCCGCCGTGGCCGTAGCGGCCGCGCATGAACATCAGCGGGCCCAGCCCGCCGGAGTCGATGAGCTCGCGGGCCTGCTGCAGCGCGGGATGGTAGCGGTGGTTGTAGCCGATGCGGACCCGGGCGCCGGTCTTGGTCGCGGCGGCCTGGACCTCGCGCAGCTCCCCGGCGTTCAGCGCGCCGGGCTTTTCCACGAGTACATGCTTGCCGGCCCGCACGGCGGCGAGGGAGACGGGGGCCAGTGCGGCGTTCAACGTCGAGACCAGCACCGCGTCCACCGCGGGATCGGCCAGGAGTTCGTGGTAATCCGTCGTCGCCCGGCACCCCGGGGCGGTTTTCGCCAGGTCGGCGGCGCGGGTGGCGTCGAGGTCGCAGGCCCAGGCCAGCGCCCCGGCGGGAAGCCGGGCGGCCCGCTTGCGGCCGATGAGGCCGCAGCCGATGATGGCGAAGCGCAGGGCCGCGGATTGTGACTTGTCAGACAAGGGCGGTCAGCTTCATCTCACCGACCAAATGTTCAAGCCAGAGTTTACCGCGCCCAATCCGGCCAGGGATTTTCCGGGGAAATTTTATGCACCCTGTGGGGACTGAGGCCGCGACAGAACCAGGTCCGGGGAACCTCCGGCGGTTCCTGCTGCGGGCCACCGACCTGGCGGTGGCCGGGTTGGTGCTGGGGGCGGCCAATGAACTGGCCCACTGGCGGCTGGGGGTCAGGGAAGTGGGTTTCATCCTGCTCGCGGTGGGAGCCTGGCTGTCGATCGCCGGTCTCATCCGTGCGCGCCGGCCGGCCGGGGCCGTCATGCTCGAGGCAACCGGCCTCGGGCTTTCGCTGGTCGCGCTGAACCGGCTGGTCCTGCCGCATCCCCTGTCCTGGGCCGCGCTGGCCTACGTTGTCCTGCTGCTCGGGGCCGCCGTCGGCGGCTGGCGCCTCTGGCGGGCCCGGAGCGCGGCGGTGGCGGCGGAACCGCTGGGCGAGCCGGCGCGCGTGCTGCTGCTGCTCGCGGGGGCGGGCGCGGTCGTGCTGCCGTTCTTCACCGACCGCCTGATGGGCGGCGTCGACGCGCGCTGGTATGGCTTCATGCTGCGCGACTACATCGAGCAATGGCGGGCCGCCGGGCCGCCGGTTTTCATCGGGCAGGGGGAGTATGCATGGAATGGCGGCGTGCATCCGTTCCGCTCGGCGCCGCTGGTTTTCGCCGTCTCCGGGGTCTGGGACTGGCTGACCTGCGGCGGGCTGGAGACGACTGCGTTGAAGCACCTGGCCCTGATTACCAGCGCCCTGGCCGGAACACTGGGAATGTACGCCACCGGCGTCGCCCTCGCGCCCCGGCGGCGGTGGGAGTGCGCGGCGGTGGCGCTGCTGTATGTGTCATCGCCCGGCTGGCTGCTGCTCGGCATCGTGAGCGAAGCCTACATGACCTACATGACTTTTGCGGCCCTGCCGCTGGTGATGTATGGCAATGCGCGGCTGCTGCTCTCCGGGGGTGCGCGCGGCGGGGTGCCGCTGGCCGCGGGCCTGGCGCTGGCCTGGATGGGTCATCCGCCGGTGGCCATGATCACCATGCTCGTGACTCTCGGCCTGCAGGCGACGGTGCTGGCGACGGGGACTTTTCAGTGGAAACCCTGGCGCGTCGTGCTCGGGGCCGGAGGCCTGTTCCTCCTGCTGAGCGCCTATTATTTCACCGGCATGATGGAACTGCCCCGGCCGGCCCAATCCGGGAACGGCCATGAATTGGAGCAGATCGTCGGCGCTGTCCTGGTGCTGGCCGGGGCCGGCAGCGTGTTGCTGTCGCGGCGTTCCTGGACCTGGGGCCTGGCGGCGTTGCCGGGCTTCGCCCTGCTCTGGCGGGCCTCGGTGCCGTGGTTCGACTGGATGCTGGCGACGGTGGTCCTGCTGGCGGCGGCGGTGGGCTTGCGGCGCCGGCTCCGGTGGTTCGACCCGGCGGACTTCGGACCGCTGGTGCTGCTGGCCTGCCTGGCGGTCGCGGCCGCCCTGACGGGGGCGTGGCTGGGTCCGGCAAACCCGCTGCACAACGACTATCTGCTGGCGGCCTTGAACGGCAATGGGTCGCTGACCCCGGGCATTTTCCTGCCGCTGTCGGGTGACGCGACGCTCACCACGGATTTCCAGCCGGGGCCGGGCCTCTGGCTCGCGGGGATTTTGGGGTTGGTGGCGGCCGGCCGCCCCCGGGCATACGCGGCACAGTGCTTCGCCGGCGCGACTTTTTTGCTGGTCTGCTTCCTGGCGCGGGTGCCCGGCGTGAGCGATTTTCTCGTGGCCTATTTCCCGGTCGACTACGCCGTGACGAGCGGGATCCTCATGTTCCTGCGCAACCTGCCGGTGCAGTGCGCCCTGCTGGCGACGGGCGCGCTGCTCTGGCTGCAGGCGGCGCCGCCGGAACCGGCGCCGTGGCGGCGTCGGGCGGTGCTGGCCGTGCTTTTCGGCGCGGTGGCCTGGGCCGGGCACGACGCCCTCAAGGTCGCGCGGCGCGGCTGGTGGGCGACGGCTTCGCGCGAGCGGACCCAGTGGCAGTTCCGCCCGGAGAACGCGGTGCTCGACCGTTTCGTCTACCACCTGCTGGCGCATCCCTCCTATTTCTCCGACGGCCAGACCGATCCCCGGCTGGAGCTGCGCCTGTTCGATGCGGCCGGCCGCCTGCTGGCCGGGCCCGGGAGCATCGCGCGCGAGATGGAGCTCGCGGGGGTCGAGCGCCACCGGCTGGCCATCCCCGGCAGGCTGCGCGGCTCGGACTGGTTGGACATCGAGCCCGGCCTCGTGGTGCAGCCCGGCGAGCACCTGCTGCTGCGGTTCGAGTTCGATCCCGCGCGGCACTACGACGGCTTTCTGATCATCCAAAGCGAGCATGGCTACCGCGAGTACCACCTGCCGGAATCCGGTCTGGCCCATGCGTTCGGCACGCACCCGGAAAATTCCCGCCTGCTCTCGCTCTGGAACAGCGGCGACACGCCGGAACATTACACCTTCAGCCTGCCGCGCCAGGCGGGCAACGATCTCGATGAGCACGGCGGGTTCTTCGCCGACCTGAGCGTGTCGCACTATGACGGGAAAAACACGGCCCTGCGCGTGGAGTCCCTGGATCCGTGGCGCGCCACCGTGCGCTCGGCGACCGGCGGCTGGCTGGAGACGCCGCGCGTGCTCATCCCCGGATACCGGGTGCAGGTGGACGGGAAGCCGGTGGCGGAGTTCGGCGCCTCGCCCGAGGGGCTGCTGCAGGTGAGGCTCGCGCCCGGCGAGCACACGGTGCAACTCACCTACGCCGGCACCCGGGCGATCTGGCTGGCGGGCCTGGTGAGTGCGCTCGCTTGGTTGGGTGTCGTGGGGTGGGCGGCGCGCCGGGGATTTTCCGGCCGCGGGCCGGATGTGGGGGCTGACGCCGGGTAGTTCCAAGCCGGACATTTCCCGTCGCCGCCCGGCGCGGGGGGCCGGCTTCCGCCGGCAGTTGCGGCTTGTCAGCCTTGGCGCGGTGGCGCATGTCCTACGCGATGTTGCGTGAGAAAAATTCGCCCGCCGCGCCCTGGCCGCACGGTTCGCGATTCGAACGAGGGCTGGTCTGGATGTTGGCGGGTCTGGTCTGCGCCTTTTATTTCTGGACCGCCGCCCCGGAAAGCCCGCGGCTGCTGGTCGGCCGGGAAAACACCAGCTACTACAACCTGCTCGTGCGCGGCCTGCTCAAGCGGCAGCTGGCGCTCGACGTGCCGGTGGACCCGTATCTCGCCACCCTGGCCAAGCCGTATGATCCGGTGCAGCGGGCGGGTCACGGCCTGCACGACGCCTCCTATTACAAGGGGAAGTATTACATCTATTTCGGGCTCACGCCGGTGCTGGTGCTGTTCCTGCCGGCCAAGGTGCTGACCGGCTGGTTCGTGAGCGAGAACCTCGCGGTGGTGGTTTTCTCCGCCGCCGGGTTCCTCGTCTCGGTGGTCCTGCTGCGGGCCATCGCGCGGAGCCTGGGCGCCGGCGGGGGCCTGGTGGTCGCGGGGGTGCTCGTGCTGGGTCTGGCCACCATGGTGCCGCCGCTGCTGCGGCGGCCGGCGATGTGGGAGATCCCGATCTCCTGCGGCTACTTTTTTTTCATGCTCACGCTCTACGCCCTGTGGCGGACGATGGCGGACGCGGGCAAAAAAAGCTGGCTGGCGCTGGCGAGCCTGGCGATGGGGTTGTGCATCGGGGCGCGGCCGGTCTATCTGCCCGGGTCGGTGTGCCTGCTGGCCCCCCTCGCCTGGGTGGCGCAGGGCGCGGGCCGGGATTTCTGGCGGCAGCGCCGCTGGTGGCGGCTGGCGGCCTGCGCCACCGGCCCGATCCTGGCCGTGGGTCTCGGCCTGGCGCTCTACAATTACGCGCGCTTCGGCAATCCGCTGGAGTTCGGCCAGACCTACCAGATGGCGGGGGACGACATCACCAAGCTGAAGCTGTTCAGCCCGGGATACATTCCCTACAACCTGCGGATCTATCTGTTTTCGACCCCGGGACTCACGCCGTATTTCCCGTTCCTCACGGTGATCAACCTGCCCCCGGCCCCGGCGGGACAATTCGGGGTGGAGGATCCCTACGGCGTGCTGCCCTGCATCCCGTGGGTGCTGTTCGCGCTCGTCAGCCTGGGGCTGGCTGTGCGTCCGCGTCACGCGACCGGTTGGTGGTGCGCCGGGGCCTGGGCCGCCGTGGTGGCGACGGCCGGCATCGTCTGTTGCTTCGGCGGCACGACGGGACGATACGAGGTGGATTTCACGCCCGGGCTGGTCCTGCTCGGGGCGGTGGGCGTGCTGGCGCTCTCCGTCCGCCTGCGGCATCCGGCCGGACGCCGCCTGCTGGCCGGGACCGCCTGGCTGCTGGCGCTGTGGTCCGTGGGTTTCAATGTGCTGGCAAGCCTGCAGCACAACCGGCTGCTGATGCTGAATCACCCGCAGGTCTACGCCCCGGTGGCCCATGCGGCGAACCGGCTGTCGGCTTGGTATGACTGGCTGGCCGGTGTGCAATACGGGCCGGTGGAGCTGCGCGTGGTGTTTCCCCACAACGCCCCGGGCCAGGTGGAGCCGCTGGTGGTGACCGGCCGGGAGTTTCTGGCCGACTATCTCTATGTGCATTACGTGGCGGTCAACCAGGTGCGCTTCGGCTTCGAGCACACCAGCCGCGGCGGGGGCGTCGGGCCGGCGGTCAAGATCGATCCCGCCGCCGAGCACGTGGTGCTGGTGCAGATGGGATCGCTTTATCCCCCGGTGGACCATCCGGCCAGCGACGGCCTGTCCCGGGATGAGCTCCGGCAGCGGCAGCGGACGGTGCAGGTGTTCCTGGACGGCAAGATCGCCCTGTTCCTCGATGCGGTGTGCTACGATGCGACCAGCCGCACGCCGCTGATCGGCACCAGCGGGCCGTTCTGCCCGGCGTTCAAGCGGGACTTTTCCGGCCGCATCCTGGGCTGGCGCCGGGTCGCGCCGCTGCCGGCCAACCAGCAGCTGGAGGGCTACGGTCCGTTGCGGCTGACGCTCAAGCTGCCGGACTTTGCGGGCCGGTCGAGCGAGCCGCTGCTGTGCACGGGTGAAACCGGCAAGGGCGATCTGATCTATCTGGTTCGCCTGGATGAGCGGCATGTCGCCATCGGGCACGACCGCTGGGGCTACGGCGGGGGCACGAGCGAGCCGGTCGAGATCGACCCGGCCGCCTGGCTCGAGGCGGAGATTTCCTGTCCGCCGCTCCTGGCGCCCGGTTCGCCCGAGAAGCTGGAGGTCAAGGTGGCGGGGCGGGTCGTGTTGGAGGAGACCGGCCCCTATTATCCCAGCCCCCCGGACCGCGTGGTGGTCGGGGCCAATCCGATCGGGTCCTCGATGTGCAGCGCGGTTTTCCGCGGGTCGGTCGTCGCGGCGGAGCGGCTCCGGCCCCGATAGCCCGCCGCGGGCCGGGTTTTGTTTCTTGTCAGGCCCCGGGCCCGCGCATCTCCTGTCCGCTTGATGTTGCCGTCAGAGTCAATCCGGCGGGTGGCCCGCTTCGGTCTGGTCGGGGTGGTCGTGATGCTCTGCTTCATGGCGATGAACGCGCTGTTCGGCCGGTTCATGTCCGCGCAGGCGGCCTTCTTCGCGGCGTATCCCCCGGCGCTGGGGCTGCATTTCCTGCTGAACAAGCGGTGGACCTTCCAGGACCGGCGCGCGACGAGCGGCCGGCATGTGGCGGAGTATCTCCACGCGGTGGTGGTGACCTTCCTCATCCAGTGGCCGGTGTTCGCGCTCGGGGTGCATCTGCTCGGCTGGAAGGCGTGGTTCGCGGCGGGCGTGGCGAATGTCGCCCAGATGACGGCGAGCTTCCTGCTGCTGCAACTGCGGGTCTTCCGTCCCGCGCCGGCGGAGCCGGGAAACGCCGCGGCCTGGCACCGGCTGGCGGCGCTGCTGGCCAGCGGTGCGATCTGCGCGCTGCTGGCGTGGACCGCCCTGCAGAAATGGGAGTTCCCGCCGGTCCACGGCCGGCAGGCCGACTACTACAACCTGCTCGCGCACGGTTTTTCCAAAGGGAGCCTGGCGCTCGACCTGCCGGTGCCCGACGCACTCAGGCACGCGGAGAATCCCTGGGACGCCTCCAAGCGTCCGCCGGGCTCGGCCCCGGCCGACCTTTCTTATTACGGCGGCAAGTTCTACCTTTATTTCGGGGCGGTGCCGGTGGTGGTCCTGCTGTGGCCGTTTCAACTGCTCACGGGCCAGGACCTGCCGTTCGTCTATGTGGTCATCTTTTTTTGTGCGGGGGCGTACCTGCTGCTCGCCCGTCTGTGGCTGGCCGTGCTGCACGATCATTTTCCGGCGGCCGGGCTCGTGACCCGGCTGGGCGGGCTCGGTCTCCTCGGGCTGGCCGGCGGGCTGCTTTCGCTCGCCCGCCGGGCCAGCATCTGGGAGATGCCGATCGCAGCCGGACAATTTTTCATGGCGGCCATGGTGCTCGCGGCCTACCGCGCGCTGCACGCCGGGCGGCCGTGGCGCTGGCTGGCGGCGGCGGGTTTGTTTCTCGGCCTGGCGGTGGGCTGCCGGCCCACGCTGATCGTGGCGGGGGGAGGCCTGGCGGTGCTGGTGCTCGCCGTGGGGCGGTCGGAATTCCCCCGCGGGGGCTGGGCCGGCTGGGCCCGGCGGTCGGTCCGGGCCGCGCTGGCGGCGGGGATCCCGCTGGCCCTCGTGGTCGGCGTCCTGCTCGCCTACAATCACGCGCGCTTCGGCCGGGCCCTTGAATTCGGCCTCAACTACCAGCTCACCGGCGGCTA
>CAYRDN010000018.1:21679-26326 GCA_964423065.1 uncultured Oleiharenicola sp. | reverse complement strand
CGGCCGGCTGGCGGGCTTCATCGGCCTGCTCCTGGCCCTCGCGGCCGGCCTCACCGGCCTGCTGCTCTGCTTCAACACGGCCGCGGCCCGCTACACCGCGGACTTCCTGCCGTGGTGGGTGCTGCTGGGTCTCGCCGGCTGGGCGTCGGCGGAACGGTGGCTGCAGTCGCGCGCCGGGCCGCGCCGGATCGGCGCCGGGTTGTTCGGGGCGGCCGTCGGCTTCAGCTGCGTCGTCGCCTTCTGCGCCAGCGTCGAGCTGCACGGGGTGTTTCAGTTCCTGAATCCCGCCGGCTACGCCGCGGTCGCCCGTGCCTTCGACCAGCCGGTGGCGCTCTGGGAAAAATGGTCCGCCCGGCCGGGCGGTCCCCTGGACCTGACGCTGGTCTTTGCGGAGCGGCCGGCGGAGGCGCTCGAACCGCTGGTCACGACCGGGGTCTCCTACGAGACCGACTATGTGTTCGTCCACTACACCGGCCCGGACAGTTTCCGCGTGGGGGTCCTGCACAACGGGCGGCAGCCGGTCGAGAGCGGGGACCTGCGGCTCGAGCCGCACCGGCCCTACCGCATCCGGATCGACACGGGCGCCCTGTATCCGCCGCGGGAGCATCCGTATTTTGCCTCCTGGAGCCAGGTCGAGATCGTCTCGCTCAAGCAATGGGTCACGCTCTGGGTGGACGACCGGATGGTGGTGGACGAGTATTATCCGTTGAACGACGCCTCACCCGGCTCGGTGCAGGTCGGCACGGACACGCTCGCGCACCGGCGCTTCAGCGGCACGATCGTCGCCGTGCGGCAGGCAGGGCTGCCCGAACGGAAGCCCCGGCCCGATCACGGGGGCGATGTCCTCGTGCAGCTGCAGTTCACCCGGACCGCGAACCCGTTGCCACAACCGCTGGTGCAGGCCGGGCGCACGGGCAACGCGGACTTCATCGCGGTGCGGCGGCGCGATGAGGAGACCTTCGGGCTGGGCTATGAAAGCTGGTCCGCGGGCTATTGGGAGAGCGGCCCGCTGCCGATCCCGTCGGACCACACCGCGGCGCTGCGCATCCGCCTGGGTTCCATGCTGGACCTGGATGATCATTCCCCCCTCGGGGTCCTGCGGGACACCGTGGCGGTATGGCTCGGCGACCGGCCGGTCTGGTGGTGGCGCACGGTGGTGCCGTTGCCCGCCCGGCCGCCGGTGGAGGTGGGCGCCAACAGCATCGGCTCCACCGCGGTCGCGACTTCCTACCAGGGACGGTTGCTGAACTGGGCGCGGTTGCCGGCCCCGGTGGCATGGCGCCGCGGACCCTTCGCGCAGGTGGCGCTGACCCTCGGCGGCCGCGGCGTGGGCACGGAGCCCCTCGCGGCCACCGGCGTCCGCGGGCAGGCCGACACCCTCGCCATCGAATGGCGGCCCGGCGGCCGGGCCCGGCTCCTCTGGGACCATTGGGGCGGCTCGCTGCAGCGCAGCCGCGAGTTCGACTGGCCCGAGGGCACGGCGCACCAGGTGCGGTTGGAACTGCCGTCGTTCGCCCGGCTGGACGACGGCGGCACCGGGGCGGCCGGAACCGGCATGCTGCGGGCCTGGGTCGACGAGCCGATGGTCTGGGAAGAGGAAGCGCCGTTCTACCTGGCCCGGTCCGACAGCGTGGTGCTGGGCCGCAACGCGGCGGGCTCGACCATTGCGCGTGACAGGCTGGAGGCGGTCGTGCTGGATGTACGGCAAAGCCCGCCCCTGTCCCCCGGGCCGGGCGGAGTCGCCCCACCACCATGAACGCGCCTGGCCGCCGCGCCCGTTTTTCCAGCTGGCTGGACCGGACCTGCCTCACCCTGGTGGTCGGCGCCGTGAGTGTGCTGCTGGCCTGGACCGTCCTGGGCAAATGGGAGTTTCCATCGCTCGGTCCGGACTACGACGACCACTACAATCTTTTGGTCCACGGTTTTCGCAAGGGCAGCCTGGC
Organism: uncultured Oleiharenicola sp.; assembly: GCA_964423065.1. GTDB lineage: Bacteria > Verrucomicrobiota > Verrucomicrobiia > Opitutales > Opitutaceae > Lacunisphaera. Next base: position 24,383 of record CAYRDN010000018.1, on the reverse strand, counting down.
GATGGATGTGCCCGTGCCGGAGGCGCTCACCCGGATCGCCAATCCGTGGGATCCCGCCAACCGTCCCGCCGGCCTGCGGGTGCCGTCCGACGTCAGCTATTACAACGGCCATTTCTATCTCTATTTCGGCGTTGTCCCGGCGGTCACGCTGATGTGGCCGTTCCGGGCGATCACGGGCGTGGATCTGCCGGCGGCCTACGCCCTCATTGCCTTTTGCACCGGTGCCTTCTGGGTGCTGGCCTGGCTGTGGCTGCGGCTGCTGCGGGACCATTTCCCGGCGGCGGGCGCGGTGACGCGCTGCGGCGGCGTGCTGGTGCTCGGCCTCGCCGGCGGCCTGCAGTTGCTGGCCCGGCGCGCGAGTTTTTGGGAGATGCCGATCGCGGCCGGTCAGTTCTACCTCGCCGCCTCGCTGGCCGCCACCTATCTCGCGCTGCGGGCGGCGCGGCCGGCGGCATGGCTGGCGGCGGCGGGACTTTGCCTCGGCCTGGCGGTGGGCTCGCGCCCGACCCTGGCGGTGGCGGGCGGCGGCCTGGCCTGCCTGGTCGCGGCCCTGGGCTGGCGGGATTACCCGGCGGCGGGCTGGCGGGGCGTGCGGCGGCGCGCGGTCTCGGCCGCGCTGATGGCGGGTGTGCCACTGGCCATCGTGATGGCCGGGCTGCTGGCCTATAATCACGCGCGGTTCGGCCGGTTCACCGAATTCGGCCTGAACTACCAGCTGACCTCGCGCTACGAGGCCAGGGCGGTGCATTTCAGCACCGCCTTCGTCCGTTTCAACTGGGAGATGTATTTTTGGCGGATGCCGCGGTGGGACCGGTATTTCCCCTTTGTGCGGCAGGCTGTCACGCCGCCGCAGCCGACGAACTACTACACCTGCGAGTATGTCTTCGGCGCACTGACACTTTCGCCCATCCTCTGGCTGGCGCTGCTGTTGCCGACGTGGCTGCGGCCGGAATGGCGGCGCCGGCCGGAGGCGTCCTCCACCGGGCTGCTGGCATTTGTCGCCGCGCTCGCCGCCGTGGCGGTCGCGACGACCGCGGTGCTGCTGTGTTTCAACACGGCCGTCGCGCGCTACACCGCGGATTTCCTGCCGTGGTGGCTGCTGCTCGGCCTGCTCGGCTGCGCGACGGCGGAGTGGTGGCTGCGGGACCGGCGCGGCTGGCGGGGCCTGGCGCGCGGGCTGGCGGGAGTCGTCATGCTCGTGACGGCCGGGCTGGCATTTTTGGCGAGCGCGCAGCTGCACGGCGTGCTGCGGTACCGCAATCCCGGCGCCTTCATCGCGCTGGCGCGGGTTTTCAACACACCCGTGGCCTGGTGGGAAGCGCGGCAGGGCGTGGCGTGGGGGCCGGTGGAAATGGACGTGATTTTCCCGGAGGATCCGCCCGCGGTGCGCGAGCCGCTCGTGGTGGCCGGCGTGGCCGAGCTGGAGGGCCAGGCCCTGATCGTCAATTATCTGCGGCCCGGGTTCATCCGGCTGGAATTCGAGACGCCGGATCATCTCGGGCCGCGCCTCGGCGACGAGATCCCGGTGGAGGCCGGCCACGTCTATCACCTGCGGTACGAGGCCGGGTCGCTTTATCCGCCGGCGGGGCACCCGCTGTCCGCCCGGTGGACCCCGCTCGAGGCGGCCTGGCACACCCATTGGCTGCGGGTCGAGCTCGACGGGCGCGCGGTCTTCGATGGCTACCAGATCCCGTGGGAGGTCTCGCCGGCGGACGTGCGGATCGGCCGGGACATCCGCGAAGGGCGGGAGCCGCGGTTCAACGGCATCCTGCGGAACGTGCGCCGCACCGGCCTGCCGCGGCCCCTCACGGACACGCGGGGCGGCGGCGACATCACGCTGCAGCTGGGATTCCCGACGGGGGATCTGCCGGCGGACTCGCCGTTGCGGGTGCCGGAGCTGGAGCAGGGCCGGGCCCAGCCGCTCGTGACGGCCGGCCGGCCGGGCCGGGCGGACCTGGTGGCGCTGCAGCTGGATGGCGCCGGGCGGAATTTCACGCTGCGTTATGAAAGCTGGGGCAGCGGCATGTTTGCAAGCCCGCCGGTCGCGATGCCGGCCGGGCGGGCGGGCACGTTTCGGATCCGCCTCGGCTCGCTGCTGGAACTGCCGGAGCATTCGCCGCTCGACGTGCTGCGCGACACGCTGGTCGTGTGGGTCGACGGCCGTCCGGTGTGGTGGCGCCGGCTGCCCGCGCCGATCGGGGCGCATCCGCCGCTGACCGTGGCGGGGAATCCCATCGGTTCGAACGCCGCGACCCGGGTCTTCCGCGGACGGATCGACACGTGGGACCGGCTGCCGGCGCCGGCCGGCTGGAAGACCGGACCATTTGCAGGCCTGGACCTCCGCCTGCTCGACCGGGGCACCGGGCCGGAACCGTTGCTGGCGACCGGGGTGGCCGGTGCCGCCAACACGCTCGCGCTCGAGTGGCTGCCGGAGGGCAGGGCGCGGCTGGTCTACGATCACTGGGGTTATGGCGTGTACCAGAGTCCGGAATTTGCCTGGGAGCCGGGCGGCGAGCACGCGCTGGACATCGCGTGGCCCGCGTTCGCCCAACTGGATGCCGCGAAAAATCCGGCGATTCAGCACGGCCGCCTGAGCGTCCGGCTGGACGGCCGCGAGCTCTGGACGCAAGAGGTGCCGTTTTATGTGGCGGACTCCGCCACCGTGGTCGTGGGAAAGAACACCGCCGGATCCTCCGTGGCCGGG
>CAYRDN010000018.1:17637-21579 GCA_964423065.1 uncultured Oleiharenicola sp. | reverse complement strand
CTGCTCGCCCTGCCGCCGGATCAGCGACCGGGCAACGCGCCGTTCCTGCTCGATGCGAGCCTCTACCAGGGGCACTACTACCTGTACTTCGGCGTGGTGCCGGTGGTGACCCTCAACTGGCCCTGTGCGGTGCTCACCGGGCACGACATGCCCGAGGGGCTGGCCGCGATGTTTTATGCCACCGTCGCCTTCGGCTTTTCCGTCTGGTGGTGGCGGGACGTGCGGCGGAGGTTTTTTCCCGACGGCGGCGTGCTCTGGGACGTGACCGTCATCCTCGCGCTCGGCTTTTGCACCGTGGTGCCCTCGACGCTGCGGCGGCCGATGTTTTATGAGGTGGCCATCCTGGCCGGCTGGGCCTTCGGCATGATCGGGCTGTGGGCGCTGACCCGCGCCTGGCTGCAGCCGCCACGTCGGAAAGGCTGGCTGCTGCTGGCCGGGGTCGCGATGGGCCTCGCCATCGGTTCGCGTCCCAATCTCGCGCCGGCGGCCCTGCTCACCCTCGGCGTCGGATGCGGGCTGGTGGCGTGGCAACACCACGATCCGGCGGTCCGACTCGCGCGCCGGCTGGTTGTGCTCCTGGTCTGGGCCGGCGCCGGCGGCGGTGTCATCGGTCTGGGCCTGGCCGGTTATAATCTTGCGCGTTTCGGCAGTGTCGTGGAATTCGGGCACACCTACCAGATCGGCCTCAAGCCGGTGCATTTGTTTCACGCCGACAATTTCTGGCACAATCTCCGGCTGTACTACCTGGCGGCGCCGCAGGTGGGCGCCTATTTTCCCTTCGTCACGCCCGCCGAGGAACCGCCGAAGCCGGCGGATTATGTCGGCCGCGAGCAGGCGCATGGCGAGTGGCTCTGGAGCGTGCTGGTGCTGTTCGCGCTGCTCGGGTTGTTCCGGGCCTGGGGGCGGGATCGCGGGGATCTCAGGCAGCGTCTGCCGCTGGCCGCACCGCTGATGGTCTGGTTTGCGGTCAACCTGCTGGTCACATGCCTGACCGGCGTGCGGGCCAACCGCTACATGGTGGATTTCCACCCGGCCCTCGTGCTGGTCACGCTGTTTGCGCTCCGCGTGGCCTGGCCCGCCGGCGGCTGGCCGGACCGGCTGGCCCGGGGGGCGGCGATGCTCGGGATCATGCTCGCCTGCCTGTTCAACGTCCTGGCCAGCATGCAGGTTCACGACTGGTTCTCCAAGACCGCGCCCGCGGATTTCCAGCGCGTGGCCGCGCAGGCCGACGGCGCCGTCTGGCGGCTGGCCCCGTGGATCTTTTCCGGCGTGGGCGACCGCGAGCTGGAAATCCACTGGCCCGGGCCCGGGGCGGACGGACCGTCCCCGCTGGTCTCGGCGGGACCGGGCGGATTTGACGACGGGATCTGGATCGAGACGGACGGCGCCCGGGCCCGCTTCATCTACCAGCACTGGGATTATGGCGCGACCAACGGTCCCTGGTTTGCCATCAATCCCTCCCGGCCCGCGCGGGTGCGGATCTCCGGCGCGTTCCTGCTGCCGCCGCCGGCCCATCCGTGGTATGGCGCTCGGCCCGGCTTTGAACGGGCGGCGCTCAAGCGCCGGCTGCGGATTTCCGTCGACGGGCGGACCGACTTCGACCGCGACGTGCCGAGCCACAATCCCGCGCCGTGGCAGCAGCGCTGGGGGGAATGGCAGCTGGGCGGACAGGGCGGCGTGCACCGCTACCCGGGTCCGCTGGGCCGGCCGCACCCACTGCCCGTCGACGACGCCTGGCTGGCCGGGTTCGATGAACAGAGCGGCGTGGTGCGACTGCGCCTGAAGCTGCCCGCGGGCCATCTCGGGCTGGTGGAGCCGCTGGTGCAGTCGGGGGTTTATCCCGCCTGCGACCTGTTGATGGTGCGCCTGACCCGGCCGGGTTTCGTGCAATTGATCCATGACCGTTTTGGCGCGGGCGCCTACACCGCGGAGGAATTTGCCGTCGATTACGGGCAATGGCAGACGGTCGAGGTCGGGCTGCCCGCCGCCAGCGACGGCATCGCCTGGAACGATCAGGATGTCTCCGTCCCGGAGCCGGCCGGACAGCTCTGGGTGCGCTGGAACGGCCGGGTGGCGCTGGTCTCGCCGCTCGGCATGCATGCCACCCGGGCGCAGGACCTCGTCGTGGGCGCGAACCTGGTGGTGGCCTCGACCAGCCGTCTGTTGTTTGCGGAAGAAATCCAGGTCGCGCCGTTTCTGGCCCCGCTTCCCCCGGTACGGAGCGGCGTGCTGGCCTACGGGCTGGACGCCGACCGCACCCTGGTCGGCACGCGCGGGGTGCTCATCCGGTGGCAGCGGCCGGGCCGGCCGGCGGCGGGCATCGTCTGGCGCCGCGCCACCCCGGAGGCACCGGCCTGGCTCGGCTGGCTCGACGAGGGAAGGATCACTTGGGCGGCCGGACCCCTCGCGGCGGGCCCGGCGCCCTTGCGGATATTTTTGCCGCGCACCTCGTCTTCGGGGTCCGCGCTTGGCGCGCCGTACAGCGCCCGCGGACTGCTCGAAGTCGACCAGGGAGGGCAGCGGGTGCTCAGCGCGCTCACCTATTATTTTGCCGAGGGCGCGGCGCCCGGCTGGGCGTTCGACGGCCGGAACTGGACCGGCCTGGATCATGCGGGCGAAGCGGAGCCGCCGGCCGGGAAGAATGAGCTGCCCGGCCGGATCGTCATCCGGTTCGCCTTGCCGGAGGGGGGGCTGAGCGGCAGTGATCCGTTGCTCAGTGCGGGAATGATGGGGGCGGCGGATGGTTTCTATCTGCGGTCCGCCGGGAACGGACGCTATGTCCTGGGTCTCGACCACTGGGGCTACGGCACCGTCGAAAGCGCACCCGTGGCGCTGGCGCCCGGGACGGTGCAGACGTTGACCATCGAACTGGGATCGCTTTTCCCGCCGGGACAGGTGGCCGCCGATCTCGTACGGTTGCGGTTGAACGGCACCGTCGTGCTGGACACCCATTACGCCCTGCATCCCGTCACAGCCGGCCAGGTGGTCGTGGGGCGCAACCCGCTGGGCCTGTCCACCGCGGGCCCGGTTTTTCGCGGCGCGATTTATTCCGTGCGCACGAACCAGCCCGCCGACAAATAAACCCGTGCCGCCGTCCGCCATGTCGTCCGCCCCTCAACCACCACCCCCGGCGCGCCGCCTGGAACGGTGGTTGGTCTGCGGCGTGATGGTGGTGGTGCTGGGCTGGTACGCCTACGCCACGCAGCGCGCCAGCCGGACCTGGGTGACGCGCGAGCCGCACGCCTATTACGAGCTGTTGACGGAGGCGATCGTGTCCGGGCAGACCTACCTGAAGCTCGAGCCGGATCCGCGGCTGGCCCGGTTGCCCAACCCTTGGGCCGGGGCGCAGGGCATCCCGCGGGCCCATGACGCGACTTACTACAACGGCCGGTATTACATTTATTTCGGCGTGGCCCCGGTGATTCTGCTGCTCGCCCCGTGGCGGCTGCTGACCGGCACCTATCTTTGCGACGGGGCCGCCATCGGGATCCAGCTGGCGGCCGCCTATCTGCTCGCCACGTGGTTTTTCCTGCGGTGCCGCCGTTATTTTTTCCCGGGGCAATCGACCGGCTGGACCGTCGTGGGCGTGATGACGCTGGGGCTGGGTTCCTACCTGCAATACAACCTCTGGGGCGGGCAGTTCTACCAGGTGCCGATCGCGTGCGCCTTTGCCTGCGGCTTGGTGGCGGCCCATGGTGTGCTCACGGCGGCGGTCGCGGCGACCCCCGGCCGGCGGGCGGCGGGGCTGGCGCTGGCCAGCCTGGCCTGGGGCTGTACGGTCGGGGCGCGGCCGAATTATTTTGTCGGCTTGCTGCCGCTGGGGGCGGTGGCCGCCTGGCTGTGGTGGCGGTCGCGGCGCGATCCGACGGAACGGGCCGGCGCATGGCGGCTGCTGGCGGCGGCGGCGGCGCCGGCGGCGGTGGTCGGCGCGGGGCTGGCGGC
>CAYRDN010000018.1:2106-17537 GCA_964423065.1 uncultured Oleiharenicola sp. | reverse complement strand
GACACGCGGGACTGGCCGGAAGTGCGCCTGGCCGCGCGCGTGCTGGATCGTGCGCCCGCCCTGCTGGAACGGGTGCTGGGCTGGCCGCAGGGACCGGTCGTCCTGACGGTGATGCTGCCGGACATCGCGCCCGGCGCGCCCGAGCCGATTTTGTCCACCGGCGGCGGGCGCGATGCGGTGTATGTCCAGCGGGTCGACGCGGGCCACTACCAGTTTGGCTTCACGCACCGGGGATCGCCCGGGGTGCTGGGCGCGATTGTCGCGGCGGCGCCCGGCAGCACGCATCGGATCGGGATCGACCTGGGCGGACTGTATCCGCCGCGCGAGCATCCGTTGTTTCGGGACTGGGAGGATGCCGAGGTGGCCGTGCTGCGGCGGCGGGTGGAGGTGCAATGCGACGGAAAGGTGGTGTTGCGCGCGGAGTCGGCCTTCTATCCGTCCGATCCGCGGCTGGTGCGGCTGGGCACGGCGCCGCTCATCTCCTGGCTGCGGCCGGCGTTCACCGGCTCGATCGGGCCGGCGGAGCGGCCCGGCGTGCCGGCGCGGGCCAGCATCGCGGCGGGCTTGGGCGCGGGGCCGGTGCGGCTGCGGGTGAAATTCCCGGAGTTCAAGGCGATGGTCGGCGAGCCCCTGGTCAGCACGGGCCGGCCCGGCGCCGGCGACCTGGTGTATGTCTTTTATCTCGGGCCGGGGCGGCTGCGTTTTGCGCACGACGACTGGAACAGCGGTCAGCTCGAGACGGAGGCCGTGCCCTTCGATCCCGCGGCGGAACATGTGATTGAAATCGATTTCGGCGGACTGCGCCCGGCGGCCGCTCCGGGACCGCGAACCTCCGGCAAATTCCGGCTCCGCTTCGATGGTCGCGAGCTGGTCGCACAAGACCGGCCGTTTCATCCGGCGACGGCGGCGGAGGTCTCGTTCGGCTTCAATGCCATCGGCGCCAGCACGGCGGACCCGCAGTTCCGCGGCGAAGAGCTCACCGTGGAGCGGCTCAAGGCGCTCCCGGACGCCGCGGCCGACAGCGGCCCGCTGGCCCTGACCCTGCGCCTGCCGGCCGGTCGGGCGGGCTATGCCGAGCCGCTGGTTGTGACCGGCCGGCCGGGGGCCGGGGATTTCATCTATCTCCGCTACCTCGACCACAACCGGGCCCGGATCGGCTACGACTGCTGGGGCGAGGGCGGACCGCAGAGCGAGGATTTTGCCGTCGCGCCCGGCGTCCCGCTGCTGGTGCAGGTGAGCCTGGGTTCGCTTTATCCCGAAACGGGCCCGGCCTGGCGCGACCTGCCGGCCGCCACGCAGGCGCAGGCGCGGTCGCGGGTGCGGGTGCGGGTCAACGGCCGGGTGGTGCTGGACGCGCCGGCGCATCCGCATCCGAGCACGCCCGCGGAGGTCTTCGTCGGGATGAATCCGCTCGGGGGCTCGACCTGTGGCGGGCGGTTCACCGGCGAGATCGTGCGGATCCAGCGGGTGGACCCGGTCCTGGGCTGGTGAAAGCCGCGCCATTACGGGTTTGCACGCCGCTTGGGCGGCGCCTTGCTTTGCCGGTTCACTCATGCCCCGCCATCCCGCCAGTCTCGTCGTCATCGGTGCCGGTCCCGCCGGCCTGACCGCGGCCTATGAGGCGCAGCGCGCCGGCGTGGCGACCGTGGTGGTGGAGCGGGACCCGCAGTACGTCGGCGGCATTTCGCGCACGGTGCGGCACCAGGGCTATCGCTTCGACATCGGCGGGCACCGGTTCTTCAGCAAGAGCGCGGAGGTCACGCGGTGGTGGCAGGAACGGCTGCCCGGTGATTTCATCCAGGTGCGGCGCATGTCGCGCATCTATTACCGGGGAAAATATTTCGACTATCCGCTCAAGCCCTGGAACGCGCTCTCCAACCTCGGCCTGTTCACGAGCCTGGCCTGCGTCGCCAGCTATGCCTGGGCGCGGCTGTTCCCGCGGAAACCGGAGCGCTCATTCGCGGACTGGGTCACCAACCGGTTCGGGCGGCGGCTGTTTGCCATCTTCTTCCAGACCTACACCGAGAAGGTGTGGGGCATCCCGACCAGCGAGCTGAGTGCGGACTGGGCGGCGCAGCGCATCAAGGGGCTGTCGCTCTCGACCGCGATCCTCAACGCGTTCCGCGGCCGCGGCGAGGCGGGCGGACCGGTCATCAAGACCCTGATCGACACCTTTGCCTACCCGCGCCATGGCCCCGGCCAGATGTGGGAAAAGGCCGCGGCGGACCTGCAGGCGCTCGGCGGCCGGGTCGAGCTGGGCTGGCGCGCGAACAAGATCCGGCATGCGGACGGACGGATCACGGCCATCGAGGCCGCCGGCGCCACGGGCGGGAGCCGGACGTTTGCCGCGGACGCCTTCATCCTGTCGATGCCGCTGCAGGAAACGGTGCGGGCGTTTGACCCGCCGCTGGCGCCCGCCGTGCTCGCGGCGGCGGACGGGCTCCGGTACCGCGACTTTCTCACCGTGGCCCTCGTGGTCGAGGGGGCGAATCCCTTTCCCGACAACTGGATTTACATCCACGAGCCGGAAGTCCGGCTCGGGCGCATCCAGAATTTCAAGAACTGGAGCGAGGCCATGATCGGCCGGGCGGGGACGACCTGCCTCGGGCTTGAGTATTTCTGCTTCGAGGGCGACGGGCTGTGGACGATGTCCGACGCCGCGTTGATCGAGCTGGGCAAGACGGAGCTCGCCCGGCTCGGGATCGTGCAACCGGAGCAGATCCGGGAGGGCGCCGTCGTGCGCGTGGAGAAGGCCTACCCGGTCTACGATCCCGGCTACCAGGCAAAGGTCGACGTGATCCGCGCGGCCCTGGCGCCCTTCGCCAACCTGCAGGTGGTCGGGCGGAACGGCATGCACAAGTACAACAACCAGGATCATTCCATGATGACCGCCATGCTGGCGGCGAAGAACCTGGCGGGTGGCGGCTTCAACCTGTGGAACGTCAACACCGACGCCGAGTATCACGAGGAAGTGCGCGGCGAGGACACCTCCGGTCGGCGCATGCCCGGGCGGGTGGCGGAGTAGGGCGGCTGGTGGATTCCTCTTTTGTAGGCCGGTGAGCATGCTCACGCCCAGTCCGCTGGCGGACGTTCCCGGAGCGCGAGCGAGCTCGCTGACCCACGGTGAGACCCTAGAACTTCTGGCCGCGCTCCTCCGGCAGGATCCGGCGGAGCGTGTAGATGTCGGAGGCGGCCAGGGCGGCGGCCTGGGCCGGCAGGTTTTCCCACGGATCCCACGGGGCGCTGAGCAGGCGGCCGGTGAGGCCGTCCGATTTTTCCGCGAGCAGGAATGCCACCAGGTCGAGGGCGCGCTCGAGCGAGGCGCCGCCGGTCTTTTTCTGCTTCACGGCCGCCTCGTATTCGGCGGCGCCGGCCACCGCCGGCCCGAGCGCGATGACCTCGTCGGTGAGCCGGGTGTTGATGGCGCCGGGGGCGATGGCGTTGATGTCGTAGGGCCGGCCGCGCATCTCCTCGGCGATGGTCTCGACGAGGCGGACGACGCCCGTCTTGGCCACGCCGTAGGCGGAGAAGTTGGCGCGGGGCTTGGTCGCGCCGCCGCCGGAGAAACACACGACCTTTGCGCGGCGCGGCGATTTTTCCAGCAGGGGCTGGAAGGCGCGGAGGGCGTAGTAGGTGCCGTCGAGATTGGCCCGCACCGTCGCGCTCCATTTTTGCGGGTCGACCGCCAGGGCCGGGCCGACCTCGCCCTGCGAACCGGCGCAGCAGACCAGGCCGTCGAGCGCCGGCGTGGCGGCGGCCACGCGGGTGGCGGTGGCGGCCGCCTGCGGCCAGTCACAGACATCGCAGCGCAAGCCGGTGAACCTGCCCGGGGCGGCCTGCAGGCTGTGCGCGAGTTCGTGCTGGTCCGAGCGGGCCAGGCCCCAGACGTGGTGGCCTTGGCGGACGAGGCGTTCGACAAGCGCCCGGCCGATGCCGGAACTGGAGCCGGTGACCACGAGGTTCATGCGGGGGAATTGGCCGGTTTGCGGGTGAAGAGCCGGTTGAGCAGGCGATGAAGTTCCACGCTGAGCCCGAGCGTCACCAGCAGGCCCACAGTCATGGCGGCGATCACCTGGACGGGAGACGGCTGGGGCAGCTGGAAGAACCGCCCGAGGCAGTAATACACATATTCCCGGATCAGCGGCTGGTGGAGCAGGAAGATCTCGAGCGAGTAGCGGCCGAAAAATCCCAGGACGTTGCCGGTCACCCGCCGGGCCTCGGCGGTCAGCGCCGGGCGCAGGGCGAGGCCGTAGCCCATCATCACGGCCAGCCCGACGAGCGGGGAATAGATGATGATGCCCTGGGTGTACGGCACGTAGAAATAGATGAACAGCGCCGCCCCCAGCGGCCAGCCGAGGGGCAGCTCCAGCCGGCCCGTGCGCAGGGCCTGGCCGATGATCAGGCCGAAGAAGAAACCCGGCACCCGCAGCGACTCGTGGCCGAAGACCGCCGGCTGGTTCCAATAAAAGCAGGCGAGGGCCAGCGTGACGGAGAGGGTCATGCCGATGAACAGCAGCCGGTCCGGTTGCGGCAGCCAGCGGCGCACCACGCAAAACACGGCGTAGAGAAACAGGATCAGGGTGATGAACCAGAAAGAATCGTTGATCCCCATCGCGTACTGGTCGCCGAAAAAGCCATGGATCCCGAGCACGTGCAGGCCGATGTTCAACGGCGTGTAGTGGTGCTGGAGAAAATAGGTGTTGAGCCCGACGTACAGCGCCAGCGCCACCCAGTAGGCGGGCAGGATCCGGGAGAAGCGGCGCCAGAGGAAGTTTTTGGCGCCGGTGTAGGTGCCACCGTAGGTCAGGCCGATGCCGCTGATGATGACGAACATGTCCACGCCCACGTCCCCGTGCACGAGGTTCTGCCAGACGAGCGTGCCGCCGGCGTGGTAGAGGATGATGAGGATGATCGCCACGCCCTTGAGCTCGTCGAGCACCGGCAGGCGCTTCTCGGCCGGGATGGGGATCTGGATGTTCAGGGCAGGCATGGGGCCGGGCGGTAGAATCACTTAAGATCGCGCCGCTGGTAAAGCAGCATCTGGCGGTCGAAGACCGTGAAGGAGTCCACCGGTTTCAGGTGCTGGTCGCACCACGACTTGAGCTGCGGATAGAGCCGCCGCATCTCCTGGTCGTAGGGCCAGTGGCCGTCACCCGGCATCTGCGCGGTGAGGAACATGAAATCGCTCCGGGCCAGGCGCTCGAAGAGGATTTCAGGTTTCTCCTCCATGATGCCGGTGGGCAGGGTCATCATGAACGGCACCCAGACCCGGTGGCGCTCATAACAGATGACCCGCATGATCTGGGCGTCGAAGGCATCCGTGACCTGGTCGACGCCGATGCGGGGGTCTTTCATGTCGTCTCTTTCCTGGGTCTGGTAGATGTAGTCGGCGAGCTCGTTGACCTTGCGGGCGCCCGCCTCAAACCCGGGATCGCGCTCCGGCGCGGCCAACGCATGAACAGCCAGGAGACCCGTGACCAGCACTCCGCCCCAGCCCAAGCCGCGAGGAATTGCATGGGTGGCGGCGCGGACGGCCAGCCACCGCCAGAGACCCAGCACCAGCACCACGACCCCGGGCAGGAGGATGCTCAGCACCGGTTCGGATTTCTGGCTGTGCAGGATCAGGACCATGGCCGGGGCGAGCAGGAAGGCGGCGCCGAGCATGCCCCAGCCGGCCGTATCCGGCGGCCGGGAATCAGGCCCGGCGGACGGTGGCCGGCGGTTCAAGCCGGCGCGGATTCCCAGCCAGACCGTGGCGGAGAATACCAGGACGCCGCCGACCGCCCCGATGTGCCAGGACCACGTGGTCTGGAGCAGCCACGCCGTGGAGCGGAGGACGCCCATGTTCGGCGAGCGGATGGCGCTTTCCGGGCCGGTGAAATGGCCGATGAGGTAGTAATTGTACACCCACTCCCGGTTGAGCCAGAAGAACGGCGCGGCCAGTACGCCGGCGGTCAGGGCCGCCAGCAGCAGGTTGCCGGTGCGCCGCCCGCGATCTCTGCCGGCCAGGCACCAGACGAGCAGCACGGCGAATATCGGGGCGAAGTAGGCCCCGGTCAGGAACCGGGTGACGAGGGTGAACCCGACCGCGGCGCCGAACGCCAGCGACCAGCGCGTGGAGCGGAAACCCTCGGTGCAGAGCGCGAGGGCGAGGGCCACGCCGAAAGCGCTGCATGCGCCCCAGTCGAGCCGGAAATCCACCAGCGTCCCCACGCCGCCCCACCACGGGGCGCGGCAGGCCAGCACCAGCGCCACCGCGGCCAGGGCCAGGGGCCGCGAGCGGGTGGTCTTGATGACGGCAAAAAAGAGAGCCGCCTGCCAGGCGAGGAAATAAAAGAGGTTCACCGCGAGCGCCGCGCTGCGGGACGGCCCGGAGAAGAGGAAGATGATGTCGGCGAAAAAATCATGCAGCGTCCCCTGGGCCGAGGGATTGACCAGGGTCTGCCATAGGCCGGCCCAGAGACCGTGGGCCCGGAGGTATTCGTAGCCGGTGTAGGCCTCCGTCAGGTACTGGATCTGGTCGTTCCAACGCGGGTAGACCCAGGCGTGATGCCAGGAAATGAGCCGGTCGAGGACGAGGAATTCCACCAGCAACAGCCCGGTCAGGACCAGCCAGGTCCGGCGCGCGTCTTCCTTGGCCGGCGGCGTCATCAGCCGGCTCACCGCTTGATCCACGGCACGGCCACGGTCGGGTCGATCTGGGGGACCTCGCCCGTCCGTCCGGCAGGCAGCAGGATGGGACGGATGTCGACGCGCTGGTAGGGCCGGTCCACCCCGTCGAGGAACCGGATCTCATAGCTGATGAAGGTGCCGGTGCGGCGGCTTTGCTCGCTGCGGACCGACAGGATCTGGAAGCGCGTGCCCTGGGGGATGACGTTCATCAGGCGGACCTCGGGCTGGGTGGTGCCGACGAGATCCGCGCGGACCTCGCGGGGCAGGGCGGCCACGCTGGTGCGCACGTCGGGGTGGTTGACCCCGAGCAGCGGATAGGCTGTGGCGATCGACTTGTGCCAGGCGAAGACATAGCAGTCATGCTCCAGGATGTATTCGCGCCCCGGCATCACGTCGTAGGGCGCAAGGCCGTTGACGTAGGAGATCTTGGTGGTGTTGACCTGGTACCAGACGAACCAGCCGAGGATGGCCAGGCCGGCGGCGGGGATGAGCCACTTCATGCCGCGAGCGAAAGGCAACGACCGGGGATTGGCGACCGGAATCTGGGCGCACTTCCCACTTGCCGAACACGGGCGGGCTTCCGTTGATGGGGCATGTATTCGGGCCCCCCTCAGGTCGGGATGGAGCGGAAGGACAGGATCATGCTGGTTCTGATCACCGCCCTGCTGATCCTGCACTTTTGGTCCACGGCGGGTGCGCCCCGGTTCAGCCGGGAACCGGGCGATTATTACAACCTCCAGACGGCGGGGTTTCTTCACGGCCACCTGTACGCGGCGGTGGAACCGCATCCCGGCCTGCTCGCGCTGGCCGACCCGTACGACCCGGTGGCGAACGCGCCCTACCGGATGCACGACATGTCATTCTGGCAGGGAAAATACTACCTGTACTTCGGGGTGGCGCCGGTGCTGCTGCTGTTTCTCCCGGTGCGGTTGCTCACGGGATATTTTGTCTCGGAGCCGGCCGCCGTGGCGCTCTTTGTCTCCCTCGGCGTGGCCTTTTCCTGCCTCGCCCTCGTCGAGATGCGGGCGCGCCTGTTTCCGCGGGCCGGCCGTCTGGTCCTCGGCTGCCTGCTCGCCGCGCAGGGCCTGGCGGCGCCGACCGTCCTGCTGGTGCAATCGCCGCAGTTTTATCAGGTGCCGACCTCGTGTGCCTACGCCCTGGGCATGGCCGGGCTGTGGTGCCTGCTCCGCCTGCTCACGACCGGGCCGGACCGCCGGGGCCGGTGGCTGGTGGCGGCCGGCGCCTGCTTCGGTGCGACGCTCGCCGCCCGGCCCAACTACATCCTCGCGATGGGCCTGCTCGCCGTGCCGCTGTGGTGGTGCTGGCGCGAAGCGGGATTGTTGCATGCGCCGGCGCGGGAAAAAATGCCCCTCGGGGTGCGGATTTTCGGACCGGTGGCCGCGGTGGGCGCGGGGTTGCTCTTCTTCAACTGGGCGCGATTCGGCCAGCCGACGGAATTCGGCATGCGGTACCAGCTCGCCGGGCAGAGCTTCCTGCATTTCTCCCCGCTGGGCTGGGAATACCTCGGGCCGCACCTCCGGGAATATGTGTGGGGAAAAATCTGGTGGCAGCCCTATTTCCCCTTTCTCGATCTCGGCCCCGACGCGCCCTACGGGGTGCTGCGTTACCTGCCGCTGACCTGGCTGGGATTGGTGGCCTGCTGGCCGTGGCGGCTGCCGGGCGACGGGCCGGCCTCGCGCCGCCAGGTGCTCGCCTGGGCCGTCGCGATCCTGGGCGCGGCGAACCTGGTGATGAACAGCGTGTTTTTCTTCGCGCCGGTCACGCGCTACCTGAGCGACTTCGCCCCGGCGCTGGTCCTGCTCGGGGCGATGGGCGGACTGGCCCTGGCCCATGCCTGCCCGCGCCCGCGGCTGGCCGCCGGGTTCGTGGCCGGGGTGGCGCTCTGGTCGATGGCTGTGACGACGGGGGTCTTCATCTACCGGCAGCCGGCCGCTGCGTATCCGGACCGCGTGGCGCGCCTCGCCAACCGCGGGGTGGGCTGGCTGCAACAGCTGCAGGGGAAAAAACTGGGCGGCATCCGCGTGGCCATGCAGCTGCCCGCCGGGCGCACGGAGGGCATGGACCCGGTCTTTCAAACCGGGAGCCGGGCGGACCGCCGCGACTGGCTGGAATTGCATTATCGCGGGGGTGGTCGGGCACAGCTGGGATTTTTCCACGCGGGGCTGGGCGAGCTGCTCGGCGAGGAATTTCCGCTGCCCGCGGACGGGCGGCTGGTGCTGGATGTCTACGCCAGCGCCTTTCTGCCGCCGGAGTCGCACCCGCTGTTTGCCGGCTGGCCGGCCGACGCCATCGCGGCCGCGCTCTGCAAGCTGGAGATCAGGATCGGCGGCCGGCCGGTGCTGGCCGCGGCGCTGCCTTGCTATCCCTCGCGCCCGTCGGATCTGCTCCTGGGCCGGGCCGGGTTTCTGCCCTTCACCGACAACCAGGTCGCCGCCGGCCCGGTCACCCTCGTCGCGGAGCTGGCCGCGGGCCGCGAGCCGCTCGCCGCCCGGGAATTGCGGGGCGTGACCGCGCCGCTCGCCGTGCAGCTGCAGCTGCCGGCGCAGCTGGATCACGGCTATGAGCCGCTGATCGCGACCGGCGAATCCGGGCGCGGGGAATTGCTCTATGTCATCTATTCCCCGGGACACCGGGTGCAGTTCGGGCTGGACAGCTGGGGCCAGGGGCCGGTGCTCAGCCGCGTGCTGGGTTTCGATCCGACCAAGCCCCACGTGCTGACGGCCTGGCTGGGCTCGTGGGCGACGGGCGGGGACAGCAAAAAAATTTCCGGCGGGGACAACGGGCCGCCCGGGCCGGACCGTCTGTTTGTCAAACTGGATGACACGGTCGTTTTCAATGCCGTTCATTCGTTCTTTCCGGGGAAGGACAGCCCGACCGCCCTGGGCTGGAACCGCATCGGTTCCGGTTCCGCCGCGGCGAGCTTCAGCGGGCGGATGCTCTCGGTCGGGCCGGCGCCGGGCGTCATCGCGCCCGAGATGGTGCCGACCGGGGTCTATGGCGCGGTGAACCTGTGGGTGCGGCTGCCGAAGGAATCCCTCGGCCGGACCCAGCCCCTCGTGGTCACGGGGGCGCCGGGCGCGGGCGACGCTTTTTTCATCAAGTACCTCGACGGCCGGCAGGTGGTGTTCGGGCACGACCACTGGGGCCAGGGCGGGACGACCAGCGAGCCGGTGCCGGTCGACTACGACGAGCCCGTGCATGTGGAAATCAGCCTCGGTTCCCTTTACCCGCCGCCGGCGGGGCCGTGGTCGCGAAAGCTTTGGCTCAAGGTGAACGGCCGGCAGATCCTCGATGAAGCGGCGGATTTTTTCCCGGCCCGGCCGGAGCAAATCAGCGTGGGCGCCAATGCGATCGGCTGCTCCAGCTGCGAGCCCGAGTTCACCGGCACGGTCGTCAGCGAGACCCGGCCGGCGACGCCGGAGTGAAACCGGCGCACCGCCCACAGCCAGCAACTGCTCTAATGCCGCGCCTCGTACACCCAGCGGTTGGCCTCGAGCCAGCGCAGCGTGCGCACGATGCCCTGGGCGATGGTGAGCTTGGGTTTCCAGCCGGTGGCCGAGATTTTTTTGGTGTCGAGGAAGATGAAGGGATTGTCACCGATCCAGCCGCGGTCGCCGCCGGTGAATTCCAGCTTCGGCTGCACGCCGAGGGCGCCGCAGATGTGGCCGATGGAATCGGTGACCTGCACGTACTCGGGCGTGCCGAGGTTGTAGATCTGCGTGTGGTGCCTGGCGTCGCGGGCGGTGTGCCCGCGGGTGACATGCAGCAGGGCGTCGATGCAGTCCTGCACGTAGAGGTAGCTCTTGCGCTGCCTGCCGTCGCCGAGCACCCGGAGCCGGTCGGGGTGGTCGATGAGCTGCTGGTAGAAATCAAAGACGTGCCCGTGCGTGTAGCGTTCGCCGAGGATGGAGACGAAGCGGAAGATGTAGGCCTCGTCGATCTGTCCGCCTTCCGCATACGAGGAAAGCAGCCCCTCGCCCGCGACCTTGGAGGCGGCGTAGAGCGAGGTCTGGATGGGGAAGGGGTCGTCCTCCGGCGTCGGCCGGTCCGGGGTCACGAGCGCCTCGCCGTAGGTGGAGCCGGTGGAGGAGAAGCCGATGCGCTTCACGCCGTTGGCCCGCATGGCCTCGAGGACGTTGAAGGTGGCGATGGTGTTTTGCTCGAGGTCCTTCTTCGGGTGCGACCAGCCGTCCTTGATGTCGGCGTTGGCGGCGAGGTGAAAGACAAAGTTGCTGTCCTTCATCGCGGCGGTGAGCGCGGGGAGGTCGAGGTTGTCGCCCTCCACCAGCCGGAAACGCGGATGGGCGAGCGCGCCGGCGAGGAAGCGGCGCTGCCCGGTGGAGAAATTGTCCCAGCCGGTGACGGCGACGCCGTCCGCCAGCAGGCGGTCGACCAGGGTGGAACCGATGAAACCGGCGGCGCCGGTCACGAAGACGTTGTTCATGCAGGCGGCAATAAATCGGGATAAGCCGGGAGATGGGAAGCTGAAAAGCTCCGGCGGGCCTACGGCGCCTGCGCCGGCGGCCGGGAAGGGACCGACTCGATGGACTGGATGCTGCCGCTGAACATCTGCTGCGCGGTGCCGGCCTGGATGGCATTGTAGCCGAAGACGATCTCGCCGGCCGTGCTCGGGTTGAAGGGGCGCTGGGCATCCATGATCAGCCGGCCGTTGAGCCAGACGGCCAGGCGATGCCGCAGGTAGTCGGGGACCCCGGGGCGGCCGGCCGGGTAAAGCGAGCCCATTTCGACCTCCACCACCTGCTCGGGGCCGGGCGCGGGGTCGACCAGCCCGGACTCGAGGCCGCCCCCGCCCCAATCGTCGTGCATGAACTTGAATTTGCCGTCCGAACGGATCTGGATGTTAAGCATATCGCCGGCGCCGCTCCGGCCGGTGCAGATCAGCGGCTGGTAATTGTCGGTGGGATCATACGGCAGCCGGAACCGGATGCGCACCGGGCCGGTGATCGAGTCGTGTTCCAGGTCCGGCGGCGCCGGGAACGGGAGACGGTGCACGGCGGTGATCCGCCCGCTGAAGCGGGGCTGGCTGACGTTGGCGGCGAGCCGGTTTTCCCCCACGTGCACGCCGCCGGGGGTGGACGGGTAGACGGCGACCTCGGCGCGCATCACGACCCGGCCGTCGAGGCTGAGCGAGAACTTGCGCTGCTGGGCCTTGATCTGCTCGTCGGTCCAGCGGCGGAACAACGGATGCCGGCGGGGGGCCGGGTAGAGCGAGCCCAGCTGCACCGTCAGCCGGTAGGTCCGGCCGCGCTCGATCGCGACCGGCTCGCTGATCGGCCCGCCCGAGCCGAGGTGGAAAAATCCGAACTGCACATGCCCGGCATCGGGATAGATGGCATAGATGATGTCACCCGACTTGCGCAGATAACCGGTGGACAGGATCGGTTCGCGGAGCCCGGCGACGGTCTGGGCGGGAAAGACGATCTCCGCCTCGAGGGGCCCATAGGCGGTGCCGAAGAGTCTTTCCACGTGGTACGCCGCGGTGTTCGCGATCCATTCCAGGCGCTCGTGAACCGGGCCGGGCGATTGCAGCGAGAGGCCGAAGCCGATCCCGTTGCCCAGGGTCCAGCCACCGACCAAAAGCATGGCGGCCAGCAGGGCCCGGTGCAGCCACCGCAATCCCACCAGGTCGCGGTCGGCCAGCCAGAGCAGCAGGCCCAGGCCGCCCAGCAGGGCGGGCGGGGCGAAATCCACCAGGTAGCGGTCGACCCCGCCGAAGAACAGCGACAGCATGAAGAGGTTGGCGAGGGCGCAGCCCAGCAGCACGGCGGACACGCCCGCCCACGCGCGATCCTGCCGCGCGCGGCGGAAAAGCAGCAGGGCGGGCAGCAGCACCGCAAGCCCGGCCAGGGGCAGGTGCGGCAGCACGCCGAAGGGCTCGTTGTCATTGTAGACAAAAGGATAGTAGCGGATGAACTCGGCCGGCTGGAGCAGATAGAGCCGGAGGTTCTTGGGGATGTAATCGAGGCCGATCATCCGCAGGTTCCGGATATCCTCCGTGGCGAGGGAAAAGCGGATGCCAAAGTCGAACGGATTCTCGAACCGCGCATAGTTGTACCAGGCCAGGCCCGCCCCGACCAATGCCGCGGGCAGGATCACGGCCGCCGCCACGGCCGGCCAGGTGCGGGTCGACGGAACGGAATGTCGCCGCCAGACCAGCCACGCGGGAATCAGCAAAAAGGGCAGGCCCAGCGCATAATTCGGCCGGGCGCCGACCGCGAGCCCGTGCATCAGGCTGGCGGCGGCCAGCCAGCAAAGGGCGCGGCGCCGGGTCGGGCTGCGCAACGCCAGGTCCAGGCAGGCGATCACGGCCATCAGGCAGAAAAAGGCCGCCGTGATCGGCACGGCATAGAAGGTGTGTTGCTGGCTGAGGAAGAAAACCGGCGTGCCCAAGCCCCAGATGAGGACGGCGAAAATGCTGAAAAACGGCGACACGCCCGGCAGGCTGAGCTGCCGCAGCCGCACCAGCCACCAGCCTCCGAGCAGGAAACCGCCGTAGCAAAAAATCCCGATGGCGGCGGGTTCCGTCAGGAACTTCCCCGTGACGACGAGCCAGGGCAGCATGAGGATGAGCGCCGGGGTGATCCCATAATAGATGTAGAACTTCCCCTTGTAATAGCTCATGTCGTGCGGCCGCAGCGTGTCCTGCGGGCCGGCGTAGGGGTTTTTCAGCCGCAGGAACTTGATGTCGGCGACGATGTTCAGGTTGGTCCGACCCGCCGCCAGCGCCTCGGTCAGCAGACCGTAGTAGCTCGGCGCGGTGGGGCTGAGGAATTCCCGGCGGTCGGCCTTGTCGTTGAAATAGCACCAGCCCACGAGGAGCGCCACCAGGACGAACAGGCTCCACTCGGTCACCCGGTTGCGGCGCGGGGGTCGTCCGGGGTCGGCGTCAGGCGGGGTCGGCATGGAGCGGTGGGAGTCGGGCGGCGGACGCGCGGTTCCCGGTCACCGCTGCACAATTCCGGCCAACGCCCGGATCAGGCCGGCAGGGGTTGGGGCCGGGGCCGGAGCACGAGGCCGATGCAGAGGTTGCAGAAGACGAAGGGCAGGAACGGCAGCGGGAAGAAGCTCCGCGATTCCAGCGTGAAATACGGGTGCAGCTCCGCCAGGATCTCGTGGGGGAGGTTGATGTGCTCGCGCTTGATGAAGAGGTCGTAGTTCACCTTGTAGGTCTTCTCGAAGATCCGCCGGGCGGAGATCGAGCGGGCGAACTCGTAGGCCGGCGCGCCCTCGCAGGGGATGACGATGAGGAGCTGGCCGTGCTCCTTGTGCAGCAGCCGGTAAGCCTCGCGCAGCGCGGCGGGGAGGTTGGGCAGGTGCTCGAGGACGTGGACGGCGATGTAGCGGTCGAAATAGCCGTCGGGGAAATCCATCCGCTGCTGGCAGTCGCCGACCACGGTCTGGACGTTCGGGTGCAGCCGTTTGATCTCCGCGGCCATGTTCTCGCGGTATTCGTTGCAGTGGTAGTTGCGCTCCTGCTCGGGGGTGAGCTGCTCGTAATGGAGGTGCCCGCCGAGGCCGGCGCCGATCTCGATGGTGGTGCGGAAGCCGGGCCGGGAATGGCGGACCGGGAAGTTGTGGTTGAAATTCTCGATCAGCCCGTAGCGGCTGCGGCCGGCGAGCTCGACGTGCCAGCGCTTCATGAAGTCGTCGCAGATCGCCTTTTCCTCCGGGGTGAGCGGGGGCAGGATCTTGGGCCATTTGGTGGTGGTGGCGGTGCTCATGGGTCAGGATTTGAAGCCTTCGGCGCGGTCGACGATGTAGCGGGGGCGGGCGCGGACCTCCTCGTAGATGCGGCCGATGTACTCGCCGAGGATGCCGATGCTGATGAGCTGGATGCCGCCCATGAAGAGGACGAGGATGACGATGGTCGGGTTGCCCGGCGGGAACGGGATGATCGCGGTCAGCTTGGCCAGCAGGTAGAGGAAGGCCACCAGCAGCGAGCCGCCGGCGAGCAGGAAGCCCATCATCGTGCTGAGCGTGAGCGCATAGGTGGAGAAGCAGAAGATCCCGTTGAACCCGATACGCAGCGAGCCGAAGAAGCGGTTGTAGTTGGTCTCGCCGGCGAAGCGGGCGGGGCGGTCGAAGGGGATGAGGGCCTGCTTGAAGCCCACCACCGCCACCATGCCGCGGAGGAAACCGTGGGATTCCTTGAGCCGCACCAGCTCCAGCACCACGCGGCGGGACATCAGCCGGAAATCCCCGGTGTTGGGCGGGATGCCCACGTCGGCGATCTTGTTGATGATCCGGTAGCCGGTGGCGGCGATGAGCTTCTTGAGCCACGGCTCGCCGGTGCGGGCGCGGCGCTGCGGCAGGACCACGTCATAGCCCTCGCGCCATTTTGCGACCATTTCGCCGATGAGCTCGGGCGGATCCTGCAGGTCGACGTCCATGACGATGACGGCGTCGCCCCGCGAATACTCCAGGCCCGCGAGGGAGGCCATGGGCTGGCCGAACCGGCGGGAGAACTTGAGGAGCTTGATCCGCTGGTCCTGCGCCCGGTGGGCCAGGATGACCTCCTCGGTCCGGTCCGGCGAGGGGTCCATCGAAAAGATGATCTCATAGTCCTCGGTCAACGGGGACAGGATCGGCTGCACCCGCCGCAGGAACTCGGGGATGTTGTCCGCCTCTTTGTAAACCGGGACGACGATGCTGAGGAGCATGGGATTCAGGGATACCTTAAATCACCGGCGCGGGAAGAAGGAAATGCAGCCGCGGCC
>CAYRDN010000018.1:0-2006 GCA_964423065.1 uncultured Oleiharenicola sp. | reverse complement strand
GCCTCAGTCAAAGTCGATGTTGAGGATGAGGAACGAGCCCTGCCTCGGGTCCTCGTTGGAGAGCTGGTAGGAGCGCTCCGCGCTGAGCTGCAGCTGCGTGGGCGACACGGCCGACAGCGGCACGACGATGCGCTCCGTGGTCTCGAGGGGCAGCAGGCGCGTGGCGGCGGCGTCCGCGTTGCGCTGGATGACGAGCGGCAGGTCGACCTTGGCGGGGAAGCGCCGCACCTCGATGATGGCGTCCTTGTGGCTGGCCGTGGCCGGGAAGCGGAACGACGCGGTGCGGTCGACCCAGCCGTCCTGGTCGACGTGCGTCAGGTCGAAAAGGTAGCCGGACGGGTGCCAGCCGCGGGCGAAGAGGTCGGTGCGGCTGAGATTTTCGAAGGAGATGTTCTTGATCAGGAAGGACCGCTCGCGCTTGCCACTCGGCAGGGGGAAGTCCGCACCGGACTCGAGCTTCACCTGGTGGGCGGTGCCCGCCTGCAGGGGGATGAACACGCTGTAATAGCTGCCCGCGGCCACGGTCTGCGCGGACTGCGGCTGGCCGTCGAGCAGCACCCGGAGGTCGTTGCGCGGGAGCGGCGCCCAGCCGGGCATTTCCAGGTCGATCTTCAGCACCTTGAACTCGCTGAACTGCGGCACGGCGAACCCGGCCGTGCGGCCGAACCAGCCGTCCTCATCCACGCCCGTCAGGTTGAAGCCCTCGCCCGAGCGGTTCTTGATGGCGCGGAAGGCGGCCAGGTCGGGCAGGTCGCCGATCGAGATCTCCTTGACGAACGCGGAGAGGTAGCGCGTGTCGCGCTCCCCGTAGGGCTGCGCGCCGGAGAAATGCAGGCGGATGCTGGTGATGTCGGCCGGCTCGCGGATCAGGCGCGTGAGCGTGAACTCGCCGGAGCGGAGGTTCACGACCTCGGTGGGCCGGTCGTTGATGCTGATGGTGAGGTCGAGCCCGCGGGTCCGGTAGTCCGGGATGTCCGGCACGTAGCCCTTGAAGTAGAGGATCTGGCCCGGATGCGAGCCGGCCAGCTTGAACATCGAGTCGGGCCCGACCCAGCCGTCCTCGAACATGCCGGAGTATTCCAGCCCGGGGTAGCGGGACAGGTCCAGCGGGAAATCCCCGATGTGCGACGGGCGGGCCATGGCGCGGTACTGCGCGTCGGTGATGACCGAGATGTCGCGGGTGAAGCCGACGAGGCGGCGGTCGTCGAGGTTGTACTTCGCGCCCCACAGCTGCATCAGGCCGGTCTTGTTCTTCAGGATCGGCTTGGCTTGGTCGGCGAAATCGAGCGTCAGGTAGGCCTGCTGCTCGAAGATCTCGGGTTTGAGGATGGGCGAGATCACGCGGGCCGAGCCGGCGCCGACGAAGCCGAGGGGATAGTCCTCCTCGCCGATGACCTTGGCCTGCCGGGGCAGGTCATAGCGGTTGCCGCCGAGCGAGGTGCGGGTGAAGTCGACCACCAGGCGCAGTTTCTCGCCGGGGTTGAGGACCTGGAAAAGATTGTAGCGGCCGGTGCCGTGAAAATAGACGTCGCCGTTGGTGATCGGCTCGGGCTCGCGCTGGAAGAACGCGGCCTTGAAGCGGGCGGCCGAGTAATAGTGGGGCCCGAGCTCGGAATGGATGAAGACGAGCCGGTTTTGCACGTCCTTCTCCGGCTTGTACTGGTACATGTTCTGCACCGTCCAGCCGTCGCCGGGGTTGTACTTGTTGAAGTGGTCGAGCGGGGTGAGGATCGAGACAAAGAGCCGGTTGCTGTAGCCGAGGTGGCGCGAGCTGGTGTCGGTCCAGTTGTTGTCGAGCTTGTTGATCGTCATCACCCGGTAGTCGGCCACGTCGCCCTTGAGGATCTCGGGCGGCAGCATGAAGCGCAGGAGCGAGAGCTTCTCGATCAGCCGCGCCTGCGGGCCGAGGTCGGGGTCGGGGGTGCGGAGGAAGGACAGCACCGCGATGTTGGCGATGTTGTCCATGTAGCTGCGGCTGAGGAAGCGCGTGTCGATGCCCTTGGTGT
>CAYRDN010000017.1:14489-65593 GCA_964423065.1 uncultured Oleiharenicola sp. | reverse complement strand
GCTCGATCTGCTTCTGCATTTTCTGGGCTTGTTTGAGGAGTTTGCCTACGCCGGCCATGGGGAAAGAAGGTTGAAGGTTGAGAGTTGAATGTTGAAAGAGCGGTGCGCGGCTAACGCGACAACAAATTTTCGAAGCCGGCGCGGTAGTCGGGATAACGCGGGACCCAGCCGAGGGTGCGGCGGATTTTCTCGCTGCGGATGATGCGGTCCGGCATCGGCGCCCCGTCCCGGCGGGATCCGGTGGTCCCGTCGAAGGCCGGGACTGCTCGGCCGAGGCGGCCGGCCAGCCAACGCACGACTTCCGCCCGGGGCGCGGGCCCCGCGTCGGCGACGTTGAAGATTCCGCCCGGCACGTCCGGCGGCGCGCCGAGGCAGGCCAGGACGGCGGTGACGATGTCGTCGCGATGCACCAGGTTGAGCCGATGATCGCCCGCACCGGAAAGTTGCGGTGCGCCGGCCCGGAGCTGGTCGAGCAGATGGTGGCGGCCGGGCCCGTAGATGCCGGCCAGGCGCAGGATGAACCAGCGGCGGCAGGCCGCGGCGGGGGCGTGCTCGAGGAGGATTTCCGACTCGCGGATGATGCGGCCGTTGGGCGTGGCGCCGTCCGCGGGGGCGGATTCGTCCACCAACGCGCCCCCGCGCTGCGGATAGACGGACGTGCTGCTGGTGTAAACGATCGTGCCGGCGGGCGGGCCGTCCGCCGCGGCCCAGGCGAGGATCGACTGCAGGCCCCCCACGTACGACTGCCGGTAGCCCGCCGGCCCGCCGGCGCTGACGCAGTCGACCACGAGATCCGCCCCGGCCGGGATCTGGTTGTGCCAGCCGGCCGAGGAGAGTTCGGCCACAACCACGCGCGCCAGACCGGCCTCGCGCAGCGCCGCCGCCTGGGCGGGATTGCGCGTCAGCGCCTCGACGCGCGCCCCGGCGGCGACCGCCGCCTGCGCCAGGGCCGAGCCGACGTAGCCGCAGCCGAAGATGACGAGACGTTGGCCCGCGATAAAAGACATCGCGGCAGTATCAAGCGCCAAGGACCAAGTAACAAGAAAGAGATGCGCGCAACGTCACCGCCATCGCCACTTGATACTTTTCCCTTGATGCCTGATACTTTCCCGCATGCCCACCGTGCTCGTGATACTCGCCGATGGATTCGAGGAACTGGAAGCGTTCGCGCCGGTGGATTTGCTGCGGCGGGCGGAGATTGACGTCACCACCGCCTCGCTGAGCGAGAACCGCCACATCACCGGCCGCAGCGGCATCACGGCACATGCCGATTCAGCCCTCACCGCCGTGTCGGGACGGTTGTTCGACCTGTTGTTTTTGCCGGGAGGCGCGGGTGTGAAAAACCTCCGGGCCGATCCGCGGGTGCGCGAGCTCGTGCTGCAGCACCATGCGGCCGGCCGCTGGCTGGCGGCGATCTGCGCCGCCCCGACCGTGCTGAATGACTGCGGCCTGCTCACCGGCCGGCGCTACACGGCCCATTTTTCCGTGGCGGGCGAATTGTCGGCGATCCTCACCACCGAGCGCATCGTGACCGACGGGAAAATCACCACATCGCGCGGGGCGGGCACCGCGGTGGAATTCGGATTGCATCTCGTGACCTTGCTGGCCTCGGCGGAGAAATCCGCGGAAATAAGCAAAGCTATTTGCCTCTAAGGCTTTGCGGGAATTCGGCATTGCCACGCAGGGGGCGTTTGCTGTTGCATGAGGGCGGCCCGAGCCGGGCCATTTTTGCGAGTGACTGATCTTGTTTCCGGCCGCGCCGCTTCCGCGGTGGGGAAGCGACGGGGCGAAGCTGTCCTTGGGGCGATTCATACATGTGCGGCATAGCAGGCATTGTTTCATCCCGGCTTGAGACCGGTGTCCGCGAGGGCGCGGTCCGGCGCATGGTGGAGCGCGAGCGGCAGCGCGGTCCCGACGACCGCGGGTTCTGCTCCAGCGGACCCGCGACGCTCGGCATGTGCCGGCTCGCGATCATCGATCCGGCGAACGGGCACCAGCCGATGATCAGCCCCGACGGCCGGTTCAGCCTGATCTTCAACGGGGCGATCTACAACCACCGCGAGCTGCGGGCCGGGCTGGCCGGGCGCGGGTGGAATTTCCGCACCCATTGCGACACGGAGGTGCTGCTCGCGGCGTTCGCCTGCGACGGGCCGGCGTGCCTGCCCCGGCTGCGCGGCATGTTCGCCTTCGCCGTCTGGGACGAGCGGGAGCAGAAACTTTTCGCCGCGCGCGACCCGCTCGGGATCAAGCCGCTGTATTATGCCCGGTTGCCGGAATCCGGCGTGGTGTTCGCCTCCGAGCTCAACGCCCTGCTTGCCAGCGGCCTGGTACCCCGCGAGATCGATCCCGCCTCCGTCGGCGAATACCTCGCGTGGTTCAGCGTGCCGGCGCCGCGCACGATCTACCGCGGCATCACGAATCTCCCCCCCGGTCACGAGCTCGCGGTCGGCGCCGACGGCCGGCTGAAGACCGGGCCGTGGTGGCGGCTGCCCGCGCCTTGCCAGCCCGGCCGGGTCGCGACCAACTACCACGACTTTGTCCACGGACTCCGCTATCAGCTGGAGGACACCATCCGGGCGCACCGGGTGGCCGATGTGCCGGTCGGGGCGTTCCTATCCGGGGGCATGGACTCGACTGCGGTGGTCGGGCTGATGACCCGGAGCGGGGCGAGCCGACTGAAGACGTTCTCGCTGGTCTTCGGCGAGGCCGGGTTCTCCGAGCAGGCCAGCGCGCGGCTGGCGGCGGAGGCGTTCGGCACCGAGCACCACGAGGAGCTGATCACCGGGTCGCGGGTGGCGGCGGACCTGCCGCGCATCCTGGCCAGCTTTGACCAGCCGACCGGCGACGGCATCAACACCTATTACGCCAGCGAGACCGCGCGGCGCGGCGGCGTGACCGTCGCGCTCTCCGGCCTGGGCGGCGACGAGCTGTTCGGCGGCTATCCGTCCTTTCGCGACCTGCCACGGTTGAACCGGCTGCTGCCGCTCTGGCGCCGGCTGCCGACCCGGTGGCGCGCGGGCCTCGTCGACCGGCTGCGCACCCGGCCCGGAACCCGGCCGCGCAAGCTCGCGGATTTCCTCGCCCACGCGCGCGATCTGCACGAGCTCGCGTCGCTGCAACGCCGGGTGCTGCCCGAGGCGGCGCGGCTGGCGCTGCTCTCCCCCGACGCCCGGGCGCTGGCGCAGCGGCTGGGTCCCAACCATCCCCAGCTGGAGGATTTCGCCGCCGAGCTGATCGGCGCCGACGCGTTCCAGATCATCAGCGCGTGGGAGCTCCGCACCTACATGGCCGATGTGCTGCTGCGGGACAGCGACGTGTTCAGCATGGCCCACTCGCTCGAATTGCGCGTGCCGTTCGTCGACCGCGTGCTGCTCGAGTGGCTGTGGCCGCAGCCCGCCTGGTTCAAGTACGATCCCCGCCACCCCAAGCAGGCGCTGGCCGACGCCGTGGCCGACCTGGTGCCGGCCGCCATCCGCCACCGCCGCAAGCAGGGCTTCGCGCTGCCCTTCGCCCACTGGATGCTGGCCGAGTTGCGCCCCTTCCTCGACGACACCTTTGCCCCGGCCTCGCTCGCGGCCTGCCCGTGGCTGGAGCCGGCCGCCGCCGCGCAAGTCTGGACCGGATTCAAAACCTCGGGGGACCGCCGGGCGTGGTCGCGCGTCTGGACCCTCGCCGTGCTCATCGCCTTCGCCAACCGGCGTTCCCCGCCATGAGGGTGCTGCTGCTTTCCCCCGAGCTGTTTCTCGCCGAAGGCGGGATCGCGCGCATCATGCGGCTCTACCTGCGGGCGCTGTGCGAGATCGCGAGCCCGGCGGGCCGCGTGGATTCCCTCGTGCTGAACGATCCGCCCGGCCGCGACGCCCGCCTCGCCCGCTACGCCGACAGCCGGCTCGGCGAGCACCTCGGCTGCGGCCGGAGCAAGGTGAAATTCATCCGCGGGGCCATCCGCCTGGGCCGCCAGGCCGACACACTCGTCTGCGGCCACCTGCACCAGCTCGTGCTCGCTCGGGTGGTCCAAGGCTTCAATCCCCGGCTCAACTATTATCTGGTCGCCCACGGCATCGAGGTGTGGCGGCCGTACACGTGGCTGGAGCGGCGCGCCCTGCTGGGGGCCCGGCGCATCCTGTGCGTCAGTGAGTTCACGCGCCGGCAGATCCTGCGCTTCCTCCCCGGGCTGCCGCCGGAGCGCCTCGTGCTCGTGCCCAACACGCTCGACCCGTTCCTGGCCGCCGACGCCCGCGGCCTGAGCGAAACGAGCTTCGCCCATCCCCGGATCCTCGCGGTTTCCCGGCTGACGGTCGCCGACCGCTACAAGGGTGTGGACACACTCATCGAGGCGATGCCGCTGGTCCGCCAGGAATATCCCTTCACCCTGCTCCGGATCGTCGGCAGCGGGGACGACCGCCCGCGGCTCGAGGCCCTGGCCGGCCGGCTCGGGGTCGGCCATGCGGTGCATTTCACGGGCAGCATCAGCGACGAGGCGCTGCGCGACGAATACGCCGCGTGCGACCTCTTTGCCCTGCCCAGCCGGAGGGAGGGCTTTGGCCTCGTCTTCCTGGAGGCGATGACGTACGGCAAACCCTGCCTCGGCGCCCGCGCGGGCGGCGTGCCGGAGGTCATCAACGACACCGTGGGCCAGCTGGCCGAATATGGCGATGTCCCCGGGCTGGCCGCCGCGGTGGTGGACCTCGTGCGCCACCCGCGCGATTCGGAGGTTGTGCGCCGCCACGCCGAGTCCTTTGCTTTCCCCGCTTTTGTGCGGCGCCTCGCCGCCGCCCTCGCCTGACACCATGGCCAATCCCGATACCCCCGAACTCGTCCTCGAGGCCGGCCGCGCCAACCGCCACTACTGGGCCGACCTCTGGCGCTTCCGCGAGCTGCTCGGCTTCCTCGCCTGGCGCGACATCAAAGTGCGCTACAAGCAGACCACCCTCGGCGTGCTTTGGGCCCTCATCCAGCCGGCGGTCACGCTGGCGGTGTTCACCTTCATCTTCGGCAAGCTGGCCGGCATGCCGGCGGGCCGCGCGCCCTACCCGCTGCTCGTGCTCTGCGGCCTGCTGCCGTGGCAGCTCTTCGCCGCCGCCTTCGCCAACGCCAGCGGCAGCCTGGTGGCCAACACCCACCTGATCTCCAAGGTTTATTTCCCGCGCCTCATCGTGCCGCTCAGTTCCGTGGCCGTGGCGCTGATCGACTTCGGCGTCGTGCTCGTGCTGCTCACCAGCCTTTTCATCTGGTGGCAGTTCGTCCCCGACTGGCGCGTGCTGGTCCTGCCGGTGTTCATCGTCATGACGCTGCTCACCGCGATCGGCACCGGGCTGTGGCTCACCGCCCTCACGGTCAAGTACCGCGATTTCCGCTTTGTCGTCCCGTTCCTGCTGCAGGTCGGGCTGTTTCTTTCGCCGGTGGGCTTCAGCTCCACCAACCTGCCCAACTGGCGGCACATTTATTCGCTGAACCCCATGGTGGGCGCCATCGACGGCTTCCGCTGGTGCCTGCTGCGCGGCGAGCCGGTCCTGGATCCCGCCAATCTCGCCATCTCCACCGGCATGATGCTCCTGCTGCTGTTCACCGGCCTGGGGTATTTCCGCCACACCGAGCGCACGTTCGCGGATATCATCTAGCGACCACCCGCATGAGCCAACCCGTCATCAGTGTCACCGGCCTCGGCAAGCGCTACTATCTCTCGCATGAGAAGCGGTCGGACACGCTGCGCGACACCCTCGCACAGAAAATCCGCCAGTTCGGCCGGCGGCTGGCGGGCGGTGGCGCCGGGCCCGAGGGCGAGGAATTCTGGGCCCTGCGGGACATCAGCTTTGACGTCAACCAGGGCGATGTCATCGGCATCGTCGGTCGCAACGGCGCGGGCAAGTCCACCCTCCTGAAGATCCTCTCGCGCATCACGGAACCCACCACGGGCCGGGCCGTCATCCGCGGCCGCGTGGCCAGCCTGCTCGAGGTGGGCACCGGCTTCCACCCCGAGCTGTCCGGCCGCGAGAACATCTACCTCAACGGCGCCATCCTCGGCATGATGCGGGCGGAGATCACCCGGAAGTTCGACGAGATCGTCGCCTTCGCCCAGGTGGAAAAATTCCTCGACACCCAGGTGAAGCACTATTCCAGCGGCATGTATGTGCGGCTGGCCTTCGCGGTCGCCGCGCACCTCGAGCCCGAGATCCTCATCGTGGACGAGGTGCTCGCGGTGGGCGACATCGCCTTCCAGAAGAAATGCCTGGGCAAGATGGAGTCCATCGCCCGCCGCGAAGGCCGCACGGTCATTTTCGTCAGCCACAACCTGTCCGCCCTGCGCCAGCTGTGCCCCGTGTCGCTCCTGCTGAAGGACGGTCGCGTGGAAGCGCAGGGCCCGACCCCGGCGGTGCTCAATACCTACGCCCGCGGCGCCGAGATGTCCGGCGCCGCGCGGCCGCTGGCACCTACGCCCGACCTGCTCCACCGGGGCTACCTGCTCTCCGTCGATCTGCAGCGGACGGACGGACGGACGCTGGTGGTCGCCCGCGTGGGCGAGCCCTGGCAGGTCAAGGTGCGGCTGCGACTCTGCCGGCCGATGACACATTTCGTCGCGGCCGTCGGCCTGGTGACCAACGAGGGCGTGGGCCTGCAGACGGTCTGGAGCGAGCCCCGTGACCTGCCTGCCGGGGACTACGAATACACCTTCGTCCAACAAACCGTGGCGCTGGCCGCCGGCAGCTACGGCATCGTCGTCGGCCTGAGTGAGAACGACCAGGGCTTCCAGCAGGAGGAAAGGTTGCGGCTGGAAATCACCGGGGAGGAGCCCATCGGCTACTACGGGGCCACCTCCGGCTACGGCCTCGTGTTGAATTCAATGCGAGTCACCATGACCCCATGCCCTTGACCGGCAGCGATCGGCCGCCGCCCGCGGCCCCCGCCCTGCCCGGCGACCACACCGTCCTGTTCGACTGGGATCTCGATCAATTCGCGACCCTGGTCGGCAATTGCGCCTTCGACGACACCGTCAGTCTCAGCCTCGCGCACCTGCCGCGGGACGGACTTATCCTCGAGGCCGGGTGCGGGCCGGGGCACGTGGTGGAATACTTGCGGCAGCAGGGATTCACGATCGAGGGCATCGAGCTCAATGCCGTGATCGTCCGGGCCGCCCGCGAAAGATTCCCCGGCCTCCGGATCAGGCTCGGCGACGTCGCCCGGGTGGACGTGCCCGACGGCCATTACGCCGGCTTGATGTCCTTCGGCGTCATCGAACATTTTCGCGCCGGTCCGGCCGAGCCGCTCCGCGAGCACTGGCGGGTGCTGCGCCCCGGCGGCATCGCCGTGATCTCCGTGCCCTCATTCACGCTGGTGCGACGGATCAAGGCCCTCCGGCGCCTCGGTGTCCGGCTTGGCACCCCCCGCACCAACCGGCGCGGCCATGACGGCTTTCTCTACGAACCTTATCCCGACGACGGCAAGTTTTTCGAATACCGCCTGACCCGCGGTGAATTCGAGACGGCGGTGCGCCGCGCCGGTTTCGAGATCGTGCACAGCCTGCCGACCCACCACCTGGCCGGCCTGTGGCTGGAATTCGGCGAGACCTGGGTGGCAAACTCCGAACGGCG
The DNA here is from genome assembly GCA_964423065.1 of uncultured Oleiharenicola sp. Lineage (GTDB taxonomy): Bacteria > Verrucomicrobiota > Verrucomicrobiia > Opitutales > Opitutaceae > Lacunisphaera. Next base: position 58,004 of record CAYRDN010000017.1, on the reverse strand, counting down.
CTTCACGCCCACCCGGCTGGGCCGGCTCACCGACCGGCTGGGCCGGCTCTGGCCGTATTTTCACAACCACATGCACAGCATCGTGGCCCGCAAAATCAGCTGAATCGCCATGTTTGCCGTGCGCAACCGCTGGGGACCCCGGATTGATCTCTGCCGTCCTTTCCGCGACCCTGCCCGGAATCATCACCCGCTCCCGGGCTCGCGAACGGCGCGGGCGCCGCGAAGGACACCCCGATCGCCGGGGACGCGGGAGTTGTTGCGGCAGCGCCCGGCCGCCCGGCTGCAGGTTTCGAATTGAAAGATGAGATTATCCGCATCGTGCCCGCCTAGCATGCCGACTCCGCCGCTGCTGCTGGCCATGGGCCCGGTTTACGAGAAATTCCTCGGATTCCTGCCCGGCTGGACCCTCCTGACCGCCCTGGGTGCGGTGCTGGCCTTGCGGCGTATCCAGCCCCGGCTGGAAGGGGCGACGGCCGGCCGGTGTGAAGACACGGCCCGCTTCCTCCATGCGCCATTGGTTTGGCGGCGCGACTGGCTCGGGCTGGCCGGGGCCTGCGCCGCGTTGCTGCTGGTGGCTGATTGCCAGGGATTTTTCCGCTGGGATGATTTCGCCTTCATCCGGGATGTCCGGGAAAATGTGCCTCTGGCCACGCACCTCAACCAATATCACTACGACCACTCGCTGCCGCTGTTCCGCCTCTGGGTCCCGGGCTTGGTCGCTTGCGCCGGTCCGGCGGCCACGGCCGACGAGCTTGCCGCACTGGTCGGGCGCCATCCGCAAGGCGGCCCGGTCGGCAGGACGGTCGCGGGTAACAACCTGCGGATCCACCCGCAGGAGGAGATCGCACCCGCAACCCGAGCGGCCATTCCCGGGCTCGGGCGGATCTTCGCGGCCCCGCCGCCCCCGCCATGAATCCGCTCCGCTCCGCCGATCTGGACAGCTACCTCGCCTCCCCGTCCGAGGCGGAAAAGCAGTTCCGCCGGCTCTTTCGCCCGGGTGAGCCCTTGGTCATCTGCGACATCGGCGCCTGCGAAGGGGAGGATTCCGTGCGCTACGCCCGCGCCTTTCCGCTCGCCCGTGTCTTCAGCTTCGAGCCGCTGCCCGCCAACCAGGCGCTCGTCCGGGCCAATTTCGACCGGTACGCCATCGCCAACGCGGAGCTGGTCCCGCTCGCCCTCTCCGACCGCTCCGGCGAGGCAACCTTTCATGTCTCCTCCGGCCGCCCGCCCGAGCTCTTCGCCGGGGAAGACTGGAATTACGGCAACAAATCCAGTTCGCTGCTCGCACCCGCCCAGACCGGCCCCATGCACGGCTGGATCGAGTTCAACGAGGCCATCAGCGTCCGCACCGACACGCTCGATAATTATTGCGCCCGCCGCGGTCTCGACCACATCGATTTCATCCAGATGGACGTGCAAGGCGCCGAACAACTGGTGCTGGCCGGGGCGGTCGGGATGCTGCCCCGGATCACCGCCATCTGGCTCGAGGTCTCCACCCGGGAATTCTACCGCGGGCAGACACTGGACCGCGACCTCACCCGATTCATGCGGCGGCATGGTTTCTCCCTCGCCTACGAAACCTACCGCGGCCGGGCGGAGGGGGAGGGCGACCATCTTTACGTCAACCGCCACCACGCGCGCAGCTGGCCTTACCTGGCCGCCCGGGGGATGCAGGCCCTGTTCGCCCGGGGCCGCCGTCTCGCCGGCCGGGCGAAGCGGGCCGTGCTCAGCCCCATCCCACCCCCATGATCATCACCTCCCTCACCGGCGGACTCGGCAACCAGATGTTCCAATACGCGGCCGGCCTGGCCCTGGCCGAGCACCACCGCACCGTCCTGAAGCTCGATGTGGATTGGTTCCGCGCGGATCCGGCCTACGAAGCCCACAATCGCTACGCCCTCTCCTGCTTCAATATCACCGAGCAGTTTGCCAGCCGGGAGGAAATCGACCGGGTCCGCGGTGTCCAGCTCACCCGCACCGAGCGCTGGTCGGTCGCCCTGGCCCGGGCGTTGCGTCTCCGCCGCTACGCCAGCCGGCACGCCGCCCCCGCCCACTGGCACCAGCCGCCGACCTTTGCCTTCTATCCGCAGTTTTTCGCCCAGCCGGACCCCACCTACCTCAACGGCATGTTCCAGTCGGAAAAATTCTTCGCGCCGGTGGCCGACCTGCTGCGCGTCCAGTTCAGCCTGCGCTATCCGCCCCAGCCCGAGGTCGCCACCCTGGCCGAACGCATCCGCCAGGGACCGTCGGCCGCCCTTCATTTCCGCCGCGGCGACTACACCCGCAATGCCGCCTTCAACTCCGAGATCGGTGTCGTCGGCCCCGATTATTACGAGCGCGCCGTGCGCCTGCTCCGCGCCCGCAGCCCGGACAGCACCTTGTACATCTTCTCCGACGACATCGAGTACGTCGCCCGTGAATTCGTCCCGTCCGGTCCGCACGTTTTCGTCCGCTGCGTCGCCCCCTGGCATCCATGGGACAAAATCCGCCTCATGTCCCTCTGCGAGCACATCGCGATCGCCAACAGCACGTTCTCCTGGTGGGCGGCCTGGCTCAACCCTTCTCCCGAAAAACTTGTCCTCGCGCCCGATCCCTGGTTCGCCCGGAGCCAGCACGACGGTTCCGACGTGGTGCCGGCCGCCTGGACGAAAATTTCCCGCCAGGCTTGAGCCGGCGGCGCCCACATCACAGCAGATGGCCCCACCCTCCCTCGCCGAAAGATTTGGCAACTCGCTCAAGCGCGACGGCCTCGCCGCCACCGCGCGGAAAGCCGCGCGCGCACCCTTCCGCCAGATCGGGTCGTGGGTGCAAAGCTACCGCCGCTGGCGGCTGAACCGCTCCTCCGACCCCCAGGTCATTTTTGCAATGATCCACCGGCTGAATGTCTGGGACGATCCCGAGAGCGTCAGCGGGCCCGGCTCCACCCTCGCCTATACCGCCGGCCTCCGTCGGCAGCTGCAGGCCGTGATCGCGCGACAGGCCGTGCGGACGTTCTTTGACGCGCCCTGCGGCGATTTCAACTGGATGAGACTGGTCGTGGCCGCCAATCCCATAGACTACCTCGGCGGTGACATCGTCGCCGCGCTCGTCGCGGCCAACCAGGCGGCCCACGGCGGCGACCGCACGCGGTTCATCCGTTTTGACATCACCCGCGACCCGTTCCCGGCCGCGGATCTTTGGTTCTGCCGCGACTGCCTGTTCCACCTGTCCAACCGGCAAATCCTCGCCGCCCTGCGGAATTTCTCCGCGTCCGCCGTGACCTACGCGCTGCTCACCAACGACCGGGGGGTGACGCCGTTTGCCAACACCGACATCCGTACCGGGGATTGCCGGCGCCTGAATCTGTTCGCGCCTCCCTTTCAGCTCCCCCGGGAGGTGCTCCTGCGGATCCCCGAGGGGCCGCCACCGGACACCGGGCGGGAAATGTGCCTGTGGACGAGGGAGCAGATCGCCGCGGCCCTGCCCGGCATGGAGCGAGCCCTGCAGGCCGCCGAAACCGCCGCTGCAGACTGAACCGTCCCGCCGGCCCGTGATTGCCCGGATCCACCGATGAATATCTCGTTTGTCTCCACCATCCTGAATTTCCCGTGGGGCGGGGCCGATACGCTCTGGACGAATGCGGCGGAGCGGGCGGCCGCGCGCGGCGACCGCCTCTTCCTTGCAGTTTCCGCGACCGTGGCGCAGCACCCCCGCATCCGTGCGCTGGAGTCCGCCGGGGCGGTCATCTTTGTGCAGCAGCCGGCCGAGCCGCCGCGCACCCTGCCCGCGCGGTTGACGCGCAAGCTGCGCGCCGTGCTGCGCCGGCCCGACGCGCTGCTCCAAGCATTGGACGGCTTCCGGCCCGACCTCGTGCTCTTTAGCTTTGGCGGCACCTATGACGCCATCCTGACCCCCACCTGGTACGACGGGCTGGCCGCCCGGCGCATCCCCTACCGCCTGATCGCCAACTGGCAGGTGGAGCACCCGAGGCTCGCCCCGGCCGAACTCACCGATATCAAGCGCATCTTTGCCGCCGCGGACCGGCTTTATTTTGTCTCGCAGCGCAACCTCAGCGTGACGCGCGAGCATCTCGGCCAACCTCTCGCCCACGCCGAGGTGGTGCAGAATCCCCTCCGCTGGAAGCCCGAGGACGCCACGCCCTGGCCCGAGGGAAACGGGCTGTCCCTCGCGGCCGTGGCCCGGCTTGAGGCGGTCAAGGGACTCCAGATCCTGCTCCCCGCGCTTGCGGGGGCCCTGCCTCCCGAGGGTTGGCGGCTGCAAATCTACGGGCAGGGCCCGGATGAAGCCGCGCTGCGCCGGCAGGTCCAGGCGCTCGGGCTCGACTCGCGCGTGATTTTCCGCGGCTACGTGGGTTCGCTGCGCGAAATCTGGATCGACAACCACCTGCTGGTTTCGCCCGCGCTGGAAGAAGGCGTGCCCATGACGATCCCCGAAGCCATGTTGTGCGGCCGCGCCGTGCTGGCCACCGCCGTCGGCGGCGCCGCCGACTGGGTCGTCGACGGGAAAACCGGCTACCTGTGCCCGGCGCCGTCCGGGCCGGCGCTCGCGACCACCCTGGAAACGGCCTGGTCCCGGCGAGACCGGTGGCGCGAACTCGGCCAGGCGGGGGCCGCCCGTGCCCGGCTATGCTACCGGCCGGATGACTGCCGGCTACTGATCGGATGACGACGCGTCTTCTCCGCCCCTCGGTGATCCTCGGCCTCGGCGGACTGCTGGGCCATGACGCCAACGCCGCCCTCATCGTGGACGGCCGCCTCGTCGCCTCTTCGCAGGAGGAGCGGCACACGCGACTCAAGCACGACGGTGCCTTCCCCCGGCGCGCCATCGCTGACTGCCTGGCGATCGGCGGCCTCGGCCCGCAGGACGTCACCGAAGTGGTGTTCGCCGAGAAGGCTCTGCAAAGCCACCTTTTCAGCCGGACCGGCCGTTCCGGCAATGCCTTCACGCGCGCGCTGGGCCGCGTGCTCCCCGAGGGCTGGGGCGATCTCTACAGCCAGCAGGCCCGCGCGCTGCTGCCGCGGGCGACTTTCCACCACGCGTGGCACCACCTCTCGCATGTGGCCGGCGCGTTTCACACGTCGCCCTTCGAGCGTGCCGCGTTCCTGTGCGTCGACGGCAAGGGCGAGGACTACTCCGCCAGCGCCGGCGTCATCGACCACGGCGAGCTCAAGCTGCTCTGGGAACAGCCTTACGAGAACGGCCTCGGTCTGTTCTACACCCTGATCACCTGCTTCCTCGGCTTCGTCTCCTTCGGTTCGGAATACAAGGTCATGGGCCTCGCGCCGTACGGCGAGCCACGGTACGTGCCGGAAGTCTCCCGCCTGTTCACGACCGATGACCACGGCGGCTTCCGCCTGCACCGCGAGGTCCGCTTCACGCCCCAATCGCTCCTGGAGGCCTTCCCCTGGGTCGCGGCGCAGACCGGCCTCCCGGTGCGGCGGCCAGCCGACCCGCTCAACCAGGTCCACATCGACCTCGCTGCCTCGCTGCAGCATGTCTTTGAGGATGAGGTGCTCAAGATGGCGCGCTTCCTCCGGGCCGAGACCGGCGAAAATAACGTGCTGTTCTGCGGCGGCTGCGCCCAGAACTGCGTCGCCGCCGGCAAGCTGCGCACGCAGGGGATTTTCCCCGCCGTCTTCAACTCCCCGGTCGGCGGCGACATGGGTTCCGGCCTGGGCGCCGCCCTGCTGTTCGAGCGCGAACGCCGCGGCGGCACGCCGTTCAAGGCCGACGCCCGCGGCTTCTACCTGGGCGGCGCGCCCGGCGCGGTGCCCGCGGCCGCCCGGCCGTGGCAGGTGCCGTTTGCCGGGACGGTCCACGATTTCGTGGCCGGGCAGCTCGCCGCCGGCAAGATCGTCGCCGTCGTGCGCGGCGGCATGGAACTCGGCGCGCGCGCCCTGGGGGCCCGGTCCATCTTTGCCGATCCGCGCGCCCCCGGCATGCAGTCGCGGCTCAACCTCGCGGTGAAATTCCGCGAGTCGTTCCGCCCCTTCGCCCCTGCCATCCTCGCCGACCACACCGGCGAGTGGTTCGACTCCGCCGCCGAGTCGGACTACATGAACTACACCGCCTACCTGCGGCCGGAGCTGCGCTCGCCGCTGCCGGCGGAGTTCGCCAGCCTGCGCGAGCGGCTCGACTTTCCGCGCTGCTCCATCCCGAGCGTGATCCACGTGGACTTTTCCGCCCGGCTGCAGACAATCCGCCCCGAGGTGCATCCCGACTTTCACCGGTTCATCACCGCCTTCCACCTGCTCACCGGCGTGCCGATCCTGATCAACACCTCCTTCAATGTCGCCGGCCAGCCCATCATCCGCACGGCCGCCGAGGGCTGGGACTGTTTTGTCAACACCGACATCGACCTGCTCGTGCTCAACGACGAGGTCTTCCGCAACCCCGGCCAGAAGACCCGCGAGGAGAAACTCTCATGGTTAAGTCAATTCGCCAGGCTGGCCTGACCCTCATCGTAGCCCTGCTGAAGCTGTTCGCCCGCCCCGCCCCGCCCGGCTGGCGGCGCAGCACCCGCCCGGTCCGCCTTGACGGCCGCTGACTCCGCCCCGTGACTCCCCTCCATCCCTTGCTGCAATTCAGCCGGCGCCTCCGCTGCCGGCTGACCGGCGCCCGCCTCGCCACCCCGCGTTACCTCGCCGCATACCTCGACTGGCACCGCGGCGCGGCGCGGGCGAATGTCTTGGGTGAGATTACCGTCGGGCCTGGGGCCTGGATCGAGCAGGGTGTCGTGCTCCATGCCTTTGGCGGCTCCATTCGCCTGGGGGCCGACATCTTCCTCGGCCCGTACACCGTCATCTACGGCCACGGCGGCGTCGAGATCGGTGACGCCTGCCTCATCGCCATGCACTGCCGCATCCTCTCCTCCAACCACGCGGTCCCGCCCCTGGGCACCGACATCCGGTCGCAGCCCGACAGCTTGCTTCCGACAATGATCGGCCGCGACGTCTGGCTGGGTGCCGGGGTCACCGTGCTGGGCGGCGTGACGATCGGAGACGGCTGCGTAGTCGGGGCCGGCTCGGTCGTGACCAAGAACCTGCCGCCGGGCTCGATCGCCCACGGCATCCCGGCCCGCATCCAGGGCCAGCGCCCGGGCTGAGGGCATCCCGGCGCCAATGTCCCTGCGTCACTCCCCCACCTTGGCCGATCACCTGTGCGTTTACTATGCGCGCTCCGGCTGGCGTGGATTGATCACGCTCCAGCGCTTGCTTCACCGGCCCGTCATCACGACGCGCACGCGCTACGGCGCGGTGCTCGCGCTGCATCCCGGGGATTACATCGACCGGATTGTGCTTCTGGAGGGCTACTTTGAATCCGAGGTCCTGGAGGCCCTGCGGCCCTATTTCTCGCCCGACGCGGTGCTGTGGGATATCGGCGCCAATATCGGCCTGCACACTGTCTCCGCGGCCCGCCTCGCGCCGGGGATGCGGATTCACAGCTTCGAACCGAGTCCGGCGATCCATGCCCGGCTGCTGGCGCATGTCGGCCTCAACCTCGCCGGCGCCACTTGCTGGCCCATCGCCCTCGGTGACCATGACGGCACCGCCGTCCTGCATGTCAACGCCAGCGGCAATCCCGGTATGACAACGCTCACGCCCTGGGCCGAAGCCGCCTACGATCGCCAGGTGGAAGTCAGGGTGGCCCGCGCAGACACGCTGGTGGCCGGTGGGGAAGCACCCGCCCCCACGCTCATCAAGCTCGACGTCGAGGGCGGCGAGGCCGCGGTGCTGGCCGGCCTGGGCAGCCTGCTGGCCAACCCCGGCTTGCGGGCGGTGGTCTTCGAGACGTGCGCCGAGCTGATGGACAACCCGGCTCGTTGCCCGGCCGCCCGGCTGCTGCAGTCGGCCGGCTTCACCTTCGCCCCGCTCCGGCGCAATGAGGCCACCGGCCACCACCTGCAAAACTTCCTCGCGACCCGCCCGACCCCTTGAATATTTCCGTCATCGTCCCGACGCACAACCCCAACGCGGCGCGGCTGCAGCGGACCCTGCGCGCGCTGCGGGCTCAATCCCTGCCGGCGGCTGAATGGGAAACGATCCTCGTCGACAACGCCTCGGCGCCTGCGCTGGCCCTCGCCGACTGGACCGCCCACGGACCCGCCAGCCTCCGCCTGGTCGCCGAGCCCGCGCCGGGTCTCAGCCACGCCCGCCGCCGCGGCTTCCTGCGCGCGACCGGCGAATTCCTCATCCTGGTGGACGACGACAACGAACTCGCCCCCGACTACCTCGCGGAAACGCTGCGGCTCTTTGCCGCGCACCCGGAGGTCGGCGTGCTCGGTGGCCGCAGCCGGCCGGAGTTCGAGCAGCCCCCCGAGCCGTGGGTGCGCGAGTTCGACGGCCTCATCGCCTGCCGCGACCTCGGCGACGCCCCGCTGGTCTCGGCCGGCCTGCGCAATCCGGCCACCGGACGCAACGACTACCCGATGTTCGCCCCCATGGGTGCAGGCATGGCCTTGCGCCGCGCCGCCGCACAAAGCTGGCTCGACCAGGGCGGCCACGCCGCGTTGCCCGACCGGCAGGGCACCGACCTCTCTTCCAGCGGGGACAACGACATCGTGCTCGCCGCAATGACGGCGGGCTGGGAGAGTGCGTATTTCCCCACCCTGACGCTGACCCACCTCATCCCTCAGTTCCGCACCACCCGCGACTACCTCGGCCGGCTTAATCGCAGCCTCCAGCGCTCCTGGATGCGCGTCCTGACCCGTCACCAGGCCAATCCGTGGCCGCCGCTGGCCCGCTGGAGCGTCCCCGTGCGCTTGGCCCGGGCCTGGCTCGTTTACCGGGCCTGGTCCTCGCCGGCCGCCTATGTGCGCTGGCAGGGCGCCTGCGGGCACTACGAAGGGCGCTGCGCCGACCGAACGCCATGAGCCTGTACCGCAAGCTCCGGACGGTGGCCCAGCTGCTGGCCCGGCGGGATTTTTCCACCCTGCTCCGCCAGTGGAAATACAACAAGGGACAATTCATCCTGCGCCGGCACGGCTCCACCCCCTTTGTGCATCACGCGGCCGGGCACCGGCTCGTCTGCTTTCCCGATCATCCCGACTCGGTCACGCAATTGCTCGAAGGCGGCGACGACCAATGGGAGCTCACGCTGCTACGACGCTGGCTGCAACCCGGCGATGCCTTTGTCGACGCCGGGGCCAACCTCGGCCTGTATGCACACGCCGTGGCCGGCCATTTCCACGGGAAGGTCCCGGTGCTCGCCCTCGAGGCCTCGCCCGACCTCGTCGCGCGCCTCAAGCTCGGGGCCGCTCTCCTCGGCGAAGAGAATCTCCAGGCCGTGCAGGTCGCCGTCGGCGCCGAGCCGGGCGAGGTCGAGTTCTTTCTCGCCCGGCCGGGTGAAACCACCGTGTCCCAATCGATGCGGATGACGGCCGCCGAAGCCGGCGGCTACGAGCGTCACCGGCTGCCCATGCGGCCCCTCGCGGCCCTCGCGGCCCAATACCTGCCGGCGCTCCGACCCGGGGCGGTGAAGATCGACGTCGAGGGAGCCGAGCCGCTCGCACTGCGCGGGGCCCCGTTGGACTGGCTCGGCGCGAACGGTCCGCTGTGGCTCGTGGAGATCAACCTGCCGGTGCTGGCCCGCATGGGCTTCCGGGCTGAAGACGTGCTCCGCCAGTTTCCCGCAACCGCGTTTGCCTGCTGGATCCTCCCGAAGTATCCGCTGGCCGCCGGGATGCCGGAGCGCCCCCGCCGGCTGCAGGCCGACGAGGCGTTGCAGGATGCCCGGTTCTACAACCTGATCGCGGTGCCCGCCGGCGCCGCGGCGGCGCCCCGGCGGGCGCGCATCCGCGACTTGTTCCCATGAACGACCGCGGATTTGTCTATGTCGCGACCGGTTCCGGCTACCTGGATGAGGCCCGGGGCTCCGCCGCCTCCCTGCGGGCGCACCATCCCGGCATCCCCGTCTGCCTGGTCACGGACCACCCCGTCGCCGTCGCGCCGCCCTTTGATCACATCGTGATCCGGCACGACGTGCAGCACAAGCCCATCGACAAGCTGCTGGCCGTCCATTGCCCCTTCGGGCGCGCCGTCTTCCTCGACACCGACACCCGGGTGTATGGCGACCTCTCGCCCTTGTTCGCGGTGCTCGAGCAGTTCGACCTGGCCGTCCTCCAGGACGTGAACCGCGGCTGGGATTACGAGCTGCCCGGCGTGCCCGCGTGCTTCACCGAGTTCAACACCGGGGTGATCGCGTTCCGCCGCACCGACGCGGTCCTGGATTTTTTCCGCCAGTGGGGCGAGCAGCATGCGGTGCTCGCCCGCACCGCCGGCTTCGTCAACGATCAGCCGGCCTTCCGCCGGACGCTTTATTTCTCAGCGCTCCGCGTGGCCCCCCTGCCCAGCGAGTTTCATTTCCTTGGCAATTTCCCGAACGCCCTGCTGTGGAAGGCGCGGCTGATCCATGCGCGCGGAGACTATCAATTGATGCACCGGCAGCTCGAGGAGCAGCTGGGTAGCCGGGTCTTCATCCCCCACGTCGGCACCGTTCCTGGTTTCACCGGCCGGCTCGGGTGGCTGCGCATCACGGTCAGGACCGCGTGGCGCATGCTCCGCCTGGTCTGTCGCCCCCCCGCGGACAGCGCCGACGCCAACCCGCGCCAATGGTGGCGCAGCGAAGGCCAACCACCCTCTGAACCCTGACGACAGCACGCCGGAGGTGACGCTGCAGATCAACCTCTGCGCCGGCGATCTCGCCTATGGCGAACGCATCGTGTCCGCGCTGGCCGCGACCCACCGGCCGGACGTCCGCGAGGTGGTGGTCGTCGCCGACGCCTGCCGGCCGCAATCCACGCCCTGGCTGCACGCGGCGGCCCGGTTTCCGCGGGCAGAGTTCGGCGCCCGGCTGGCCCGGCTGCGCACGCTCTGCGCCTCGCTCCAGTCGGCGGGGATCGCCGACCGCGTGGTGTGGCTCGAACCCGATCCCGCGGCGTTGCGCCGCCTCAACGCCCGCTACGCCGGCGCGGACACCCCGCGCTCCCACGACCACCTCGGCCATGCGTTCAGCGCCTATTTTCTCGGCTGGGAAGCGGCCCGCACCCGTTATGTCGCGCATTTCGATGCCGACATCGTGCTGTGGCAGCAGCCGGGGTTCAGCTGGCTGCGCGCCGCCCTCGCCGCGCTCGAACACGACCCCGCGCTCCTTGGCGTCAGCCCGCGCATCGCGCCGCCGCCGGCCCAGGACGTGATGGTCCGTGTCGAAGCCGCCGGCAGCGGGTGGTTGCCAGCGTGGCCGCTGGAACGCGTGGCGGACGGCTGGCGCAGCCCATGGTTCAGCACGCGCTGCCACCTCATCGACCGGGAACGGCTCGCCGCGGTGCTGCCGCTCCGGCCGGCGCGTGGTGCGGCCGCCGATCACCGCGCCGCCAGCCTGGACCGCTGGCTTGCCCCCCTCTTTGCCGCCGGCCGTTTCACCCGGGGCCCGCGGCGCGTGATGAACGCCCTGGCCGCGCGTATCCCGCCATTCCCGCTCCCGCCGGAGGTCCTGCTCCATGAACACGCCCAGGCGCGGGGCTTCGGTTGTCTGTACCTCGGCGATCCCCGTGCGTGGTTCATCCATCCCGACACCAAGCCGGCGGCTTTCCTGCGACTCCTGCCCCGGCTGCTCGCTGCCGCCGGACAACGCGGCTCATGCCCGGACGCCCAGCGCGGTGTGAGCGGCGTGCAGTTTGCCGCATGGGAAAATTTTGCTGCTGATGCGTGATTTCCTCCGCCGCGCCGGCCTCGGCCGTCTCGCCTACCGGCTCTACCATGCGCCGGTCGGCGAGGTCCGCGAATCGATCGCCGCCGGCGGCCCGTGGGAACAATGGCTCACCTACCGGGGCCGGACCGCCATGGAACAGGCCGCGGGGGGCCTGCCGCCTCCGCCCGGGTTCGGCGGCCCGCCGCTCGAGTTGCACCTGCTCACCGGCCGGCGTTTCTGGTACCAGACGGCGTTCTGCCTCTGGACTTTCGCCCGGCAGTCCCGGCGCGACCTGGCCCCGGTCATCTACGACGACGGCACGCTCGAAGCCGGCCAGGCCGCGACGCTGCACCGGATTTTCCCACGGCTCCGCGTCCACCACCACCCGGAGGTCGTCGCCCGGCTTGACGCGCACCTGCCGCGCTCGCGGTTTCCGGCGCTCCGTGCCCGCGGCGACAACTACCTGCTGCTGCACAAGCTCACCGTTCCGCACATCGGCTCCACCGGCTGGAAGCTGCTCATCGATTCCGATCTGCTGTTCTTCCACCGCCCCACCCTGTTGCTCGACTGGCTGGAGGCCCCGATGCAGCCGCTGTGCGCCACGGACATCCAGAACGCCTATGGCTATCCCCTGGAGCTGCTGCGGGAACTGGCCGGCCAGCCGGTGCCCGAACGCGTCAATACGGGGCTGATCGGCCTGCGCAGCGAGGAAATCGACTGGGACCGGCTGGAATACTGGTGCCGCACCCTGATCGAGCGCCAGGGCACCCACTATTATCAGGAACAGGCGCTCGTCGCCCTGCTGCTTGCCGGCCGCCGCCACTGCGCCGCGCCGCCGGCCGATTACGTCACGCTGCCCCGACCGCCCGAGGCCAGCGAATGTCGCGCGGTGATGCACCATTACGTCGCCGGTTCCAAGCGCTGGTATTTCCGGGAGAACTGGCGCCGGGTCCTGGCCGACAACCCGTGAGCCCGACGGCCGCACTCCAAGGAATCGCGCCGCCGGCCGCCGCCGGAAGGCCGCCGGGCGGTTCCGGCCTGTCTCTAACGCTGCTCGCCGCCTTGGGGCTGCAGGTCATTTTTGGGCTGACCGCCTGGTTCATTCCCACCGCGTTGAATTCCGACTCGGCCTTCGGATTCTATGTCTGGGACAGCTGGCGCGCCGGGGCGCCTTGGAACCAGGCGATCTATCCCTTGCCGGCCGATATCGCCCGGACCACTTCGGTTTTCCAGGCGTGGTGGAGCCCCGGCCAGTATCTGGTGGCGGCCCCGTGGCAATGGACCGGACTGTCGCTCGGCCACGCGATCGCGGTCGGGGGCTCGTTCGCATCGGCGATTGCCATCGCCGGGTTCTGGATCCTGTACCGGGACTCCGGGTTCAGTCGTCCGGTGGCCGGCTGGTCGGTGCTCGCGCTGGCCTGCAACTGGACCCTGACCCGCACTTATGGTGATTATCTGGGTGGCGAGATCGCCTTGCTCGCCGTGCTCCCCTGGCTCTTGCTCGCCACCAGGAAATGCCTTCGCGCCGGAGGCTGGGGCTGGATCGCCGTCTCCGGGATCTGCTGGCTGGGCGCGATGGCCAAAAACACCTACCTTCCCATTGGGGCCGGGCTCATCGCCGGCTTCCGGGGCGAGCAGCTCCTGGCCCGGCCCGGGCGCGGCGCGGCGCGCGTGGCGGAGGCCGCCCGGTGGATCGCCTGTCTCGCCCTCGGTTATTTTCTTTACTGGGCAACCTACCTGCGCCTGGGCACCTCGCCTGGCTCGGCGCTGGGCGGGACCGTCAATCCGGACGCTTGGTTCAACCTCCTCCGCCTGCCCGGGTACCCCGTGTCGTGCGTCTTCTCGCTCGGCACGATCATCGGCCGGATTTTCCTGCACCCCGACCACCCGCTCGTGGCGGAACAGCGGGAGCTCTGGCCGCTGTATCTGGCGACCACCGTGTCGGCGCTGGCCGTGCTCTGGGTGCTGCTGAAGCGGGAATTCACGCTGCGCCCCGCCTGGGCGCGGATGCTGGCCGGCGTCATCGCGGCCAACCTCGGATTCTATCTGCTGATCCTGCTCTGGCGCGACGCGGAGGGCATGGACGAACGCTTCTTCAAGCCCGTGGGATTCCTGCTGCTTCCCGCCGTCGTCGACTTCGTGCGCAGCGGCCGGCCCCGCTGGACCGCCGGGTTGCTGGGCGCGGCGCTGATGCTTTCCTCCGCCTACGGCCTGGCCGCCTGGGCGAACCGGACCCATTATCTGACGCAGGTCGGCAATGCCGGCCGGCGGGGAATCACCCAGCACGTCCTTTCCCGCCAGGCCCTGCAGGTCCTGCAGGCCATCGACACCGCACTGCCGCCCAACTCCCTCGTCGTGGTGCCGTCTCCGGAAATGGCGCTGGAAATGCGGCGGACCCGCGTGATGCCCACCCATGCCATCATGATGCCGGCCGCGTTTTCCGCGCAGACCCGCTACCAGGGCCGCGTGCCCGACCTGGTCATTCTCGTGAACCACCGGATGCTGGCGCAGGGCCGGGCCCAGGCGCTCCTGGGCAGCTTCGTCGATTACGCCCCCGCCGGCTGGACCGTCCATGCCTATGGCGACTGGCTCTTCTACCAACAGGGCGATTTTTCCGACTGGCCCCGGCCAACGCCCTAGGCCCACTGTCGGGACAACCCCAGCATGGATCCGCTAGTCTCCATCATCATCCCCTGCTTCAACGCCGAGCGCTGGCTGGCCGAGACGCTGGAGTCCGCCCTGGCGCAGACCTGGCCGGCCAAGGAGATCATCCTGGTCGACGACGGCTCGGCCGACGGCAGCCTCGCCGTCGCCCGCCGGTTCGAGTGCCGCGGCGTGCGGGTCGTGGCCCAGCCCAACCAGGGTGCCGCCGCCGCGCGCAACCACGGCCTGCGGCTGGCCGGCGGGGCTTACCTGCAGTTCCTCGACGCCGACGACCTCCTGGCCCCGGACAAACTTGAGCGCCAAGTGCGGCTGCTCGCGGCGCGGGGCGACGACCGCATCACGTCCTGCGCCTGGGGCCGGTTCACCACCGATGCCGCCGCGGCCGGACTAGACCCCCACACGGCGCTCTGCCGCGACCTCGCCCCGGTCGACTGGCTGGTGCTGGCGGCCGAGCAGAACATCATGATGGCGACCGCCACCTGGCTGCTGCCCCGCGCGATCGCCGACCGGATCGGCCCGTGGGATGCCACCCACCGCACCAATCCGCTCGATGACATGGATTATTTCGACCGCGCGCGCGCCGCTTCCCGCGAGGTGCTGTTCTGCCCCGGAACCCGCACCTACTACCGCTCCGCGCTGGACGGCAGCCTGAGCCGGGCGCGCAGCGATGCCGCCTGGGAGGCGGTGAGCGCCACCCTGCACCGCGCGGTCGACCGGTTGCTGCGCCTGGAGGATTCGCCCCGCACGCGCCACGCCGGGGCGACCCTGCTGCAGCGGTTCATCTACGATTCATATCCGGCCCGGCCCGAACTGGCCGCCGCCGCCGCCGCCCGGGTGGTGACCCTCGGGGGTACGGACCTGCAACCGGAATTCGGCCCGAAACGCCGTTGGCTGGCCGGCTGGCTGGGCTGGAAAATCACCCAGCGACTGCATGCCGCCGCCCGCCATTTCCATTGACGGCCTCCCCCCGATGCCCCTGAGCACTTTTTCCCTCCGCCGGTCATTCACCTCGTACGCCAAGGTCCAGTCCCTGATCGGCCATCTGATTCGCAACCGCCGCTTCCAGCTCGCCCGTCCACGCGTCAGGGATTGTGCCTACCTCGATATCGGCTGCGGGCCGAATACCCACGGGCATCTCATCAACCTGGACTTCCTCTGGCACCCGGGGGTCGACGTCTGCTGGGACATCCGCCGGGGGCTGCCCTTTGCCGACGGCTCGCTGCGCGGTGTGTTTTCGGAGCATTGCCTGGAACATTTCAGCCTGCCACCGGCGCTGGAACTCCTGCGCGAGATCCGCCGCGTGCTCGCCCCCGGCGGCACGGTCCGCCTCGTCGTCCCCGATGGGGAACTGTACCTGCGCACCTACGCGAGCCAGCTCGGCGGCGACCGGAGCCGGGCTTTCCCGTATCAGGCAAGCGAGGAGAAAAACGCGCTCTGGACGCCGATGATGAGCGTCAACCGCATCTTCTATCAGGACCGTGAATCGCCCTTCGGCCACCGTACCATCCACGACTTCCCACTGCTCGCGGCCCTGCTCAGGGCTGGCGGCTTCGAGAACATCACCCGCCGGTCTTTCGGCGAGGGCCGCGACCCCCGGCTGCTCATCGATACGCCGGACCGCCGATGCGAATCGCTTTATGTTGAGGCGACGGCACCGCCGACATGAGCCCGCCCATCGTCCCAGGCAACCCCGCCGCCGCCGCACCGCCCGGGAAGGGGCTGCCCCGACCGGGCGGGCGGGCGGCACTCCGGCCGGTGCCGGCCAATCTCTCGGTCTGGCTTGACCTGTTTCGCGGTCTGGCCGCGCTGGCCGTGTGCATCTGCCATGTACGCGCCGTGGTCATGGTGGACTTTGTGCCGGCCACCTCCGGGTTCGCGCGCCTATTTTACCTGGGAACCGGCTTCGGTCCGGAGGCGGTGATCATTTTTTTTGTCCTGAGCGGTTACCTGGTCGGCGGCGAGGTGCTCCGGAGATTGCAGACCGGCGTTTTTGTTGGACGGGAGTATGCGATGAAACGGCTGTCGCGGTTGTATGCGGTCTATCTCGCCGCGCTCCTGCTGGGTGCGCTGTGGGACAACGTTGGCTGGCGGTTTTGCAACGCCCACGGACGCTACACCACCGACTGGCTGCCCACGATGCTGCCCCATCCGGTCGCCGGGCAGTTGACCTGGACCACCCTGCTGGGAAACGTTGCCTTCACCCAAACCCTGCTGGTGCCGACTTTTGGCAGCAACTCGCCCTTGTGGAGTCTCGCCAATGAGGCCTGGTACTATCTGCTCTTTCCGCTGCTCGCGTGGCCGCTGCTCGCCCGGGGCTCACGGCGCTCCCGCCTGTCCTGCCTGATCGTGGCGGCCGCGGTGATCTGGTTCATCCGCGGTCAGGTGTTGCTTTATTTTTCCGTTTGGCTGCTTGGCATCATCCCCCACCTCCTCACCCGGCCGCTGCTGCGCTCCGTCTGGTGGCCGGCGCTGGCCCTCGTCGCGGCACTGGGACTGAGCCGGGGACATTACTTGCCCTTCCTGCCGGCCTTTGGCGTCCACCTGCTCATCGCCGCCTGCTTTGTGCTGGTGGTCAATTCATTGGAACACAGGCCCGTACGGCTGCCCGGCACGCCGGGACTGCCCCGGTTTCTGGCCGGCTTCTCCTATACACTTTACCTGACCCATTGGCCGTTGGCGCTTCTCCTTGCTGCGTCTCTCGAACAGTGGTTCGGGCTAGGATGCCGGATGCCCTTCGGTCCGACCGCCTGCGGGCTGTGGGCGTTGCTGATCGGAATCATCTACGTTTATGCTTGGGCGGTAGCCGACCTCACCGAACGCCATACCGCCGGCTTGCGGCGATGGTTGATGAAAACAGCCGGATTGCCAATGCAGGCTCCGGCGACAAACAAACCCTAGTGCCCACCGCCAAGATCCTCATCCTCACCTCGGCCCACCTGTGCCGCAATCCGCGGGTGGTCAAGGAGGCCACATCCCTCGGTGCCGCCGGCTTTGACGTCACGGTCATGAGCATTTCCGTCCAGCCGCGCTTTGAGCGCATGGACCTGGATTTGCTGCGGGGGCTGCCGTTCCGGCGCCAGGTGCTTGATTATGCCGCGGACACGCCGGCGGCCCGGATCACGAATTTCCTCCAGCGCTCCGCCACCTGGGCCGCCCGCCGGATGTGCAGCGAGCTGGAGATTGAGACCGCGCAGACGCTCGGCCCGGCGTCCGCCCTGCTCCGGGCCGCGCGGAATTTCCCGGCCGACCTGACCATCGTCCATACGGAGATCCCCATCTGGGCCGCCCAGTATCTCAACAAGGACGGCCGCCGCGTGGCGGTGGATGTGGAGGACTGGTATTCGGAAGACCTGCTCTACGCCGACCGCCAGAGCCGCCCGCTTAAGCTCCTGCGCCACGCGGAAAGATTCGCCCTCAATCATGCCGTCTACACCTCGGCCACGGCACAGAGCATGGCGGACGCTCTCGCCGCCGCCTACTGCTGTCCGCCCCCGCTCGTCATCCGCAACAGCTTCCCGCTGCAGCCCCGCTCGCGCGCGGATGCCCCGGCCGTGTCCGGAGCGCCCAGCTTCATCTGGTTCTCGCAGACCATCGGCCCGGGCCGCGGGCTGGAGCTGTTCTTCGCCGCCTGGGCCCGCACCACCCGGCCGAGCCGCGTCTTCCTCCTGGGCGACGAGCGGCCGGGGTACCGGGAGAAGCTGTTGGGACGGCTGCCGCCGGCCCGCCGTGGCGACGTTTTTTTCATTCCCCTGGTGACGCCGGAACAGCTGCCCGCCAAGCTGGCCGAGTTCGACATCGGGCTGGCCCTGGAGCCGCGCTGGCCGCTCAACCGCAACATCACGATCACGAATAAAATCCTGCAATACATGAACGCCGGCCTCGCCATCATCGCCACCGACACGGCCGGCCAGCAGGAAGTGATGCGGGCCGCGCCGGACTGCGGGCTGCTCTTCACCGCGCACGAGACGGCGGAGTGCGCCGAAAAGCTCGACGCCCTGCTCGCCGACCCGGCCCGGCTCCGGGCCATGCAGCTTGCCGCGCGCGCCGCCGCCGAAAGGGAGTTCTGCTGGGAACGCGAGACTCCCCGCCTGCTCGACGCCGTCGGGCGCGCCCTGCGCTGACCCCATGTCCGACCCCGCCTACTCCCGGCGACATCACGCCAAGGAATTCCTCCGGCAACTCGCCATCGAGCTGTGCGGCGGCCTGCTGCAGCTCGGCAGCCGTCCCTACCGGCTCCGGGAGGCGCCCGCCCTGATCATCGCCCCGCACCAGGATGACGAAACCCTTGCCTGCGGGGGCATCATCGCGCGCAGGCGCAACGAGGGCCTGCCGGTGCACGTGGTCTTCATCACCGACGGTTCCGCCTCCCATCCCGGTCACCCGCGGCTGGATCCGCCGGCCATCGCGGCCCTCCGCCGGGAAGAGGCCATGGCGGCGCTGGCGTACCTCGGGGTGGAGCGCGTGGCCGTCCATTTCCTGAACGAGCCGGACGGGACCCTCAAGACCATCGCCGCGGATCGCCGCCAGTGCCTGGTCGAACGCCTGACCGTCCTCCTGCGCAGCATCGCTCCCGGGGAGGTTTTCCTGCCGTGCAATCCCGACGGCAGCAGCGAGCATGACGCGACTTTCGGCTTTGTGCTGGACGCCATCGCGGGCGCGGGGCTCCGGCCCGACATCTGGCAATATCCCGTCTGGTCCTGGTGGAACCCCGTGCTGCTGCTGCGCCGCTGGCTGGGCTCCGACGAGTGCCGTTGCCTCCCGGTGGAGGACTACATGCTCGCCAAGCAGCATGCCATCGCCTGCTACCGGTCGCAGATCAACCCGCTCGCCCCCGACACGCTGCCCGCGCTGCCGCCCGACCTGGTGGAGCTGTTCAACGCCGACACGGAGTATTTCTTCCGTTACCGCCTGCCGGAAACCCCGGTCCCTCCCGCATGAAAATATTCCGCCGCGACCTGCTCGCCCGCCTCCGGCACAAGTTCCTGCTGGCGCCCGCCGGCTACGGGCGGCCGGTGGACCGGTCCGCCGTCGACGGGGAATACCGCAGCGGGGCCTGGGCCCACTTCCACCAGCTGCCGGAACTCCCGCGCCAGAGCGTCATCACCGGCTGCGTCACGGCGCTGCACCCCAATCCCGCCATCCTGGACCTCGGCTGCGGCAGCGGCCGGCTGGCCCAGCTTTTTCAGCCGCATCCGTTCCGCCGCTATCTTGGCGTGGACCTCTCGGGCGAGGGCATCCGGCAGGCGCGGGCCCTGGGGCTGGCCCGGTGCGAGTTCGTCGAGGGCAATTTCGAGACCTGGCGCCCGGCGGAAAAATTTGCCGTGATCATCTTCAGCGAATGCATCGGCTACGCCCATGATCCCGGCGCGCTGGTGGCGGCCTTTGTCCCCTGGCTGGAGCCGGGCGGCATGGTCGTGATCTCGCATTTCCGCTACGGTCATTGGCAGGCGCACTGGCGCCGCGTGGAGCAGCACCTCCAGCCCTTCGCGGCCACGACCGTCGCCAATGATGGCGGTCAGACCTGGGACATCCGGCTCCTCCGTCCCCGCCCTACCGCTTGAACAAACGGGTCCTCATCGTCAGCCCGCATTTCCCGCCGGTCAACGCCCCCGACATGCAGCGCGTGCGCGTGAGCCTGCCCTATTTTGCCGGGGCCGGCTGGGAGGTCACCGTGCTCACCGCCGCCGATCCGACGCCCACCGCCCCGCTCGAGCCGGAACTCGAGGCCACGGTGCCGGCCGGGGTGAACATCGTGCGGGCCCGCTGCTTTTCCCGGCGCTGGACCGGCCGGCTCGGGGTCAACAACGTGGCGCTGCGCTCGCTGCCGTTCCTGTTTCTCACCGGCTGCCGCCTGCTGACCGGCCGGCGCTACGACGTGGTTTATTTCTCCACCACCATGTTCATTGTGCTCCCGCTCGGCCGGCTGTGGAAAATGCTCTGCGGGGTGCCCTATGTCATCGACCTGCAGGACCCGTGGGTCAGCGATTATTACGCGCAGCCCGGTGCACCCCGCCCGCCCGGGGGCTGGAAATACCGGATCGCCCAAGGCTTGGGGCGGATGCTGGAAGGATGGACGATGCGCGGGGTGGCCCGGTTGATCGTGGTGTCGGCGGCCTATGGCGACGACCTGCGCCGCCGGCATCCCGGGCTCGGGCCGCTGCCCATCGTCGAGCTGCCCTTCGGTTCGCCCGATCCGGATTTGCAATATCTGCGCACGGTCCTGGGTTCGCGCCGGCCGATCCTGCCGGCCGGTGAACTGCGCCTGGCCTTTGCCGGCGCCCTCGGCCCGGGCATGCTGGCCGCCGTGGAGGTCTTGTTCGCGGCGCTGGCCGAGGCGCGCCGGGCCGGGCACCCGTGGTCGGTGCATTTTTTCGGGACGAGCTATGCCCCGCAGGGCACGCCCGCGACGCTTGCGCTCGCCGCCCATTATGGTTTGCAAGGGTGCGTGCATGAACAGCCCGGCCGCCTCCGCTATTTCGACGCCCTGCAGGTGACGCTGGAGGCGGACGCCAATCTCCTGCTCGGTTCGACGGACCTGGCCTTCACGCCATCGAAGATCCTCGCTGTGCTCGCCGCGGGCCGGCCGGTGGTGGCACTCGCCCCGGCGGGGGGTGCGATGAACGCCCGGCTCGTCGCGCTCGGGCAGCGCTGCGTGGATTTTCCCGCGGGACCGCCGGATCCCGCCAGCGTCCGGGCAATCACCTCCTGGCTGCAGACCCTCGCCGGCCCCCCCGCCGCGGCCACGGCCGCTTCCGCCCTCGAGGGCTTCAGCGCCCGCGCGGTCGCCTTGCGCCAGATGGAAATCCTTGCCGCCGCCGCTTCGGCCGCCTGAGTCCCATGGAATTTGTCAGCCCGAATCCGCAGCCCGACGAGATCGCCATGGATTATTCCATGCTCGGCGGCGCCCATGCGGAGCGCGGCCGCAAGCTGTTTAACACCGGGCTGCTCCTCCTGGCCGCCGTGTTGCTTTACCTGACCTATTCGGCGCAGGTGGATGAGCCCGAGCACCTCATCCTGGGGCTGGTGATGTTCACCTTATCGGTGGTGCCATCGCTCATGTGGGCGCGCAACGGGGGCAGCCGTTTCCCTGTTTTTGAAACCATCATGATCCTCTGTGCCAATGCCTACGCGCTGCCCGTTTTGAACGCGCGCGAGCAACTGGAGGCCTATTCGGCGGCGGTCATCACCCGGGGATGCGTCGCCGTGATCCTCTATCAAGGCAGCGCCATTCTGGTCTATGTCGTCACCCACGGCGTGCCGGGCCGTTCCCGTTTCTGGCGCGAATCCATCATCACCAGCCAGATCGAGCGCCTGGTCGTCTACGGCCTCATCTCCTCGACCGCGTATATGTGGGTCAGCACGTTCACCGATTGGATCCCGATTGATCTGGGCAGCGTGCTGCGCGCGGTCTTCTTCGGCATCGGCATCCTCTGCACTTTTGTCAGCACCCAGCGCTGGGGTCGCGGGGACATGAACCAGACGGAGAAAATAGTTCTGCTCTGCACGTTGATCCCCCAGCTCATCCTGATGAGCGTCGGCCTGCTGCTGATCATCCCGCTGAGCCTGATCGGCATCGCCCTCCTCGGCTATCTCTCCGGGGGCAAGCGCATCCCCTGGCTGGTTGTCGGCCTGACTTTCGCCCTGCTCGCGATCCTGCACACCGGGAAGACAAAGATGCGAACCAAGTACTGGGACGAGGGCTATCCCCCCCCCACCTTCACCCAGTTGCCCGCCTATTTCGCCGAATGGATTGATGACGGCCTGCAACCCACCAGCGGCAACAAGACCGTCAGCCGCAAGCTGCTCGAGCGCACGTCCCTCATGCACATCCTCTGCCTCATCGTCGACTACACCCCGGCCCGGCAGGATTATCTCTACGGCAAGACCTATACCTATGTCCTGCCCCAATTGATTCCGCGGCTCTTCTGGCCGGACAAGCCGCGCTCCCACATCGCCACGTACGAACTGGGCATCTACTATGGCTTGCAGGACGAGGAGGCCACCAACAGCACCACCATCGCCTTCGGGCTGCTGACCGAGGCTTACGCCAACTTCGGTCTCTATGGGGCCGTCCTGCTCGGGGTGTTCTGGGGTTTCTGGCTGAAAAAGCTGCAGATCTGGTCCACCTTCAGCCCGATGTTCTCCTTTGCCGGCCTGCTCATGGTCCTGCTCACCGCCTGGTCGTTCAATTCCGAGCTGACGATGGCCGCCTGGGTTTCGTCCCTCGAGCAGGCGGTGCTCGTCGTGCTGGGCCTGCCCATGATCATGCGCAGTATTTTCGGTTTCTGACCAAGGCATGCGCCGTCTCGCCATCGTCCTCTCGCACCCGGTCCAGTATTACAGCCCGTGGTTCCGCTGGCTGCGGGCCAACACCGCCCTGCCGTTCCGGGTGTTTTATCTGTGGGAATTCGGCGTCTCGGTTCAGCGCGATCCGCAGTTCGGCACCGCCTTCCAATGGGATGTGGATCTCCTCAGCGGCTACGAGTCGGAATTCGTGCCCAACCTCGCCCGCGATCCCGGCACGCACCATTTCCGCGGCCTGGACAATCCGGCGCTGGTCGCGCGGCTGGCCGCCTGGCAACCCGGGGCCATCCTGCTTTTCGGCTACAACTGGCTCACGCCCCTGCGCGTGCTCTGGTGGGCGCGGCGGCACGGCGTGCCCCTGATCTTCCGCGGCGACTCGCACCTGCTCGGCCGGATGCACCTGCCGCTCATCCGGCGAATCCTGCTCCGCCTCCTCTACCGGCAGTTTGCCGCCATCACGTATGTCGGGGCGGCGAATCTCGACTATTTCCGGACCCTGGGAGTGCCGGACCGGCGGCTGTTCTTCGCGCCCCACTCGGTGGATGCCGGGCGTTTCAACCCCGACGATGCGGCGGCCCGCGAAAATGCCCGTGTCCTCCGCGCGAAGCTGGACCTCACCGGCAGGCGCGTCGTGCTTTTCGCCGGCAAGCTGCACCCGCGCAAGCAACCGGTCGAGCTCCTGCAGGCCTTCCTGCAGGTCGCCACCCGGGAAGACGCGCTCGTCTTCGTCGGCGATGGCGAGGAAAAGGAACGCCTCGCCGCGCTGGCCGCCACCCGCCCCGAGGCTCATGTCCGCTTTCTCCCCTTTGCCAACCAGTCCGAGATGCCCGCGCGCTACCTGCTGGCCGACATCTTCGTGCTGCCCTCACGCGGCAGCTATGAAACCTGGGGCCTCGCCGTGAACGAGGCCATGCACCTCGGCGTGCCCTGCCTCGTTTCCGACCGGGTGGGCTGTCAGCGCGATCTCGTGCAAGATGGCGAGACCGGCTGGGTGTTCCCGGCCGGGGATGCCGCCGCACTGGCGGCCGTCCTGCAGGCGGCGTTGCGGGCCCCGCCCGGGGAGTTGCGCCGCCGCGGTCGCAACGCCCTCGCCACCGTGGCCCGTTACACTTATCAGCAGACCAGCGACGGCCTCCTGGAGGCGCTGGCCAGCCTGCCGGCGCGCTAGCCCATGCGCATTTCCATCGTCAACGGTTTCTTCCTCCCCGTGCCGCCGATCAGCGGCGGCTCCACCGAGAAGTCCTGGTATCGACTGGCCCGGGAATTTGCCGCGGGCGGCCACACCGTGACGTTGCTCTCCCGCCGCTGGCGGGGATTTCCCAACACGGAGACCAGCGGGGGCCTGCGGCACATCCGGCTGCCGGGCCATAACCATCAGCGCCAGCGCTGGCGCAACCTCCTCTTGGATCTGCTCTGGAGCTGGCGCGTGTTCTTTGCCCTCCCGGCCGCCGACATCGTCGTGGTCAACACCGTCGCCCTGCCCGGCTGGCTCGGCCGGCTCCGGCCGCGGGCGGGCCGGGTGGTGATCATGACCGGCCGCATGCCCAAGGGCCAGTACCGCCACTACCGCGCCGTCGCCCGGGTGCTGGCCGCCAGCAGCTTTGTGCGCGACCAGGTGGTCGCGGAGAATCCCGCGCTAAAGGCGGTGACGCGGGTGGCCGGTTACCCGATCGACTGGCAGCTGCTGAATCAGACCGCCAATCCGGGCCCGCCGGCCCTGCCGCCGCCTCGTCCCGGGGAGGTGACGCTCGGCTATGTCGGCCGGATCCATGCCGAAAAGGGGCTGATGCTCCTGGCCGAGGCCCTGAAAATTGTCAGCCAGACCCCCGGGCTGCCACCTTGGCGCCTGGTGCTCTGCGGCCCGGTGGAAATCGCCCGGGGTGGCTCCGGGGCAGGGTTCCGCGGCCAGTTGCTGCACCAGCTCTCCGCCGCGATGCCTCCCAGCCGGTTCACCCTGCTCGATCCCCAGTTCGACGACCGCACCCTGGCTGGCGTTTACCAGCAGCTCGATATTTTCTGCTACCCCAGCCTTGCCGTCCAGGGCGAGACTTTCGGGGTCGCCGTGGCGGAAGCCATGGCCGCGGGGGCCGTGCCCGTCGTTTCCCGGCTCGCGTGCTTCACCGACCTGGTCCGGGACGGACAGAACGGCCTGGTGTTTGACCACGCGGGCGCGGAGGGCGCCGCGCAACTCGCCGCCGCCCTCGTGCGATTGCTCCGCGACCCCGCGCTGCGCGAGCGGTTGGGCGTGGCCGCCCGGCAGGACGCCCGCGTCTATGACTACGGCACCTACGCCCGGACCTTGCTGGAGGATTTCGCACAGTTGACCGCCTCCGCCCGGCCCGCATCCTCCTCCCCGTGAGCCCGCCCGCCCCCTATCTCGGCCAGAATTGCACGACGCCCTATCCCAAGGGAGCGGTCTTGGCGCGCTGGCTGTGGCTGTTGGTCCAATCCACCCTATTCCGGTGGAGTCCGCGTCCTTTCCATGGTTTCCGCGCCTGGCTGCTCCGTCTCTTTGGCGCCCGGATAACCGGCCCGGTGGTGATCTTCCCCACGGCGAGGATTGTCTTTCCCGACCGGCTGGCCCTCGCCCCGCACAGCATGGTCGGGCCGCACGTCAACCTCTACAACCTCGCGCTCATCCGCCTCGAATACGGCGCCAACCTCAGCCAGCACTGCCACCTCTGCGCCGGCACCCACGATTTCACCCGGTGGGAAATGCCGCTCGTGACCGCACCCATTGTGATCGGCCGCAATGCCTGGCTCGGGGCCGATGTGTTCGTCGGTCCCGGGATCACCGTCGGTGAACTCTGCGTGGTCGGCGCCCGTTCGGTCGTCGTCCGGGACCTGCCGCCGCGCACGATTTGCGCCGGCTCCCCCTGCCGTCCGCTGAAAGATCGCAGCGAACCCCGCTGAGCCGTCCGCCTGATGCGCCTCAGCCATATCGTGCCCAGCCTGGAGGATCGCCATGGCGGTCCCTCAAAATCAGTCCGGGCGCTGGCCAACGCGCTGGCGGCCCGCGGGGACCCGGTTGAATTGCTCACCACCGTCGCCACCGGCCTTCCGGTTTCGCCGGCGGATGGCGAGCCGGCCACCATCCGCGCCTTTCCCCGCGTGACGCCCCGCTGGCTCGCCCGCTCCCCGGAACTCCGCCGACATCTGCTGGCTGGAGACCCGGAATGCATCCATCATCATTCCCTCTGGTTGCTGACCCTGCACTACGCCCACCAGGCCGCCCGCCGCCACGATGTGCCCCTCGTGATCTCCCCGCGCGGCATGCTGAGCGGTTGGGCGTACCGTCACCACCGCGGGCGGAAACTGCTTGCCGGGCTGTTCGTGCATCCCGGTGCCCTGGCCGGTGCCGCTGGCTGGCATGCCACGAGTCCGGAGGAGGCGGACGACATCCGCGCGCTGGGCTTCACGCAGCCCGTCTGCGTCTCCCCGAACGGCGTCAACCTCCCGTCCGGCGATGAACTCGCCGCGGCCCGCACTGCCTGGCAAGAACTCTGCCCCGCCACCCGGTCGCGGCCCGTGGCGCTCTTCTACTCGCGCTTTCATCGCAAGAAGCGGCTGCGGGAGCTGATCGCGCGCTGGCTCGCGGTGCCGCGCGGCGACTGGCTGCTGTTGATCGCCGGGGTGCCGGAGGAATACACCGCGACCGAGATCGCCGCCTGGCTCGCCGCCGCCGGGGCCGGGGAAAAGATCGCGGTCTTTGACGGCGCCGGCCGGCCGCCGCCCTACGGCGTGGCCTCCCTGTTTGTCCTGCCCTCGCACTCGGAGAATTTCGGCCTCGTCATCGCCGAGGCGCTGGCCGCCGGCGTGCCCGCGCTCGTCACCGACACCACACCCTGGCGCGGCCTCGCCACCCATGGCGGAGGCTGGTGCGTGCCCTGGGAGCAATTCGACCGGGCCCTCGCCTCCGCGCTCGCCACCCCCTTGGCCGGGCTCGGTGCGCAGGGAGACCGCGGGCGGGCGTGGGTCGCCCGGGAATTCTCGTGGGACCGGGCCGCAGGCCTGCTGCAAAATTTTTACCGGCAACTGCAAGATGAACGACGCTGACCCGCCGCGGACCACCGGCCGCAGCTCGCGCCAGCGGAGCCCGGCGACCGTGCTCGAGAAACTGGTCCTGTTCCAATTCGCCACGCTGATCGTGTTCACCTCCTGGGCCTTTGGCGGCCAGGCTCCCTGGGTGCGCCAGGTCATCGCGGTCTGGGGGACGGTGGGCGTCCTGCTCTTCATCGCGGCCTGCTGGCTGCACCCCAGGACCTCGGCCGGCCGCGTCCATCCGGCCGGCCGCTGGCTCTGGCCGCTGGTGGGCTACGATCTGCTGGTCGTGGCGGGCTGTTTCAACCCCAGCTTCAAGAGCGTCCTGATCGCCGGGGAGCCCTCCCTCGTGCTGGGCAGTCCCCATGCCTGGCTGCCCAGTTCCGCGCGCCCTCTGCTGGCCCTGCGCGAGTTGTGGCATTTCAACGTCATCGTCCTGTCCTGCTTCAATCTGGCGCTGGTCCTGCGCGACCGCCGGCGGATCCGGACCGTGCTGTTCGTCCTGGCCGTCAATGCGGTCGTGCTCGCGGTGTTCGGCACGTTTCAGAAGCTCACCGGCGCGCGGCAGCTGTGGTTCGGGCTGGTGCCGACGCCAAACTTCAAGTTTTTCTCCACTTTCATTTACCCCAACCACTGGGGCGCATTCACGCTGCTGAACACGGCGGTCTGCATCGGATTGCTCTATCATTTTCTGCGCCGGGGCGGCCAGCGCGACTTCTGGCATTCGCCGGTGCCGCTGGGTGCGGTCGGCACCCTGCTGCTGGCCGCCACGATTCCCTTGTGTGGCTCCCGTTCGAGCACCGCCCTCACCGCCCTCCTGCTCCTGGGCGCCTTTGGCCATTTCCTGCTGCGTCTCATCCGCCGGCGGCGGGAGCTCCGTGAATCCCCGGCCCTGCCGGTGGCGGGCATGATCCTCGCCGCCACCCTCGCCCTGGGCGGGATCGGCTACCTGGCCCGCGATGTCATCGTCCAGCGCGCCCGGCTGACGGAGGAACAGGTGGCGCACGCCGCCCGGGAGGACACGCTCAATTCGCGCCTCACCCTTTACCGTGACACCTGGAGGATGGCCGCCGAGAAGCCCTGGTTCGGCTGGGGCCTGCAAAGCTACCCGCACGTGTTCCGGATCTTCAACACCCAGCGCACGGTGGAGACCTGGTGGTGGATCCCCTTTTATGCCAGCGCCCACAGCGACTGGCTCCAGTCCCTCGCGGAGACCGGCTTCATCGGCACCGGCCTGCTGGTCCTGCTCGGGCTGCTCCCGCTGCGCGCCGTGCGCTGGCGGCAGGTGGAGTCGATTCTCCCTCGTTACCTGCTGGCCGGGGATGCCCTCCTGCTATTGTACGCATGGCTGGAGTTCCCCTTTGCCAACCCCGCCGTGCTGATGACATTCTGCGCCACCTTCTATTGCGCGATCCGCTACCTCCTGCTGGATTTTGAGGAACGGCGTACCGAACCGCACTGATCATGCCCGAGCCGGCCTCCATCTCCGTCCTCATCCCCGTCAAGAACGAGGCCGCCAACCTCGCGGCCTGCCTCGCCTCCGTCGCCTGGTGCGACGATATCGTGGTCGTGGACTCGGGCAGCACCGATGGCACCCGCGAGATCGCCCATGCGGCCGGTGCGCGCGTGGTGGATTTCACCTGGGACGGTCGTTTCCCCAAAAAAAAGAACTGGGCGCTGGCCAGCATCGCCTGGAAAAATGACTGGGTGTTCATCATCGACGCCGACGAGCGTGCCACCCCGGCGCTGGCCGCGGCGATGCGCGCCGCCCTCGGCCAGACGCGGCACCAGGGTTTCTATGTCAACCGCCGCTTCTGGTTCCTCGACGGCTGGCTCAACCACTGCGGATACTTCCCCAGTTGGAATCTCCGTTTTTTCCGCCACCGGCTCGGCCGCTACGAGCGGCTCGCCGATTCCGCCCCCACCGGCTCCGGCGACAACGAGGTGCACGAGCATGTGCAGCTCGACGGCTCCGCCGGCTATCTGGCCGGGGAGATGGAACATTATGCCTTCCCCGACATCGCCACCTGGGTGGAGAAGCACAACCGCTACAGCAGCTGGGAGGCGCGGCTGCAGCTGGAGGCGGCCGCCGGCGGACCCGCCGCGCCGGCCGGTCTCGACGCCGGCCTCGCGGGCAAGCGCCGGCTGCGGCGCCTGGCGTGGTCGCTGCCCTGCCGTCCCGCCCTCCGCTTTTTTTATCACTACGTCTGGCGCGCGGGGTTTCTCGACGGCTACCGGGGTTATGTCTTCTGCCGCCTGATGGCGTGGTATGAATTCCTGAGCGCCGCCAAGGCCCGCGAACTGCGCCGGCAAGCAAAACCGTGACCGCCCCCGGGGAATCCGCCTCGTCCCCGTCCGTTCCGCCCCGCCCGGGCGGAGCCGGCCGCATCATCTTCATCAACCGCGTCTACTGGCCCTCGACCGCGGCCACCGCGCAGCTGCTCACCGACCTGGCCGAGGGCCTCGCCGCGCGCGGCTGGCCGGTGCATGTCATCGCGGCCGGCTCCGAACCCGGCCCGCGCCACGGCGTGGAGATCCACCGCACCGGCGATGGCGAGCAGCATCACGGCCTGCTCTCGCGCGCCGGCAACTACTGGCGCTTCAGCCGCCATGCGCGGCGGAAGCTCGCCGCCCTGGCCCGGCCCGGCGACCTCATCGTGCCGATGACCGATCCGCCCATGCTCGGCCCCCGGATCACCGCCGCCGCCCGGCGGCGCGGCGCGGCCGTCCTTCCCTGGATCCAGGACATCTATCCCGATATCGTCACCGCGCATATGGGCGTGCTGGCCGGCCTTTTCCTCTGGCCGCTGCGCCTGCAGCGCAATGCCGCGTGGCGTTCGGCGCGCTGCTGCGTGACGGTCGGCGAGGAGATGGCCCGCACCATCGCCCGGCAGGTCGGGCCGGCTGGCCAGGTTGCCGTCGTGCCCAACTGGGCCCCGCGGGAACTGCAGGTCGAGGCCGATGACGCCGCCGTCGCCGCCCGCCGCGCAGCCTGGGGCGTGGCCGGCAAATTCATCGTCGCCTATTCCGGGAATCTGGGCCGCGTGCATGAGTTTGCCACCATCCTCGACGCCGCCGGCCGGCTCCAAGCCCGGAGCGACCTGGTCTTTCTCTTCATCGGCACCGGCGCCCGCTTTGACGAGGTCCGGGCCGCCGCCCGGCGGCGCGGACTGGACAACGTCCGCTTCCTGCCCCCCGCGCCCCGCGAGCAGCTGGCGGCCTCGCTGGCGGCGGCCGATGTCCAGCTGGTCACGCTGAAGCCCGGGTTTGCCGGGCTGGTCTATCCCAGCAAGCTCGCGGGCGCGCTCGCCGCCGGCCGGCCGGTGCTGTTTGTCGGCCAGCCTGATGGCGAAATCGCCCGGCTGCTGGCCCGCGGGCAATGCGGCGAAACGGCGCCACCGGCGGATGGCGCCCGGATGGCTGACATCCTCGAGCGGTGGCGGACCGACGCGGAATTGCGCCGGCAGCTGGGCCGGTGCGCCCGTCACGCCTATGAGCGGCACTTTGCCTTTGGGGCGGCCCTGCAGCATTGGAGCGAGATTCTGGCCCGCGGCGCGGCGCCGGGCGAAGTTCGGTTTGCGTTGGACTGATGCGCCGATGTAAATGCCCCCCACATGACGCAAGGAAGAACCATCACCTTTGCCTTGGTGCTCTTCGATGCCGTAGCGGTCATCGTGGCCTTCAATTTCTTCGCCTGGACGCGCGGAATGGTGGAACTTGGGGATCCGTTCCTCGCGCCGCTCCTGCTGCCGTTCCTGATGCTGTTTCTCGCCATCTACCTGATCGACGGCTACAACCCGCGCACCGACATGATGTCGGTGACCTACACCAGCCTGCACACGATTTCCCTCCTCTTCGTGCTGCTTTTTACGCTGCTGCTCACCTATGCCGTCATCAGGGCCGGTTTTCCGCTGCAGGGCAGCCGCCTGGTCACGACCTGTGCCATCCTGAGTCTGGTTCCGGTCACCCTCAGCTACCGGCGGTTTTTCTACCAGCAGCAGCAGGCCCAAAAGCAGCAGCGGTATTTCATGTTCCTGGGCAGCCCGGAAAGCTGCGTCGCCTTCAAGGAGGAGTGCCGGAAGACGGGCATGACGCAGTCGGTGCTGTACGCCACGAATGCCACGTTCGCGCCGGGCTTCAGCCAGCCGAGCGCCGTTTCCACGCCACCGTTCGGCGATGTGGCCCATTACCTGGCCGAGTACGAGGGCAATCTCGATGCCATCATCCTCCGTGAATCCAACCAGGAACTGCCGGCGGCGGTCGCCCAGAAGCTGATGGAGCTGCATTTCTCCGGCGTGCCCACCTATACGCTGGAACTGTTCCACGAGGTCTACTGGCGGAAAATCCCCCTCTACCGGCTGAACCAGACCTGGCTGTTCCAGGAGGGTTTCCAGATCGCCCGCGAGCCGGTCTTCGCCCGACTGAAGCGCGTGAGCGACGTGATCCTTGCCACCCTCGGCCTGGTGGTGGCGTTGCCGCTGCTGCCCTTCGCCGCCGCCCTCATCTGGCTGGAGGATCGCGGACCGGTCTTTTTCCGGCAGGCGCGGGTCGGGAAGAACCGCCGGCTCTTCAACATCGTCAAGCTCCGCACCATGCGGGTGGACAGCGGGGGCGACAGCTACACCCGCGCCGGCGACCGCCGCATCACGCGCATCGGCCAGTTCCTGCGCAACACCCGCCTCGACGAGGTGCCCCAGCTCTGGAACGTGCTCATCGGGGACATGAGCCTGATCGGACCGCGCGCCGAGTGGGTGCGGCTCGTGGCCGAATATGAGAAAAATATCCCCTGCTACCACTTCCGCCACCTCGTGAAACCCGGCATCACCGGCTGGGCCCAGGTCAACTACAACTACGGCGAAAATCTCGAGGACACGCTGCGCAAGCTGGAATATGATCTGTACTACATCCGCTATTTTTCATTCGTGCTGGATGCCTCGATCGTGCTGAAGACGATTCACCTCATGTTGTTCGGTAAAGGACGCTGAAAACCCATGCGCGCCCCGCCACGGGATGCCTGGCAGCGGGCCGCCACCCTCATGGCGCTGATCTGCGCCTTCCTCTCGGCCGGGGTCTTCGTCCGACGCGGACTCGCGGCCTGGGAGGCGGCTGGTGTGGCTCCGGGCCTCGCGATCACCTCCGGTTGCGAGGAGGAAAGCTTCCTGAGCGTGTGGCGGGCCGTGCACCACCAGGAGGCCTATGCCGACGCCGCGCACGTGCCTTATGCCGCGACCTACTTCAACTGGCTGTTCTACGCCGGCTATGCGGTGCCGGTCCGCTCCGCCGTGAACCGGTGGGGCGATGCCATTATTCCCCGGGCCGGCAGGATCGTCACCGCCGTCAGCGCCTTGCTTGGTACGAGTGCCCTGTTCTGGCTGCTGTGGCGGGCCCTCCCCCAAGAGGCGGGACTGGCCGCCGGCCTGGCCGCCTTTGCTTTCGGCGGCCCCCTGGTGGGGTGGTGGGCGCACACGCTCCGGCCGGATGTCTGCGCCCTGGCCGCGGAGACAGCCGCCCTGGCCGTGCTTGTGGCCGGATGGCGGCAGCGCCCCGGGGTGGCGGTGCTGGGCGCCACGCTCCTGTTCTTTGCCGCGTGGTCATGCAAGCAGACCAATGTCCTGGGCCTGGGAACCGCCCTGCTGTTTTTGCTCGGACGGCGCCAATGGCGGCTGGCTTCCATCCTGATGCTGGGCAGCGTGTGCCTCTGGGGGGGCACCTTGCTGGCGCTGGGCCCGGACTACCGGGCCTCCCTGCTCTCCTCGGGCCGGAACAGTGTCTTCATCCTGGGCGAAGGCCTGGCAAACCTGCGCGATATGCTGCAGAAAACCGCGCCCTTTTGGCTGATGGGGATTCTCCTGGGCTGCCGCCGCGCCCGGGCGTCTGTCACCACGCCGGCGGGCTTGCCGGCCGACCTGCGCCTGCTCGGCCTGCTCGGCCTGCTGGTGGCCATGCCGGCCGCATTTGCGGCGGGCTGCAAATTGGGCGCCTACTCCAACTACTACTTCACCCCCATGGTCATGCTCACGTGCCTGGTCGCCGGACTCATCGCCATCGGCTCGCCCTCCCGGCTGGTTTTCGCCGGCTTCACCCTGGCGGCGGGTATGCAACTGCTGGTGGCCGTCGCACGGGTCGGACAAATGAGCCAGCTCCCGCAAGCGGCCGGATTGGCGGAAATATGGGCCGTCTGGCAGCCCGAGCCGGAACCGCGCTTTGCCGCCGTCAACGCGCTCAATCTGCCGTGGCTGAACCCGGGCTCGCCCCCCTTCGTCCTCGCTTACAATTACGGTTCCGACCGGGCGGCCGGGCGGTCCTTCGAGGCCGATGGCATCGGCGGCCTCATCCGAACCGGCTACTTCCGCTCGTTGCTGCTCCCGGCAGCCACCGGCCAGGCCTATGATGGCGGCGACTTGCGCCAGTACACGCGCGGCCGCAGCGTCAAGGGGCTGACCGTTTTCAACCGCGACGACCATCCCCCACCATGAAAATCTACGACTTCATCTGCATCGGCGGCGGCAGCGCCGGCTTCAACGCGGCCCGCGTGGCCGCGGACCTCGGCCGGAAGGTCGCCGTCGTCGACGGTGCGAAGCCGCTCGGCGGCCTCTGCATCCTGCGCGGCTGCATGCCCTCGAAGACGCTCCTCTACGCCGCCGAGATGCTGCACCAGGCGCAGCACGCGGATCGCTTCGGCCTGCGGGTCCGGGGCGCCCGCGCCGACATGCGGGCCATGCACGCGCGGAAAAAGCGCCTCATCGCCGAGTTCGCCCGCGACCGCCGGCAGGCGCTGACCGCCGGCAAGTTCGACCTCTACCGCGCCTACGCGCGCTTCCTCGACCCGCACACCGTGGAGTTGTCGGACGGCCGCCGGCTGCGCGGCCGGCACTTCCTGCTCGGCACCGGTTCCAAGGTCAGCGTGCCGCCCGTGCCCGGCCTTGCCGCACTCAAGTGCTGGACCAGCGACGACGTGCTCGACCTCGGCTTTGTGCCGCCCAGCGTGCTCGTGCTCGGCGGCGGCATCGTCGCCTGCGAGCTGGCGCAGTTCCTCCACCGCATCGGATCCCGGGTGACGCTGATCCAGCGCAGCGCCCACATCCTGCGCGACCATTCCGCGGCCGCCTCGGAGGTCGTGCAGCAGGCCTTCGTGGCCGAGGGCATCGAGCTCTTCGCCGGCACGCAGATCCGTGGGCTCGCGCGGCACAAGCACGGCGTGACCGCCACCTTTCTCCATGACGGCAAGGTCATCGTGCGCCGTGCCGCGCACTGCTTCAACGCGCTCGGCCGCGAGCCCCAGACCGCCGGTCTCGGTCTCGCCGCCGCCGGCGTCAAAACGGGTCCCGCGGGCCGGATCCGCATCAACCGCTGGCAGCAGACCAACGTGCCGCACATCTATGCCGCGGGCGACTGCTCCGGCCCGGCGGACATCGTCCACATCGCCATCGCGCAGGGCGAGCTGGCCGCCCGCCATGCCTGCGGGATGAAGGCGATCAAGCCGGTGGATTTCTCCCTGCTGCTCAATGTTGTCTTCACCGACCCGCCGCTCGCCACCATCGGCGCGCTCGAACGCGAACTCGATGAGCGCGGCGTGCCTTACCTCGCCGCCTCCTACCCGTTCAGCGACCACGGCAAGTCCATCCTGATGGAGGCCAGCTACGGCTATGTGAAGGTGCTCGCCGAACCGAAGCGGGGCCGCATCCTCGGCGCCGAAATCGTGGGCCGCGACGCGGGCGAGCTCATCCACTGCTTCTCCGGCCCGCTGGCGATGCGCGCCACCGTGGCCGACCTGCTCCGGGCGCCGTGGTACCACCCGACCCTGGCCGAAATCATCACCTACCCGCTCGAGGAAATCGCGGCGCGGCTGCCGCACCCGTAACCCCGCCCCCGGCGTCGGGCAATTTTGCCTTTGCGAGCCGCACCCTTTCGCACGAGAGTAAGCCATGTCTGATTATCAGGTCCCGGATTTCCTCGTCGAACTGTTGCAAGCCAAGTCGCCCTCCGGCGCGGAGGCCCAGGCCCAGACCGTGTACGACCGCTTCGTCCGGCCGCACGCCGAGGCCTACGCCGACGACGCCCTGGGCTGCCGCCTCGCCACCCTGAACCAGGCCGGCGCGCCGACGCTGATGTTTTCCGGCCACATGGACGAGCTCGGCCTCATCATCACTTTCATCAACAAGGAAGGATTCATCTACTTTGACACCATCGGCGGGCACGACCTCAGCATCATCTCCGGCCGCCGCGTCATCATCCAGACGGCCGCCGGCCCGGTGAAGGGCGTGACGGGCAAGCGGGCCGTCCACCTGATGGACGAGGAGGACCGCAAGAAAGTCCCCAAGAAACACGAGATCTGGATCGACATCGCAGCGGCCTCGAAGGCCGCGGCGCTCAAGCGCGTGGCCATTGGCGACGTCGCGACCTACGACCATGAGTTCGAGCTCATCACCGGCAGCATCGGCACCGCCCGCGCCTTCGACAACAAGGTCGGCGCCTATGTCGTCGGCGAGGCGCTGATCCGGCTGGCGAAGGAAAAGGCAAAGCTGCACGCGCGCGTCGTTTCCGTCGCCACGACCCAGGAGGAGATCGGCGTGCGCGGCGCGACGACCTCGGCCTTCGCCGTCGATCCGCACGTGGCCCTCGCCGTGGACGTCGGCCACGCCACCGACCACCCGGACTGCGACCAGCGCAAATTCGGCGAGACCCGGCTCGGCGGCGGACCGATCCTCTGCCGCGGGCCGAACATCAATCCCAAGGTCTTCGACCGGCTTGTCGCCTGCGCCAAAAAGGCCAGGATCCCCTACCAGACCGAGGCGGACCCGCGCCCGACCGGCACCGACGCCCGCGCCATCCAGATGGCCCGCGGCGGCGTGGCCGTCGGCCTCGTCTCCATCCCGCTCCGCTACATGCACACGCCCAGCGAGGTCGTGGACCTGCAGGACGTGGAGAACTGCGTGAAGCTCTTCGTCGCCTTCGCCAAGTCCATTGGGAAGGGTGAATCTTTCAACTGGTGACACCGCCGGACGGAAGCGGCGATCCCTTTCCCGTTGCCCGGATAGTTTCGCTCCAGCGCCAGAGGAGGTAGAGGGCCACCGGCATGACAATGGGCATGACATGGCGCTCGTAGGCGAAGCCGACGAGATGAAAGCCCGAGTAGAGCACCAGGAAGGCGAGGAAGGTCAGCGCGGTCCAGCCCGCGTCGGATCGCGATGGCCGGCGCCAGGCGGCCAGCAGGGCGAGGATGATCGCCGCCCAGAGCAGCCCGCGGAAGACCACCATCCAGGGGATCTGCAGCAGGTACGCCGGTTTGCCGTAGCGGGATTCCCCCCGCGACAGGCCGGAGGCGCGCACCTCGCCGTAGAAAATCCAGGCCTTGCGCAGGGTCAGTCCGATGAACTCGCCCGGATGGCGGCGGATGAATTCGACGGCGCGCTGCTTGAAATAGGCGTTGTGGTCCCATTCGTCCCGTAGCGGCCGGTCCGCGACCACCTCCCCCTCGTAGTCGAGGATGTCGAGGCTGTAGGGCGGATAAAGCTCCTTGGTCCAGACGCTGTTGCCCTTGTAGAGGTTCCAGCCCTCCCACGACGAGCCGACGGTGAACCGGCCGGCGTGCACCCGGTTGAACTCCGCGAGGCCGAGCAGTCCGGCCAGCACGAGGCCCAGGGGGACGGCGGCGGCACGGAGGTCACGCGTCCGCACCCAGACGAGCAGCGGCACGGCCACGCACAGGTAGAGCATGGAGTTTTTCAGGAAGAGCAGCAGCACGAGCAGCAGTCCCAGGCCGACCGCCCAGCCCAGGCGGGCCCGCTCGGCCGCGTCGCTGAACCAGAGCAGGGCGAACAGCAGCGCCAGCGCCGGGATGTTGTAGGCCTCCTCGAGCCCGACCTCGAAGACGTTGAGCACCCAGCGCGGCATCGTGAGCACGAACCCCAGCAGCAGCAGCACGCCCCAGGCCGGCGCCTGCGCGTGCCGGAGGACGCGCCAGACCGCGAGCAGGAGGAGGGAATTGAACAGCAGGCATTTTGCCAGGGCGACCCGCCGCAGGTCGTCGCCCAGCACATTTTGCAGCGCGATCAGAAAATACGGGATGAACGGCAGCCGGTGCGCGCTGAAGGCGACACCCGGATAATGCACGCCCGCCGCAACCCGGTACTCGCCGGTCGTCTCGATCGCGTCGATCAACACCCCATAGCCGAAGCCGAGCTGCCGCAGCGGCTGGCCGCCGCGGTGCTGCCAGCGGTCCATCGCGCCGACGCCCAGCAGCGTGTACGCCAGCAGGAGGGCCATCATCCACCCGCGCGCCGCCGGCGGCAATTCAGCGGCCGGGCGGCCAAGCAGGTTTTTCAGGGCGGGGATCACAGCGGGCGATTACCCCGCACGCTGACAGCCCGGCCGGCCTGAAACGAGTCCAAATCAGGCCGCGTCCTTGCTGCTCGAGGCGGCGCCGCGGGCGGACTTCACCAGCTGCGGCTTCCTGCGGCCCTCGACGACAGCCTGGTCGATGATGACCTCGGAGATGTCGTCGCGGGTCGGCAGCTCGTACATGACCTCAAGCATGATCTTCTCGAGGATGGCGCGGAGCGCGCGGGCCCCGGTCTTGAGCTCGATCGCGCGCAGGGCGATGGCGCGCAGGGCGTCGCGGGTGAACTTGAGCTGCACGCCGTCCATCGCGAAAAGCTTGGAATACTGCTTCACCATCGAGTTCTTCGTGCGGAGCAGCACCTTCTCGAGGTCGGCGACCTTCAGCTCGTCGAGCACGGAGACGACCGGCAGGCGGCCGATGAACTCGGGGATCATGCCGAAGCGGATCAGGTCCTCGGGGGCGACGCCGCGCATCATCTCGTCCGGGGTGAGCTCGTGGTCCTTGGCGTTGATGTGGAAGCCGAGCGAGCGCTGGCCGAGGCGCTTCTTGATGACCTCGTTGAGGCCGACGAACGCGCCGCCGCAGATGAAGAGGATGTTCGAGGTGTTGACCTGGATGT
Organism: uncultured Oleiharenicola sp.; assembly: GCA_964423065.1. Classification (GTDB taxonomy): domain Bacteria; phylum Verrucomicrobiota; class Verrucomicrobiia; order Opitutales; family Opitutaceae; genus Lacunisphaera. The sequence goes on along the minus strand of CAYRDN010000017.1, from coordinate 20,346 downwards.
ATTCCTGGTTCGGGTGCTTGCGGCCGCCCTGCGGGGGGACGTTGCAGGTGGTGCCCTCGAGGATCTTGAGCAGCGCCTGCTGCACGCCCTCGCCGGAGACGTCGCGGGTGATGGAGACGTTCTCGGTGGTGCGGCGGATCTTGTCGATCTCGTCGATGTAAATGATGCCGCACTCGGCCTTCTTGACGTCGTAGTTGGCGGCCTGCAGGAGGCGGAGCACGACGTTCTCGACGTCCTCGCCGACGTAGCCGGCCTCGGTCAGCGTGGTGGCGTCGGAAATGGCGAACGGCACGTCAAGGATGCGCGCGAGCGAGCGGGCGAGCAGCGTCTTGCCGGAACCCGTGGGGCCGACCAGGAGGATGTTGCTCTTCTCGACCTCGACGTCGTTGAACTCGGCGGGCATCGCGGCGCTCTCGCGCGGCTGGCCGGAGGCGTCGTAGTTGAGCCGCTTGTAGTGGTTGTAGACGGCGACCGAGAGGACCTTCTTGGCGTGGTCCTGGCCGATGACATGGTCGTCGAGGACCTTCTTGATGTCGCCGGGCTTGATCAGCCGGAAGGCCGGCTTGGCGCCCTCGGGCACGGGGGCCTTGACCTCGCGGTCGATGATCGTCTTGCAGACGTTGACGCAGGAGTCGCAGATGTACACGCCCGGCCCCGCAATGATCTTGCGCACCTCCGCCTGCGATTTGCCGCAGAAGGAGCACAGGGTCATGCGAGAGGATTTGGCCATGGCAGTATATACGGCTCCAACCGGGGTTTAGTCGAGGGATTTTCCCTACCTCACCGCTTGAATAGCCCTCAGGCGGCGCTTTGGGCGATTTTCTGGGCGTCGCGGGTGGAGGCAACGACATGATCAACAATGCCGTAAGTCTTGGCCTCCTCGGCGCTCATGTAGTAGTCGCGGTCGGAATCTGTCTCCACCTGCAGCGGGGTCTTCCCGGTGTGCTTGGCGATGGTTTCGTTGAGGGTTTTGCGCCAGCGGATGATCTCCCGGGCCTGGATGGCGATGTCGGCCGCCTGGCCGCCCGCGCCGCCCGAGGGCTGGTGGATCATCACCCGGCTGTTCGGCAGGGCGAAGCGCTTGCCCTTGGTGCCGGCGGCGAGGAGCACGGTGCTCATGCTGGCCGCCATGCCGATGCAATAGGTGACGATGTCACATTGCAGAAAATTCATGGTGTCGTAGATGGCCATGCCGCCGGTCACGACGCCGCCCGGGGAATTGATGTAGACGTGGATGTCCTTCTTGGGGTCCTCCATCTGGAGGAACAGCATCTGCGCGATCACGACATTGGCGACGCCGTCGTCGATGGCGGTGCCGATGAAAATGATGCGGTCCTTCAGGAGGCGGCTGTAGATATCCATCGACCGTTCGCCGCGGCCGGTGTTTTCCAGGACAATGGGGACGTAGTAGCTCATGCTTTGGCTGATGCCGTAGTGACGGTAGCCTTGCTGACCAGGAAATCAAGGGCCTTGTCGAAGAGAAGCTGCTGCTGGACGGCGCGGACCTGGTCGCGGTCCTTGCCCAGGTCCTTGGCCAGCTTGTCGGGCTTCTGGCCGCTGCGCATGGCCTCGCGCATAAGCCAGCTGTTGAAATCCTTCTCGTCGACCTTGAGCTTCTCGGCCTCGGCGATCCTGGCGAGGATGAGCTGGACCTTCACGCGGGAGACCGCGGCCTTCGTGGCGCTCTCGTAGAGCTCCTTCTTGTTCGCCTCGAACTGCTCCTGCGGGATGCCGCGGCGCATGTTCTCCTCGATGAACTGCCGGAGCACGCCGTCGCGCTCGGAGGCGATGAGGCTGTCGGGCACCGGGAAACTGGCCTGGGCGATCAGCGCGTCGGTGATCTGCCGGCGCTGGGCGGCGCGGTTCTCATGATCCTTGCGCATGGCCAGGTTCGCCCGGACCTGGGTCTTGAGCCCCTCGAGGTCATCGACCTGGTTCTGCTTGAAAAACGCCTCGTCCATCGGCGGCAGCACGCGTTCGCGGACCTCCTGGACCTCAATCGCGTAGACCGCCTGCTTGCCGGCCAGGGCCGGCACCGCGGCGAATCCGGCGGGAAAAGTGATGCTCACACTCTTCTTGTCTCCCGCCTTCAATCCGGAAATCTGCCGCGACATGCCGGGGAGCAGGCCCTCGTTGGCCCCCTCGACCTCCTCCCAGGTCTGCGGCGCACCGGCGTAGATGGCCTTGTCGCCGACGACCTCGGTCAACGGCTTGCCGTCCAGCGTGCCGTCGTAGGCGAAGCGCACATAGTCGCCCTTGGCCGCGGCGCGATCGGCCACCTTGAAGTCGGCCCGCTCGGAACGGAGGCCCTCGATGACCTTCTCGATCTCCTCCGCGGCCGGCTCGGTGGGCTGGATCTCGGTCGCGAGCCCCGTGTAGTCGGGCAGCTTGAACTCCGGACGGACATCCACCGTGAGCTTGATCGCAGCGGACAGGCCGGGCTCGATCGCGCCTTCCTCGACCTCCACAAGATTGAGCACCTCGAGCTTCGACTGGTCGAGGCCGTCGCGGTAGGCTTTGCCGATGACCTTGTGCTTGAACTCGTCCTTCAGCTCCTTGCCAAAGCGCTTGGCCACCATGGCTGCGGGCGCCTTGCCCGGACGGAACCCCGGCAGGCTGGCCTGGCGGGTGAAATCGACCAGGATGGCATTGTACTCACCGTCAACCTCGCTCTTGTCGAGGGTCACGGTCAGCGTCTTGCGGGTCTCGTTGATGTCGGTGATTTGAACGTTCACAGGTTTGAAAAGGGGGGCATTCGACTCGGGAAACCGGTCAACGTAGGTGACGGCCAACCCCCCGGTCAATGCCAGATTCCACCCGGCCGCCGCCCGCGAAACCAACGTGGACATTTGCCCGCGCGGGCCCAAGCTGCCCCTCGCGTAATGCCTTCGCTTACACAGCTTTTGACCAGCCACGCCCGCCTGCTCATCCTCGACGCCGCTTCGACGCACGTGCAGGTCGGGCTCCTGCGCCGCGGCGCGCCGGATCTCTGGCGTCTCTCGGCCGAGGAGGCCGGGACGGGAATCTTCTCCGGCGCCGAGGCCTTGCTCCGGGAATCCGGGCTGAAAATCGGGGACCTCGGGGCGTTCATTTATTGCGAGGGTCCGGGCTCGATGCTCGGCATCCGCACCGTCGCCCTGGCCCTGCGCACCTGGCAGGTGCTGGCCCCGCGGCCGGTCTATGCCTACCAGAGCCTGGCGGTCGCGGGCCAGTTTGCGTGGGCGCAACAACCGCCGCGCGCCTTCACCGTCATCGCCGACGCGCGGCGCGACACCTGGCACTGCCAGCCGGTCGGCGCCGACGGCCGGATGCCGGCGCTGCAGCGCCTGCCGGCCGCCGCCTTGCCCGCGGGGGAATGGCTCACGCCGGAAAACTTTCGCGCATGGGCGCCGTCGCCCCGCCCGGCCGCGCCCTGCCCTTACGAGCTTGCGGCCATCTTTCCGGCCATCGCCGGCGGCGACCACTTTCAAGCCACGACCGCGCCCGACGCGTTCCAGCACGAGGCGCCCGCCTACCGGAAATGGTCGGCGCAGATCCACCAGGCCGCAACAGCCGGCCCGCCATGAGTGCCTCCGGCCAACTGCCCCGCCGCTGCTGGGTCGAGATCGATCTCGCCGCGCTGGAGCGCAACCTGAAGCTCATCCGCGGATCGCTCCCGCCGCACATCCGCTACGTCGCCGTCGTCAAGGCCGACGCCTACGGGCACGGCCTGCCCCAGGTGGCCGCCCGGCTGATGCACGCCGGCGCGGATCTTTTTGCCGTGGCCAATCTCGCCGAGGCCATGGCCCTGCGCGAACTCAGCAGCGACTGGCCCGTCCTCCTGCTCAGTCCCGTGTTGCCGGACGAGGACCGCTACCTCGCCGGCCACGATCTGGCCGCGACGGTGTCTTCGCCCGAGGAGGTCGCCCGGTTCGACGCCGCCGGCCGCGCGGCCGGCAAACCCGTGGCCGTGCATTTGAAAATCGACACCGGCATGGGCCGGCTCGGGGTCTGGCACACGGGGGCCGTCGCGCTCCATGCCGCGATCCGTTCCGCCCCGGGCGTGCGGCTCGCCGGTGTGTTCACCCATTTTGCCAGCGCGGACGATGATCCTGCCTTCACCGCAGAGCAGCGCCGGGTGTTTCTGGAACGGCTCGCGGAGTTTCCCGGCTTCGATCCGGCGGGCCTGTTCATCCATGCGGACAACAGCGCCGGGCTGGAAACCACGCCCGGGCGCAGCGTGTTCAACGCCGTGCGCGTCGGGCTCCTGCAGTTCGGCATCCTCCCCCATCCGCATTCCTTGCTCGGCCGCGTGCACACGGAACCCGTGTTCAGTTTCCATACGCGCGTGGGGCTGGTGAAACGGCTGCCCGCCGGGACCGGCATCAGCTATGGCCGCACCCACCGGCTGCAACGCGACGCCACGGTGGCGATCCTCACGGCGGGCTACGGCGACGGCATCGCCCGCGCCAGCAGCAATCGCGCCCAGGTGCTGATCAACGGCCAGCGCTGCCCGGTGCTCGGGCGGGTCACGATGGACCAGACCATCGTCGACCTCACTGACGTGAAGGGCGACGTCGGCAGCGGCGATGCCGTCGTGCTGGTCGGACGGCAGGGCGGCGGCGAGATCAGCATCACCGAGTTCAGCGACTGGTCCGACACGATTCCCTGGGAAACACTCTGCTCGGTCACAAAGCGCGTACCCCGGCACTATCGCACGCCACTCGGCATTTGAGGGCAGGTGCCGCAGGCGCTGCACCGCGCCTCGTTGGGCAGCCTGACCGGCAATGGATGCACCTGGCGACCGGATGGCCATAATCTTGAGCAAAATCGTGCCGGGATAAGGCATTTTAACCAATTCTTGGCAGTATCCGGACTACTTCCAGATTGACTCCAGACACTTTCCCGATCAGCTGGTTGCCAGAATAATTTATCCATTAGCAACTTCTGCGATATTTTTGTCCCGGTTTTTTCGACCGGAATCAGTCAAAGAGATTTTGCCATTCATTAATTGCCCGCGCGCGTCGCCCTGACCGTTCTCCAATGAAGCCCACCGCTCCATTTCGGCTCCGTGGCAGGAGTGTATCGGCGACAATATGTCTGGTTTTGATTGGTGCGTTTGCCCTGGATTCCGCCCGTGGGGCCATTGTCAACTGGGTGGGCGGAGCAGGCACCGGGGCCTGGACCACCCCGGCCAACTGGAGCACCAATGCCGCGTGGGTCTCGACGAATACGGCGAATTTTGACACCGACCTGGCCAACAACCAGTATTCCATCACGCTGGGCGGACCGCAGACAGCCGCCGGAATCACTTTCGGCAGCGGCGCCGCCACCCAAGGCTTCACCTTCAATGCCGGCTCCACCCTTACCATCAATGCAGGCGGCATCACGAACAGTGACAACGACGCCCAGACTTTCAACAACGCCATCGCCCTGGGCGCCGCGCAGTCGTGGAACGCCACCTCGGGCGCGCTCAACTTTACCGGCAACATCGCCAACAGCACGTTCCTGCTCACGCTTTCCGGCTCCGGCACCGCCAACTCCATCTCCGGCATCATTGGCGCCGGCAGCGGCGGCGTCACCGTCAGCGGCGCCACTTGGGCGCTCTCGGGCGTGAACACCTACACCGGCGCCACCACCATCACCGCCGGTGTCCTCAGCATCGGCACCATCAGCAACGGGGGCACCGCCAGCAACCTGGGCGCCGCCTCGACCACCGCGGCCAACCTGACCCTCGGCGGCGGCACCCTGCAGTACACCGGCAACACCGCCTCGACCAACCGCAATTTCGTCCTGACCGCCGGCACCACCAGCACCATCGACGTCGCCACCGCGGCCACCAACCTGACCATCTCCGGCGCCAGCACCAACACCACCG